>JBKAGF010000015.1:0-74904 GCA_046290265.1 Roseovarius sp. | reverse complement strand
ATCTTTCTGCCGAAGTTCGACCTGGACACGGTGATCGACCTTCTGCCCCGGGCGACGTCGATGATGGGTGTGCCCACGTTTTACACGCGCCTGCTGGACGATCCGCGGTTCGACCGCGAGCTGGTGGCGCATATGCGGCTGTTCGTGTCGGGCAGTGCGCCGCTGCTGGCGGAAACGCATACGCAGTTCGAGGAGCGCACAGGACACCGCATTCTTGAACGCTATGGCATGACCGAGACCAACATGAACACGTCGAACCCCTATGATGGCGAGCGGCGTGCCGGGACGGTGGGCTTTCCCCTGCCCGGAGTGGAGCTGAAGATCACCGACCCGGAAACCGGCGAGGAGCTGCCTCAGGGCGAGGTGGGCCAGATCGAGGTGCGCGGGCCGAACGTGTTCCAGGGCTATTGGCAGATGCCGGAAAAGACCGCCGCCGAGCTGCGCGAGAACGGGTTCTTCATCACCGGCGACCTGGGCGTGATCGACGAGCGCGACTATGTCCAGATCGTGGGGCGTAACAAGGACCTGATCATCTCGGGCGGGTACAATATCTATCCCAAGGAGATCGAGCTGGTGCTGGACGAACAGCCCGGCGTGCTGGAAAGCGCGGTGATCGGCGTGCCGCACGCGGATTTCGGCGAAACGGTGGTGGGCGTGATTGTGCCCGAGGCGGGCAAATCGCCGGATCTGGACGCGATTGCCGAGGCCACATCGCAGGCGCTGGCACGGTTCAAGCATCCCCGCAAGCTGATCGTCCGGGACGAGTTGCCACGCAACTCGATGGGCAAGGTGCAGAAGAACCTGTTGCGGGACGAGTTCAAGGACCTGTTCGTCACCGCGTGAAAAATCAGCTTAGCCCGGCCCGGTGCAAGAGGTCGGGCAGCTTCTTGCTGACCTTGAAGTAACCTGCCGTGGCGTGGGGCCAGACCAGCGTGTCCCAGTCGCGGCGCCATTCGCGAAGGGTGATGCCGGCGGCGCCGAGCGCCGGCCGGGCGGAGGTGAGCCAGTCGTGCAGCGGGCCGCGCGGGATGTAGGGCGTCACGATCTGCGTGGCGCCGTGATCGGCGGCCCAGCCGAGGAGCCCGGACGGATCGCCGGCCTGAAGATTGTCGGCGCGGGCCGTGATGCGTTGCGCGGTATCGGCCAGCGCGGCGGCTTCGAACTCGGTCACCTTTTCGGCCACGATCCGGGGCGACCGCAGTCGGCTGGCGGCAAGGGTCGCGGTGGCGCGGATATCGAGGCTGCCGAGCGGAAAGTCGTCGGGCCGGCAGTCTTCCTCGGTGATCAGCAGGACCGTGGGCGCGTCGGGGTCGGGCACTGCCGGCGCGCGCAAGGGCTGCAGATCGGGCAAGCCGTCCGGTTCTTCCGCCTCGAGGCCGTGCCTTACCTCGGCCAGGTCGGAGGCATCGGGGGAAAAGCGCCCGTCGGTGTAGCGGGTGATGTTGCAGGCCTCGGCGGCATAGAACTTGCCACGCGTGTGCAGGCCCGCGACCCAGCGCCAGCTGAGCGTGTTCGACGCCGGATCGCCGTCGAGCAGGTGGCGATAGAAGAAATCCGCCCCCAGCCGCCAGGGCAGGCGCAGCGTGAAGATCCAGATCGAGGCGAACCACATGCGGGCGTGGTTGTGCAGATAGCCCGTTTCGACCAGCTCACGCGCCCAGGCGTTCATGCAGTCGAGCCGTGTCTTGCCGGTTTCGGCGCGGGTGACGGCGCGGCGCAGGCCGGCGTCGGTCTCCATTCGCATCATGTCGCCGTCAAGGCCGTCACGATAGGCGCGCCAGACCTGCGGGCGGCGTTCCAGCCAGCCTTTGAAGTAGCTGCGCCAGAGAACCTCCTGCAGATATGTCCGGGCGTTTTCGGCGCCGTGTTCGGCAAGGACGGCGGCGATGAGGCCTGGTTCGGTCAGCAGGCGGCGGCGCAGATAGGGCGAGAGACGCGACACGTCCCCGTGATGGCCCGGCCCGTGATCGACATTGCGCCGATGGGCATAGCTGGTGCCGAGGCGCGGCAGGACCTGCGCCAGATGCGCCTCTGCCGCGTCGCGGGTGGGGGTGGGCCAGTTCGGGGTGGTGCCTGTCATTGTCCGCCTTGCCGTCGGTTGCGGAGGACAGGTAATGCGGCGTTCCGTGATGTCGACCGAGGACGCCTTGCGGTTCAGGTCAATCCGCGCAGCGCGCCGCGCAGGGCGCGCGCCTGCAGGGGTTCGGTCAGGCGCGGCGTGGCGTCATAGCCCATCCGCGTCATTGCCGCGCCTTCCTGCGGGTGCGGGGCGGCGGTGAGGCCTGACCAGACCAGCGACATCAGGGCGGGCTTGCTGGCGGCGGTGTTGCCCAGGCGGGACAGCGCCTTGACCAGCAGCTTCTCGGTTTCGGTGAAGTCCGTGCCGAGCGGATAGTCGGGCAAGAGGGTGTCGCGGTGGGGGGCGAGCCATGTGCCGATCGTGTCGGGCGTGTTCGAGGCGTGGGCGGCGGGCACGGTCCAGCCGCGATCGAGCTTGCCGGCCTTCTTCGCCTGGTCCACCAGTCCGGGTTGGAACCGGCTGTCGGCGATGCAGACAAGGCGCTTGATCACCTCCTCGTCGGGCAGGCCCCGCAGGTGGGCTGCGCCATATTCCGTCACCACGACATCGCGCATGTGGCGCGGAACGGTGGTGACCGGCAGTTGCCAGACGATGTTGGACGTTACGTCCCCGCCGCTGTGGCGCGTGGCGGGCAGGGTCAGGACGGCGTTGGCATCCTCCAGCGCGAAGGCCTGTTCGAAGAAGTTGAACTGTCCGCCGACGCCGCTGACCACCTGTCCCGGTCTGGCGGCGTCGGACATGGCGTCGCCCAGAAGGCTGACCTGCATGGCGCCGTTGACGAAGCGGGCATTGCGGCGGGCCGCGCGCTTGGCGGGCTCGTCGCCGTAAAGCGCGTTGGTGAAGCTGACAGGCATCATCCGGATCCGTGCGCGGCGGTCGGGTGGCAGGGCCCGCAGGCGTTCGTACATGTCGCGGGCATCGACGAAAAAGCCCGCGTGAATCACCGCACCCTCCACCTCGCGGCGCAGGATGTCGGCCTCGAACAGCGCGACAAGTCCGCCAACGAGCATTTCGGTTACGGCATAGAGGCCGGTTTCAAAAGGGCCGTCCTCGGCCCCGGTCAGCGGCAGCGGCGCGGTGCGCCACAATTCGTGGAGTGCGGCACGGTCGCGGGCGATAAGCGCGTTGGCCACGGCATCGCCGATCGCGCCGATGCCGATCTGCAGCGTGCCGCCATCGGGCACGAGGCGCGAGACATGCAGGGCGATGGCGTGCTGGGCGTCCGAGACCGGGCGGCGCAGCACGGAAAAGAGATCGACCTGACTGGCCGGTTCCAGCAGCATGGCGATTTCCCCGGCGTCCAGCGCGGCGGGGCCGTCCATGAAGGGAAGGGCGTCGTTGCGTTCGGCCACGGCGATGAAATCCATCTCGCCCGCGGCGCGGCGCTTGAAGAGGTCGGCGGATATGTCGGTGTTGCAGGACATGCTGAGCCTGTTGCCCTGCCGCGGCATAAGCTGGGCCAGAACGTTCGGATCCTGGTCGATCAGCACGTCGCGGGCATGGGTGTAGTTGGCCGAGATATACTGCTGCTGGGCATAGTCATTGCCGAGCCAGCTGCCGGCCTGAAAGAAGAATTCCGAGACCTCGATATTGTCCGGCAGGGTGCCATTCTTGATGAGGTCGACATAGGCCAGCGACGGGGCGCTGCCGAAAAGGCGGTCCATCGCCGGGGTCAGGAAGCGGGCCTCGATGTCCGAGGACGGGTCGGGACGCTGCAGGCTGAGCGCGGTGAATATCTTGAGCGACAGGCCGGGGTCGTTGACGGCGGCGCGCACGAGGGCATTGACGAAGGTGATCGGTTTCCCAAGGCCGAGCGGCAGGGCGAGGCGTATTTCGCCCCCCGTGGCGTCATAGGTGGCCCGCGCCATCGCGTCGGCGTCGGTATGGACCTCGGGCATTTCAGCCAAGGTCGGACCAGCCGGGATCAGGGGCGAAGCGCGGGCCATGGGTGGACTCGAGGTCCATCAGTCGAGCGGTGATGTCGGAGGTGCCGCAGGCCTTGGCATAGTGCATCGGGCCGCCGCGGAAGGGGGCCCAGCCGGTGGCGAAGATCATCGCCGCATCCAGCTGGTCGGCATCCTTTGCCACGCCCTTGCGCAGCACCTCGACGCAGGCATTGAGCATCGGCAGGATCAGACGGTCGGTCAGGTCGTCGGGCGCATCCGACATGTCGGCATCGGGACGGGGCGTGCCATCGGACCAGTCGTAAAAACCCTTGCCGGTCTTCTTGCCCAGCTCGCCCCTGTCAACGCGCTGGCGCAGGTCGTCGCTGATCGGGGGCATGGGGGTATCAAGGCTTTCGGCCAGGCTTTCGGCCACGTGCAGGCCGATATCCAGACCCACCTGGTCGGCCAGCGTGACCGGCCCCATCGGCATGCCGAAACGGATGGCGGCGGTGTCGATCACTTCCCTGGAAACACCTTCGTCCATCAGCACCATCGCTTCGAGCATGTAGGGCACCAGCGCGCGGTTCACGACGAAGCCCGGGTAATCGGTGATCAGCGCGGGCAGCTTGCCGGTGGCCCCGCAGAACGCGGCGAGGCGGCTTGCGGTCCTGTCGCTTGTGGCAGCACCCCTGACCACCTCGACGAGGTCGACCCTGGACACCGGGTTGAAGTAATGCAGGCCGGCGAAGCGGGACTTGGCGGGCGCGGCGCTGGCAAGATCGTCGACCGACAGGCTGGAGGTGTTCGTGGCGAGGATCGCGTCCTTTTTCAGCCTGCCCTTGAGGCCCTTGAAGATCTTTTCCTTGATCTCCTGCTCTTCGCTGGCGGCCTCGATCACGAGGTCGGCATGGGCGAGGCCATAGCCGTTCGGGTCGGGCATGAGCCGGTCAAGCGCGTCGCGCGTCTCGGTGCCGCTGAGGTGCTTTGCCTCGCAGATCTTCGCGGCGGTCCCGATGGCGCGTCCCAGCGGATCGGTCTCGATATCGCCCAGCGTCACTGTCTTGCCCTTGATGGCGGCGATGGCGGCAATCTCGGCCCCCATGGCACCGGCGCCGATCACGTGAACATGGGCGATACCGTCCTCGCCGCGCCCGGCATCCTTCAGCGATTGTTGCAGGAAGAAGACACGGCGCAGGTTCTTCGAGGTCTCGGTGTCGAGCAGCCGGGCAAAGCTGTCGATCTCGGCCTGTTGCATCGCATCGCGGTCGTCGCCGTGTTCTTCCCAGAGGTCGATCAGGGAGTGGGGGGCGGGGTAATGCTCTTTCGGGGCCTTTTCCGCGGTCTTGCCGCGCATCTGGCGGGCAGCGAGACTGCGCGCCTGGTCGAGTGAAAAGGCGCGGGACTTGAGGCCCTTGGAGGGACGCTCGATCTTGCCGTTCCTGGCGGCCCTGACGGCGGCGGCAACGTGGCGTTCCTCGACGATGGCGTCGGCGATGCCCTGCGATTTGGCCCGCTTGGTATGCGCGGTCTTGCCGGTCAGCATCATGGTCATGGCATCGGTCGGGTCGATCAGCGCCGGCAGACGGAAGGTGCCGCCCAGGCCGGGATGCAGGCCGAGCTGCACCTCGGGAAAGCCGAAGGACGCACCGGGCGTGGCGATGCGGTAGTCGCATGCGAGCGCCAGTTCGAAGCCCGCGCCAAGGGCGGCGCCGTGGACGACGCAGATGGTGGGGCAAGGCAATGCCTCGATCCGGTCGAGCACGTCATGGGCCTGTTTCAGCAGGTCGGCCGCGCCTTGATCGGTCATGGATTCGAACCCGGAGATGTCGGCGCCGGCGGCGAAACCCGCCTTCTTTGCCGAGCGGATCACGAGGGCTGCGGGCTTGTCGGCCTCGGCTGCGGTTATGTGGTCGTCAAGCTCGCGGATGACATCCTCGGAGATGGTGTTGACGCTGCTGTCGGTCTTGTCGAGCACGAGCCAGAGGATGTTGTCTGCGTCCCGGCCCGTGCGCCAGTTGCCCTGCGCCGTGCCCACCGGGCCAAGCTCCAGCTTCGTTTCGCCGAGGAATTTCAGGACGGGTCCGGTCATTGCACGGCCTCCAGCAGCATTGCGCCGCCAAGGCCGCCGCCGATGCATTCCGTGGCGATTCCGCGTTTGGCGCCGCGGGTCTTCATGGCATTGGCAAGGTGCAGCACGATGCGGTTGCCGCTGGTGCCGACAGGGTGGCCCAGCGATATGGCACCGCCGTCGACGTTCAGCTGGTCGCGGTCGATCCGGCCGAAGGCAGCGTCCATTCCCAGCACCTCGCGGCAGAAGTCTTCGTCGTTCCAGGCGGCGAGACAGGACAGGACCTGCGCCGCGAACGCCTCGTTCAGTTCCCATAGGTCGATGTCGCCGATGCCGTAGCCGTGGCGTTTCAAAATGGGGGTGGAGGACATGACCGGACCGAGGCCCATGATCGACGGATCGAGGCCGGCCCATTCGCTGTCGGTGATCTCGGCCAGAGGGGTCAGCCCGTGGGCATCCACGGCTTTTTCGGACGCGAGGATGCACCAGCTGGCACCGTCGGTGATCTGGCTGGAATTGCCTGCCGTGACCTTGCCATAGGGCGGCTCGAACACCGGTTTGGGCTTGGCGAGACCCTCCATGTCGCTGTCGGGGCGGACGCCGTTGTCGTGGTCATAGACTGTGCCGTCGCGGGCGAAGGCGGGCATGAGCTCGTCCTTCAACCGGCCTTCCTTGTGCGCGGCGGCGAGGCGGTGATGGCTTTGCATGGCATAGGCATCGGCGGTTTCGCGGTCGATGTTGAAGTGATGGGCCAGCACCTCGGCCGTCTGGCCCATGCTGAGCGTGGTGATGGGATCGGTCAGGCCGCGTTCCAGGCCGATGACCGGCTTGAAGAACTCGGGCCTTATCCCGGCCATGTTCCTTGCCTGCTCCAGCGGGCCTTTTGCAGTGCTCATCCGGCCGAACCATTCGACGGCGGACTGGCGCAGGGTCAGGGGCGCGTGGCTGAGAGCCTCGGCCCCGCCGGCGAGGATCATCTGGTGGCTGCCGTCGCGGATGTAGCGGTAGGCGGTGTCGATGCTCTGCATGCCCGAGCCGCAGTTGATCTGAACGGTGAAGGCGACGGTACGCTCCGGCAGCCCGAGGCGGAGGCCCGCCACCCGGGCGGGGTTCATTTCATCCGCGATGACGTTGACGCATCCGAGGATGACAAGGTCGAGCGCCGCGCGGTCGAAGGGCTGGCGCGCCAGCAGGGGGCGGCCGCATTGCACGGCAAGGTCGACCGGCGTGAAGGGGCCGGGACCGGCCTGGGCCTT
Source organism: Roseovarius sp. (assembly GCA_046290265.1). Classification (GTDB taxonomy): domain Bacteria; phylum Pseudomonadota; class Alphaproteobacteria; order Rhodobacterales; family Rhodobacteraceae; genus Roseovarius. Next base: position 67,614 of record JBKAGF010000015.1, on the reverse strand, counting down.
GAGGAACGGGGTACGTGCGCCGTCTACCAGAAAGACGCGCTGGCCTTGGGGGGTGGTCATTCTGCGGCCTCGCGATGGGGGTGGTCGCCGCGATCCCGGGCCGGGAAGAGGGCGGCGAAATCTTCGGGCGCGTAGTCGTCGACGGCGACGACCTTGTCCACCAGCGCGGTCATCTCGCGGATATCGGCTATTTCCGCATCGCTGAGGATACCGGCCGCGAGCGCCTCTTCGGGGGTCTTTTTCGCGTCGCGCAGCCGCTTCATGACCGGGGCCATCTGCGTGACCTTGGCGTAGCATTCGTTGAGCACCTGCACACCGTCGCTGTTGCAGCCCTCGCTGATGCGCCCGACGATACGGTCGCGGGTGTCGGACGGGTCATAAAGCAGGTCGCTGCATTGCGCGACGAGGCGGTCGTCGGGCTTGCGCTGGATCGATCCGGGCAAAGTGAAGGCACGCAGGATCCACGCGGCCCAGCGGGCGGGGATGTTGGCGATGACCTCGTCCAGCGCGGTCTGGATATTGTGGAAGGCGTCGGCGGCGACGTAGCGCAGCACGGGCAGGTCCGCCTGTTGGCGGCCTTCGTCCTGCCACCGCTTCAGGGCGGCGGAGAGGATGTACATCTCGGACAGGATATCGCCCATGCGGCCGGATATCATCTCCTTGCGTTTCAGCTCGCCGCCCAGCGACAGGAACAGGATGTCGGCGGTCAGGGCATAGGCCGCGGACCAGCGCGACAGCTGGCGATAGATCGGCGTGGCCTCGCCTGCATCGGGAGCGGGGGCAAAGCGGCCGCCGGTCAGGGCGCGGCCCCAGCTGCGGAACAGTGTCCGGGTGCTGTGGCCGACATGGGCCCAGAGCGAGCGGTCGAACATTTCGAGCGCCTTTTCCTGGTCTTCCTCTTCCAGGGCCAGGATATTGTCGAGCATGTGGGGATGGGCGCGGATCGACCCCTGCCCGAAGATGATCAGGCTGCGGGTCACGATGTTGGCTCCTTCGACGGTGATGCCGATCGGAACGGCGCGGTAGAGCGGCAGGAGGTAGTTGGACGGCCCGTCGATTACGGCCTTGCCGGAATGCACGTCCATCGCATCGTTGAGCGCCTCGCGCATGCGGAAGGTGGCGTGGGCCTTCATGATTGCCGAGATGACGGACAGGGCGCGCCCTTCGTCCAGCCCGGCGCAGGTCAGGTGGCGGGCGGCGTCCATGGAATAGGCATCGGCGGCCAAGCGTCCGAGCCGGGCCTGGACCCCGCCGAACTTGCCGATGGGCAGGTTGAACTGCTGGCGGATGCGGGCATAGGCGCCGGTGGTGTGCGCCGACAGGGCGATGGCGGCGCAGCCCATGGACGGCAGCGAGATGCCGCGGCCCGCGGCCAGTGCGCTCATCAGCATCATCCAGCCTTCGCCGGCATATTCAGGCCCGCCGATGATGTGGTCGAGCGGAATGAAAACGTCCTTGCCCGTGGTCGGCCCATTCATGAACATTGTCGAGGAGGGGATGTGGCGGCGGCCGGTCTCGACACCCTCGAGGTCGGTCGGAACGAGGGCGCAGGTGATGCCGATATCGGGGGTGTCGCCCAGAAGACCGTCTGGATCGCGCAGCTTGAACGCGAGGCCCAGAACGGTGCAGACCGGCGACAGGGTGATATACCGCTTGGCCCAGTTGAGACGGATGCCAAGAACTTCTTCGCCCTGCCATTGCCCCTTGCAGACGATTCCATCGTCGATCATCGCGCCCGCGTCCGAGCCGGCCTCGGCACTGGTCAGGCCGAAGGCCGGCAGTTCGCGCCCGTCGGCAAGCCGGGGCAGCCAGTAATTTTTCTGCGCGTCGGTGCCGAACTGGTGCAAAAGCTCGCCGGGGCCGAGAGAGTTCGGCACCATGACGGTCACGGCGGCGGCTACCGAACGGGTCGAGATGTAGCGGACGATCTCGGAATGGGCGAAGGCAGAGAATTCCAGCCCGCCATGCGCTTTCGGGATGATCATGCCGAAGAACTTGTTCTCGCGAAGGAACTGCCAGATTTCGGGGGCGAGATCACCGGTTTCGTGGTTGATCTGCCAATCATCGATCATGGCGCAAAGCTGCTGCACGGGTCCGTCGAAGAATGCCTGCTCCTCGGCAGAGAGCGTCGGCGTCCTGACAGCGTGCAGCCTGGACCAGTCGGGGTTGCCGGAGAAAAGCTCGGCTTCCCACCACACTTCTCCGGCGTTCAGGGCCTCGCTTTCGGTCTTGGACAGACGGGGCAGGACACCCTTGGCCCATTTGAAGATGGGTTTGGTCAGCGCACGTGCGCGAAAGCTGGACATGCCGGATCTCCCTTTGCCGAGGAAAACGCCCCGGGTCAGGGAATGGTTCCGGCCCGGCAGCGGTGTGACGGGCCTGTTTCAGGGGCGCCGGACGGGGCGTGGGGCTGGCGGTTCGGTCTTAGAACCCACTGGCGGTGGGCAGCCAGGTCGACAGGAAAGGCAGGAAGGTGATCAGCAACAGCGCCGCGGCGAGTGCCAGAAAGAAGGGAGGCATCTCGCGGATCAGGGTGGACGGTTTCAGGCCCACGGTCGAGGACACGACGAAGATCAGGCTGCCAACGGGGGGGGTCGTCAGGCCGAGTGTCAGGTTGACGATCACGACGATGGCAAAGTGGTTGGGGTCGATTCCCAGCGCGAAACTGATCGGAGCCAGGATTGGCACGAGGATCATCACGCCCGGCAGAGGGTCCATGAACAGGCCGAAGACCAGCAGCAGCAGGTTCACCGCCAGCAGGAAGGCGATCGGCGCGAGATCCCAGGCGATGATAGTCTCGGCCAGGAACTGCGGGATGCTTTCGATGATCAGCACCCAGGCAAAGGCGCGGGCGGCGCCAAGGATCAGCAGCACCGCGCCCGAGGTCAGGGCGGCACGCAGCACGATGGCGGGCAGGTCGCGCAGGCGCAGCGAGCGGTAGATGAACATGCCGACGAAGAGAGCGTAGAACACCGCGATCACCGAGGCCTCGGTCGGGGTGAAGATGCCGAAACGGATACCGCCGACGATGAGCACGATCAGGATCAGCGCAGGCAGCGCGTAAAGGGCGATGCGGGCGATCTCTGCCAAGGGCGGCATCGCCTCGCCCGAGGCGTAGTTGCGCTTGCGGCTGACCCGTGCATTTGCGAGGACGACCATCACGGTGATCAGCAGACCGGGCAGGATTCCGGCCATGAACAGCGAGCCGACCGATACGTTCTGGTCCTGCATCGCGTAGATGATCATGGTGATCGAGGGTGGAATGATCGGGCCGACGACGGCACTGGCGATGGTCAGTGCGCTGGCATAGGGCCGGTCGTAACCGCCTTTTTCCATCATGCGGATCATCATGGTGCCGGGGCCGGCGGCATCGGCAAGCGCGCTGCCGGAAATGCCTGCGAACATCGCGGAACTGACCACGTTGGCGTGGCCCAGCCCGCCGCGCAGGTGCCCCACAAGCGATTGCGCCAGCCGCAGGATCGCCAGCGTCACCGCGCCGCCGGTCATGATCTCGGAGGCGAGGATGAAGAAGGGCACGGCCAGCAGCGGAAAGCTGTCGAGACCCGAGAACATCTCTTTCACCACGACAAGCGGCTGGTAGCTGGACGCGAGCGTGATCGCGACGAACACGGATATCGCCATGGCGAAGGCGACGGGCAGCCCGAGTATCAGGAGCAGGAACAGCGCCGGAAAGAGGATCTCAGCCATTGGCGCCGCCGGTCACGGTTTCGTCGTCCACGCCGCGGGCATTGAGGCTCTTGTACTGGCCTGCCTCTATGAAGGGGCGGGCGATCAGCAGAAGGTGGACGATGAGAAGGGCAAAGCCCACGGGCATCGCGGCATAGACATAGAGGAAAGGCAGGCGCAGCGCCGGCGTCACCTGGAACTGCATCCGCTGGGCGTATTGCCAGCCGACATAGACCATGTAGCCGAAAAACCCGAGCAGGATCACGACGATCAGCCCACGCAACAGCCGCTGTCCGGTGGCGGGAAGCGCGTCCTGCATGTTGGTGATCGCGACATGACCGCCGATGCGCAGGATCAGGCCCGCGCCGGTGAATGTCAGCCAGATCATCAGGTAGCGGGCCGCCTCGTCGGCCCAGGGCAGGGAATGCGAGGTGAAATAGCGCAGCGAGATGTTCGCCCCGACGACAAGCGCCATGCCCGACAGCATCAGGATGAGCGCCCAGCCGTTGACCGCGACGAAGATATGCTCGAGCCGTTTCAAGAGGCGCCCCCGGTTGGTCTGCCGGCGCCGCAGGGGCACCGGCAGGGTCTTGTCACTCGAAGTTCACGATCGAGTCGACCAGGTCCTGGCCGTAGGTCTCGTAATAGCCTTCATAGGCCGAGGCGATCGCCTCCTGGAAGGCGGCCTTCTGTTCGGCCGACAGTTCGTTGACCTTCATGCCGCGCTCTTTCAGGGTTTCGACGCCGGTCGTCTCGACATCGTCGACATAGCCGCGCATGGCGCTGACGGCCTCGGCCGCGGCTTTTTCAAAGGCGGCTTTCTGCGTGTCGTCGAGGCCATCCCAGAAGGGTTTCGACACGATCAGCATGGCCGGAGAATAGACATGGCCCGACAGGGTCAGATATTCCTGAACCTCGTCCAGTTTTACGGACACGATCACCGACAGCGGGTTCTCCTGGCCGTCGATGACGCCCTGTTGCAGCGACGAGACCACCTCGGGCCAGGCCATCGGCGTGGGGGCCGCACCCATGGCGTTGAAAGCCGCCAGGTGCACCGGGTTTTCCATGGTGCGGATCTTCAGGCTTTCCACGTCCGCCGGGGTTTCGATGGCGTTGCGGTTATTGGTGATGTGACGGAAGCCCTGTTCGCCCCAGGCCAGACCGTGCAGGCCGACATCGTCGAACTTTGCCAGGATTTCCTGACCGATTTCACCGTCCAGCACGGCGCGCGCGTGGGACAGGTCGCGAAACAGGAAGGGGATGTCGAAGACGCCGGTATCGGGCACGAAATTGGCCAACGTGCCGGACGAGACGATCGTTGCCTCGATCGTGCCAAGCTGCAGCCCCTCGATCACCTCGCGCTCGCCGCCGAGGCCGGACGAGGGAAAGTGGTTGAATTCGAACTGGTCGCCGGTTTCCGCCTTGACGACCTCTTCGAATTTCTGGGCGGCGACGCCGTAATGGCTGTCGGGCGCGAGGGCGTAGCCGATCTTGACCTCGGTCTGCGCGAGGGCCGGAAGGCCCATTGCAAGGATGATGCCGGTCGAGACCAGCCCGCGTGTAATGAACGTCATGGATTTCCTCCCGTTGAATGCTTGCATTTGCTACACAGGTATTTTTGGGCTGACAACCCCGCGCCGTGCGGCGGTGGCGGCCGCCGGGATCAGCCCTGCTGTCCCGTCCTGAACAGCCGGACCAGTTCCGGCACGTATGCATCGGCGGCACCGGCTTCGACTGTTTCGGCAAGGGCTGCGAAGACGCCGTCGGCGACGGCGGTCCGTGCCCCGGCGTCCTGCGACATGGTGCGGTAGTAATCGATGTCCTTCAATGCGTTGGAGACGAAAAACGGCAGCGCGTCGCGATCCTGCGAGACGATGTATGGCGCCAGGCGATCGAGCGCGGCGCTGGTGCCGCCGCCGCCGGCCAGAACATCGACGAAGACCTGCGGGTCGATGCCGGAATCGGCGGCCTGCGCGGCGGCTTCGGCCAGCAGGGTCATGAAGCCGACGGAGACGTAGTTGTGCAGAAGCTTCATCCGGTGCCCGTGGCCGAGCGGGCCGACATGTTCGACCGTCTCGGTAAAGGAGGCGAGGACGGGTTGCACCCTGTCCAGCGTTTCGGCCGCGCCGCCGACGAGCAGGTTCAACGTGCCTTCCCTGGCGTGGATCGCGGTACGGGTCATCGGGGCGTCGAGATAATCGCCCCCCGCCTGACGGATGGTTTCGGCCATGCGCAAGGTCGAGTCGGGCAGCGCGGTCGAGCAGTCGACCACGATCGTGGCGGGGCGCAGGGCGGCGGCAAGGCCGTCGGGTCCGCCGATGATCGCCTCGACCTGGGGCGAGCCGGTGACGCAGAGGATCACCACGTCGGACGCCGCCGCCAACTCGGCGATTGTCGCGCAGGTCCGGGCGCCGAGAGAGGTAAGCTCTGCCGTGGGCTGGTTGCCGGGGTGGTCGAGGAAGCCGAGCGCGTGGCCCCCGCGCGACAGGATGTTGCGGGCGATGCCGTGACCCATGAGCCCGACGCCGATGATGCCGACTTGCATGACGTGTCTTTCCCGTATTGCTGCTGTCCGTTGCGTTGCGCTATTCCGGTGGTCAGTCCGCGTTGATCCAGATCGCCTTGGTATCGAGGTATTCTTCCATGTGCTCGGTGCCGCCCTCGCGGCCGTGCCCCGACATCTTGACGCCACCGAAAGGCACCGCGGGGTCTATGGCGTGGTACATGTTGACCCAGACCGATCCGGCCTTGAGCCTGTGGGCCAGCTTGTGCGCCGTGCCGAGATGCGTTGAGAACACCCCGGCGGCAAGACCATAGGGCGTGGCATTGGCGCGGGCGACCACCTCATCGATGTCGTCGAAGGGCATGGCCGAGATCACCGGACCGAAGATTTCCTCGGTCGCGACGCTCATGGTGTCGGTGACGCCGCCGAACACCGTAGGCTGGAAATAGTGCCCGCCCGCAAGGTCCGGGCGGTCGGCCCGTGCGCCGCCGGTAATGACCTGCGCGCCCTCGCGGGGGCCGGCATCGAGAAAACCCGCGATGCGGTCGGCCTGGCGGGCCGAGATGATGGGGCCGATATCGGTACGGTCGTCGATGCCGTGGCCGATCCGCAGGCCGGCAGCATAGTCGGCCACCCGGCGCACGAACTCGTCATGGATCTCGCGCGCGACGAACAGGCGCGACCCGGCGATGCAGATCTGCCCGGAATTGGCGTAGACGGCCATGGCTGCGACCGGCACGGCCTTTTCGATATCCGCGTCGCGGCAGACGATGACCGGGGACTTGCCGCCCAGTTCCAGCGAAACGCGCTTGAGGTTGCCGGTGGCCGCGCGGGCGATGGCCTGACCGGTGGCGGTCGACCCGGTGAAGACGATCTTGTCGACCCCGGGATGTTCCGCCAGCGCCGCGCCCGCCTCGGCGCCCAGCCCCGTCACGATGTTCAGCACGCCATCCGGCAGGCCGGCCTCCTGCATGATGCGGGCGATCATGAGGACCGTCAGCGAGGCCTCTTCGGATGGTTTCAGAACGACGGTGCAGCCGGTCGCGATAGCCGGGGCGATCTTCCAGATCGAACCGGCGATGGGGGCGTTCCATGGAATGATCGCGCCGACCACGCCGACAGGTTCGCGCACGGTCTGGGAGTAGATCTCGCCGGGGAAGGAGTTGGGGATGGTCGCGCCATGGATCGCCACGGCCTGACCGGCATAGAAGCGCAGCATGCCCAGCACCCGGCGGCTGTTGGCAAGCGTGCGCTGGATCGGCATGCCCATGTCGAGCGTATCGGAAAGGCAGAGGGTTTCCCACTCTGCCTCGAACCGGTCGGCGATGCGCAGCAGCAGGGCCTGACGCTCGAACGGGGTCCATTTCGACCACGGCCCCTCGAAGGCGGCGCGGGCCGCCGTGACGGCCGCGTCGATATCCGCAGCGCCGCCCTTCGGAACGGTGGCCAGAAGCGAGCCATCCGCCGGGTTGCGTGCCTCGATCGTCTCTCCCGAGCGGGCCTCGCACCAATGGCCGTCGATGAACATCCTGCGAAATTTGCCGTCGTAAAGCGCGGACGCGGCTGCGTTCCAGTCTTTCATGTCGTCCCGTCCTGAAATGGCGTCATGTCCGTGACTGCCCGATTTCAAGGAGCCGGGCAGATGTGGCCGCTGTCTACACGATTGGGCACGGAAGGCCATAGGCGTCTTATCGAACGTCGGCAGGACGGGTTCGGCCGGAGGGTGGTGCGATAGCCTCATTGCCTCCGGATCGGGATTTTGGTTTGAGGGTGTTGCGTTTCCCGAGACAGCAAGACGTCCGGCGGCACCACAGGCGATTGGACTCCGAGTATGATCACATGACCAAATTCGTTTCGGCCGGGGCGCTGAAAGCCCGGCTGGATTCAGGCGCGCGGCTTGGGCTTGTCGATGTGCGCGAGCATGGCCAGTACGGTGAAGGACACCTACTGTTCGCGTCGAACTGTCCCTACAGCCGTCTGGAACTGCGTGCGCCGTATCTGTTGCCGGACAGGCTGGCGGAAATTCATCTTTACGACCACGGCGATGGCGTGGCCGAACGCGCGGCGGGGCGGCTTGGAGATGCCGGGTACGAAGATGTGTCTGTCCTGCGTGGCGGGCTGCCGGCCTGGATGGCGGCGGGGTACGGCACGTTCAAAGGGGTCAACGTGCCCAGCAAGGTGCTGGGCGAGCTGGTCGAATTGGCACGGCACACGCCGCAGGTCAGCCCCGACGCGGTGCAGCAGATGCGGGGCGACGGGGTCGGTTTGTGCCTTGTCGATGGCCGTCCGGCGCAGGACTTTCGCAAGATGACGGTGCCGGGGGCGCGGAACTTGCCCAATGGCGAGATGCTGTACCGATTTGCCGCGCTTTGCGCGCCGGAGGATCAACCCGTGGTCATCCATTGTGCCGGGCGCACGCGTGGGCTGATCGGGGCGCAGAGCCTGATCGACGCCGGAGTTCCGAACCGGGTTTACGCGCTGGAGAATGGCACGCAGGGCTGGGCGCTGTCGGGCCGGAAACTGTCCCGGGAAAATACCGCCGCGCCCCTGCCGGAACTGACGGCGGATCAGGTGGAGCAGGGGCGTGCCTTTGCGGACCGCTTTATCCATACGCACGATCTGCCCGTCATCGAGGCGGACGACGTGCCTGCGTGGCGGACCGGGGGTGCCTACCTGATCGACGTCCGGACGAAAGAGGAGTTTTCCGCGGGTCATGTGGCGGGGGCCGTTCATGCCCCTGCGGTGCAACTGGTGCAGGCGACGGACGAATGGGTGGCCATGCGTCGGGCGCGGATCGCGCTGTTCGATGACAACGGGGTTCGCGCGGCGCTGGCGGCATACTGGCTGCGCCAGATGGGGCATGATGCCGTCGTGGTCAGGAACGGTCTGACGATGGCTGACGAGGCCGCGCCGCCGTCGTCCGTGCCCGAGAGATTGCCGGGCCTCTCTTGTGGCGCGCTGGCACGGCTTGGCCAATCTGCCATTGTCGTCGACCTGCGGTCGAGCATGGATTATCGCGCAGCGCATGTTCCGGGTGCGATCTGGGCGACGCGACCGCGCGCGGCGGAGGTCGCGCTGGATGCGCGAAGGCCGGTGGTTCTGGTTGCCGACGATCCCGGGGTCGCGATGCTGTTCGCACTGGAGCTGGACAGCGATGCGCAGGCAAATTGCCTGTACCTGGAGGGCGGGATGGAGGCCTGGGCGCAACTTGGCAGACCCGTGGAGGCCAGCCCGGAGACTCCATCGGACGAGGCCGCCATAGATTTCCTGTTTTTCGTGCATGACCGCCATGACGGAAACCTCGAGTCGTCGCGCCGCTATCTTGAGTGGGAAACCGGCCTTGTCGACCAGCTGGATGCCTGCGAACGGGCCGCCTTTGACATTTTCCCGGGGCCCGCCGATGCAGGTGCGCACGCGGATTGATGCGTGATCCGCTCCACTGGAAGGCGCGGGCGCGCTGGATCAGCCGGGAGGCGCTGGGTCGCGTTTTTCATGCGCGAGGGTCATTTCATAGAGTGCTTCTATATGGTCGCCGAACCTGACCGTGGACCGGTGCAGGTAGTAGGATACCCGTGGCAGCGAAGGCAGGCCCAATTCGGGCCCCAGAACCTTGACCTCGCCGCGGAAGGCGCTGAGGGCCCTGGGGGTAATTCCAAGCCCGGCCTCGACCGCAAAGCGCACGCCGGTGGGGCTGGCCGTCGTCAAGCGTTCGTAATAGGGCAGGCCGGCCATATCCAGGGCGTTGAGCCCGATCCGGCGGAACATGCTGGGTTCGTCGGTCAGGATCAGCGGCAAGGCCGCTTCATCGGGACGCTGCCAATCGCGGGCGGCGATCCAGTGGGCCCGGAGCAGCTTGATGAGTTTGCCCTCGCGGTTGCCGAGGCGCCAGGTGCTTATCGCCAGATCGAGCCCGCCGTCCTCGAGCGATTCCATCAATGCGCGGCTGCGGTCGATCTGAAGGATGATCCGGTTGGCGGGATACAGGCGGGCGAAATCCCGCAGGATGCCGGGCAGGATCGCGTTGGCGATCTCGAGCGGAGCACCGATCCGCACGACTTCGGAAGCATGGCTGCGCTCGGCTGACAGGATGGCGTGGTTGCACATGGACACGATCTCGCGCGCGTGGCGCAATAGGGCATGCCCGGCGTCGGTCAGTTTGCGCTGGCGGCCGGATGTGACGAAGACCGGTTTGCCGACCGCGTCTTCGAGGCTGCGCATCTGCTGCGTGATCGCGGACTGGGAGCGGCCGAGAACGTCCGCCGCGGCGGTGAAGCTGCCGTGCTCGTCGATGGCGATCAATGTCTTGAGGTGTGTGATCTGAAGATCCGGCCGCACGGAAGTTACTCGCTTAAGTATATCTTATAGGTTCTCTACAATTATTAATTTTTAAAAAGACTTCTTTCAAGTAACACTCCCCCGGATCACACGAGCCGGTTACCCTGCACGGGCTGCCGGCCTTTTCTCAGGAACAGGGAAGGAAGACGATGAAACATCTTACACTCGCAACGGCACTTGGTGCGATGGTCCTGGCAGGCTCTGCCTGGGCGCAGTCCTACCCCGAGCAGAATATCGACCTTGTCGTCCCGTTCGATCCCGGCGGGTCCGTCGACGTCACCTCGCGCATCATCGCCGAGACCGCCAACACGATCCTGGAAGGCGCAGAGATCAACGTGGTCAACCGGTCTGGCGGCGGCGGTGTAGTCGGTCAGACGAGCGTCGCGACCGCCAAGCCCGACGGATACACGGTGCTGGCAATGACGAGCTCGGTCGTCACGAACCCGCAGATGAAGGGGGCGTCCTATGAGGTGGCAGATTTCCGTCCCGTGGCGCTGTACAATCTGGACCCCGAGGTGATCGCGGTTCCGGCGGATTCGCCCTATGAGACCGCCGAGGAGTTCCTGGCGGCAGCCGCGGAAAAGCGTCTGAACGTCGTCGTCGCGGGCATCGCCACGTCGCACCACATGTCGGGCCTGGCCATCGAGCGCGCGACCGGGCTGGAGTTCACCTATGTTCCAACCAAGGGGTTCGGCGCGCAGGTTCAGGCCATCGCAGGCGGCCATGCTGACGCCGCGCTTTGGCCGATGGGCGAGGCAAGTGGCCAGGTCGGCCCCGATGGCGTGCGTATCCTTGCGGTCGCATCCGAGGAGCGCGACGAGAACTTCCCCGATGTTCCGACCTTCCAAGAAGCGGGAATCGACATTCCGATCTGGGCGACCTTCCGGGGCTGGGCCGTGCCGAAAGGCACCCCCGATGAAGCCGTGAAGGTTCTGTCCGACCTGATGAAGTCGGTCTACGAAACGCCGGAATACGTCGAGAAGATGCAGGCCGCCGGATATGTGCCGGTCTATCGCGACGCCGAAGGCTTCGAGTTCGTGGTCAACAACTATGCCGAACAGACATCAGTGATCATTGAAGAGGCCGGTCTGGCCAAATAAGGCCGGACCGATGCCCCCGGCACCCGCCGGGGGCTTTTCTTGCAGAGGAAAGACGATGACGTCGAAAACGCGGGGCAAGGGGCTGTTGGCTCATAGCGATGTCTGGGTGGGCCTGGGCATTCTTGTTTTCGGAGCGGCGGCCGCCGTGATGGCCGGCGGGTTCGATCCGATGGCGGGGCGGTATCCGCTGCTGCTGTCGATCCTGCTGATGGCGTTCGGTCTTGGCCTGATCCTGCGGGTTATCCTGACGTCTCCGGACAGCGTGTCCTTTGCAATCCCGGGGAAGGTTGCCGCGCTTTCGACGCTTGTGATCGTGTCGTGGATCGCTGCGCTGACGCTGGGGGCGGGCTTTGTCCTGCCGACGCTGCTGATGCAGGTTGCCTTTCTTGTGATCTGCGGCATTCGGCCGGTTGTCCGTGCCGTGCTTTACGCGGCGCTGATCACCGGCTGCGGTTACGCGGCCTTCGTCTGGGGACTGGGTGTGCGCCTGCCCGAAGCCCTGTCCCCGTACCTTTTCTGAGGTCGTCGCATGGATATGATCCTTCTGGGGTTTCAGACCCTTGCCACCCCGACCGTCGCGATGATGCTGCTGGTCGGCGTCATTGCCGGGATGGTGGTCGGCTCGATCCCCGGCATCAATGACAACATCGCCTTTGCGGTGTTCATTCCATTCTCGTTCTCGATGCCCGCTGATCAGGCGCTGGCGCTGATGGTCGGTGTCTATTGCGCCGCGGCAACGGGCGGTGCCATTCCGGCCATCGTGATCAAGGTGCCCGGCACGGCGTCGGCGCTGCTGACCGCCGAAGACGGGCACGCCATGGCGCGCAAGGACAAGGCTGGGCTGGCCCTGTCGATCGCGATCACGTCGTCGGTCGTGGGCGGGCTGCTGAGTTCCGTCGTATTGCTGCTGTTCGCGCCGTCGCTGGCCAAGGTCGCGCTGGAATTCGGCTATGTCGAGAATTTCGCGCTGGCCATCCTTGGCCTGTCGAGCGTGGTCGGGCTGTTGCGCGGCAACATCATGAAGGGGTGCATCTCTGCATTGATCGGCCTGCTGGTGGCGACGGTCGGATTCAGCCCCATGACGGGATCGCCGCGCTATACGTTCGGCAACGTGAACCTGATCGAGGGCATTCCCTTCGTGCCCTTGCTGGTCGGGTTGTTCGGGATTGCGGCCATGCTGGACCTGAAAGCGGACATCCTGCGCGACCGGAGTGCCAATGTCGTGCCGCCGTCGCTGCCGAAGATCGGCTCGCTGAGACTGCCGCGCGGATTGGTGCGGCGGCTGGCCCCGATCTGGGGCATCAGCGCGGCCATCGGGAATGTCATCGGCATGCTGCCCGGCGCGGGGATGCTGATGGCGATTTTCCTGGCCTACGATCAGGCCGCACGCCGGTTCCGCAACCGGTTCGCGGGCCAGCCGGGCGAAAGCGACTGGGGCGATGGCGCGCCCGAGGGCGTCGCCGCCCCCGAGGCGGCCAACAACGCCGTGACCGCCAGTTCGATGGTGCCGCTGCTGTCGCTGGGCATTCCCGGCAACTCGACCTCGGCGCTGTTCATCGGTGCGCTGGCGTTGCACGGCATGGTGCCCGGGCCGCTGCTGTTCACCCAACATGGCGATGTGGCCTGGATGATCATCGTCGCCTTTCTGGCCGCCAATATCTTTCTTTGGCCGGTGGCCTGGCTGGTGCTGCGCACGGTGTCCCGCTCGATTTTCGCCATTCGCAAGGAAGCCATGGTGGGCGTCATCGCCATGCTTTGCCTGATGGGGGCCTATTCCGACGGCGCGAACCTGTTCAACATGTGGGTCGCCCTTGTGGCCGGGTTGGTGGCCTATGTGATGCGGCTGGCCAGCATTCCGCTGGGGCCGGCGATCCTGGGGCTGGTGCTGGGGCCTCAGCTGGAGGCGTCGATGAAGAACTCACTGAACATCTCGCAAGGGAACTGGCTGGTGTTCCTGGATCCCGTCAATCACCCGATCAGTTTCGGCATGATGATCTTTTCGGCTCTGCTGTGGATTGTCCCGGTGCTTGTGGGGCTGCGTGACCGGGCCGCTGCGAAGAGGGATGCGACATGAAACGCGAGACCATGCTGATGCATTTCGGCCGGACGCAGACTCCGGGCCCGGCCAACCCGCCCATCGTGCGCGCATCGACCATTCTGCACGACACGGTCCAGTCGTACCGCAACACCAAGGCCGCGCGGGAAACCGACGACCGGGTCCTGTCCTATGGCCGGCGCGGCACGACGACCGCACATGAATTGTCTGCCGCGCTGTGCGCGCTGGAAGAGGCCGAGGCCTGTTTCCTGTTCCCGACCGGCGTGGCCGCAATTGCGGGCGGGCTGATGCCCTATCTTGCATCGGGCGATCACCTGCTGGTGGTGGACACGATCTTTCCGGCGACACGCAGCTTCTGCGACACGGTGCTGGCGCGCTATGGCGTGGAGGTCGAGTATTTTCCGTGGTCCACGACCGACCTGTCGGACCATGTCAGGCCCAATACGCGCGTCGTGCTGGCCGAAAGTCCTGCCTCGCAAAGCTACGAGGTGATGGACCTGCCGGCGCTGTGCCGGGACGCGCACAAGCACGGGCTGATCGTGGCGGCGGACAACACATACGGGTCAAGCTGGCTTTACCGCCCGCTCGCGCTGGGCTGCGATGTATCGATCATCGCGGGCACGAAGTATATCGGCGGTCACGCGGACAGCATGATGGGGGCGGTGGCGGCGAAGGGGGCGGCGGTTGACGCCCTTCGCAGGCACACCGCGATCACCGGGCAGACGATCGGCCCGGATGATGCCTATGCCTGTATCCGTGGCTTGCGAACGCTTGGGCTGCGCCTGGAACGGCATGGCGCGAGCGGCCTGACACTGGCGCAGTGGTTTCAGGCGCGGGACGAGGTGGCCCGGGTCCTGCATCCGGGCCTGCCGGACCATCCGGGGGCGCAGATCTGGGCGCGGGACGCAAGCGGCTGCAACGGTCTTCTGACCGTGGATTTCCGCGACGGCTTTGATGCCGAAGGCTTTGTCGACCGCCTGCAGCTGTTCTCGATCGGCAGTTCGTGGGGCGGTTTCGAAAGCCTTGCGATGCCCTGCACACCGGATAACGGCCGGACTTTCGCAACCGACGAGGGCAGCCGAAGCATGGTTCGCTTTCACATCGGTCTTGAACATGTCGACGACCTGATTGCCGATCTGGAACGATCTTTCAGCGCCGCCTGATTGCCACATCGCGGGTGCAGAACCCGCCCCCGACGACCAAACAAGACGAGGAGAATACCCCGATGGGAACGAGTGTCTTTGATTCCGAACTGCTGATGAACGCGTGGTCCACCGCCGAAATGCGCGATGTCTTCAATGATCGCGCGCGGATGCAGGCGTGGCTGGATGTCGAGGCGGCGCTTGCGCTGGTGCAGGGGGAGCTGGGCATGATCCCGGAAGATGCCGCCAGGGAAATCGCGGCGAAATCCCGGTACGAGGCGATCGACCTGGACCTGGTTCTGGAACATCTTCGCGTCACCAAGCATCCGCTTGTTCCGACCGTGCGTGCGCTGGAACATGCCTGCGAGGACGGCGCGGGAGAATACGTGCATTTCGGGGTGACGACTCAGGATATCATGGACACGGCGATGGTCCTGCAGCTGCGCCGTGCGACCGACATCGTGCGCCGGGATCTGAAGGCGATTGCCAATGACCTGATCCGCCTGAGCGAGGAGCACCGCAACACCCCGATGATGGGACGCACGCTGTCGCTGCAGGCGATTCCGGTCACGTTCGGGTTCAAGACCGCGATCTGGCTTTCGGAAATCGACCGGCACCTGGAGCGGCTGGACGAGATGGAAAAGCGGGTCTTCGTCGGGTCCATCGTCGGTGCGGTCGGCACCAAGGCGTCGTTCGGACCCAAGGCGGACGAGATGGAGCGCGCGATCAACGAGCGCCTTGACCTCGGGACCCCGAACATTTCGTGGCAGGCTGCCCGCGACCGTTTCTACGAGTTTGGTTCGGTCATGGGCGGTATCAACGCCACGCTGAACAAGATGGGCAACCAGCTGCTGCTTCTGGCGCATAACGAGTTCGACGAGATCGCGGAGCCGTTCGGCAAGGGGCAGGTCGGCTCGTCAACGATGCCGCACAAGCGCAATCCGGCGGTGACGGAGAACTCGGTGACCGTCAGCAACACGCTGAAATCGAACATCAACATGCTGTCGGACATCACCAAGCACGAGCACGAGCGCGACGGCGCGGTGTGGAAGATGGAGTGGAAGATCCTGCCCGAGATCTGCCTGATGCTGTCTGTGGTTCTGGACAACCTGAAATTCGTCTTTTCCGATCTCGAGGTCCGCAAGGACAGCATGCTGGCGAACCTGAACCTGCTGAAAGGATACGCGCTGGCCGAGCGGGTGATGTTCGCGCTGTCCGACAAGCTGGGCAAGCAGACCGCGCATGAAGAAGTCTACGAGGCGGCCATGCGCGGGCTGGAATCCGACATCCTGTTCCGGGACGCCCTGCTGGGCAATGAAGCAATCCGCGCGGCGGTCAGCGAGGAAGAGCTGGATGCGCTGCTCGATCCGACGACATATGTCGGTGCGGCGCCGGAACTGGCCGACACTGCCGTGGCCGCGGTCCGTTCCAAGGGCCGCGTCTAGGCCGAGAGACCCGGATCGTCGCATCGGGATTTCCCGAACGCGCGGTCCGGGGGCGTATTGGCTTCAAGATCTGCCTGCGGGCCATGCGCCGGGATCGGTACGGGCAGGAATTTTCGCCGCTGCCCCTTGCGCCGGGCATGATCCTGGGCCCTAGTGCGGGCACAAAACCCGTGTCGGTCGCTGCGCGTTTAAGGCCCCCGGAGCCATTGGCCGCCGCATGAGATATCCCGAAGGGAGGTTCGCCCGTGCAATTACGTCACGACCCCGTCTATCCGTCCCGTCGTTCACCTGTGCTGGCAGGGAACATGGTCGCCACGTCACAGCCTCTGGCGACGCAGGCGGGCCTGAGCATTCTGCAGCAGGGCGGCAACGCGGTGGACGCCGCCATTGCCACCGCGGCGGTTCTGACGGTCGTGGAGCCCACGGGCAACGGGCTGGGATCCGACGCGTTCTGCATCCTGTGGGACGGCACGCGGCTGCATGGGCTGAACGCGTCGGGGCGTGCGCCCGCAGCGTGGACGCCCGAGCGTTTCCCCGACGGGATGCCGCAGCACGGCTGGGATTCGGTGACGGTACCTGGCGCGGTCAGCGCCTGGGTCATGCTGTCGGACAGGTTCGGCAAGCTGGGACTTGAAACCGTCCTGTCGCCTGCGATCCGTTACGCGCAGGAGGGGTTCACGGTCTCGCCCGTGATCGGATTCCTGTGGGAGAAAGGTGCGCAGGTCTTGAATGCGCAGCCCGGATTTGCCGAAACCTTCATGCCCGATGGGCGCGCCCCGCGCGCCGGTGAGAGGTTTCGCAATCCCGGCGCCGCGCGGACGTTGCGCCTGATCGCCGAAACACGGGGGCGTGCCTTTTACGAGGGTGAGATCGCGGAGGAAATCGCCGCCTTCGCCAAGGCGCATGGCGGCGCGATGACGGTCGAGGACCTGGCCGGCCACAGGTCGGACTGGTGCGGAACGATTTCGCAGGGTTTCGACGGTTGCGAATTGCACGAGATCCCGCCGAACGGGCAGGGAATTGCCGCGTTGATGGCGCTGGGGATGCTGCGGCACACGTCAATCCGCGATCACGGGGTTGACGATGTCGCCGCAGTGCACTTGCAGCTGGAGGCGTTGAAGCTGGCCTATGCGGATCTGGATGCCTATGTGGGCGATCGTGGCAGCATGACCGAGGTGGACGAAACCGCCCTGCTGGACGCCGATTACCTGGAATCCCGCGCGGCGCTGATCGACCCGGCACGCGCGCAGAGTTTCGGAGCGGGCGCGCCGAAACGCGGCGGCACGGTCTTGATGAACACGGCGGATTCTTCGGGCATGATGGTCAGCTTCATCCAGTCGAACTATGCCGGGTTCGGATCGGGTGTCGTGGTGCCGGGCACTGGCATTTCGTTGCAGAACCGCGGGGCGGGTTTCACCACGCGGCCCGGCCATCAGAACCGGGTGGCCGGGGGCAAGCGCCCGTTCCATACGATCATACCCGGATTTGCCATGCGGGACGGCGCACCTTCGATGGCCTTCGGCATGATGGGCGGTCCGATCCAGGCACAGGGGCATGTACAACTGTTGCTGAGAACGCAGCTGTGGGACCAGAATGTGCAGGTTGCGGCCGACGCGCCGCGCTGGCGGCTGATCTCGGGTCTGGACGTGGCCTGCGAGCCGACGATGCCGGGTGAGACCCTGGCCGGGCTGCGGGACCTCGGGCACAGGATCACGGTGGAAAGCCCCGACAACGCCTTTGGTTTCGGCGGGGCCCAGCTGATCCAGCGGCTGCCGAGCGGGGACTATGCCGGGGGCTCTGATCCGCGCAAGGACGGACAGGCCGCCGGATTCTGACCGAAATCCGTCATGCTGAACCGTCAGGGGTGCCGCCAGAGGACCGCACGCAGGTTTATCAACGCCGCGTCAGCGGGTGCCTGGTGGATATGGTCATGACCGCTGGCGCGGCGGACGATTTGGCGCGGATGCTCTTCGAGACCCATGCGATCCCGCGTTTCGCAGGATTGTAATATGTTTCGTCCGCTATCATGTTCCCGGCTGGCCTTGATGGCCACTTCATCACGGGGGGCCGTGCTGCACGGTAATGGTGACGTTACGCAGGGAATGTGTTCGGCGTTTCAGTGCCTTGACCGGCCGGTAAACAAGAATTGAGGTGTGATTTCTGGCGTTCGACTGTTGCAGCCACCAATTAAGACGTTCGGAGGGTGCGGCGTGGGATCATCTTCTTCGTGGTCAGCATGGATGGTCGTCTTGGCGATGCCGCGTTTGACCGCCCCGCCTTTTCGTGGCGAAGTGAGACTTGGGTCAGGAGAGAGTTAACCTGGTTTTGAGATTGAGGTAAGGGTTGGAAATGACGAACAAGACCACTGCAGAATGCAACACGTTCCTCTGCGGCCTCGACGCGAGCCTGCGGATCATCGGTGGCAAGTGGAAACCTCTGATCCTTTTCTTCCTGGCGAAGGGACCGCTGCGCTATGGAGAACTGAAAAGGTCGGTAGACGGCGTGAGCGACAAGGTATTGATCAATCAGTTGCGGGAGATGGAGGCCCATGGGGTTCTGTCCCGAACCGATCACAAGGAAATTCCGCCGCGCGTGGATTACGAATTGACGCCACTGGGGAGCGACCTTGCTGCCGCTCTTGAGCCGATCTGCGCCTGGGGCGAAGCCAACGCTTCCGCGATCTCCGGCGTTTTGGAAAAGACGCAGAATACAGACAAGGTGTGAACGGGTAACCCTTGAACAGCGCGCCGTCCTCGGGCGCATCGACTACGGCGATCCGGCCGTCATGTCGGTTCAGGATCAAACTGCCGATCGCAAGACCCGTGTCCGAACCTTGGGCCCGGAACGCATAGAGCGGCGAGAGATACCTTGCCATCCTCTTCCGAGAACCCCGGGCCTTGGCTGGCGTGGGATCAACATCAAACCCTGAAATTTTGCACGCTGGTCATGTTGACCGGAGGTCATCGTGCCGCCGATTTCGTGGGTGGCGCCGGTGCGCACCTACACGCCCGATGTGCGCATCAGACCGAGAATGCGACGTCCACATGGGGCCGAGGCAAGGCCGCGGCGAGGAAGTATCTTCGGACATCAATGTTTTTCCGGATGGTTAGGCAAGCCTCTGAATTGACCGAACTCTGAAAATTTTATCCTGAATTCAACGATTTGGAGGGTTTTTGACGGAGCGCTGGTCGCTGCGACGTGATGTCGGTGCGAAGGGTTTCGACAGAAAAATACCATACTAACCAAAAGGTAAGTACTTGTTTAAAGGTAACTACACACAAAATGTAACCGACAAGATGGCGATCCAAGGAGTGGTTCGATGAAAATTGGAACGGTCGGTGGCGGGGACGTGCCGCAAATCTTCGCGGAAAAAGCCATGAAGGCCCGGGGCCGGGAATTTGCCGCGTCCAACGATGCGTCCACAGGAAAAATCGTCGCGCGGGCGGATTGATCGAACCGATCGCGGGCCAATTCAGGGGATGGTCAAATGCAGTTCACGAATTCAGCCGTACTCCTTTCCGGTGTGGTTGCCCTGGCAATGGTTGCCGCGGACCCAGCGAACGGGGCCGTGCGCGACCACCGCGACGGCACCTTGGAGGGCGTGACAGCGAACAAGGCAACGGTTGCGGACAGGTTTGCGGAGTTGGACGCCCGCCTGTCGGTCGGGGCGAGGATGGCAGAGACGCAGACGCCCGGCCGTGCCGGCCTGCGGTTTCGGTTTTCGGCGCCCGATGCGACCCGAAGACAGCTGGCGGGCCAAAGGAAGGTTTTTCGGGAATGGTTCTTTGAAGAATGCGTCTTGTCGGACATCGCCCTGGGCCTGACACCGAACACGGATGGAGCGTGGCGAAGTCCCTTCAGCCATTCCCCCCGTGTTTCCGGCCTTGAAGCGGCAATCGAGCCAGGGATTTCCGATCCCGCGCTTTTCTCAGGCAGCCGAAGCTTTGCATCTTCCGGCCATCGCGCTGCCATCCACGCGGTGACCGGGCCTGACATGGCCGGCGATGTCACCCTAACCTATTGAGGGTCAGACCAATGAAAGATCTCGACAGCAACCTGTTCGACCCGGTTACGTTGGGCGAAATAGAGTTGAAGAACCGCATTGTCATGGCATCGATGTCGCGTGCCCGCACTGACAATCCGGGGCTTGTGCCCAACGAGTTGCAGGTGGAGTACTACAGGCAGCGCGCGTCAGCCGGGCTGATCCTGACCGAGGGCACCTGGCCCAGCGAAGAAGCTATCGGCGCGGTTCATGTGCCCGGGCTGTACACCACCGAGCAAGCCGAGGGGTGGAAGCGGATCACGGATGCCGTCCACGAGGCGGGGGGCAGGATCGTCGTACAGCTGGGTCATACCGGCGCCGCGTCTCATCCGGATCTTCTTGGAGGCAAGCTGCCTCTGGCTCCTTCGGCCGTCGACCTGGAATTCGAGGTCTTCACCGGCGAGATGAACCGATCCCCGATCCCGCGGCCCATGAGCCTGAAAGATATCGACCGAACCATTTCCGACTATGCGCGGGCCACGCGTCTGGCACAGGATGCAGGCTTTGACGGGGTCGAACTGCATGGCACGGCGAGCTTTCTCATCCCGCAGTTCCTGAGCAGCCATGCAAATCGCCGCGAGGACGACTATGGCGGCAACATCGAGAACCGCAGCCGATTTCCCCTGGAGATCCTGCGCGCGATGATCGCGGAATGGACGCCCGGGCGCGTCGGCTTCAAGCTGTGCCCGGGGTTCGCCATGGGCGGACTGCAACCAAACCCGCAGACCATCCCCACGTTCGAGTATCTGGTGCAACAGGTCTCTGATCTGAATCTGGCATATGTTCAGTTTCAGAACGCCCCGACGGATTTGTCCGGCACCCCGTATGCCATGCTCATGGACGCGACGGCGCAGCATTTCCGGAAGCATTATCGCGGCTCCATTATCGCCAATGGTGGCCTCCACAAGGCTGCGGCGGAATCCCTTATGTCTTCGGGGGATGCGCAGGCGGTTGCCGTTGGTGCCTATTTTCTCTCGAACCCCGATCTGGTCGACCGCATCCGTCGTGGTATCGACCTGGCACCGATCCCGCCGCGAGAGACTTGGTACGGCGGTGGCGCCGAGGGGTACCTGGACTATCCCACCGCACACTGAGGTGCCTGCCCCGGTGAGACGCCTTGTTGGCGGATGGGGCGGTGGCGCCTGATCTGAAAAATGCAATCCACGTCGGCCACGCCACCCGCGATGGCAAGGTCGCACGGCACGTTTCGCGAAACCACATCAATCAAGGACCTGACATCATGGTCAAGAAAAACACTGTCACGATCACGGCCCTTCTGGGCTCGATCGCACTGGGAGCATACGTCCATTCGGAACTGGGGCTTGACCTGCCCTTCCTTGCCGGTCCTGCGGAGGCGACCGTTTCCGCAAAGGAGCCCGGCCGACCGACGGTATCGGTTTCCCAACCAGTTTCGCGCAAATTGGCTGATTTCGACGAGTTCACAGGGCGGTTCAAGGCTGTCAGCGAAGTTGCCGTGAAGCCGCGAGTCTCGGGGCAGATCGAGGCGATCCATTTCACACCCGGAAGCATGGTGCAGGCGGGTGATCTGTTGGTGACGATAGACCAGCGTCCGTTCCGCGCGGCATTGCGCGAGGCCGAGGCGCAACTGGCCGAGGCGCGGGCCAACATGAAACTTGCCGAGACCGAATTGCGCCGGCAAGAGACCCTGGCCGAGCGCGGGCATACCGCCCGTGCAACGCTCGACGTTGCCAATGAAAGCGCGGAGGTGGCCCGGGCGATGATCGCCGGGGCGACCGCGGCGGTGGAACAGGCCAGGCTGAACCTCGAGTTTACCGAGATCCACGCCCCGATCAGCGGCCGCATATCGGATGAGACCGTCAGCGAAGGCAACCTTGTTGCCTCGGGGGTTTCCGGCCCCGCCCTGACCACGATCGTCTCGGTCGATCCGATCCAGTTCGTGTTCGACGCCACCGAGGCGCAATTCCTAGAATACCAGCGCAGCGCGGGCGGCGGCGATTTCCGGACCACCTCTGGCGAGCGGAAAGTCGCACTGCGGCTGATGGATGAAGGCACCTTCGATCATATCGGCCACATCGATTTCATCGACAACCGGATCGACCGCAGCAGCGGAACGATCCGTGGTCGTGCGGTTTTCGACAACCCGGATGGTTTGCTGACCCCCGGCATGTTTGCACGCCTGCGCATGGTCGCCGAAGAGGAACTGGTCCGCCTGATGGTGCCCGACCGGGCCATCGGTTCCAGCGCGGCCGAAAAGTTCGTTTGGGTGGTGAACGCGCAGGACACCGTCGAGAGACGTACCGTGGCCCCCGGTGCGTTGCGCGACGGTCTGAGGGTCGTCGAGGGGCTTGACCGGATGGACCGGGTGGTCGTGGACGGGCTGCACCTGGTTTCGGCAGGCGCGGTCGTCAACGCCAAAGAGATGATCCCGGGCGCGCAGGACGTAAGCGCGAAATAGTGCGCCCCCGTTATTCGTTGAGGACGAATTCATGAAATTCTCGCAGTTCTTTATCAATCGGCCGATCTTCGCAATCGTGATTTCGCTTTTCATCACGATCCTCGGCGGACTGGCGTCTTTCACCCTACCGATCGCGCAATATCCGGAGGTGGCCCCGCCTTCCGTTCAGGTGACCGCGCGCTATCCGGGCGCTTCGGCCGAAACCATCGCCGACACCGTCGCCACGCCATTGGAGCAGGAAATCAACGGTGTGGAGGGCATGATCTATCTGTCGAGCCAGGCAACCGGCGACGGCAACCTGACGATCACCGCAACCTTCGATATCGGCACCGACCTGAACGCAGCGCAAGTTCAGGTGCAGAACCGGGTCTCCATCGCAGAACCACGCCTGCCGGAACCTGTTCGCCGACTGGGCGTGGTGACGCGAAAGGCATCGCCGGACCTTCTTCTCGTTGCGCATCTCTATTCCCCGGATGGCTCACGTGATGACCTTCAGATAACGGAGACGGCACAAAGGGTGCGGGACGCGCTGGTGCGGCTGGAGGGCGTCGGCTCTGTCGGGCTCTTCGGTGGGCGAGATTATGCAATCCGCATCTGGCTTGACCCCGATCGGATCGCGGCGCTCGACCTGACGCCGTCCGAGGTTCTGGCTGCGGTCCGTGCGCAGAACGTGCAGGTGTCCTCCGGGCAGTTGAACCAACAGCCCTCGGCCGAAGTTTCCGCGTTCGAGGTTGCGGTTCAGACCACTGGAAGGCTGGTCGAGCCCGAGGAATTCGAGCGCATCATCGTCAAGCGAGGCGATGAGGGTAGCGTCGTGCGTCTTCGCGACGTGGCGCGTGTCGAACTGGGTGCTGCCGCATATACGACCAGGGCTTATCTCGACACCAACCGGGCCGTCGCGCTTGGCATCTCGCAGCGCCCGGGAAGCAATGCCTTGGAGACCGCCGAGGAAATCCTGGCAACGCTTGAGGAACAGTCGGAAGGTTTCCCGGAAGGCATCGACTATGACGTGATCTACAACACCACGGAGTTCATCGACGAATCCATCGACGCGGTCGTTCACACGATGATCGAGGCCGTCGCATTGGTGGTCGCCGTGGTGCTGCTGTTCCTTGGCACATGGCGGGCGGCGGTCGCACCGATCCTTGCAATCCCGGTTTCGCTGATTGGCACCTTTGCCATCATGGCCGCCTTTGGATTCTCCATCAACAACCTGTCGCTCTTCGGTCTGGTCCTGGCTGTCGGCATCGTGGTCGACGATGCAATCATCGTCGTGGAAGGCATCGAAAAACACGTCCGGGCCGGACTATTGCCCAGAGACGCTGCGCGCAAGACCATGCAAGAAGTTTCCGGCGCTCTGATCGCGACCTCCCTGGTGCTGGCGGCCGTGTTCATCCCGACGGCAGCCGTTCCGGGCATCACGGGGCAGTTCTATCGCCAGTTTGCCCTGACCATCACGGCGGCCACGGGGATTTCGCTGGTTGTGTCGCTTACCTTGTCACCGGCGCTGGCCGCGATGTTGCTCAAGCCGCATGGTCATTCACGACCCGGCCCGTTGACCCGGCCCGTTGTCTGGGCGCTCGACCGTTTCAATCGGGGCTTCGACGTCAGCGCAGAAGGATATGGCTGGCTCACCGCGCGCCTTATCCGGCTGCCGTTGCTGATGCTGGTGATCTTCGGCGGCCTGCTCGTGTTCACCGAACGACAATTCTCCAGCGTGTCCGGCGGTTTCATCCCGGATCAGGATCAGCGCTATTTCATTACCGTGGTCCAGTTGCCATCCGGTGCGTCGCTGGAGCGGACAGACGGCGTGATCCGGGAGGCCACGCAATCCCTGCTGGATATCAAGGGAACCGAGCATGCCGTGGTCTTTTCCGGCTTGAACGGCGCGACCTTCACGACCGAAAGCAACATGGGGGTGATCTTTTTCACCACGACCGACTTTGACGATCGTGAAGAACTGGGCGTCGATGCGCAGAGCATTCTCAATGAAGCCCGCCAGAGGATGGCTGCCATCCCCGGCGCGGCGATCTTTGTCATTGGTCCGCCGCCGGTTCAGGGGATCGGTACGGGTGGCGGTTTCAAGATGGTGCTGCAGGATCGTGGCGGATTGGGGCCGCAAGCGCTGGCCGATGCCGCTCAGGCGCTGGCTGGGGCCGCCAATGCCGATCCCGGGCTCGTCGCAGTCTTTACCCAGTACAACACGGCGACGCCACGCGTCTGGGCCGAGATCGACCGGGAACGCGCGGAGATGCTGGGTGTTCCCGTGGCGCGGATCAACGAGGCGCTGGAGGTCTATCTGGGGTCCGCCTATGTCAACGATTTCAACCTGGCGGGCCGCACCTACAACGTGATCGCGCAGGCCGACGACCCGTTCCGCCGGACGACCGAAGATATCGGACGCCTTCGTGTGCGGTCCGACAATGGTGCCATGGTCCCGCTTGGGACACTCGCAAGCTTTACGGACACGACCGGTCCGCTGCGGCAGCCACGCTACAATCTCTTTCCTTCTGCCGCTGTGCAGGGGCAAGCGATGCCTGGTGTTTCCTCGGCCGAGGCGCTGGAACGTATGGAACAGATCGCAGCGCAGGTCCTGCCCAAGGGGATCGGCTTTGAATGGACCGAACTGAGCTATCAGGAGAAGAACACGGCGGACACCGCTGCGCTGATCTTTGGTTTTGCGGTGCTTTTCGTGTTTCTTGTGCTTGCGGCACAATATGAAAGCTGGGCTCTGCCGGCTGCGGTCATCCTTGTGGTACCGATGGTTCTGTTGTCAGCCATCACCGGCGTCCGACTCGCCGGGCTGGACAATAACATCCTGGTGCAGATCGGATTTGTCGTGCTTGTCGCACTGGCGTCTAAGAACGCGATCCTCATCGTCGAATTCGCCAGGCAGGCGGAAGATCAGGGGGATGACCGCTGGACGGCCGCTGTACATGCCGCTCGAAGCCGGCTGCGACCGATCGTGATGACATCCCTGGCCTTCATCCTGGGGGTTGTGCCGCTTATGCTGGCGACCGGTGCCGGGGCCGAGATGCGCCAATCCCTGGGTACGTCCGTCTTTTCGGGAATGCTGGGTGTCACGGTTTTCGGTCTGGTCTTTACGCCGGCCTTCTATGTGATCGTCCGGAAGGTCGAGCAGCGGTTTACCGCGAACAAGGCACCAGACGCCGGGAAACTTGCGCGATGAGCATTGGTTCGAATGCGCCTTTCCCGTGTCGCGACGCGCGCGGCGTGAATTTAAGCCGGAAATACAGTACGGGGCGTGCCTGCCTGCCGCTCCGACCCACCATCTAGACGGAGACGTTCGATGACTTCCGAACTGGTAAAGGGCATAGCGAAGTGGATCCTCATTCTGACAATTGCGTCCGTTGCGACGCTGGCCCTGGCCACATGCGTCCAATGCCTGTGAAGGTATCTTTCGCTCATGGGATATCCCCATCGGGTCGTCCGGGGAATGGCGATGACATCCAGTGACGGCGCCTGGCACCCGGCGCCCAATTCGTCAGATTTTTCGGGGGCGGTCGCGCAAGCAGGCGGGCACTATCAGGCTACGGCAAAGGCTTCCCCCGGGGGAGGTGCGGGGGAAGCCTGACAGGCGATGCCTGCGCTGGTCCGTCAGCTAGACTTGAGGAAGCCCATTATGTCCTCGTTGATCTTGCCGGCAATCGTGGCCGCCATGCCGTGCGAGGCGCCCTCATAGACGTTGAGCGTCGCGTTCGCCATGATCTTGGCCGTCCGCGCGGCAGAGGCCTTGAAGGGCACGACCTGATCGTCGCTGCCATGCATCACCAGGGTCGGCAACTGGATCGCCTTCAGGTCCTCGGTAAAGTCGGTCTCGGAGAAGGCCTTGATGCAATCGTAATGCGCCTTGGCGCTGCCCTGCATCCCCTGCCGCCACCAGTTGCGGATCAGACCTTCGCTGACCTGCGCATCCGGGCGGTTGAAGCCGTAGAACGGGCCCGACGCCACGTCGAGATAGAATTGCGGCCGGTTCGCCAACAACGCTTCGCGGAAACCGTCGAACACCTCCAGCGGCGTGCCGTCGGGGTTGCCGTCCTTCTTCACCATCACCGGCGGCACGGCACCGATGAGGACCAGTTTTGAGACGCGCCCGGGCTTGGCGCGGGCGGCGTAGTGCACGACCTCGCCACCGCCGGTGGAATGGCCCACATGCACGGCCGCCTTGAGGGCCAGCGCGTCGGCCAGGGCGATGACATCGGCGGCATAGGTGTCCATCTCGTTGCCGGTTTCCGTCTGGTCCGAGCGGCCGTGTCCGCGCCGGTCGAAGGCGATCACGCGAAAGCCCTTGTCGAGGAAATAGAGCATCTGGGCGTCCCATTCGTCGGCCGTCAGCGGCCAGCCGTGGTGGAACACGATGGGCTGCGCGTCGCGCGGGCCCCAATCGCGGTAGAAGATCTGCGTGCCGTCACCGGCGGAAATGTATGTCATGGTCTGAGGTCCTTTGATGGAGGGGGAAGTTTCGGCCCGCAGGCCAGAGGGGGACAGGAAGGGCGTCGAAGCCGAGAGCAGAAGGCCTGCGCCGCCGGCGATCGCCGCGCGCCGGGTTACCTGGAAAGGGTCAGATTCGGACATGGCGATTGCCCGATATGGTGATCTGGCACGGATCGGATCCGGGCATATCGCAAGTGCGGTTCGACTGGACGTAGCTGCCGGTGAAACTGTCGACATTGACGATCCAGATGGCGAGAGAGAGTGCCGCGATCGAAACGAGAAACAGGATGGCACTCCAAGAAAGTATGGATTTCACGTGAATGTGGGACATGATCTGGCTCCATTGCCGGGGTGAATTCCCTGCGTGAGAGTGTTAGTTGAACGGGGGGCTGATGCGGCAGGGCCTGTCCCCGCCGCTTGCGCTGTCAAGGTCAGCCTCCCCCGGAAGCACGGGCGGCCGCATCGATCACGTCGGCGACCTCCTGCGGTCTGGTCAGGAAGACGACATGGCTGGCGGGCACCTCGACCGACTCCGCACCGATCCGGTCCGCCGTGTGGCGCAGCAGTTTCGGGTCGATGGCCTTGTCCTCGGTCGCGATCACGGCCCAGCTCGGCTTTTCCTTCCAGGCGGCGTGTTTCACCGGCGTGCCGAAGATATCCATGTTGATGGGCACCTGGCTGTCCCGCAGGAATGCGGCGTCCGCATCGGTGGTGTCGCCGGCAAAGCCGGTCTTGAATTCTTCGAGGTTGACGAAGCCGAAACCGTCCTCGCCGGTCTCGATGATGAATTCGGGCGGGGCGGGGATGTCGGCGAACTGGTCGCCCGTGGTCTCGCCGATATCGGGGGCCAGCGCAGAGACGTAGACGAGGCCCGCAACCTTGGGGTTGATGCCCGCCTCGGTGATGACCGTACCGCCGTAGGAATGCCCGACGAGGATAGCCGGACCGTCCTGACGGTCGAGGATGCGGTCGGTGGCGGCCACGTCATCTGCGAGAGAGGTCAGCGGGTTCTGGACGATGCTGACACGGTAGCCACGCGCGGTGAGGATGTCGTACACGCCGCGCCATCCCGACCCGTCGGCGAAAGCGCCGTGGACGAGAACGACGGATTTGACGGGCTGTTCCGGCGGGATCGTCTCTTGCGCGCTCGCGCCGGAGGCAATGGTCGCGGCGGCAGCAGCGGCGGCGACGGCGGTTCGGAGTTTCTTGGACATTCTAAGTTCCTTGGATTGATATATCGAGAGGTCCATAAAGGCCGTGGGAAGGCGGCTTTGAGGAATGATTGCTGGAATGCATCCCCGTCGCAGGCGTCGGCATAGCGATTTGGCGATGACGGGTGCTTGCAACCTTGCTGTCGGAATTGGCGGGTACGGTCGGCCCGGGTAAGCGATGGTGAGGTCTGCTCCTTTCCGTCAATTGATGCGTAACGGTTAACTATGCTTTTGACGTCGTCTTGATAATTGGGATAAAAAGAGATGTTGAATTACGAAAATTGGGATAATGAAAAACTATAAGTTGACCGATTTCGATGCCGTGCTCGCGATCAGTCGCAGGGGATCGTTCCGCGCCGCGGCGCTTGATATGGGGATGTCGACCAGCGCGCTGAGCAATGCGATTTCCAAGCTGGAAGGGCAGCTGGGTGTGCGCCTGTTCAATCGCACGACCCGCAGCGTCTCGCTGACCGAGGCCGGGCACAGGTTCGTCGATCAGGTCAGCCCGGCGGTAAAGGATATCCACCAGGCGCTGGACATGGTCCGGTCGCAGCAGGAAAAACCCACGGGTACCCTGCGCATCAATACCTTTGTCACCGCTGCGCAAGAGATACATGCGCCGCTAATCCTGGAGTTCCTGAAGCGTTTTCCCGACGTCCGGATCGATCTGGTGACCGAAGGGACCCTTGTGGATATCGTGGCGGACGGGTTCGATTTCGGGGTGCGCAGCAAGACCCTCGTGCCTACCGACATGATCGCGATTCCGCTGGGTCCCGCGCGACGACATGCCGTTGTCGCCGCGCCGTCCTATTTCACGAACCGGGACGTGCCGCGGGTTCCGGCCGACCTGAAGGCGCATACCTGTATCCGCGTCCGTCTGCCAAATGGCGCGCTGTATCGTTGGCAGTTCGAATCCGAGGGCCAGCCGGTGCATCTGGACGTGGACGGGCCGCTCACTCTGGATGAAGCCAGCCTTGCCCGTGCTGCGGTCCTTGACGGTGTGGGTATCGGATATTTCATGGAATCCAACGTGCACGAGGATATCGCGGCAGGCCGGCTGGTGCGGATCCTCGAGGACTGGACCCCGCCGATTGCGCCGCTGTGCCTTTATTATCCCAGTCGGCGCAATCCTCCGGCCGCGTTCAAGGTCTTCGTGGACCTTGCGCGTGAACTGGCGCGCTCGGCGCGGGCCGGGTGAGGGGCAGACGGACGGCCGCCGGAAAGAAGCGATGGCGACGGCGCGGGGGAGGTGGTTGAGGAAGGCGCGAAGCGCGGCGTCGTGATTGGCATGTTGGACCCGGCGAGGGACGCGGATCGGCAATGGCTTGTCCCCGATCCGCTTCGCGGTGGTGCTCATGCCCCGGCGGCGAGAGGCCGGTCGGTGCGCGTCAGGCCGTGTCGCTGAAGGATCATGTCGGCGGCACGTTCGCCGATGACCACGCAGGGGGCCATCGTGTTGCCGGTGGTGATGCGCGGCATGATCGAGGCATCGGCGATGCGCAGGTTGTCGATGCCATAGACCTTCAGCTGGTGATCGACGACCGACATTTCGTCCCGTCCCATCCTGGCGGTGCAGGACTGGTGCCAGTAGGTGACCGCCGATTTGCGGATGAAATCGACCATCGCCTTGCGATTTCTGCTGCCGGGCGCGACCTCCTGCCGGACGAGCGGGGCGAAAGCCTCGTGATTGCCGATGTCGCGGCACAGTTCGACGGCGGCCAGCGCGGTTTCCAGATCTTCGGGGGCGCTGAGCGCGTTGGGTTCGATCAGGATCGGATCATCGGCCTCCGGCCCCGACAGCCGCAGGCGGCCCCGGCTTTTTGGCTGGGCCAGTCCGGCGAACATGGTCCAGCCGTGGGGCGGTGTTTCGATGCCGGCTTCTTCGGGGGCGGGCACCGGGAATTCCAGCTGGCATTGCAGGATATCCGGCTGCTGAAGGCGCGGGTCGCTTCGCCAATAGAGCGTCGCCTCGCATCCACCGCCGCCGATGCTCTCGGGCTTCAGATAGGCCCAGGTACAGCCGAAGGCGAGATGGTCCTTGTGGTTGCGGCCGACACCGGGAAGGTCGCACGCGGTCCGGATGCCGTGCGCGGACAGTTCTTCCTGGGGTCCGATACCTGACTGCATCAGGACTTTCGGTGTCTGGATGGCACCGAGCGACAAGATTGTCTCGCAGCGCGCGCGGAACTGTCGGGGCTTGCCGTCGAGCAGGACTTCGACGCCTGTGGCGGATGTCCCGTCGAGCAGGACGCGGGTGACCAGGGCACCGGTCAGGACGGTCAGGTTGGGCTGGTGCATGGCGCGATACGTGTAGGACCGGAACACCGATTGGCGCTGCCCGTCGCGGATGCGTAGGTCCGCGATGGCGGCCCCACCGGCGCCTTCCATCATTTCGCCGTTCGGGCTGTCGAAGACAGGGATGCCCATCTGATCGGCGGCCTCGATCATCGCGCGGGCGACGGGCTGGGGCGCTGCGGGTTGTTCCACGTGGACGGGTCCGCCCGTGCCGCGCCTGTCGGCGTCGGGAGCGCCCTGCCAATCCTCCGCACGGCGGTAGTAACCCAGAATGGATTGGTAGCCCCAGGCGGGATCGCCGGACACGGCGGCGAAATGTTCCCAGTCCTGTTTGTGGCCTCGCGCCCAGACCATGACATTGATGCTTGATCCGCCGCCCAGCCCCTTGCCCATACTGAGCGGAAGCCTGCGGCCAGCGAGGGTCGCGCCGGGTTCGCCAGAGAAGCCCCAGTCGCGCTCGCTGCCGAGGTTCAGGGGCCACAGGGCCGGGGTGGTGACCGTGTCTGCCGTGTCGTCGCCACCGGCCTCGAGCAGGAGAACGCTGACATCCGGCTGTTCGGCCAGACGAGCGGCCACGACAGAGCCGCCGGACCCGGCGCCGCAGACGATGAAGTCGTAATGGGAGCGCAAGTTCCGGCGCAGGTATTGCTGGTTTACCACAACGGCAAGGTCGTGCTGAACCGGGTTCGGGTTGTTGGCCATCGGGGATCTCCGCGAGGATGTGTGTGGTCGGATTGAAAGAGGTATTCGCCGCGATGACGTGGTTGCATCGGCAAGCCGCAATCAGACCACCTAAGCTGGGTTCACCGTTCACCGGGATGGACGATGCAATGCCGGCCGCCTGTCGGAATGTCGGCGGTATGTCGAGGAAGGTGCAGGTGTTCAGACGGTCGGAACGGTTCCGCCGTCGATGGTGTACTCGGTGCCGGTGATCGTGGCCGCGCGGTCCGACGCCAGAAAGGCGATCAGGCTGGCCACCTCATCGGGTCTGGTCGGGCGGCCTATCGGGATGCCGCCGAGCGATTGCATGATGATCTGCTTGCCGCCCTCGTAGTCGGTTCCCTGCTCCTCGGAGAGGCGTTCGGCGAGGCGCACTGATGCCTCTGTCTCGATCCAGCCCGGCGAGACTCGCAGGACACGGACGCCCTTGGGCGAGA
Organism: Roseovarius sp.; assembly: GCA_046290265.1. Classification (GTDB taxonomy): domain Bacteria; phylum Pseudomonadota; class Alphaproteobacteria; order Rhodobacterales; family Rhodobacteraceae; genus Roseovarius. The sequence continues at coordinate 35,749 of JBKAGF010000015.1, read as the reverse complement.
CTTCCTTGGAGAGGCTTTTGCTGTAGGCTGAAAGGGCTGCCTTGGCGGCGGCGTAGGCGGTCGTGGCCTCGGGCAGGGGCAGGACGCGCTGGATCGAAGTGACGTGGATGATGACACCGTGACCCTGTGCCACCATGTCCGGCACCAGCATACGGTCGAGCCGGACCGAGGGGAACAGGTTCAGGTCGAGCTCTCTTTGCCAATGTGCGTCATCCAGTGCAGCGTGACCTCCGCCCGGTGACGATGACCCGCCGACCATGTGAACGACGATGTCGATGCCGCCCAGCTCGTCCCGGACCGAACGGACAACCGCCTCGCAGCCCGTCACCGTCGTCAGATCCGCGGCGACGAATGCATCGGCGTTGATCTTTTGCGGGTGGGATCGTGCGGTTGTCAGGACCCTTGCGCCGGACGCTCGCAGCAGTTCGACGGTTGCAGCGCCGGCACCCTGGGTACCCCCGGTTACCAATGCCCGCTTGCCGGTCAGCTTGAGGAAGTCTGCCATGTTCCCATCTCCAGATTCTGGTGAATGTTGCGTCCTCAAGGATTTAGAGGACCGTTTCAGTTTTAATAATAAGCATAATTCAAAACGTACCATTGCGGTATGTGGGATAATTTTCTGCAGTTTGGCTGATAGATTATCCGGATATTTGGGACTTGGCGTTCGACTTTATCCCCATTCTCGAAATTCCAAGCAGTATTAGATTGCCTTTTGCCGCGGCTGGCAAAGGTCGCGGCGCCTCGGACCGCAACAGGACGCAACAGGAGAAAACCCATGAAACTCGAACTACCGGTGGTGATTGCCACGTATTTCTCGGCCGACAAGAAAGGCGACGCGCAAGTGATCGCGGAGTGCTTTACCGAAGACGCGGTCGTTGTCGATGAAGGCAATACGTACAAGGGCCGGGAGGCGATCCGGCAGTGGATGGCCAACGCATCGACCCAATACACATATACCGTGGAACCCTTTTCCCTGACCGAGAAGGGCGAGCGCACAATCGTGACCAGCCATCTTGTCGGCAATTTTCCCGGAAGCCCCGTCGATCTGCGTTACCTGTTTCTGCTTCAGGACGACAAGATCGCTGAACTGAAAATCGTTCCCTGACCCGGCGCCGAGGTCTGTCCCATCGTGTAACTAGAAGATTTGAAAGAAAAAATTTTTCTTGCAAAAAAGATAATCTTGCCGAACAGTTAAGAAAGGCTCAAATGCGAGTCTAGAAAAATCATGAGCAATGAGGCTCTCCGATCGTGACTGAACGTGTCGCGGCGGAGGGCCTTTTTTTGTGCCGGTTCAACGGCCGCTCGTAACCAACGGAGGAGACGATCGAATGAAACGCCGCGACTTTCTTGGAGGGATAGGTGCGATCGGCGCGACCAGTGCCCTGTCTGCCCCCGCGCTGATGACGACAGCCGGACGCGCCATGGCGCAGGGCAACGAAATTCCCGTCGGGCTGCTGTTTTCCCTGACTGGCGCCGTCGCAGTTGTGGAAAGCACGCTGCACGACGCGGCGCTGATGGCGATCGACGAGATCAATGCGGCCGGCGGGGTGCATGGCCGGCAGTTGCGGCCAATCATCGAAGATCCGGCGTCTGACCCCGCGACTTATGCGGACCGGGCCCGACGCCTGATGATCCGCGACAAGTGCGTGAGCGTTTTCGGTTCCTACACCTCGGCCAGCCGCCAGGCGGTGTTGCCGGTCACGGAGCAGCGCAAGAACCTTTACTGGTACCCCACGCTTTACGAAGGCCGCGAGTGTTCGCGAAATGTCATGTATGGCGGCGCTGTGCCGAACCAGCAGCAGGACGACCTGATCCCGTGGGCCATCGAGAATTTCGGACCGCGATTTTACATGATCGGCAATAACTACGTCTATCCGAAGGAAGAAAACAACTACTGCAAGACGTTGCTGGCCAAACATGGCGGGGAAGTGGTCAGCGAGGAATACGTGCCCTTGGGGCATTCGGATTTCAGTTCGGTCATCAACCGCATCCGGTCCGAGCAGCCGGACGTCATCTTCGCCACCGTGGTCGGCGATTCCGACGTGGCGTTTGCACGCCAGTATCACGCAGCGGAGCTCGACCCTGCAAAGATGCCGGTGGTGAGCCTGACGCGTTCCGAGGTCGAGGTAAAAGCGATCGGCGGCGAGGCCGCGGCAGGGCATTTCTCTTCGGCGCCCTACTTCATGGGCCACAATACACCCGAGAATGAGAAATTCGTCGAGGCTTACAAGGCGCGCTACGGGGCGGACACGGTCACGCATTTCGTCAGCGAAGCGGCCTATTTCCAGGTCTATCAGTTTAAGGCCGCGCTCGAAAAACTCGACCCGGCGAACCTGACTCCCGAGGCAATCCGAGATGCGGCAGTGGGACTGACGCTGAATGCGCCGCAGGGTGAGGTCCTGATCGACGAGAACCTGCACACGCACCTCTGGCCCAAGATCGGTCAGTGGCAGACGAACGGCCAGGCCGAGGTTCTGGTGGAGTCCCGGGAACGGATCGCCCCCAAGCCTTATGCCGCTTACGACGGCCAGACCTGCACCAGCGAGGGTCTGGTCAAGACCTGACAATCCTTGGCTCGGACCAGTCCGAAAACAGCGTCCGGCTTCGAAACACGAGCCGGACCCATAGGAGAGGTGTTTCCATGGAAGTGATTGCGAACCAAATTTTTGCCGGGCTGAGCATGGCGTCGATCCTGCTGATGATCGCGCTTGGCCTTGCGATAATCTATGGGGCGATGGGGGTCATCAACCTTGCGCATGGCGAGTTCGTCATGCTGGGCGCCTACGCGACCTGGGCTTTGCAGACCTTCGCGGGGATAGGCATTCTTCCGGCGCTGCCGTTGGTGTTCGCGGCCGTGGCCGCCGTCGGATGGATCATCGAAAAGATCGTTGTCCAGAGGCTCTATCACCGACCGCTCGACACGATACTGGCGACATGGGGCATCGGCATCATCCTGCAACAGGTCGTTCGGCTTGGGATCGGGGCGGAATCCCGTTTCGTCAAAGGGCCGGAAGTCCTGTCCGGGAACACGGAAATCGGGTCTTTGATCATGTCCAACTACCGGTTGTTCGTGATCGTGTTCTCGATTGCCGTGCTGTACGGGACCTGGCTGCTTATGACGCGAACCGAGTTTGGCATGAAGCTGCGGGCGGTCATTCAAAATCGCCGCATTTCGGAGTGTTACGGGATCGAGGCCAAGCGCGTCTATTCCTTCACATTCGCCTATGGGGCCGGCCTGGCCGGGATCGCCGGAGCCCTGATCACACCTCTCTTCAGCACGATCCCCACCATGGGGACAGGGCTGGTGGTAGATGCGTTCCTGGTAGTGATCGTCGGTGGGCTGGGGAGCCTGATCGGGGCGGCATCCGCATCGGTTCTCATCGGGGAGGCGACGGCGCTCTTTTCGATCGTAATCAATGACACACTGGGCCGCATCGCCGTTCTGGCAGGGATCATCGTGCTGATCCGCTTGCGTCCGCGTGGTCTTTTCCCAACCGAAACACGTCGCTGAGGAAACCTGTATGACTTCCAGATTCCAATACGATCTCGCCGCACTCGCGATCTTCGCAATGGTGATCGCCTTCGGGGTGCCTGCCGTGATGAATTACGACGGCTTCGAGCTCAACACCTTTGCCCGGTATCTCGCGCTGGCAATCGTTGCGATGGCGCTGGCTCTGTCCTGGGGCACGGCCGGGCTGCTCAACCTTGGCCAAGCTGCGACCTTCGGCCTGGGTTCCTACGCGATGGCCATGCATCTGAAATTGCGTGCCAGCGACGGGATGCCGGATTTCATGGGCTGGAACAACGTGCCGGAACTTCCTTTGATCTGGGTTCCTTTCGAGTCCCTGGCATTCACGCTGCTGGCGGGGCTTCTGATCCCGGCATTCATAGGTGGGCTGATCGCGATCTTCATGTTCCGGGCACGCATCGCAGGGGTGTTCGTGGCGATCATCACGCTGGCCTTCCTGGTGGCGTTCCAGCTTTTCGTCATCAATCAGCAAGGTCTGACAGGGGGCCAGAACGGGCTGACCGGGTTGGCACAACTGCAGCTTCCGGGCTGGACGGTCGACCCGTACAGCATGGGGTTCTATTATCTGGTGGCCGGGTGCCTGACCGTCGCGCTGGCCGTCGGGGTCTACCTGACGCACAGCAAATTCGGCCTGATCCTGCGCGCCATCCGCGAGGATGCGGATCGAGCCCGGTTCTTTGGCTACAATGTCGCAAACTACCAGACCGCAATCTTCTGCATTTCCGCTGCGCTCGCCGGGTGGGCGGGCATGCTCTACACGATGGTGCTGGAATTCGCCTCGCCGACATACATGGGGGTGTCGTTCAGCTTGGCCATCGTGATCTGGTGCGCCGTCGGCGGACGAGAGTCCGTCATCGCCGCGGCCTTCGGTGCCATCGTCGTGAACATGCTCGAAGGGCGGCTTTCCGACGTGTTCGTCGAGGGCTGGCACCTGATGCTGGGCGTGATCTTCGTGCTTGTCGTCATGTTCATGCCTCGTGGCATCTACGGCCTGCTGTCGGAAATCGTTGCGCGGCTTCGCGGCAGAAGCCGGCAATCGCGGCTGCAGACGTCACCATCTCGACACCTTGAAACAGGGCAGGAGCCGTGACCATGGAGCAGTTGCAAGTCATCGACCTGCACGTGGAGTTCGGAGGTCTGCGCGCCGTCGACGGGTTGAGTTTCGATGTGAAGGAAGGCGAGATTCTTTGCCTTCTGGGGCCTAACGGCGCCGGAAAATCGACCACGCTCGACCTGATCTGCGGAAAGACCCAGCCCTCGGGCGGCTCGATCCGGCTGAACGGGACCGAAATTTCGCAGATGCTGGAATTCCAGCGCGCGCGACTGGGCATCGGCCGAAAATTCCAGGTGCCTTCGGTCTACAAGGAGTTGACCGTCGCGGAAAATTTGTCGGTGGCGCGGTCGAAACGACCGGGCATCTGGAGCGCACTGACAAGTCTGGCGCTTTCGGACTCGCGGGAGGCCTGCGCCATACTTGAGCGGGTTCACCTGAGCGACAAGCGTCACGAGCAGGCCGGCAACCTGTCGCATGGCGAAACGCAATGGCTCGAGATCGCCATGCTGATTTCGCAGAACAGCAAACTGATCCTGATGGACGAGCCGACCGCCGGCATGACGATCCAGGAAACCGAGCGCACCGCCGAGATCTTCCGATCATTGAGCGCCAGCCACACGCTGATCGTGGTCGAGCACGACATGTCCTTCGTCCGCACCGTCGCCGACCGGATCATCGTGATGAACCGTGGCGCGATGCTGGCCCAAGGGTCGATCCGGGAAATCGAGGCGAACGAAGCCGTCAAGACTGCGTATCTGGGGCACTGACCATGGAAAACATGCAAGCGAGAGATCTGTATTCGTTTTACGGGAAAAGTCCGGTGATCCAGGGGGTTTCCTTCGATATGGAACCCGGAGAGTTCCTTGCGGTGTTGGGCCGGAACGGTGTCGGCAAGACGACGCTTCTCAAATCGATCATGGGTCTGACCGACCGATGCGATGGTGGGCTTATATTTGGCGGCGAGGACATACTGGGGCTTTCGACGCCACAGCGGTCGCGGCTCGGGATCGCCTATATTCCACAGGGCCGTGAGATCATCCCGCAGTTCACCGTGCGCGAGAATATTCTCATGGGTACGTTCGCGCGGCCCGACGGCAAGCGCGAGATTCCGGATTATCTGTTCGAGATGTTCCCGATCCTCGATGAGTTCCTCGCGAGGCGCGGCGGGGACCTGTCAGGCGGCCAGCAGCAACAACTGGCTATCGCCCGGGCTTTGGCGATGGACCCGAAGATACTCATCCTCGATGAGCCAACTGAGGGTATTCAGCCCAACATCGTCAAGCAGATCGAGGATGCGATCGTCCGGCTCAACCGTGAACGAGGGCTGGGAATAATACTTGTCGAGCAGAACGTGCCCTTCGCGCGATCAGCGTCGGATCGCTTCCTTGTGCTCGACAAGGGCCGCGTCGTTCTCAACGGAAAATCCGAAGAACTTACCGACGACATCGTCGAGAAACACCTGACCTTCTGACGGGGCAGGGTAATCCACCATCCAGGACCAACAGGAAAGGACCAGACATGAGACATGGTGACATTTCAAGCAGCGACAACACGGTCGGCGTTGCCGTCGTTAATTACAAGATGCCGCGGTTGCACACCAAGGCCGAGGTGATCGAGAACGCCGAGAAGATCGGCGAAATGATCATCGGGATGAAACAGGGCCTTCCCGGGATGGATCTGGTCGTGTTCCCTGAGTACAGCACGCACGGCATCATGTACGACCCCGACGAAATGATGGAGACCGCCGCCACCATCCCCGGCGACGAAACCGAAGTCTTTGCGCGGGCCTGTCGCAAGGCCAATACGTGGGGTGTATTCTCGCTGACCGGCGAGCGACACGAGGAACATCCCAAGAAGACGCCGTACAACACGCTTATCCTGATGAACAACAAGGGTGAGATCGTACAGAAATACCGCAAGATCCTGCCGTGGAACCCGATCGAAGGCTGGTATCCGGGCGATCAGACCTACGTTGTCGAGGGCCCCAAGGGTCTGAAGGTCAGCCTGATCATCTGCGACGACGGGAACTATCCGGAGATCTGGCGGGACTGCGCGATGAAGGGGGCCGAGTTGATCGTGCGCTGTCAGGGGTACATGTATCCGGCCAAGGATCAGCAGGTGGTGATGGCGAAAGCCATGGCATGGGCCAATAACAGCTATGTCGCGGTTTCGAACGCGGCGGGCTTCGACGGTGTCTACAGTTACTTCGGACATTCGGCGATCATCGGCTTCGACGGCCGGACGCTTGGAGAATGTGGAGAGGAAGAGATGGGTATCCAGTATGCCCAGCTGTCGATTCCCGAAATCCGGGACGCCCGCGCCAACGACCAGTCGCAAAACCATCTCTTCAAGCTGCTGCACCGGGGGTACACGGGTGTGCACGCCTCGGGGGATGGCGACAAGGGCGTGGCCGAATGCCCGTTCGAGTTCTACCGCAACTGGGTCAACGATGCCGAGAAGACCCGGGAGCACGTCGAGTCCTTCACCCGGTCGACCGTCGGGGTTGCGTGCTGTCCTGTCGGCAGCCTGCCGACCGGCGCGAAAGAGAAAGAAGCGAAGTGATCCGCCGCGACGTTGCGGGGCGGCCCGGGAGGGGCGCTCCGCTTTTCACTGAATACATGGAGTGGATATGCCTTTCCTGACGGACCGGTTGCACGAAACGCAAAGGCAAGCAAAGCTTTCAGCCGCTCTTGCGGACGAGAATGCCAGCGTCACCGCGCGCCCGGAGCACGTGTCCGGATCCGGCAGAGCCCTGACGTCGCGGTTTTCGTTCGATCCTGCCGACATCGAGGCCGAATTGCGCGCATCGATCATCGGGCAGGACGAGCCGATCAGCCAGCTGCTCGAGATCCTCAAGGTGGTTCGTGCCGATATCGGTGATCCGCGCAAACCGCTGGCGTCCATCCTCTTTTGCGGGCCGACAGGTGTCGGCAAGACCGAAACCGTCCGCACCATCGCCCGGGCAATGTATGGGGATGCCGACGCGTTCTGCCGGATCGACATGAATACGCTTTCGCAGGAACACTATGCGGCTGCCTTGACGGGGGCGCCACCGGGTTACGTCGGCTCTAAGGAAGGCACCACGATCCTTGATCAGGAAAAGATCGAGGGCACAAGGAACCTTCCTGGCCTCGTTCTGTTCGACGAGCTGGAAAAGGCGAGCAACGAAGTGGTGCTGGCCTTGATGAACGTCTTCGACAACGGGACACTCACGGTCGCGTCGGGCGAGCGCACCTATTCGTTCCGGAACAGCCTGATTTTCATGTCGTCAAATCTGGGAGCCCGGGAACTGATGGCGCTCGACGAGGGGGGCGGGTTCAGCCCGCGCGCGCTATGGTCGCGTATGCTTGCAGCGCGCAAGCCGAGGAAGGAACGCGCGCATGATATCGTCATGCGCTGCCTGCTGGATCGCTTTCCGCCGGAACTCGTGAACCGAATCGATCATGTCGATACATTCAACTGGATCGGCCGCGACAGGATGCCGGATTTGGTGGAGGTGGAACTCGTGCGGTTGAACCGGCGCCTGAAAAAGCATGATGTACGGCTTGAAATTTCGGAAGACGTCAAGGGTTTCATCGCGGCAAAGGGCTTTGACAAACGGTTCGGCGCTCGTGGACTTCGCAGGGCAATGAGGCGTTATCTTGAATTTCCACTGGCTGGATATTTGCTGGGCGATCACGGGGACTTTTCGCCCCCTGATGGAAGTGCCATTGTCAGGCTCCAAGTCCAATGCCGGGATGAAACCGTTTCTTTTCGGCAGTTTTGAAAGGAATGTGATCTTTGGAGAGTTGGAAGGTCGGGCTGCTTTTCTCGGAGACGGGTGTTACTTCGATCATCGAGCGGTCGCAGCTTAACGGTGCATTGCTGGCCATCGACCAGATCAACGCGAGGGGCGGAATCCTCGGTCGGCCGATCGAACCGGTCCAGTATGACCCCTCGTCAATCGTGCGGCGGTATGGCGAACTGGCCGAGAAACTGATCGTCGAAGACAAGATCGGCGTGATATTCGGCTGCTACATGTCATCGTCCCGCAAGGAGGTTCTTCCGGTCGTAGAACGCCGCAACGCACTCTTCTTCTATCCAACGCTTTACGAGGGCTTCGAATATTCCCCCAACATGATCTACGGCGGAGCGTGCCCGAACCAGAACAGCGTGCCTTTGGCGAACTATCTGATGAATGCCTATGGTAAACGCATCCACTTCGTCGGCTCTGACTATATTTACCCACGAGAGTCCAATCGGGTCATGCGCAATGTACTTCGCCAGGGAGGCGGGGAAGTGACCGGGGAGGTCTATTTCGATCTCGACGCGAAAGCCGACGATTTTTCCGCGGTGGTCGACGAAATCATGACAGTGAAGCCGGACGCAATCTTTTCCACTGTTGTGGGGCAGGCATGTATCGAGTTTTACAAGGCCTACCATGCCGCCGGAGGCAATGGCAGGGAGTGCCCGATCGCCAGTCTGACAACCAATGAAGGAGAGATTGCCGCGATAGGTTCGGAAGCTTCGGCGGGACACATCACTGCCGCCCCATACTTTCGCTCGATCAATTCGCCGGCGAACCGCCGCTTTCTAAGGGCATATGAGGAAAAGTTTGGCTCGACGGTTGATGTCACCAGCTGTTGCGAGGCGACATACAGCCAGGTGCACATGTTTGCCCGTGCGCTTGAAGAAACGGGCGAGATCGACACGGAATGTCTGCGCGAGGCTCTTCTGGGGGCCAGCTTTGACGCGCCGCAGGGGCAGATCAAGATCGACCCCGACAACAACCACACCTACCTTCAGTCGCGGATTGCCAAGGTTGACGAGGCTGGCGAATTCGTCATCGAGACGAAGGTACGCCGTGCCATCAAGCCGGATCCCTACCTTGTCTATCCGGCCATCCACGACTGGAGTTTCCGAACGCTGAAGGTAGCTGGAGGTGGGCGACGGAATGAGTGATCCGATCCAGGATCTGAGGGACCTTCATGCGCTCGTCGTCCACCCGCGGGACCGAAGCGCAGACGAGCTGATGCAGCAGGTCAACAGGATCGGATGCAATTTCGATCACATGTGGCCGGTGCCCAAGACCCTGCCGGAGAAATTCGACCTCGTGTTCGTGGATGTCACGGACCAGAGCGCGCAGAAGCTGAAGACTTTCATCGGCAGCAATGCGAAGCCACCCTCGGTCGTGGCGATCATCGGGTATGAGAACCCTTCGGTCCTCGATCTCATTTTCGAAATTGGCGCGCATTCGGTTCTGATGAAACCACTGCGAGCAGCGGGCGTGCTCAGCAGCATGCTCATGGCGCGGCGGTTTCAGCAGGAACAGCACCGTTTCAAGAAAGACCTCACCAAACTACGTGAAAAGCTCGATAACGTGCAGAAGGTCAATGACGCCAAGTTCATTCTCATGCGTCATCGCGGCATCACGGAACGAGACGCCTATGACCTGATCAGGAAACAGGCGATGGCGAAGAGGACGACCACCACCGAAATCGCTCAGTCCATCATCAACGCCGAGAGCATCCTGAGCAAAATGGGCGACACGTGATCCGTCGAAGGGGTGCGGCGGCGCGTCTCCCATAGCTTTCCCATGCGAATTGCGCCACCGTTACGTTCTGGAGCTGGAGGTCAGAGTCTGGCGGACAAGCGAAACGAGCCAATGGAAATGGTCCAGCGGCTGCGGCAGGTTGACCTGCTTACCGGTCATCCGCCCGAAACCTCAGACCACCTTGACGTCGAAGTCCTTGAGTCCTTCGACCTTTGCCAACATCACATCGCCTTTCACGATCGAGCCGACGCCCGCGGGCGTTCCCGACAGAATGACATCGCCGGCGGCGAGTTCGAAATACTCCGACAGGTAGCTGATCATTTCCGGGACCTTCCAGATCATCTGGTTCAGGTCGCCGTCCTGCTTGGGTTCGCCGTTGACGTGCAATTCGATCCGGCCTTCGTCGAGCGGGCCACTTTCCTCGATCGGGACCAGCGGAGAAATCGGCGCGGAGCGCTCGAACGCCTTGCCGATTTCCCAGGGGCGGCCCATTTTCTTCATCTCGCCCTGCAGGTCGCGGCGCGTCATGTCGAGGCTGATCGCGTAGCCCCACACATGCGACATGGCATCGCCAAGCGGAATGTTCGCGCCGCCGGATTTCAGCGCAACCGCAAGCTCGACCTCGTAGTGAACGTCGGAGCTGTGGGGCGGGTAGGGAAACTCGCCCGACGCGTCGAGATTGTCGGGGTTCTTCTGGAAGAAGAATGGCGGTTCGCGGTCCGGGTCATGGCCCATCTCGATGGCGTGGGCGGCATAATTGCGACCGATGCAATAGACGCGACGCACGGGGAATCGCGCGCCGGAGGCGGTGGGAACACTGATAACTTCGGGCGGGGAGATAGCAAAGTCAGCCATGACAACCTTTCAGATTAATTTGACATAGAGCCATAGAAATAACTTCTGAAAAGATCAATTTAAAAATGATCTGGGCAATAATTTTATAAATCAGTTGATTTTTGGAATCCAAGGTGGCAACCATTGCGACCAATTGACGGATTGATCTGATAGATCGAAAATTGATCGGTATGGGCGTGGACGAGACTACTCAAATCCGGACAGCTGACAACGAGGCGGCGGCAACCCGGCTGCGCGCCTTCATCGAGGAGCGCAACTTCGGTCCGGGCGACCGTCTTCCGTCCGAACGGGCGCTGCTGCACGAGCTGGGCCTGAACCGCGCGGCGCTGCGCAATGCGCTTCAGGACCTGGAAGACGAGGGAAAGATCTGGCGGCACGTTGGCAAGGGCACCTTCATGTCCGACCCCGACAGCGCGGAAGAGCAGGCGGACACCACGCTGGCCCTGTCGCGGCGCACCACGCCGGTCAAGATGATGGCCGCACGTCTGGCAATCGAGCCGTCCATCGCGCGGGAGGCGGCGATGAATGCCTCGGCCGAGGCCCTGGACCGGATCGCCGCGGCGGAGCGCGCGACCCATGCGGCGGGCGACTGGGACGCCTACGAGGCCGCCGACGACGATTTTCACCGTGCGATTTCGGAAGCCACCGACAACATCCCGCTGGTCGCCATCTTCGACAGGCTGAATTCGATCCGTCGCTCGGTCACGTGGGGCGCGGTGCAGCGGCAGACGCCGAAGCCGTCGCGCGATCATGGCAGCTTCGACGAGCACAGGCGTATCGCGGAGGCGATCGCCAATCACGACCCGGACGCCGCCCAGGCGCTGATGCGCGCGCATCTCAAGGCGGTCTCCGTCCGGTTGTTCGGAGATTTCTGAGTTTCCTGCCGGGCCTGTAGCGATGCCGGGCGGGACGCTGAATACGATCGGTCGTTCGGGCCGATCAGTCAGGCGGCTCGAAGGGGCCGCACAATGGGAGGAGTGAAACACCATGAAGAAACTGCTGGGAGCCGCGCTTGCGGCGATGATTGCGACCGGCGCGGCGGCGCAGGAGGACTATCCGAACCGCGCCATCACCATTCTCGTGCCCTTTGCCCCGGGCGGCGTGGTCGACCTGGCGTCGCGCACGATCGGCGAGGGGCTTTCGCGGCGCCTGGGCCAGGAGGTTATCGTCGAGAACCGCGCAGGGGGCTCGGGCTTTATCGCGGCGAGCGCCGCGGCGCAGGCGGAGCCGGATGGATACACCCTGTTCATGGGCGAGGCCGGTACGTTGACGATCAACCCGTCCCTGTTCGAGGAGACACCCTATGACGCCGAGGCCGACTTCACCACCGTGTCGACGATCACGGACACGCCGTTGATCCTTGTTGCGAACAAGAATGCCAGCTTCAAGACGTTCGAAGAGTTCCTGGAGGCCGCGCGGGCCGAGCCGGGGTCAATCACCTACTCGTCGGCGGGGATCGGTACGTTGAACCATCTGGCGCCGGAGTGGATGTCGCTGGAAGGGGATATCCAGATCCAGCACATTCCGTACAAGGGCGGTCGCCCTGCCGCGACGGCCGTGGCCAGCGGCGAGGTGGACGTCAGCGTGGTTTCCTACTCGTCGACCAAGCCGTTCATCGACAGCGGTGACGTGATCGTTCTGGCCACGACCTCGGCCAAGCGGATCGACCCGAGCCCGGAAACGCCGACGATGCAGGAAGGCGGCGTGCCGAATGTCGACACCAGCCAGTGGACCGGCCTGATGGCCCCGGCCGGAACGCCGGACGCGGTGCTGGACAAGCTCAACGCGACAATCGCCGAGATCCTGGCCGAGCCCGACGTGGCCAAGACCCTGACAGATGCGGGCGCGGCACCGTACCCGTCGTCGCGCGAGGATTTCGATGCAATGCTCGATCGCCTGCGCGGTCAGTTCAAAACGATCATCGAGACTGCGGGCATCACCGCGCAGTAACGCATGACGCCACGGGCGGTGCGTGTTTCACCGCCCGCGGCCTGACGGGAGGACCATCATGCAGACCGGAATGCGCAAGGACATCGGCGCCGGACTAATCGCGTTGGCCATCGGCATCGGCGTGTGCTGGATCAGCCTGGGCTATCGCATCGGCACGCCTGCGCGGATGGGCCCCGGGCTGGTGCCTCTGGCGCTTGGGATCGTCCTGATCCTGTGCGGGATCGGCGCGGCTGTCAGCGGGCTTCGGAGCAGCGAGACAGCGCGTCCGATGCGGGCGCGCCCGATGGTCATGGTGACACTGTCGCTGGTCGTGTTCGCGCTGACCATCGAGCGGCTGGGCTTCGTTCCCGCGTCGGCCTTGCTGATCGTGCTGTCCGGCCTGTCCGAAAGCCCGCCGAAATGGCTTGCGCTGGCGGCGTTGTGCGTGGTGCTGATCCCGGCGGCCTATTTCCTGTTCATCGTTCTGCTGGGAATCCCGGCACCTGCCTTTGCGTGGAAATTCTGATGGGAGTCGTGGACAACCTCATCCTGGGTCTGGAAACGGCGCTGACCTTTCAGAACCTGATCTACTGCCTGATCGGTGTGACCGTCGGCATGGTCGTCGGCGTGTTGCCCGGGATCGGGCACTTGACCGCCATTTCGCTGCTGCTGCCCCTGACCTTCTATGCGCCCGTGACGGCCGGACTGGTGATGCTGGCTGGCATTTACTATGGCGCGCAATATGGCGGTTCGATCGCGTCGATCATGATCAACATGCCCGGCACGGCGTCCTCCGCCGTGATCTGTCTCGACGGGTATCCGCTGACGCGGCAGGGCAGGGCCGGGACGGCGCTGATCATCACGACCATTGCATCCTTCGTCGGCAGCTGCATCGCGATCTCGCTGCTGATCATGTTGTCGCCGCCCCTGGCGCGCGCCGCCCTGTCGTTTCATTCCGCCGACTATTTCTCGATGATGGCGCTTGGCCTTGTCGCGGCAGGCACGCTGATCCAAGGATCGAAGTTCATCGGTGCCGCGAGCGTGACCGTCGGCCTGCTGCTGGGCATCGTCGGAACGGATGTCAGCTCGGGCACGATGCGGTTCACCTTCGGCGCGCCCGAGCTTTTCGATGGTATCAGCATCGTCGTCATCGCGATGGCCTTTTTCGGCGTCACCGAAGTCATGACCAGCATCGGCCTCGCCCGCGATCACGCGCTCAATGCCAAGGTCACCCTGCGCAGCATGATGCCCAGTCGCGCCGATCTTGCCGAAAGCCGCAACCCGATCCTGCGCGGCTCGATGGTGGGATCGGCCGTGGGTATCCTGCCGGGGGCCGGTGGCGGGTCGATGGCGGCGTTCATGGCCTACGCGGTCGAGAAGCGCATATCGAAAAAGCCCGACAGCTTTGGCAGGGGGGCCATTCCCGGCATCAGCGCGCCCGAGGCGGCCAATAATGCCGCGGCGCAGTCCGCCTTCATACCGACTCTGACGCTCGGCATTCCGGGCGATGCGATCATGGCGCTGATCCTGGGCGCGCTTCTGGTGCACGGGATTACGCCCGGCCCGCAAGTCATCGCGGACAGCCCAGAGCTGTTCTGGGGGCTGGCGGTCAGCTTTCTCGTGGGGAATTTCATCCTTCTGATCCTGAACATTCCGCTGATGGGGGTCTGGGTCCGCCTGCTCAAGATTCCGCCAACCTATCTGTTTCCCGCGATCAGCCTGTTCATTGCCGTTGGCGTCTACAGCGTGGCGAATATCAGCTTCGACGTCTTCCTTGTCGCGGGACTGGGCCTCGCTGCCTATGTCATGGTGGCCTTCGGGTTCGAGCCGGCGCCATTGCTTTTGGGATATGTCCTGGGCCCCCTGATCGAAGAGAATTTCCGGCGTGCATTGCTGATCAGCCGCGGGGACTTCATGGTATTCATCGACCGCCCCATAAGCGCCGCGTTCCTCGCCATGTCGGTCTTGCTGGTGATCTGGGTCGCGCTTGGCGCCCGAAAGAATCCTGACCCCGTAAAGGAGAGTTAATCCATGCCATCAGGCCTTGTCATCAGTGCCCACGCGGCAGATTTCGTCTGGCGCTCGGGCGGCGCCATCGCACTTCACGCCAGGGAAGGCTGGGACATGCATGTCGTGTGCCTGTCGCTCGGTGCCCGGGGCGAGAGCGCGAAGCTGTGGCGCCAGGAGGGCATGACGCTCGACCGGGTGAACGCGGAACGTACCGACGAAACCCGCCGGGCGGCGGATGTGTTGGGCGCGGACCTTCGGTTGCTGGGACACTTGGATTACCCGATGCGGATCACCGAGGACACGATCCTGCAACTGGCGGATATCATCCGCGAGGTCGCGCCATCCTTCATCCTGAGCCACGCGCCGGGCGATCCGTGGAATTTCGACCACGAGCTGACCAGCCGGGTGGCGCAGGAAGCGCAGATCATCTCTCAGGCAAAGGGGCACAACCCGCAGGTGCCGTCGGCGAAACCGGTTCCGATCTTGATGTATGAACCGCACCAGCCGGAGAATTCGGGCTGGAAGCCGGATGTGTATCTGAACATCGACCCGGTCTTCGACCTGAAACGCAAGGCGTTCGAGTGCATGGACGCGCAGGAATGGCTTTGGGAGTATCACACGCGCGTGGCGCTTCAGCGGGGCAACCAGGCGTGGCTCAACTCCGGCACGCGCATCACCCATGCCGAAGCCTATCAGACGATGTTCCCCCGTGTCGTGTCGTCCTTCCCCGCAATCTGAGGGCGGCGACGATTACAGCAATTGGTTCAGACGCTACAGACCTTCATTGATCAACCTCCGTCAAGTTGTGGCTGGATTGGCTGGAAGCTGCACGATAGTTTTTCGGCGTCATGTTGAAGAGCGACGCAAATTCTCGTGAAAAGTGCGAGGAATCCGCAAAACCGAGGTCTGCCGCCACTTGTCCGATCCTGTCCGTGGTGTGAAGGAGCCGCCAAGCACCGTACCGAAGGCGCATTACGCGGTAGAACCTGGAAGGCGGGTGTCCGACGCATTCCATGAACCGACGGCTCAATTGGCGTGTGCTCAGGCCGACCTTCGTCGCCAGGTCATCGACAGAAATCGGTGCGTTCAGGGCCTGCTCCATCAAGCCTATCGCATGTCTGACATCCGCATCCTTCACACCGCTCATGTCGGTTACGAATTGCGGTTGTGGCGAAGAGGATTCCCTTTGCCGGTTCAGGATCATGTGACGCAGGCTTTGTTGCGCCCGTTCGGCACCGCAATGCCGGGACACCAGGTATAGAGCCAGATCCGAGGCACCGGTCGAGCCGGCACAGGTAATGCGGTCTTTGGCATCGAGGAAGATGCGGTCAGAAACCGTTTCGATGCCCGGAAACTGTTCGCGAAACTCTTCCCGCACATTCCAGTGCACGCAGGCCGGACGCCCCTGCATCAGGCCTGCGCGCGCGATGTTGAAGGTGCCGGTGCAGAGGCCGATCAGCGTCACGCCCTTGTCGGCGGCATCTTTCAGATAGCTATTCAGCCAAGCTGGCTGTTGTCTGTCCCTGTAATCGTTACCTGCGCTGACCGCGATGTAGTCCACCTGCGCGGGGTCGGGCGGCGGTCCTTGCGGTGTCACGGTAAGGCCGCAACTGGCCTGGACGGTCTTGTGTCCCGCAATCTCCCAACCGCATTCAATCTGACGACTGCGCCCACCCTCATCGGCCGCCAGTCGGAGCGCGTCGACAAAGCCCGAGAATGCATTGAGGGTGAAATTGTCCAGCGGAAGAATCGCCACGCGGAACTTCTGCCGCCCGCCTCCGGGCCGGTTTGACCGAACCTTGATACTCGACATTCCGTGCTCCAATCCGGGAAAAAAGACTGCGACGTTCTTCTTTGTGTCCGAAACATTCTATTTCGATGTCGATTTTGCTTCTAGCCTCTCCAGGTAGAAAAAACGACCCGACAGGAGAAACTGAAAATGATGAACCGCATCCTATCCATCCCGGCGATCGCCGCCAGTTGTGTGGCTCTTTCGCTTCCGGCAACCGCCCAAGACCATACGTTCAAAGCGAACATGCCCGGCAACGAACAATCGATTGCCTACCTGTCGGTCGAACGTTTCGACGAGGTGCTCGGCGATTTGACCGGTGGGGCGGTCGATGTCGATCTCTTCGCAAACAGCGCCCTGGGCGATCAGGAAAGCTCGCTGGAATCAATGCAGACCGGTCTGCTTGACATGGCTACGGTGGAGACGCCGATTACCAGCGTTGTGCCCGAACTGGGTGCGACGGCGCTGCCCTACATCTTTTCCGGTCGTGACCACGTGAAAGCGGCAATGGACGGCGAAGCCGGCAAGATGATTGAAGAAATGCTGCTTGCCAAGGGCCTGCGCCCTATTGCCTTTCTCGAAGGCGGTTTCCGCCAGATTACCAACGATGTGCGCCCGATCAACGTGCCCGCCGACCTGGACGGCATCAAGATGCGGACACCGGGAAGTGCGCTGCGGATCAAGATTTTCAACCACTACGGCGCCAATGCATCGCCGCTCCCGTTCAGCGAACTCTACTCGGCGCTGCAGACCGGCGTGTTCGACGGCCAGGAAAACCCGGTCATCTGGGTCCAGTCTCAGCGTTTCTACGAGGTTCAGGACTACCTTTCGCTGACCAACCACCTTTACACGGTCACCTACCTGCTGATGAGCGAGGACAAGTTTCAGGGCCTCACCGAAGAGCAGCAACAGGCCGTCATGGAAGCCGGAGACGCGGCCGAAGCATATTCGGTCGAGCTTGGCACGAAGGCGGACGCCGAGATCGTCAGCTTCCTCAAGGAGCAGGGCATGCAGGTGAACGACGCTGATATCGCGGCCTTCACCGATGCGTCTTCTGCCATCTGGACAGAGTGGGCTGCCGAGCAGTCCGGCTCGGCGCAGGACCTAATCGACGCCATCGTCGCGGCGCGTCCCTGATCGAAGGCAAGGAGGCACCGCGATGATCAACCGTATTCTTGAAGGCGTCATCGCGGTGCTTCTGGTTGCCGCCGTAGGCGTCGCGTTTCTCGCCGTCATCTATCGCTACGCGCTTGATTCCGCCCTTAGCTGGAGCTTCGAAGTCTCGCTTGCGCTGCTGACTTACATCACTTTCATCGGCGGGTATCTCGCGCTTCGCAAAGGGGCGCATCTGAAGGTCGACCTTCTTCTGGCGCGGATGCCTTTCCCGGTGCGGGGTGCGGCATTCCTGCTGAATCAGGCCCTGATTGGCCTCATTGGCTGGATCATGGTCTGGCATGGCACAAAACAGATGCTGCGGTTCTCGGACCAGCTGACCAATGTGCTCGAAGTGTCCACGTCCTGGTATTACGCGGCCATACCCATAGCCGGAGCGCTGATCTGTCTCGATGCAGTGACAACCGCGATCCGGGGCCTGATCCGCATGTCGCGGGGCGAAGAACCCGTCACGACAGACACTGAAACTTCCACCACCTCCGTCGACCTCTAAGGCACCGATATGACCCTCTTGCTCGCTCTTTGCGTCCTTCTCGGCCTGATCGGCTTTGGCGTGCCTATCGCGTTTGCGCTGATCTCGATCGCCGTGGGGATATTCTGGCTGGCCGATGTCGACCAGCTCATCGTGGCGCAGCGCCTTTACAGGGGCGTTCAGAGCTTCCCGCTCCTTGCCGTTCCTTTGTTCATACTTGCCGGTCAGATCATGACCCGTAGCGGCATCTCGGGCCACCTCGTGGAATTCGCCAAAACCCTCGTTGGCCAGATGCGCGGCGGGTTGGCGGCGGTGAACATCGTCACGTCGATGTTCTTTGCCGGCATGAGCGGAACGTCGATGTCCGATACCGCCGCCGTAGGCGGCATGCTGATCGATCCGATGGTCAAGCGCGGCTATAGCCGCCCGTTTACGGGGGCCGTGACGGCTGCATCCTCGACGATTGGCATCATCATCCCGCCAAGTGTCCCCATGGTCATTCTCGGGGCGTATCTTGGGATCTCGACTGGTGCCCTCTTCGCGGCTGGCCTGATCTCGGGGGTCGTGCTTGGTGTCGCGTTAATCGTCACTGCCTGGCTCATTTCGATCCGCGCGGGATATCCTGTCGAAGCGCCGTTCTCGGCGAGCCGCGCGATGAATGCCTTTGCCAAGGCGCTGCCGGCTCTGTTGATGCCAGCAATCATACTCGGGGGTATTCTGGGTGGGGTTTTCACAGCCACAGAAGCCTCCGCAGTTGCGGTCGTCTACGGCACGGCCGTGGGAATGTTCTACTATCGAACCCTCAAGCTGAAGGTGCTTTACCAGACGCTTTGCGAGGCTGCCGTCCTCAGCGGCGCGGTGATGCTCGTGACGGCTGCTGCACATGTGATGGGCTTCGCGTTCACCTACGAACAGCTTGCCGACGACATCCTGCGCCCGCTTGCGGAGATGGAGTTGTCGCCGGTGATGTTCCTCGTCTTGCTCAGCGTCGTGATGATTGTGGCCGGCACTTTCCTTGACGGCATCGCGATGATCTTCATCATCGTGCCGCTGTTCTTTCCGGCCATCCAGTTCCTTGGCATCGATCCGGTTCATTTCGGCATGGTCGTCGTCCTTTGCTGGGGCATCGGCCAGCAGACGCCACCGGTGGGCGCGGCGCTCTTCATCACCAGCGTGATTGCGAAGGTCGACATGTTCTCGCTCACGCGCGCCAACCTTCCCTTTATCGCGGTCATGCTGCTGGTGCTTGGCGCCGTAATTCTCTTCCCCGAGGCGATGGTCCTGTGGATCCCGCGCGCCCTCGGTCTCTAATCCCTGAAAGAAAGAAGGTTTCGACATCATGATGACACCCAACCGTTTCCTGGACGTGATCTACACGCATACGGACGGCGAGCCGACCTGCATCATCCCCGGCGGGATCCCCTATCCCCACGGTCTGGACATCGTTGCCAAGCGCGATTTCATCCGACGCCACTATGATACCGTCCGCACGGGCCTGTTGCGCGAACCGCGTGGTCACCATGACATGGTCGGCGTCTTCGTGACCCCGCCGTCCAGCCCCGAATTCGATGCCGGGATGCTGTGGTGCGACGGGGACGACTTCATGGAGATGTGCGGCCACGGCACGATTGCGCTGTCCATGGCGATGGTCGCGCATGGCATGGTGCATGATGACGGCGGCGATGTCGTGAAGATCCGCTTCGAGACGCCCGCGGGGCCGGTCACGTCGGAAGTCGGGCGCGAGAATGGCCAGGTCGCCTGGACCCGTTTCCAGAACGTCCCGGCCTTTGTTCTGGCACAGGACGTGCCGGTCACCCTTCCCGAGGTCGGCGAGGTGATGGCCGACATTGCCTTCGGTGGCAACTTCTTTGCGGTCGTCAAATGGCCTTACCCGAACCGGCCCATCGGCCCCGAGAACGGCCGGATGCTTTCGGAACTGGGCGTCATGGTGAAAGACCAGATCAACGCCAGGATGGACATCGCACATCCGACGGCTCCGCATATCCGCGGCCTGAACTTCACGACGTTCTGGCAAGAGCCGGACTACCCTGACAGCCTTTACCGCAACGTGCATGTCTTCAGCGACGGCAAGCTGGATCGCTCGCCAGGCGGGACGGGGACATCAATGATGATGGCCGCCTTCGAGGCACGCGGGAAGATGGGTCTCCATGAGCAAATCCGCTCCGAAGGTTTGCTGGGGATTGGCCGGTTCGAAGGCGAGTTGATCGGCGAGACGAAACTGGGGAACCTTCGGGCGGTCATCCCCACCGTGAAGGGAACTGCGAAGGTGACAGGTTACGCCAAGTGGCTTCTGGACGACACTGATCCCGTGGGACGAGGTTTCGTGGTCAGCTAACCTGATCCATGGCGGCGGGGAAAAACCTTGCATTCCAGGTGCCTCGCCGCCGTCACCGAGGAAACGCCGCGTGCCAGTCGGCACGCAATCTTGGCACCAAAAATGGCAGGAACGCCATCCGGTGCCAGCCGCGTGCTTCGCAGCTTTTGAGCGATCTACCGGTTCTCGAGAAAACGTCGCGCGATGTTCCGGGAGGCATTCAATACAAAAAGAATGCGCATGTGGCCTGGAGGGTTGCTGCAACTGCTGCGGGGCTGTGCCGGGTTAAGTCGAACACGGTTAATGTTCCCAGGGCGCTGACACCAAACAGCCCGTTTCATAAGCTCCTCGAGAACTTGTTGGACTACTTCGAAATCGGCACCTCTCCTGAAGGGGCTCGGCTAGCATCGTCTTCAGCTTGGAGTTGTCAGATTCCAACGTCTTCAGCCGCTTCGCATTCGACACTTCCATCCCACCATACTTCGACCGCCACTTGTAGAAAGTCGCATCGCAAACCAGGCGATTTTTCTTGTACAAGCATCCTTTGGTTTTCCGGATGCTTATAAAAGACTAATCGCTCGCCAGGCTCTAAAGGGAGATCACATTTCTTTCTGCAACGGGCGCGCATTTGGCCAGAACCGCGCCGTTGGTGGAGGGTTCAGCATAGCGCTTTGGCCAGGTTACCAGCAGCACGGAGCAGCCATGCACGTTGTTGCTCTCCAAGGTTTTGCCAATCGCCCCGATCGTGGTCCGGATATGTCGCTGATGCGGCTTGGAGATGTCGCAGGCGATGTCGACCGGAGCGTCTGCTGGTAAACCCTTTTCCATAAGGTCGTCGGCGAGGCGTCCGGCGTGACGCACCGCCATGTAGAAAGCCGTTGTCGTCCCCGGGCCTGAGTGACGCGTGCTGTCGGGCAGGGGATCGTCGGCACACCCGGACCCCGTAGTCAGGACAAGGGTGTCGGCGACGTTTCTTTCCGTCAGGCTTTGGCACAACATCGCGCCGGCCGCAGCGGCCGCCGTCACGCCCGGCACAAGCTCGACCGGGATCCCGGCGGCGCGCGCGGCCTCGATTTCCTCGGTTGCGCGGCCGAATATGCCGGGATCACCGGATTTCAGGCGGACGACTCGTTGCCCCTTGGCGGCGGCCGCCACGATCATTTGGTTGATACGATCCTGGGGCCAGGCATGGGCACCCACATGCTTGCCGACGAAGACCCGTTCCGCGTCGCGGCGGGCCAGTTCGAGCACGTCTACATCGACGAGGCGGTCATAAAAGATGATATCCGCCTCTTGGAGGCGTTCCACTGCGCGCAGCGTCAGCAGGTCGCGCGCCCCGGGGCCAGCGCCGACGAGGCTGATCTGGCCGGAACCGGCCCGCTCTGGCGCGCCACCTGCCTCGATGGCGGTTTTGATCACGCGCGCGGTTTCGCGCTCCTCGCCACGGGTCCAGGCGCCGCGGGGCACCCCTTTGAAAACCCAAGCCCAGAGCGCACGTCGGTTTGCACGGGGCACTTGCCGTTCGACCGCCGGGCGCAAGCGACCTGCCAGCGCCGCCAAGCCGCCGAGCGTTTGCGGCAGCATCTGTTCCAGGCGGGTCTTGATATCGCGAGTCAGGACCGGTGCCGTGCCTTCGCTGCCGATGGCCACGACGACCGGATCACGATCAACGATCGCCGGCGTGGTCAAGTCGCAAAGGTCGGGCTGGTCGACCACGTTGACCGGGCAGCGCGCCGCTTTCGCCAGCGCGTGGGCTGCCGCATCGAGCCCCGGACAGCCCGTTCCGATCAGTGCCATTGCCGCATCCTCGAAGAGAGAGGCCGAAAGCTGCGTCTCATGCGTGGCGCGGCCCTCGTCAACCAGCGTGCGCAGTTCATCTTCCAGGCTGTCAGCAACGAGAACCAGGCTGGCATCTGTCTTGAGCATCAGACGCGTCTTTTGAGCCGCCTGCTCGCCACCACCGACGACAACGATCCGGCGCCCGGTGGTACGTATGAACATGGGAAAGGCCTTCATCGGGGTCTCCTTTCAGGCGGCGCAGGGCCGGACGCGGTTTTGCCAAAGCAAGTCTGCCTGCCGCGCGGCATCGGCATGTCCCAGCGTATCGAGGGCAAGCGCGGTGGTGGTGACAACGAGGTCGGACTCAAAAGGCAGGTGGCGGCGGCCCTGCCAGAGGTCGCACAACGAAAAGTCGTCTTCGGCATTGAGCTTGCGGGTTTCATCGCGCAGGGCAGGCCGCGTTTCCTGCCAGGGGCGACCTTGCCGAAGCCCGAACGCGGTAATGTCCTTGGCCGGGTTGCTCTCGAATTCTCCACCGGCCCCCTTGATGATGCTCAATGCCTGCCAGCCGAGATGCATCGCGGCGTCCGCCTGAAGCTGGCGGTAGGAGGGGTGAAAAACGCCCTGAACGCTGGCCGCGGCGCGGGCGGGGTTGAGCATCCGGCAAACGGTATTGACGCAGGAGCGCAGACCGAGGACGTCCCGCAGGTTCAGAAGGCGAAACAGGCCGGGATGAAGGGCCTCCAACGGCACGTAGGCAATGCGATCACGGTCCAGCAGGCAGGCGGCCTCTTCCGTGTTTTCCGCGAGACAGATCCCCGCCTCTGCCAGTCCGTCACGTACCTTTCTGTCCGGCCCGTTCCAGCCATGCAGCAAGACCCGATGCCCCGCATCCGCCACAAGGCGCGCGGACAGCAGGAACCAGGGCTGGCCCCGTGTCCGTCCGGCGGCATAGCTTGGCCAGTCGAGATCGACCGGCGGCAATGCAGGCGCCGAGCTGGCCGCCGCCTTGGCAAAGCCCGCGATTTCCTCCGCGGTCTCGCCTTTCATGCGCAAAAGCATAAGCAGGGCACCCACTGCCTCCGGCGCGGCATCACCAGACAGCATGAGCGACATGGCCTCGCGCGCCTCGTCCATTGTCAGGCTGCGCGCGGCCCGGGCCGCGCCCCAGTATGCGGACATGATCCTTGAGCGTCATTCGGCGGCTTCCCTTGCGGTCAGACCTTGCAGAAGCTCTGCGATCTCGGGGCGGCAGGAGCCACAGTTCGTCCCGGCGCGAAGCACTTCGCCGATAGCCTCGACGCTGAGCGCACCCTGGGTCTCGACCGCGTCCAGGATCGTGTTGACGCCGACACCGAAGCACGAACAGATTACCGGCCCCGGATTGGGCACATCGGCGGGCGGGCGTCCGGTCAAGGCCTCATGCGCTTCGGTCCCCGGTAAGGTGGCAAGATAATCGCGCATCACTGCAACAGGCGTGGACGCAACAAATAGTGCTCCGACGATCCTGGCATCTTCGTGCAGCACGACACGAGCGATCCCACGGGCCGCATCGGTCATAATGGATGCGACCGCGTCGGGTGCCGCGAAGAGGCGGCGCGCCTCGGCCTCCCAGTTTTGCACCGGGTTCGCTCCGGCCAGTTCTGCGCGATATCCCGTTTGGGCGCGGCTCTGTGCCCAGTACTCACACTGAAGCATCATGGGCGCGGCGGAAACGGCGAACCCATACCATGCCGCGTTGAGGCGCGAGACGGCGACGACGCTCGCCTTGCTTTCCGGTTGCCCGGAGACAGGGTCCGTGGCGGCAGCGACAAGGGCATCGATCCGGGCGCAGGGCGCGGTTTCGCCCGTCCAGTGCATCGGCGCGAAAACCTGCCCCGGTAAGACGGCATCGGTGATCCGCGCCCGCAGGATAGCATTGCCCGTGGGGCTCGTGACAGTAACGAGATCAGCAGCGGAGATGCCAAGGTGCGCGGCATCGGACGAGTGAATTTCAAGGAACGGCTCGGCAAGATGGGCCGACAGGCGCGGGCTGAGGGCGGTGCGGGTCATGGTGTGCCACTGGTCCCGCACGCGACCCGTGTTGAGGCGGAAGGGAAAGCGCGGTTCCGTCCGGGCCGCCGGCGGGCGCCACGACACGGGAAGAAGGCGGGCTTTGCCACCCGGATGATAGAACGCGCCGTCGCTGAAAAATCTCCCACCCTGCCGCGTGGCCGTAATGGGCCAACGCTGCGGCTCCAGCCGGTCATAGGCTCGGTCGCTCAGGTCGGACAGGCCCGAGATGTCGAAATCACGGCCAAACCGGCCGGCGATACCCGAAAGCGTGGCATATTCGCGGAAAATCTCTGCAGGGCTGGCGTAGTCGAAGGCGCGGCTGAACCCCATCCGCTGCCCGACCTGCGCGATGATCTGCCAGTCCGGGCGGGTCTCGCCCGGAGCGGGCAGAACACGGCGCTGGCGGCTGATGGTGCGGTCCGAGTTGGTCACGGTGCCGTCCTTCTCGGCCCAGGCGGAGGCAGGCAGAAGCACATGCGCCAGGCGCGCGGTATCCGTATGCTCGGTGATATCGCTGACCACGGTAAAATCACAGCCGGCGATGGCGTCGCGCACCGCATCGGCCTCTGGCATGGAGACCACGGGATTGGTGTGAATGACCCAGAGCGCCTTGATCCGTCC
This sequence comes from Roseovarius sp., assembly GCA_046290265.1. GTDB lineage: Bacteria > Pseudomonadota > Alphaproteobacteria > Rhodobacterales > Rhodobacteraceae > Roseovarius. Next base: position 10,615 of record JBKAGF010000015.1, on the reverse strand, counting down.
CTCGCCCACCGCGCGGAACATATCGACGGCCTTGAGGCCCGGCGCCTCCGGCATCCGGGGCGCGTCCCAGAAACAGCGCACGGCGCTGCGGTGATCTGCGTTCTCGATATCGAGGTGACAGGCCAGCATGTTGGCCAAGCCGCCAACCTCCCTTCCACCCATCGCGTTGGGTTGACCTGTGACCGAGAACGGGCCGCAGCCCGGCTTGCCGATCCGTCCGGTGGCCAGGTGGCAGTTGAGGATGGAATTGACCTTGTCGGAACCGGACGTCGACTGGTTCACGCCCTGCGAATAGATCGTGACCACGCGCTCGGTGCGCATCCACAGATCACAGAACGCCGCGACCTGCGCTGCGTCCAGCCCGGTGACGGAGAGATCGGAGGTGTGCGCCGCCTCGAGCGTCGCGTTGAAACCTTCGGTCCTCGCAATAAACGCCTTGTCGAGCGCGCCGCCCTCGTAGAGCGCCGTGAATAGCTGGTTGAACAGAGCGACGTCAGAACCGGGCTGAAGCGCCAGGTGCATGTCCGCGCCATCGCAACTGGCCGTGCGGCGGGGGTCGATGACGACGATCTTCGTGCCCCGGGCTTTGCGGGCGGCCAGCAGGCGCTGGTAGAGAACGGGGTGGCACCAGGCGAGGTTCGAGCCGACCAGCACGACAAGATCGGCCTCGTCGATATCCTCGTAGGTGCCGGGCACGGTATCGGTGCCGAAGGCGCGCTTATGCCCGGCCACCGAGGATGCCATGCAAAGCCGGGAGTTCGTGTCGATATTGGCCGAGCCCATGAAGCCCTTCATCAGCTTGTTGGCGACATAGTAATCTTCGGTCAGCAACTGTCCCGAGACGTAAAAGGCCACGCTGTCCGGCCCATGCCGCGCGATTGTGTCGCCGAAGCGATCCGCGACCAGTTGCAGCGCGTCGTCCCAGCCTGTGTCCTGCCCATTCACACGGGGGCGCAGCAGACGATGGTCAAGCCCCACAGTCTCGGCCAGAGCGGTGCCCTTGGAACAAAGCCTTCCCAGATTGGCCGGATGCGCGCTATCGCCCTTGACCTCTAGTCCGCCGGCGTCGTCTCGCCGCAGCAGGACGCCGCAGCCAACGCCACAGTAGGGACAGGTGGACCGGGTCCAGGGCTGGTCGGCGCCATCCATCAAGCGGCGTCCCGAGCGGTCAGGCCGACGCCGTCGATCAACACGCGACCGTCCTCGACCTTCAGCGGATAGGTGGCGATCTTTCCGGGCTCGCCTTGTGCCTGCCCGGTCTCAAGATCGAAGACCCAGTTGTGCAGCGGGCAGGTCACCGACTGGCCGTGAACGATCCCCTCTGACAGCGGTCCCGCCTTGTGCGGACAGGTGTTGGACGTGGCGAACACCTCGTTCTCGGCGGTGCGGAACACGGCGATACAGCCCTGCGCCGTCTTCAGCTTGCGCGCGCCGCGCGGGGGGATGTCGTCAAGTGCACAGATGTCGATCCAGCTCATTATACGTCCTTTCGGGTGGCAATTGCGTGACCCGCGTCCCGGGCTCGACCCGGGACCTCGGCGTCCGGGCATTTGCGGGAGGCCCCGGCTCGGGGGCCGGGGCGGGCAGCCGGAAACGAGAGCCGGTGTGTCATTCCGCCGCCTCCAGCGTCAGGTCCGCCAGTGGTTGGTACCGCTCGGCCTGCTTGGCATGGTCCGCCCAGGGATCCTTGCGGTAGATCGACTGGCTAAGCTCGAAGGCCGCGACCAGACGGGCGCGCTCGTCCGCGCTGGCCAGGGTCTCTTTGACCCAGTCCAGCCCGACCTTGGCGACCCACTTGTAGGGGCGGTCCAGGTACTTTGCGTTTTCCCGGTAAAGCTGAATGAAGGCCGTCGTCCATTCGATGGCCTCGGCCTCGGAGGTGACATCGACCAACCGTTCGGTTTCCTTCACGTCCATGCCGGCCGCGCCTGCGACACACACCTGATAGCCGCTGTCGACGCAGATAATCCCCACGTCCTTGCAGGTGGCCTCGGCGCAGTTGCGCGGACAGCCGGACACTGCCAGCTTCACCTTGTGCGGGGTCCACGACCCCCAAAGGATCTGTTCCAGCTTGATGCCAAGGCCGGTGCTGTCCTGCGTGCCGAACCGGCAGTGATCGGTGCCGACACAGGTTTTCACCGTGCGCAACCCCTTGGAATAGGCATGGCCCGAAACCAGCCCCGCCTTGTTGAGATCGGCCCAGATGAAGGGTAGATCCTCGCCCTTCACGCCCAAAAGGTCGATCCGCTGGCCGCCCGTGACCTTGACGGTGGGCACATCGTACTTGTCGGCGGCATCGGCGATGGCGCGCAGCTCAACGGCATTGGTGATGCCGCCCCACATGCGCGGCACGACGCTGAAGGTGCCGTCCTTCTGGATATTGGCGTGCTTGCGCTCGTTGACGAAGCGGCTTTGCGGGTCGTCGCGGTAGTCCAGCGGCCAGTCAGCGAGCAGGTAGAAATTGACCGCCGGTCGGCAGACGTGACAGCCGTTGCGCGTTCTCCAACCCAATTCCTGCCAGACGGCTTCCTGGCTCTTGAGTTCCCGGCCCTTGATCAGGCGGCGCACATCCTCGTGGGTCAGATCGCAGCAGCCGCAGATGGGCTGCGCCGCTGGCATCTGGAAGTCGTCGCCCAGCGTGACCTGCAACAGCTGTTCGACGAGCCCGGTGCAGGTGCCGCAGGAGGCGCTGGCCTTGGTCTGTGCGCGCACAGCAGCCAGATCAGTCGCGCCGCCTGCGATGGCGTCGGTGATGGTGCCCTTGCAAATGCCGTTGCAGCCACAGATTTCCGCGTCACGCGGCAATGCTGCAACGGCTGAGAGAGGGTCCGATGCGGCACCTCCCTGGTAGGCAGGCCCGAAAATCAGCGTCTCGCGCATCTCTGAGATGTCCTCGCCCGACTGGATGAGGCCGAAGAACCAGTTGCTGTCGGCGGTGTCGCCGTACATCACCGCGCCGATCAGCCGATCCTCTTCGATGACCAGCCGCTTGTAGATACCGCGCGCCGGGTCGCGATAGACGATATCTTCGCGCCCCTCGCCCTCGGCAAAATCCCCGGCGCTGAAAAGGTCGCAGCCCGTGACCTTGAGCTTGGTCGACAATTCCTTGGGCGTGAAAGCGGCATCGCGACCGGTCAGCGTCGCGGCAACCACCTTGGCCTGGTCGTAAAGCGGCGCGACGAGGCCGAAGACAGCGCCGTCATGTTCGATGCATTCGCCGACCGACAGGATGTTTTCATCCGACGTGATCATCTGATCATCCACGTGGATGCCGCGCCCCACTGCCAACCCGGCCTCGGCGGCCAGCGCGGTGTTGGGACGGATGCCGACGGCCATGACCAGCAGGTCGCAGGGCAGTTCGGTGCCATCCTCCAGCACAAGCGCCTTCACCTTGCCATCTTCGCCTACAATCTCCTTCGAATTGGACGAGACGCGCACGTCGATGCCGCGCCGCTCAAGATCCTTGCGCAGCAGGTAGCCCGCCGCCGGGTCCAGCTGACGGTCCATCAGGTGGCCCATCAGGTGCACCACCGTGACCTCCATCCCGCGCATCCGCAGCCCTGCCGCGGCCTCCAGTCCCAGAAGGCCGCCACCGATCACCACCGCGCGGGCACCCTGCATTGCGGAGGCCTCGATCATCCAGTTGGTGTCTTCGAGGTCGCGATAGGCGATGACTCCGTCAAGGTCATGGCCCGGCAGCGGAATGATGAACGGATTGGAGCCTGTGGCAATCAGAAGCTTGTCGTAGTCCACCGTGCCGTTCTCACCGGTCACGGTCCTGGCGGTCCGGTCGATCGCGGTCACCTTTTCGCCGAACCGGCAGGTCACGCGCTGATTGGCGTACCAGGCGTCGTCATGGATGACGATTTCCTCATAGGACTTTTCGCCTGACAGCACGGGGGACAGCATGATGCGGTTGTAGTTGCCGCGCGGCTCGGCGTTGAACAGCGTCACATCCCAGCCGTCGGGATCCGCGTCGAAGAGGTGTTCGAGCGCGCGGCCCGAGGCCATCCCTGCGCCGATCACCACGAGTTTCTTGCGTGTCATGGCTTGGTTCCTCTCAGTTGTACCAGGCGACGATGTGGGTGAGCGTCTCGCCGCAATAGACCGGCAGGCCGACGAAACTGGTGTAATCCGCCGGAAGACCGGAGCCGCCTTGCGCCACGACCGGCAGGCCGGAGCCAAGCACCTGGCCCACCACGCCTTTCCATGCGGCGGCGGTTGGCGCCTCGGTGCGCGTGCCGTCGCCGTCATCACGCCAAAGCGGCCCTTCGCGTTCGCAGATACCGTCAGCCAGGAAGGCGCGTGCGTCCCGCGCGGCGCGGACATTCCAGATCTCGAACCGGCGCGCGATCGGCGTGCCGCGCGCGGAAAGAAGCGTCAGCACGCAAGGATGCTTTGCCGGTGTCGCCACCGGAAGCCCAAGCCCCGTCGTCAGCCCCGCCTTTCCCGCGGCCGAGGCGCGGATGAACTTGTAGCCAGAACCAAGGTCGCGCATCAGGATCGGCGCCTGTGCCGCCCAGACCGCCCCCGGCAGGCCTTGGCCCTTGGGAAAATGCGTGTGCTGCGAGACGAACTCGAACTCTTCGGCGGCTCCGAAATACCCGTCATCGAGCATCAGCATCCCGTTGCGGTCCTCGGTCCAGACCTCGATGGCGCCGACGCGCGCCTCGTCGTCACCGCACAGAACGACCAGTACGGCCTTCAGCGTGGCGCCGGCGAAGACGGGCAAGGCAACCGCGCTGGTCAGGCCAGCCTCCCTCGCGGCCTCGATCCGCTGGAAATACGACCCGTCGAACCCCTTGAGCACAAGCGGCCGCGCCTCGTCCCAGGCCTTGCCGGGCAGGCCCTCGCCCTTGGCGAAACTGGTCTTGCGAGACGCCTCCTCGAACGCGGAAAGGCCGTTATAATCTCCGCCTGCCAGCACAAGCCGGTCGCCCTCGGGCACCCAGACCTCGCAGACCTGGATGAAGGTGTCTATGGCAGCTTGCGCTACGGTATCCATGGCGGGTGTCTCCGTGACGGGCGCGGTCATGCTGCAGCCTTGCGCGATGCGCCGGTTTTGGGTTTTGCGCCGTGCTCGTACTCTTCGAGGAAGTCGAGCACCTGCTGGCGGTAACGATAGTAATCCGGGTGCGCGAGCAGCGCCTTGCGGGTGCGCGGGCGCGGCAGATCGACCGATGTGATGCGGCCAATGGTGGCCTGCGGGCCGTTGGTCATCATCACCACCCGGTCGGCCAGCAGGATCGCCTCGTCTACGTCATGGGTGACGCAGATTGCCGTGACCTTGGTGCGCGACCACACCTCCATCAGCACCTCCTGCAATTCCCAGCGCGTCAGGCTGTCAAGCATCCCGAAGGGTTCATCGAGCAGCAGCAACTTCGGCGAGAGCGCAAAGGCGCGGGCGATGCCGACCCGCTGCTGCATCCCGTTCGACATGTCGCAGGCGGGCTTGTCCATCGCATCGGCCAGCCCGACGCGTTCGAGGTAGTATTCCACCACGTCCTGACGTTCCGACTGGCTGGCGCGGGGATAGACCTTGTCCACCCCGATGGCGCAGTTCTCCCGTGCCGAGAGCCACGGGAAGAGGTTCGGCGACTGAAAGACCACGGCGCGCTCGGGATCGGCCCCCTCGACGTGACGGCCGTCAAGCTTGATCGCACCTTTGGAGATGGCGTTGAGACCCGCCGCCATGGTCAGAACCGTCGACTTGCCACAGCCCGAATGCCCGATCAGAGAGATGAACTCGCCCCGATCGATCTTCAGGTCGAAATCCTCGACCACGGTCAGCGGCCCCTTCGGCGTGGGATAGACCTTGTGAAGCTGGCTAAAGTCGAGGAAGCGCTCGTCGATCAGACCTTTCTGGGCGTCCTTCACGACGGAGGGAAGGCCGTGGATCGGGGTCACGTCAGGCAGGTTGCGTGTGCCTTCGACCTTGGCCTCGATCCCGACATCCATCAGGTACTTGGTCACCTCGGCCCGCAGGCGCTTGAACGTGTCGTCCGTGTTCATCTCCATCCGGTCGCGCGGGCGCGGGATGGTCACCGTGAACTCTTCGCCCAGCGTGCCGTCGGGGTTCAGCGCGATGATCCGGTCGGCGAGGATGATCGCCTCGTCCACGTCGTTGGTGATCAGCACGCAGGTCTTTTGATCCGCCTGCCAGATCCGCTCGATCTCGTCGGCAAGGTTGGCGCGTGTCAGCGCGTCGAGCGCTGACAGTGGTTCGTCCAGCAGCAGCATCTCTGGATTCATCGCCAGCGCGCGGGCGACGTTGACCCGCTGGCGCATGCCGCCAGACAGTTCCGCCGGACGGCGCGCGGCGGCATGGGACAGGCCGACCATGTTGACATAGTGGGCGACCTTCTCGGCTCGTTCGGCAGGCGACAGGCCCGGAAAGACCGAATCCACCGCCAGCCCGACATTGCCGTTCACGGTCAGCCACGGCATGAGCGAATAGCTCTGGAAGATCACACCGCGTTCCGGCCCCGGTCCGGTGACAGGCGCGCCTTTGAATTTGACGCTGCCTTTGGTCGGGCTTTCAAGCCCGGCCATGAGGTTGATCAGCGTCGTCTTTCCCGTGCCGGAGAAGCCCAGCAGCACGAGGAATTCTCCCTCCTGCACCTCCAGGTTGATATTCTTCAGCACGTGGGACGCGTGCAGGCCGGTGCCGAAACTTTGGCTGACGTGATCGAGTTTGAGAATGCTCATGACATTTTCCTTTTGCGCTACCGCTTCGCTGCTTGAGCGCGGGTCACCGGTTGTTCGTGAAGGTGAAGAGGGATTGAAGCGCGTACATCACTCGATCCAGCAGGAAGCCGATGATCCCGATGGTCAGAACAGCGACCATGATCCGGGCGAGGCTCGAAGAAGACCCGTTCTGGAACTCGTCCCAGACGAATTTGCCCAGGCCGGGGTTCTGCGCCAGCATCTCGGCGGCGATCAGAACCATCCAGCCGACCCCCAGCGACAGGCGCAGACCGGTGAAGATCAGCGGCAGGGCCGAGGGCAGGACCAGCTTGGTGATCTTGGTCCAGGTGTTCATCTTCAGGACCTTCGAGACGTTCACCAGATCCTTGTCGATCGAGGCCACGCCGAGCGCCGTGTTGATCAGCGTGGGCCAAAGCGAACAGAGCGTCACGGTGACTGCGGAAATTATGAAACTCTTGGGAAAGAAACCTTCGTCGGTCGCCGCCAGCGCCGAAACGATCATCGTGACGATAGGCAGCCACGCCAGTGGCGACACTGGCTTGAAGATCTGTATCAACGGGTTGAGGCCCGCGTTGGCGGTGGGCGAGAGGCCGGCCAGGATGCCCAGCGGCACGGCCACAAGCGTCGCCAGAAGGAAGCCGAAGAAGACCGTCTGGATCGAGGTCCAGATCTGCTGGTAGTAGCTCGGTGCGCCGGTATAGGCGCGTTCCTTGGGTTCGCGCCCGCTGGCGATCAGACGTTCGTTAAGCTGATCGACCTTGGCTTGGAACTCGGCCCGCTTCTCGGCCTTCGCCACCGCATCCTCATGCAGGTTGACCGCCTCGTCCCAGACCTGCGCCGGGCCGGGCACGGCGCCGAGCGAGGTTTCGACTTTCGGCGCAAGCGCGGCCCAGAGGAACAGGAACGCAGCGATGGCCAGCAGCGGCACGGCAAGAAGTCGCCAGATTTCCTTGGCCTGCGCCCTGGGGTTGTCGCCTGCCGCGGCCTTGAGGATCGGCGTGGCCCAGCTCAGGCCAAGGACCTGAAACCATTTGTCCGCGGTGTTGATGCGGGTGAAGAGCCGCGCCCGGCGCGCTTCGCGGTCTGCGCTCTCGGTGAAATTCGGATCGACGGTGGTCATCTGTCTCGCGTCCTTCGTGTCGGGAGGAGGCCCCGGATCCTCGTCCGGGGCGCGATGTCTGGGTGCGCCTTGCCCCGGACCTGGACCCGGGGCCTCCGGCGCGCGGCGTCAGCCTTCGACCTCGGTGCCGACGACGATCTGTTCGCCCTTCAAACCGATCGGCAGGCTGTCGAGATAGGCGTTGGGCGTGCGGCCATCGTAGGGAATACCGTCGATGATTTCCTCAGACGGGGTCGGGGCCTTGTAGCCGTCGCTTGGTTACCGAAGTTCGCCTGGTGTTCACTGGCCTTCGTCGACCAGCATCCGGGCGGCTTCGAGGTAGATTTCGGGCTTGTAGACCGAACGGGCGACCTCGTTGTACCAGCTGTCGGGTTTGGGCTCGGCGACCTGGCCCCAGCGGCGCATCTGGGTCAGGTACCAGATGGCATCCGAATAGTACGGATAGGTCGCGTTATAGCGAAAGAAGACGTTGAAATCCGGAATGTCGCGCTTGTCGCCTTTCTCGAACTCGAAAAACCCGGTCATCGAGTTGGCGATCACCTCGGCATCCGCGCCCACGTACTCCGGGCGGCTGAGGATCTCGACCGCTTCCTCGCGGTTGGCGTTGTCATTCTCGTCCAGCCAGATCGCGGCACGGATCAGCGCCTTGGTGACGGCCAGCGTCGTGTTGGGGTATTCCTCGGCGAACTCGGCGGTGATGCCGAATACCTTCTCGGGGTTGTTCTTCCACAGCTGGTAGTCAGTGATGACCGGCACGCCGATCCCCTTGAACACCGCCTGCTGATTCCAGGGTTCGCCCACGCAGTAGCCATGGATCGTACCGGCCTCCATCGTCGCGGGCATCTGCGGCGGTGGCGTGACGGACAACAGGACATCCGCGCCGATCTGGCCCGAAATATTCTCCTGGCTGTAATAGCCCGGATGCAGCCCACCGGCGGCCAGCCAGTAGCGCAGTTCGTAATTGTGGGTCGAGACCGGAAAGACCATGCCCATGTTGAATGGCTTGCCCTGCGCCTTGTAATCCTCGACCACCGGCGCCAGCGCCTCGGCCGAAATCGGGTGCTGCGGGCGGCCGTCGTCCATTTTCGGAATATGCGGCAGCATCTGGTCCCAGACCTCGTTCGAGACCGTGATTGCGTTGCCGTTCAGGTCCATCGAGAAGGGCGTAATAATGTGTGCCTCGGTGCCAAAGCCGATGGTCGCGGCCAGCGGCTGGCCGGCCAGCATATGTGCCCCGTCGAGCTGCCCGTCGATCACGCCGTCGAGCAGAACCTTCCAGTTCGCCTGCGCTTCCAGCGTGACGAAGAGACCCTCGTCGAGGAAATACCCCTGCTCATATGCCACGGCGAGCGGGGCCATATCGGTCAGCTTGATAAAGCCGAAGGTCAGTTCGTCTTTTTCCAGCTCCAGCATCTCGGCCATGGCCGGGCTGGCAAGTGCGGTCGTGGCGGCGAGGCCGCAGAGAAGCTTTTTCATTCTTCATCCTCTCGGTGCGCCCGGACTGAAGAAAGAAAGCCGGGCGAAAACGCAAAAAGGCCGATCACTGACCCCCGACACGTGTCGGCGGAAAGCGAGCGACCTTGCTCATAACCCTGTCATCGGGAAAATTTCGTCCGGACCACGCCGTTGCGGTCCGATGCCACCTTAATGCGGCGCCGCAGCATCGAAATGCCAGAATTTTCCGGCTCGAGGCATGGTTTTTCTCTGCCCTTCAACGCGACAGGTCAAAAAATAGTCACTCTATCGCGTCCGGGTCGAAAATCGCGCCATCGAAAAAACGATCTGGCAGCAGATTCAGCCTTCCTCGCGACGAGCCGACAGCGGTCGGATGCAGAATCGCCCCCTCAACCTTTTCCGAGGCTCCCGGCATATCGGCGTCTGTCTGTGTCATGTGACGACGGTAGAGATCGGACCGAAAGACAGAGGCCGCCGCGGCAAGGCCGGTCTGTGTTTCGTGGGTCAAGCCCAGCCTGTGGGCGATCCATTTCGCCTGGCTGCGCCATGGAAAATTGGCGGCGGCCCCGTGAAAGCGCAGGAAGCCATCGCAGTGCCGCTGTTCGCCATGCCCGGAAAGGATCATGCGGCCGGACAGCGCCCTGTCTATCAGTTCCGGCGGCAAGTCGAGATAGGTTTCGCGCGACAGGATCTGGGCTGCGGTGATGTGGCTGCCGGGCTTGGAAAGCCAACGACTGGCTTGCCAGACTGCACGGATCAGCCGGCCAAGCAAGTCCGGTTCGGTTTCGGCCCAGTCGGTCCGCGTGGCCAGCACCTTTTCCGGCGCACCCTGCCAGATCGCCTGCCCCGGCAGAAGAAGCGCCCCGACGCCGCGGTCCACCGCAACAGAGCCCCAGGGCTCCCCTACGCAGAACGCATCAATGTCTCCCGCTTCCAACGCTTCTGCCATAAGCGGCGGCGGTACGGTGCGGATCTCGATACTATCGAGGCCCAACTCTGTCCGTTCCGCCCAGTAACGCAACAGTTCCACATGCATGGAAAAGGGAAAGGGAACGCCGAAGACCAACTTGTCGGCATGTACCGCTTTCAAAGCCGAGGCCGCCGCGCGTGCATCCGTGAAGTCGAAGGCGAAGTCGGTGGCGCGCAGCCTGGCCTCGAGCGGACGCCCCACGCCGATCACGTTGCCGTTGACAGACAGGACGCAAACCGCCGAAAGCGCGGCCCCCATACCGCCCAGTCCCATGCTCATGGCCACAGGGACCGCAGACAGCATGTGCGCCGCGTCGACCCGGCCAAACCCCAGCATGTCGCGCAATGACGACCATGACGGCG
>JBKAGF010000014.1:0-75626 GCA_046290265.1 Roseovarius sp. | reverse complement strand
CCTCCGACGTCGTGCCCGGCAGCAATTGCAGGGCGCAGGAACCATGAGAGGCAGGAGGGCGGAATGAGCGCCATGGACAACACATCGCTCGTCGGGGCGACCGAGGTCGACGCGATCCCGCTGCACTATGCGAGCAAGCTGACGGATGGCGGCGGGCTGGCGCATATCCAGCTATATGACCAGGTCTACACGCTGCGCATCACGCGGGCCGGCAAGCTGATCCTTACGAAATGATGGCCCGACCTGAACGCCGCGGCGGCGCACCCGTCGGTTTCCTTCACGATCTCGATCCGGTGGAGGCGAGCGCTGTAATTTACTTGCGCATGTGGTTCGACGGGCCGGAAGCGAAAAGCCTTGTCTGGAATGATTTTGCAACGGCCCTCGGCCCCAGGGCCGGACGCAGGGAATTGCGGAATTTCGAACAGATGTGCAGCCTGTGTGCCAAGCACGGGCGCCGCCCCTTGGTGCGGCACCATGTGCAGTGCAGGTGTCTGGGCGGCGATGAGGCGACATTCGCCAACATCGTGGGCCACGCGGCGGAAGGCGAGCGCGAGGATGCGTTCCTGATGGCTGCGAACCTTGTCCGGCCCGATATGGCCGCCGTCATCGTGGCCCTTGCGCAGGAATTCGGCCTGACACTGCGGCGCATGATGAGCATGTCAGGTTACCATCCGGCCATGTTGCCGACACCGATCGACCACCCCGATCCGACGAAGCTCCACTGAAAAAGTGGAGAGCGAGAAGAGGCAACCCAGTCACGCATATGTCCGCGCCTCGCTGGTCACGATGCGCTCCGCCATGGCGGAAGGTCAGGCGGGACGAGGCAGCCGAACCGGAATGGGTTCTTTCAAGCGTTCCACGAGGCGGTCTTGCAGTCGACCTTGCGGTCCTGTCATTCGCGCATCGCGCGACCGGTCACCATCGCAGCGCTTTCCGGAGGGCTTTTTGCGCTTCGGATTTCAGTTTTTCTGATCTACGCGCCGAAAGGTTTCTGGCGGCATGGATTCAACCATATCTCTTGCGCGCGCAAGATGTTCCCGGCTTGCCTTGTCGGCAAGTTTTTCATCCCCGCTCAGAATAGCCTCTGCAATTTTTCTGTGCTCGCTCAGCGAGGTGTTGATGACGCTGAGTGTGAGGGAAGGCATGATTTGCGCCATGATCAGGGAAAGTTGCAGCCGGTTGTTCAGTTCGTTGAGCTGGTGGTTTCCCGAGGCCCTGAACATGGCAGTGTGAAACCGCTGGTTCTCGGCGATATACTCGGTCGTGGACGCGCGCTGTTCATCGCTCCAGACCTCGTCGATCTGTTTTTCGAATTGTTCGCGCGCTTGCGGATCGGCACAGTTTCGCGCGGCCAGGCGGGCGGCAAGGCTTTCCAGTTCCATCCTGATCGTGAAAAGCTCCATCGCTTCGATGATGGACAGCCGGCGGACCAGTGCGCCACGATTGGGAACGATTTCGATCAGTCCCTCGGCCGACAATTGGCGGAACGTCTCGCGCAGCAAGTTCCGACTCACGCCGAGTTCGGCAGTCAGATCCGCTTCTACCAGTCGTTGCCCGGGCACGTAGCGGCCGATGAAAACGCCGTTGCGCAAATGCTCTGCCACCCATTCGCCCCGATCTCTACGCGGTTTGCTGTAAGGCGTTTGGGGTTTTTCATGCACGGGCGCGACGCCTCCAGATTAGCTTTCGGAATCTTACCGAGCACCTTTTCCGTTGACAACATCAAAATTGTTCAACAATCTTGCCCCACCAAATTGAGGGGTTGATAATGCAGATAGGCAAACCGGGTCCCATGAAGACTGCGATCAGCACTGCTGACGCAGACAGCATAACCGTCAGAGGCCACGATCTGGCGTCGGAAATCATGGGGCCGATGAGCTTTACCGAGTACTTCTATCTCCTCGTGACCGGGACCACCCCTGACGAGCAGCAGCGTTTTTTCCTGGATGTGCTTCTAAACGCCATTGCGGAACATGGACTCGTGCCCACGAACCAGGTGGCACGAATGACCTATGCCGCCGCGCCGGATGCGCTGCACGGCGCCGTCGCGGCCGGAATACTGGGCTGCGGTTCCGTCGTGCTTGGCACGGCCGAGCGGTGCGGCACGTTCCTTGAGGCCGCGCAGAAGAAATTCGACGAGGTTGGCGAGACCCCTGAACAGGGTATGAAGGCCTATCTCGAGGAACTGCGCGCAGCCGGAGAAAAGGCTCCGGGTTTTGGGCATCCGTTGCACAAGCCCGTCGATCCGAGGACGCAGCGCATCTTCGAGCTTGCCCGCCAGCGCGGCGTGGTCGGCACCTACTGCAATATCGCCCTGGTGGCAGAGGCAACCGTGCCCGACGTATGGGGCAAGCCCTTGCCGATGAACGTGTCCATGGGCATCGCCGCCGTCCTGCTGGATATCGGATTTCCTGCGGCAATGTTGAAGGCCATCCCGATCCTGGCCCGAACCGCCAGCCTGCTTGCGCATCTGAACGAGGAACAGTCGGCGCCGATCGGCTTTGGCATGGCGGCCAAGGCGGCAGCCGCGGTCAGCTTCGGAGACCACAAATGAAAATCGATCCTGCAAGGGGAAGTGTCGTCGATGGTGTGTTTCGTGCCTCCGATGACGAGAGAATGTACCGACAACAGGTCGAGTATCTCTTCGGGTCCTCTCCATTCTATCAACAAAAGCTGAAAGATGCCGGGTTCGCCTCGGCTGCGGATGTGGGCGGTCTTGATGACATCGCGAGGCTGCCTTTCACGGAAAAAGACGAACTGCGCCAGTCGCGTACCGCGGACAACGCCATCGGCAGCCATCTGTCGGTTCGCAGGGACGAAATCGTACGGATCTTTTCGACGTCCGGTACAACGGGCACGCCAAGCTATATCCCCCTTACGCAATCCGACCTTGACGACTGGATCACTATTTCCTCGCGATCCTACAGCGCCTCGGGTGTGCGCGCAGGCGATGCGATCGTTTCGACCTACAATGCCGGGCCGTTCGTGGCAGGCGCGGCACTGGAGGCATTTGCCAGGCTGGGGCTTTGCCATATTCCCGTGGGCCTTGCGAATACCGAGCGATTGATGGCCGCCGTACAGCTTTTGAAACCCGGCGCCTTGGCCCTTACGCCGTCCTACGCTCTTCACCTGAGTGAATGGGCCGCCGACCGGGACCTTGATATCTTCAACTCGTCCGTGACGCGCATTCTCGTCGCGGGAGAGCCGGGTGGTGGCGAGCCTGCGATCCGTCAGAAGATTGAGCGGGCCTGGGGGGCCAAGGTGACCGAGGCGATGGGTATCGGCGATATAGCGGTGTCCATCTGGGGGGAGTGCGAGGAACAGTCCGGAATGCATTTTTCCGGCGCCGGGATCGTTCATTTCGAACTGATCGACCCGGTGACGGGCGCCCCCGTACCCATGGAGGACGGGGCCGAAGGCGAACTCGTCTACACCCACCTGAAGCAACGCGCCGCGCCGCTGCTGCGGTTCCGCAGCCGGGATCACGTGCGCGTCTCGGTCGCGCCCTGCGCCTGTGGCCGGACGACGCCGCGGTTGCGCTGTATCGGACGGACCGATGATATGCTGATCGTACGCGGAGTGAATGTGTTCCCGTCAGCCATCCGGGAAGTCGTGAACGAATTCATACCGACCGTGACGGGAGTGATCGCAATACGGCCCCTGGTGAAATCAACCAAGCAGGCGCCGCCGCTGCCGGTGACCGTCGAGCTTGCGGAAGGTATCGAGGCAACCGCGTCACTCGCAGACCGCATTCGTGCCCGGATCAGGGAAAAACTCATTGTCACGACCGAAATCGATCTCGTCCCGGCAGGGAGGTTGCCACGGACAGATTACAAATCGAAACTTCTCGACTGGTCGCAGGCCGGGTGAAGGTTTCGAAGTGAACGACAATTTCAACTAAGGGAGGAAGATCTATGAAGGGTTGGAAAACGCAACTGGCCGCTCTCGCTGCCGCCGCCATCTCGGTGGGAAGCGCATCGGCGGCCGAGTATGAACTGAAGATTTCGTCGATGTTTCCGTCGACGCATTTCGTCCAGAAGCTGGCGCTGGAGCCGTGGGCGGAAAAGATTAAAGAACGCTCGGACGGCCGGGTGAACATCAGTTTCTTTTCGGCGGGTTCCTCTTTCGGGGATGCGACGCGCCAGTTTGATCAGGTGCGCGCCGGGGTGGTCGATTTCAGCGTTGGCATTCCGGCCATTCCGCGCGGGCGCCACCAGCGGATCGTCCTGGTTGAACTGCCCTTCACCGTCCCGGATGCCGAAGTTGGCACCTGCGCGCTGATGAACATGAAGGATGCGTTCAAGGAGGATTTTCCAGGCACGCATATCCTGTCGCTGACGGTGACCGAGCCGAGTGCCGCGCACACTGTCAGCGAAGTCGCTACACTGGACGACCTGTCCGGCCTGCGGATGCGGACGCCGACCCCGGCCATCACGGCCATGCTTGAAGAGATAGGGGCGACGCCGGTGGGCATGCCACCCACGGAGATCTATGAAAGCGTCGAGCGTGGCGTTGTGGATGGAAACATCATGCCCTGGGGGCCGGTCGGCGCCTTCAAGCTTCATGAGGTGCTGAACTATCACATCGATGCCAAGATCAACCCGGTAAGCATGTACATCCTCATGAACGAGGCAAAGTACAACGCGATGCCGGAAGATCTTCAGACGATCATCGACGAAACCAGTGCCGAAGTATTTGCAAACTGGGGGCAATGGTGGGCCGAGACGGACCAGGAGGCAATCGACGCCGCCAAGGAAGCCGGGAACACGATTGTTCCGATGTCGGACGAAGATCGCAATGCGTGGCGTGACCGCCTGCAACCAGTGATCGACAACTATCTTTCGGAAGAGTCCGGTTTGCCCGTCGCCGAGGCGGAAGGGCTGTACGCCGATATTCTCGAGGCTGTCAAAACCTGCGAATAGTGCCGCTTGACCGGCAGGCCGGAGCCGTTGAAACCTCGGCTTCGGTCCTCTTGTTGCGCAAATCCTGAGGGAAGACGTGAAGAATTTTCTGAAATGCGTGGCGCTGATAGGGACCCTTCCCCTTCTTGTCGCCGTTGGATTGACGGTCCTCGATATCGTATTGCGCACCGTCAGTTCAGTGACCGTCCACGGGCTGACTGATATCGTGACCCTTTGTACCATGTGCGGCGCGATCCTTGCGATTCCCTACGGCGTTGCGAAGGACCAGCACGTGTCGATTGACGTCTTTACCTCGAGAATGTCCGCAAAGGCCCAGAAACTGCTGATGCTGTTCGCGGCAATTCTGAGCTTTCTGTTTCTCGGCGGAGTTTTCTGGTTTTCGGTGCAGCAGATGATCACCGAGTTCGGTTACGGTGACCGCAGCCAGTCGATCGGTATCCCAATGGTCTGGTACTGGCTGCCGCTTGTCCTGGGGGTCGGCCTTTCGGCTTTGGCCAGCCTGTGGATCGTGTGGCGCATTGCGACAGGTCGGCGGATCGGGGAGGGCGTGTGATGACGCCACCTATCATCGGCCTGATCGGATTGGTCGCACTGCTGGTCCTGATTGCTGTAAGGGTCCCCGTCGCCATAGCGATGGGCGTCGTCGGATGCGTCGGAGGATATATCCTGAACGGCTGGTTCAGCCTTGGTTTCGTCCTGGGATCTCAACCGTTCGTGACCACATCCTCCTACTCGCTTTCGGTCATTCCGCTTTTCGTGATGATGGGTGCCTTCGCTTCGCGTGCAGGGCTATCCGGCGATCTCTACCGTTCTTTGCAAAGCATGATCGGCCACTGGCGCGGGGGGCTCGCATCGGCAACGATCGGAGCCTGCGCAATCTTCGGCTCGGTCTGTGGTTCAAGTCTGGCCACGGCGGCAACGATGTCGCGCGTCGCTGTCCCGGAGATGACACGGATCGGGTACGACAGGCGGCTGACATCGGGTGCGCTGGCGGCAGGGGGAACGTTGGGTATCCTGATCCCGCCGTCGATTATCATGGTGATCTACGCGCTGCTGACCGAGCAATCTATCGGCCGAATGTTCCTGGCCGGATTGATACCGGGTTTGCTGGCCGCGGCCCTTTATATGCTGGCTGCCTACACTGTCGTCCGTCTGCGCCCCTCTCTTGCGCCGAGCGTGCCCAGGGCGCCGCTTTCTGACATGCTATGGGCGCTTTACCGAATGTTTCCGATCCTGCTGCTTTTCGGCGTCGTGATGGGAGGGATCTATGTCGGTGTGTTCTCGCCCACCGAAGCCGCCGGCGTCGGGGCTTTCGGCGCGATCGTTCTGGCCGCCGCGCGCGGAAAGCTTGGCTGGAGGGTGACGCGTGAAGCGCTGCTCGAAACCGCGTCGACGACCGGTATGCTGTTTCTCATCCTGGTCGGCACATCGGTCCTGCAGTTTTTCATCGAGACGTCGACCCTGCCGATGGTGATCGTCGGGTGGATAACCTCCCTTGGCCTCTCATCGACGGGTGTGCTGGTCCTCATTCTCCTGGTCTACCTTATCCTGGGGTGCTTTCTCGACAGCCTGTCGATGATGCTGATAACACTTCCCATCGTCTTTCCCCTGGTGACGTCTCTGGGCATCGATCCGATCTGGTTCGGCATCCTGGTGGTGTCGGTCGTCGAAATAGGGCTGATCACGCCTCCCTTGGGAATGAACCTGTTCGTCATCGCGTCCAGTGTCGAGGACCTGCGCTTTGAGACGGTCGCGGCGGGCGCGGTTCCATTTCTGGTGGCCGATCTTGTGCGGTTGGCGCTGCTCGTCGCAATCCCGGCACTTACGCTGGGGCTGCCAGCCTACCTGATGTGAAGATAGGCAGATGATGTCTTCTGAAAGCTCGTACGAACATACCCCGGAAGGTCAAGCAAAGTGAGCGACACCGCATCCCCAAAAAGGCCAGCACATCCCACCGCCTGCGAGAAACGCCAGACGCTGCGGCGTGCGCTCGAGGCTGGCTTCTTCGGCGCGCCCGGCGTTTTCGACGGCATCTCTGCGCGTGTCGCCGACGCTGAAAATCCGAAAGCGCTTTACATGACCGGCTACGGTACGGTTGCCTCGTATCTTGGCCTGCCGGATGCGGGTTTAGCCACCTATACCGACATGGTCGGTCGTGTCGCCATGATCGCCCAGGCCACCTGCGCGCCGCTGATTGCAGATGCGGACACCGGCTATGGTGGACTGCTCAATGTCGAGCATACGGTCCGCGGTTACGAGATCGCCGGTGCGTCCGCCATTCAGCTTGAAGATCAGGAGATTCCCAAGAAGTGTGGCCATACACCGGGCAGACGGGTCGTTCCCTCGGAGGAGATGCAACTCAAGATCCGGGTTGCGAAGGACAGTCGGGCGTCGGATGATTTTCTGATAATCGCGCGTACGGATGCGCGTACCGAACACGGTATCGACGAGGCGCTCCGACGGGCCGAAGCCTATGTGAAGGCAGGAGCCGACATCCTTTTCATAGAAGCGCCCGAAAGTGAAAAGGAAATGGAAACCATCTGCGCTGCTGGACGTGCCGTTGTTGGCGAACATGGTCGAGGGAAAACGCCGGTATTGAGCGGTGAAAGACTTGCAGAAATGGGTATGCGCTCGCGATTTATCCGACGGCGGGTTTCTGCCGCGGGCGCCGCGATGCGCTCGGTCTACGGCCACATCGTCCAAACCGGGACCAGTGCGGTTCTCACAGAACTGGCAGATTTTCAGACTTTCGGCCGTCTCATGGGCTTTGAACATGTATGGGAATTTGACCGACACTACGCCCCGGAAACCTAATCCACCTGTGCGGGCCACAGTGGACATGAAGGTTCAGGGAAAGAGTCAAATTTTACGGTGACTTGGGGTCAATAAAGCCGCTGTCCGCCGGATCGTCGGGGCGGGCCAAGCTCCATGATGTCTCGACGCTCGTGTATTCCCGGTATCCCATCCGGGCAATCGGTTTGGCCGCAGTCGTCGCGAAGAAGCCATCTTGTATGAATTCATCCTTGATATGCGTCTGCACGACTTCGCCGATTATCATGAACTTATCGAGCAGGCGGCCAGACCTGTCCTTGAGTTGAATAGCATCGACCGTGACGCATTCCAGTGCAGCGGGGCTGGCCGCAACAAATGGCGCCCGGATCTCGACAGACCGGCCTTGCTCCAGTCCTGCCAGTTCGAACTCGTCGATACCGTCCGGAACATTGTCAGATGAAATGTTCATGGCAGCGGATAAATCGGCAGTTACGAGCGAGAAAGTGAACTCCCCGGAGTTGCGCGCATTGCTGTATGAGTTTTTCGCGCCCTCGCTCGCGAACATCACCATGTCCGGCCCGGAACCGACGCCGTTGAAATAGGAGTATGGCGCGAGGTTCGCCACACCCTCGGCATTCAAGGTTCCGATCCATCCGATCGGTCTGGGCGCGATAATGGCCTTGAAAGGGTTGAACCGAAGCGCGTCGGGCCGGCAGCTGCCGTAATGCATTTCACACGTCTCCTTTCGTGCAAGGCAAGTCGCCTTCGGCACCGGTCTTACGATAGGGGCGGGCCGTCCTGTCTTGGTCTTCCACGCAGAATTCGGACCACCGGTTTTCTCAGCGGCAACAGGACCAGCAGCAGGGCCAGCCCCAGCATCGCGGCGCTTGCCGGACGCTCGAGGAACACGGACGGGTCGCCGCGCGCGATGACCAGCGACCGGCGTAGGTTCTCTTCCATCATCGGGCCCAGAATGAAGCCCAGCAGCACCGGCGCGGGGTGGAACCCCCGCCGCATCAATAGGTAGCCCAGCACGCCGAAGATCAGTGTCACGAACACGTCGAAAACGTTGTTGGCCACGCTGTAGGAGCCGAGGCAGATGAAGAAGATCACCACCGGGTGCAGGATCCGTCCCGGCACGGTAATGATCTTTACCAGCAAACCGATCAGCGGCAGGTTCAGGAACAGCAGGATCAGGTTGCCCAGCCAGAAACTGACCAGAAGCCCCCAGAACATCGCTGGCTCGTTCGAGATGAATTGCGGCCCCGGCACCACCCCGTGCATGATCATCGCGCCCAGAAGGATCGCCATGACCACGTCGCCCGGAATCCCCAGGCTGAGGGTCGGGATGAACGCGGCCTGCACCGCGGCGTTGTTGGCCGCCTCGGGCGCCGCCACGCCCTCGGGGGCGCCCCGTCCGAACCGGGCGGGATCGCGGGCGACCTTCTTCTCGGTGGCATAGGCCATGAACGCCGCAACGGTCGGCCCCGCGCCGGGCAGTGCCCCGATCATCGAGCCTACGGCCGTGCCGCGCAGGGTGGGCAGCCACAGCAGCGACAGGTCCTTGCGGCTTGGCAGCATCGATGCCAGCGACAAGTCGGCCACCATGCTTTTCGGTGCGTCCTGCGACGGGCCGGCCATCTTGCGCACGATCTCCGCGACCCCGAACATGCCCATTGCGACAGATATCAAGCTGATCCCGTCCGTAAGCTCCAGGAAGCCGAACGTGTAGCGCATCGCGCCGGAATTTATGTCCATCCCCACGATTCCGAGGATCAGGCCGAAGACCACCATGATGAGCGATTTCAGAGGCGAGCCGCCCCCGATCGTGCAGGCCGCCACCAGCCCCAGTACCATGACGGCGAAATATTCCGTGGAGTTGAACCGCAGCGCGATTTCGGCAATCGCAGGCGCAAAGGCCATGACCACCAGGATCGAAATCGAGCTTCCGCAGAACGATGCCACGGCGTTGATGAAGAGCGCGAAACCGGCCCGGCCCGACTGCGCCAGGGGATACCCGTCCAGCGCCGTCACCGCGGTCGACGCCGTGCCCGGCAGGTTCAGCAGAATGGAGGAAATCGAGCCGCCATATTGCGCCCCGTAGAAGATTCCCGCCAGCATGATCAGGGCCACGGTCGGGTCCAGCCCGAAGGTCAGCGGCAGTGCGACCGAGATCGTGACCATCGGCCCAATGCCCGGAAGCGCCCCCACGAACGTGCCGATGCAACAGCCCAGAAAACAGTAGAACAGCGCCTCGGCGGTGAAGGCCGTCTCGAAGCCCAGCGCGATATTCGACAGCAGTTCCATCGCCTAGAACACCGGCCAGATGTCGGACGAAATCGGCTCCAGCGGCAAACGCAGCACCGCGACGAACAGGAAATATCCCACAGCCCACAGCCCGGCGATGATCCCCGCAACGGTCAGCGGTGTTATGTGATCCGGCTCGGCGGCGACGACCAGCAGGACCATCGCCATCGTGGCCGGGAACAGCCCGATCGGTTCAAGGAGAACGGCAAACGCCGCCAGCGCCAGTGACACGCAGAATAGACCGCGCAGGTTTCGCGTGTCTTCCCCTTTGTCCTCCTGTCGTTCGAAGAACAGGCCGATCCCCAGCAGGACCATCAGCCCCCCGAGCCCCAGCGGGAAGAACCCCGGTCCGATCCGGCGCATCGAGCCGATGGACAGCTCGATGCCGCCATAGATGACGAAAAGACCGAAGCCGATGATCACGAGGCAGAAGGCATCGTGCGCCAGATTCCGGTTGCGTAGCATTCCGCGGGACTCCATGTGCCGGACAAGGTGACAAGACCGGGAGCCCGTGCGGATCGCACGCAGCCCCCGGCCCCTGCCGTTGCAAGTGCGTCAGTCGGCCTGTGCGTTGGCCGCGTTGGCGATATCGCCCCACTTCTTCACTTCCGAGGAAATGAAGCCGTCGAGGTCACCAAGGGCCATCTCGCCTTTGGAAATACCGCTCTTGGTGTAGTAGTCCGTCACTGCATCCGACGCGATGGCCGTCGTCACCGCGTTGCTCAACGCCTCGGTCACGTCGGCGGGCATGTCGGCAGGTCCGTGCATCAGCCACCAGGCAATCAGGTCGAAGCCCTCGAAGGTGTCATTGATGGGCGGAACCTCGGGCGCAACTTCGGACCCGGCGGCACCGCTGACGCCCAGCGCCCGCAGCTTGCCGGCGTCGACGTTCTGCTTGGCCGAAACCGGGTGGTTGAACATGAAATCGACCTCTCCGGAGATCACCGCCGCCAGGCCGACCGCGCCGGAGCCAAAGGGCACGTGGATCATGTTGGTATCGCTCAGCGTCTTCAGAAGTTCGCCCGCAAGGTGCGTCGATGTACCATTGCCGGTGGAGGCAAAGGTGACGCCCTCTTCCGACCTGGCCGCCTCGACCAGATCCACCAGAGTCTCGAATTCCGTCTCGGCGCCCACGACCAGCAGCGTCGGCGTGTAGCCCACGAAGGCGATCGGGGTCACGTCGCTTTCGGGATCATAGGGCAGTTCGGGAAAGATCGACTTGTTGATGGCAAGGGTGCCGACGGTGCCCATGGAAATCGTGTAACCGTCCGCGTCGGCGCTGACCACATCCTGGGTGCCGACGCTGCCACCCGCGCCGGCCCGGTTTTCCACCACCACGGTCTGGCCCAGTTCCTCCGACATGCCCTCGGCGATCAGCCGGCTGACCGTGTCGGTCGACGTGCCGGCGGCGAAAGGCACGATCATCGTGATTGGCTTGTCGGGAAACGACTGCGCGAGCGCGCCCCCCGCCAAGCCCAGGGTTGCGGTCAGCGAGACCGCCAGAATATTGCGAATTGACGTCATGATATTTCCTCCCTCGCGCAGGTTGAAACCTGCGCTCTCCCAGCAGCGCAAAATGCGTGCGCCTGAATTGGCCCGCAGGAACGCGGCATGGCCCCTGCTGCTGGGGCCGATCATCATGACCGCCGTACACTCTGTCAATAAAAATCGATATTTTTGAAATTATCTTGAGAATATAATTTTTATCGATAATAGTCGCTCCAACGCTCGATACGAGTATTTGGACGAACACATGCAAGCGAGGTACGATGCGATACGTCAGGTATGAAGCAGATGGTCAGGCACGACTGGGTGCCATGATCGATTCGGACATCGTTGATATCGAAGCCGCCTGGCCCGAGGCGCCCGGGACCATGCGCGACTTGATCGGCGCTGATCCCGCCGTGCACGCCACTTTGGCCGACCGCCTGGTCCAGCCCGGCGCGGCGCGCACGCCGCTTGCGGAGTGCAAGCTGCTGACACCATTGCCCGACCCCGGCAAAATTGTCTGCCTGGGCCTCAACTATGCCGATCACGCCAAGGAAGGCGGGCACGCCGTGCCTGAATACCCCGCGCTTTTCCTGCGCGCGACCAGTTCCATGATCGGCCCGGAAGATCCGATGATCCTGCCGGAATGCTCCGAGCAGCTGGACTATGAGGCGGAGCTTACCATCGTCATCGGCCGCCGGTGCCGCCATGTCGCGGCCGCCGACGCGGCCTCGGTGATCTTTGGCTATACCGCGTTCAACGACGGCAGCGTCCGCCATTACCAGCGCCTGACGGCGCAATGGACCGCGGGCAAGAATTTCGACGGGACCGGGGCGCTCGGCCCCTGCATCGTCACCGCCGACGACCTGCCGGACGAGGCCAGCGGGCTCAAGATCCAGACGCGCCTCAACGGCAATGTCATGCAGGACTCCAATACCGACCAGATGATTTTTGGCGCCTTCCGCACGGTCGAGATCCTGTCCGAAATCATGACGCTCGAACCCGGCGACCTGATCGCGATGGGCACGCCCGCCGGGGTTGGCCATGCGCGCAGGCCTCAGGTATGGATGCGCGACGGCGATACCGTCGAGGTCGAGATCGAGGGCATCGGCACGATCCGCAATCCTGTTGTCGCCGAAAAGGTCACCGCATAGCGCGGCAGGAGAGCGGGCGCAGGTCGCCAACCGGACGCAAAGGATAACACCGACATGCCCATGGCCCGCAATTCTTCGGAACCGGATGGCGCGTTCCGCTCGCGCACCAGTGAAACCCACATGCGCATTCGCGATGACGTGATCAGCGGCAAGCTGAAGCCGGGCACCAAGCTCAAGATCGAGCATCTTTCGCGCGAAATCGGCGTCGGCGCCACGCCTGTACGCGAAGCGCTCAGCTCGCTGGTGTCCGACGGCCTCGTCGTGCGGGAAGACCAGCGCGGCTTTCGCGTGGCGGGCATAAGCGGCCAGGAATTCGACGAGCTTTTATACGTCCGCTCCTGTGTCGAGGAACGGGCCCTGCGCCTGTCGATCGAACGCGGCGGCCCCGACTGGGAAGAAGGCATCGTGCTGGCGCAATACCGGCTGCGCGCCATCGCGCCATCGGACCGATACGACCCCGATTGGGAACGCTGCCACCGCAACTTTCACCTGGCGCTGAATGCGGGCTCGGGCTCGGAAACGCTCTTGCGGCTCTGCAGCCAGTTCTTCGATGAAAACAGCCGCTATCGCCACCTGTCGCGCTGCGGCGGCGGGCGGGCGCCGCGTGACCTGTCGGATGAACATGACGGCATCGCCGAGGCGGCGCTGGCGCGCGACCCCGACCTCGCGGTCGAGCGCCTTATGACCCACTACAACCGCACAGGCAAATTGCTTCGGCAGGCGCTCAAGGATATCGAGGAAGGCTCGCAGTGATGCCAAGGCGATTGACCCTGACCTTCGACAACGGCCCCTGGCCTGGCGCGACCGACAAGCTGCTGGATTTTCTGGCCGCGCGCGAGCTCAAGGCCACCTTCTTTGTCGTCGGCCGTCAGCTTGAGGATCCTGCCGCACGCAGCCTTGTCGAAAGGGCTCATGCCGAAGGTCACTGGATCGGCAACCATACCATGACCCACGGCACACCGCTGGGCCGCGAGGACGGTCCTGCCCGGTACGCCGAAGAGATCGGCGCCGCGCAGGATGCGATCGGGACCCTGGCCCATCCGCGCAAGTTCTTCCGCCCCAATGGCGGCGGCGCCATGGGCCGGCACCTGCTTTGCCCCGAAGCGGTGGATTACCTGAAACGCAACGATTTTACCGTCGTCACCTGGACCTCCGCCCCCGGCGACTGGAAGCCGCCACATACCCACTGGACCGAAGGCGCGTTCGAGGCGCTGGAACGGGACGACTGGACCGTGCTTGTGCTGCACGACCGCTTTATCGCCCCGCAGCTCGACGTGCTTGCAGGTTTCTGCGACCGGGTCGAAGAGATGGGGATCGAGTTCGTACAGGATTTTCCCGCTCGCTGCCTGCCCATCGAAAATGGCCAGGCGCACGACATCGCCGAAGAAATCAGCGCGATCGCGTGACGTCGCGACCGCTCAAGCACAGGATTTTTCCCATGTATGACCAACTCTTCCCGACCAGCCTCGTAGGCAGCTACCCGCAACCGGACTGGCTGATCGACCGCGAGAAACTGCGTTCCAAGGGGCCGCCGCGTGTCCGCGACATGTCGCTTTGGAAGATGGCCGAGGCCGATCTGGCCGAAGCGCAGGACGCCGCCACGCGGCTGGCCATTCTGGACCAGGAAGAGCTTGGACTTGATATCGTCACCGACGGCGAGGTGCGTCGCGAAAGCTACTCCAACCACCTCGCCACGTCGCTGAACGGGCTGGATCTGGAAAACCCCGGCACCAAGACCGGGCGCAGCGGGCGGCCCATGGTGGTGCCGCGCGTCGTCGGACCCATCCGGCGCCGCGAACCGGTCATGGAGCGCGAGGCCGCCTTCCTGCGCAAGCACAGCAAGCGGCTTACCAAGATGACCCTGCCAGGTCCTTTCACCATGACGATGCAGGCGCTCAACGAGCATTACGAGGATGAAGCCGCGCTTGCGATGGCCTATGCCGACATGTTGCGCGAGGAGATCGCCGACATCTTCGCCGCCGGCGTCGACATCGTGCAGCTGGATGAACCCTACATGCAGGCCGAACCCGAAGCGGCCCGCGCCTTTGCCATCCCGGCCATCAATCGTGCGCTTCAGGGCGCGGCCGGACGTACGGTGATCCACATGTGCTTTGGCTATGCCTACATCATGGACCAGGCCAAGCCCCAGGGCTATTCCTTCCTGCGTGAACTGGACGAGTGCACCGCCGACGAACTGTCGATCGAGGTCGCGCAGCCGGGCCTTGACCTGTCGCTGATCGAGGGCATGAAAAAGGGCTTCCTGATCGGCGCCCTCGACCTTGGACGCGAGACAGCGGAAACCCCTGAAGAGGTCCGCGACAGGCTGATCGCCGCCGCAGAGCGCATCCCGGCCGCCAATATCGTGGCGGCACCCGATTGCGGGATGAAATACCTTCCGGTCGATCTGACCCGGGCGAAGCTGTCGGCATTGGTTGAAGGCGCGGCCATGGCGCGGTCGCTTCACACCTGATCGCGGTGTCGATGCAGACATAGAAGATCAGCTACAAGCGCCACCGGTTTCCGCATCGGATGATCGGTCATGTCGTCTGGCGGCAGGGCCGGTTCAACGTGAGCCTGTGAAGATCGCGGGCCGGTGGCTCCTTCGTGGTCCGGGTGTCTGTCTCGTCTGCGCTCCCTGGTGGGTGCGATGTGCCGGCACGCCTGTCTTGTCAAACCGCCCCGACCGTCCCGTTGGCGCTGTCGTCAGACATGACACGACACCGATACCGCCTCCGGCGGGAGTATTTCGGGAACACTGAAAGACGGGGTGTTGCGGGACCTCGGCATGTTGCCATTTGGGGGCGTTTCTTGCTTTTTGGCGGCGGGGTGGTACGACGGGGCGGACGAGGGAACGGATATGCCGGACAGGATGAGAGTTATCGAGATCACCGCGCCGGGCGGGCCGGAGGTTCTGGCGCCGGCCGAGCGGGACTGGCCGGAGCCCGGGTATGGCGAGGTGGTGATCCGCGTGGCCTATGCCGGGGTGAACCGGCCCGATGCCTTGCAGCGGGCGGGGCTGTATGATCCGCCGCGCGGGGCGAGCGACCTGCCGGGGCTGGAAGTGTCGGGAAAGGTTGCCGCGACCGGGCCGGGTGTGACCGGATGGAAACTGGGCGACCGGGTTTGCGCGCTGGTGCCGGGGGGCGGGTATGCCGAAGCCGTGGTGACCGATGCGGCGCATTGCCTGCCGGTGCCCGATGGCATGGCGATGGACCGGGCGGCGTGCCTGCCGGAGACGTTCTTTACCGTGTGGACCAACGTGTTCGGCCGGGGGCGGCTGGCCGCTGGTGAGCGGTTCCTGGTGCAGGGCGGATCGAGCGGCATCGGGACGGTGGCGATCCAGCTGGCGGCGGCACGGGGCGCGCGGGTGTTCGCGACGGCGGGGTCGGACGAAAAGTGCCGCGTCTGCGAAGACCTGGGCGCGGAGCGGGCGTTCAACTATCGCGCGGTGGATTTCGTGGAGGAGATGCGGGCGCTGGGGGGCGCGGACCTGATCCTGGACATGGTGGGGGGCGATTACCTGCCGCGCAACATCGCCGCTTTGGCGGATGAGGGGCGGCTGGTGCAGATCGCGTTTCTGCAGGGGCCGAAGGTGGAGATGGATTTCACCGAAGTCATGACGCGGCGGCTGATCGTCACCGGCTCGACCCTGCGGCCCCAGAGCGGGCTGGCCAAGGCGCGGATCGCGGAGGAGTTGCGGCGCGAGGTCTGGCCTTTGCTGGAGGCGGGGCGGGTGGCGCCGGTGATGGATTCGGAGTTTCCGCTGGCGGAGGCCGCAAGTGCCCATGCGCGGATGGAGACGAGCGCGCATATCGGCAAAATCGTGTTGAAGGTGGGCTGAGGCGATGGGCGCGGCGCAGGTGGTGATCCTATGCCTGATGGCGCTGAGCGTGGGACTGAGCGCCTGGGCGGTGGCACGGGATGTGCCGCCGGTCTGGCGCTTTGCCGTGCCGGACAAGCTGCCGGAGACCGGGGCGCCGCGCTTCGAGACGGTGTTTCAGTACGATGTTACCGCGGGGCAGGCGCATTCGGCGTCGGTGGTGGTGACCGACGGGGGCTTTGACGTGCTGTGGTTCGAAGGCTCGGCGGAGGCGCAGGCGGATGTGGATATTCACGGGGTTTCGCTCCGGCGCGGGCCGGAGGGGTGGGCCGAGGCGGGCCGGGATGTGCGGATCGCGCGGGGCGCGCTGGGCCGTGCGATGGACCCGGCGCAGCTGGTGGTGACGCTGGGCAACACGGTGGAGAACGAGGCGCTTCGGGGCCATGTCTTTGCGACGGTTGTGTCGGTGGGCGGCTGGGCCATGGCCTCGGTCGCCGATGTGGAGATGGGGGCGGGTGGGCCTGTGGTCGCGCGGAAGCTGACCCTGTCGCCATTCCTGAACCGCTCGCACCTGGTGAAGTCGCCGATGGTGGAATTTGCCGACGGGAGCATGGGGCTGCCGGCCTATTTCGAGATGGGCGCGGCGCATGGGGTTCTGGTGCGGTTCGGGCCGGGTGGCCGGGTGCGGGACATGGCGCGGATGGCGGGGGCGGGTCAGCCGATCCAGCCGATGGTGGTGCCGCTGGGCGAGAACCGGGCGGTGGCGTGGCTGCGGGATTTCGCGCCGTCGGGGCGGCTGTTGGTGAGCCATAGCGAGGATGGCGGTAAGACGTGGTCCGAGGTGGTGCCGTCGGACATGCCGAACCCCAGCGCGCCGGTGGCGGCGCTGGCGCTGGGGGGCGGGCGCATCCTGATGGCGGCGAATGACGATCCCGAGGGGGGCGACCGATTGCGGCTGCTGGTGTCGGAGGATGAAGGGGATACCTGGCGCGTGGTGCGGGAGTTGGCGCCGAACGGGGCGGGAGCGCGGTACCCGATGCTGCGGCGGCTGGCGGGGGGCGAGATCGCGCTGGTCTATTCGGTGGGGAACAAGACGGGGCTGCGGGCGCATGTGCTGAACGGTGCCTGGGTGGCGGCGCAATGAGCGGCGTCGGTGCGACTTTGGGCGTGGCGGTGGTGCTGGGCTGGGTGGCGTTCGCGCTGAGCGGGCTGGTGCTGTCGTCCTCGCTGGCCGCCGGGCTGGCGCTGGTGGCCGCGGTTCTGGTCGGCGTTTTGTGGCGCGATACCGTGGCGGTGACTGGCGCGGTGGCGGTGCTGGCGCCGTTCGGGGTGATGCTGCCGGCGCTGGCACTGCGGCATGTGGCGGTGTCGGTGGGCGTCGAGGTTCCCGGGTTCTCGGGCGTGGAGATCGCGGTGTTCCTGTGTGCCTACGTGGCGTTCCTGGCTTGTGCGTTCGGGGTGATCCCGGTGGATGTGTATCGTTTGGGCTATGCGCCGTGGCCGGTGGCGGGGATGGTGTTGGGGGTGTGCCTTTATGCGCTGGTGACGGGGAACTGGTTTCTGGCGGGGGTGGCGGTGCTGGGGCAGCTGGCCTGGGTGATGGGTTGGGGCAGCAGCAACTGGTTCGACATGGTGCTGCATGTGCTGTTGGTGCCGGTGGCGGCGGTGGTGCTGGTGATGCGGATGTTTTGAGGTGGGTGCGGGCGAGACTGTTTTGTCCGCCGGCTTTGGACTGCTTAGACAACGGTTGTTTGGGGTCTGATTGTGCCGCCGATCTCTGGTGACTAGAGTCAGGCAAAATGCAATTGCTTGTGCAATTGGTGGAAAACGGCGCGATCAAAGGGCAAATCAGTGTTGGGTCTTCTTGTTATCTTATGCTCTTTGATATGTTCGAGTATATGGCTCGCAATGCTGTTCTCGGGCAAAAAAGCGGCGCTGGTTCTTGGCATGCGTTTTGAAACGTACATGTTTCTGAGCGTTGCTTTCGCAATCGTTGCCTCAATTTTGCTCCGCATTGGTATTTGAGCAAGCCTGCTTTCACGTCACAAACGAAACCACTCAACGTCCCGCTTGGTCCAGCATGGCGGGCGGTAGGAAGGCGATGCACCGCGCGGAGTCGAGGCGCGGCCACATGTTCGAATGGCGGGAAGGTCCGCCAAGGGTGCCCTGGCCAGCTTACCGAATCGGGTCAAACAGCGCGTCATCGAGCGTGCAATCCCGCACCACGTCGCGGCCGCAGGGGACGGGAACGAGCTCGCGGGAAAGGCAGATTCGAGCCTCCTGGATGCGCCCCGCGCGGCAGGTGATGGTGATGCTGTCGGGTTCAAGCGTGGGGTTGGCCTTGAGGAAGGCTTCTTCCACCACGGACGCGGGGAGTTTGACGGGGTCTTTCAGTTTGCGGAAGATCTCGGGTCTCGTGATGCGCCCGTAGGCCTCTCGTGACAGCGCGTAATAGGCGGGCGCCGAGAGGCCCGAGCAGGTGCCGTGTTTCTTCCACTGGTACCACGCCAGCCCGGAGGTGCCCATGATATCGGCCATGTCGTTGGTCATGGCGCGCGAGGGCGGGCGTTCGGGCGACTGGCAGTGTTCGGGCCAGCCGCGGTGATATTGCGGCCAGAGGCCGTGCAGGATCCAGCCGTGGTCCTGCGCCGCGTCGCATTGGGGCGAGGCGCGGTCGTCGCCTTCGAGGGCGCACCAGGTCGGCGACCAGCTGAGGCTGAGGACGTAATAGTCGAATGCGCCGGGGCGATCGGTGTCGGCCAGCGCTGCGGTGGCGGAGAAAAGCAGGGCGAGAAGGGCGCGCATGTTCGCTCTTTCATTTTCCGTTTGTGCCCACTATATAGCCGCCAAGTTCCCCGACAACGAGAACCCGTCCCGGCCCCCGGGACCGCCGTTTCAGGCGAGGGGAAAGATATGCGTGAAGGAGCCTTTGAGAGATGTCGAAACCGTTGATGGCCAAGGCCACCGCCGTCTGGCTGGTGGACAACACCACGATCAGCTTCAAGCAGATCGCCGATTTCGTGGGCATGCACGAGCTGGAGATCCAGGGGATCGCCGATGGCGACGTGGCCGCCGGCGTGAAGGGGTTCGACCCCATCGCCAACAACCAGCTGACGCAGGACGATATCGACAAGGCGGAGAAGGACCCGCTGCACAGACTGAAGCTGAAGTTCAACGCCGCCGCCGTGGGCGAGGAAAAGCGGCGCGGGCCGCGGTATACCCCGCTGTCGAAGCGGCAGGACCGGCCGAACGCGATCCTGTGGCTGGTGAAGTTCCACCCCGAGCTGGCCGATGCGCAGATCGCCAAACTGGTGGGTACGACCAAGCCGACGATCCAGACGATTCGCGAGCGGACCCACTGGAACATCGCCAACATGCAACCGATCGACCCCGTCGCGCTGGGCCTGTGCAAGCAGACCGAGCTGGACGCCGCCGTGCAGAAGGCCGCCGCCAAGAAGGCCAAGGAAGGCCAGGCGATGGACGATGACGAGCGCCGCAAGCTATTGTCGACCGAGCAGAGCCTGGGCGGCGATACCGAGCCGCGGATGCCGACCGCCATCGAGGGGCTGGAGACGTTCAGCCTGGGTGGCGACGACACCGAGGCGTCGGAGCCCGAGAAGGAATACGATGCGGAGAGCCTGTTCAACCTGCCCGACGACGATGGCGGGGAAGACGACGAGGACGAGGACGGCCGGGGCTGAGGCCCGGCGGGGGCGCACGCGCCCTTGCGCAGATCAGAATGATCGGACGCCTGCCGGGATATCCTTCCGGCAGGCGTTTTTCGTGGCGGCGCGTCTCAGATGCCCTGGCCGCCGGATATCTCGATCCGTTGGGCGGTGATCCAGTGGGTGTCGCCCGCAAGCAGCGCCGCCACCGCGCCGCCGATGTCGTCGGGCAGGCCCGCGCGGCCCATTGCCGTGCTGTCCGCGACCATCCGGTTGACCTCGGCGTTGTCGCGCACGGCGCCGCCGCCGAAATCGGTTTCGACCGCGCCGGGGGCCACGGTGTTCACCGAGATGCCGCGCGGCCCGAGTTCCTGGGCGAGATAGCGGGTCATGACCTCGACCGCGCCCTTCATCGCCGCGTAGGCGGAATAGCCGGGCAGCGCAAAGCGGGCGAGCCCCGAGGAGATCATGATGATCCGGCCGCCATCCTTTATCATCGGCAGCAGCCCCTGCGTGAGCAGGTAGGGCCCGCGCACGTGGATGGCGTAGAGCGCGTCGAGCTGGTCCGCCGTTGTGTCCGCAAAAAGCGCCCAGGCGCCGGTGCCGGCATTGTTGACGAGGTGGTCGATGGTGTTGCGGTTGAAAGTTTCCTGAAGCGTGGCGCGCAAGCGGTCCGGCAGGGCGGCCAACTGATCGGGATCGGCGACGTCGAGCTGCAGGGCGGCGGCGGTGCCGCCTGCCGCCCGGATATCGTCGAGCGTGGCCTCCGCGGCCTGCCGGTTGCCGGCATAGGTGAAGACGACGCCGATGCCCGTCTCGGCCAGTTTCAGCGCCATGCTGCGCCCCAGGCCGCGGCTGCCGCCGGTGATGAATGCGATTCTGTCGGTCATGCGGTAGGTCCTTTGCGTGTTGTGTTCGATGACGCCGATATGACGCGGATCGGGCTGTGCTGCCTGCTGGATCGTGCGGAAGGTTTGCCTGTTCGTCCGAAGCTGTGCGTCAGGTCGGTGTCAAAAGCGCCGTGGCATGGCATAAAACTCCGGACACTGTGCGGAGGCGGCGATGATGGATGACAGGTTGGTGGCGGCGGCGGAGGGCGTGTGCGCGAAGGCCGGGCTGGTGGACGGCACCGTCGAGACGGGCGTGGCCGGCATGATGATCGCGCGGCGGCCGGAACGGACGGCGATGGAGGCGATGATCTATGAGCCGCTGGTCTGTTTCGTCCTGCAGGGGGCGAAGGAGACCGGGGTCAGGGGCGGATCGGTGCGGGCCTCTGAAGGGCGCATGCTGGTGGTGAGCCATGACGTGCCCATCGTGTCGCGCATTGTCGAGGCGACGCGGGCGCGGCCCTATCTGGTGCTGATCCTGCCGCTGGACGTGGCGATGCTGCGCGCGCTTGCGGCGGAGGCCGGAGAGAGCGGCGCGCAGGGGCAAGCGGGGGGCGGTGCGGGCGCGCGGGCCCTGTCGGTACATGCGGCGGATCCGGCCTTGCGCGATGCCTTCGCGCGGCTGCTGGACCTGGTGGACCGACCTGCCGAGGCGGCGGTGCTGGCGCCGCTGGTGCAGCGGGAGATCCACTATCGGCTGCTGGTCTCGCCGCAGGGGGCCAGCCTGCGCGCGCTTCTGGAGGCGGATGGCCGTGCCGGGCGGATCTCGGACGTGATCGCGCATCTGCGGGCGAACGTGGCCCGGCCGGTACGGACCGAGACGCTGGCGCGGCTGGCGGGCATGAGCCGGTCGACCTTTCACGCGCATTTCAAGTCGGTGACGGCGACGACGCCGCTGCAATACCAGAAGGAACTGCGCCTGTTGCAGGCGCGCGAGCGGTTGCAGTCGGGCGGGCAGAGCGTGTCGTCGGTGGCCTTTGCGGTGGGATACGAGAGCCCGACGCAGTTCAGCCGGGAATACACGCGCAAGTTCGGCGGGCCGCCGCGCGAAGACCTGCGGGCGTGAGGCCCGTGTCAGAGGGCCTTGCGGGCGTTGAGCGCTGCGGTGATGGTGCCGTCGTCGAGATAGTCGAGCTCGCCGCCGATGGGGACGCCCTGCGCGAGGGAGGTCAGCGTGACGCGGTGCTCGAGCTGGTCGGCGATGTAATGCGCGGTGGTCTGTCCGTCGATGGTGGCGTTGAGCGCCAGGATGACCTCGGTGATGTTTTCCGCCTCGACCCGGTCCACCAGTTTCGGGATGCGCAGCTGGTCGGGTCCGACCTGATCGAGCGCCGAAAGCGTGCCGCCCAGCACATGGTAGCGGCCCTTGAAGACGCCCGCGCGTTCCATCGCCCAGAGGTCGGCCACGTCCTCGACCACGCAGATCATGCCGTTGGCGCGTTTTTCGGAGGTGCAGATGTCACAGGTGTCGGTGGTGCCGACATTGCCGCAATTGACGCATTCGCGGGCGGTGACGGCGACCTGGCCCATGAGGTCGGCCAGCGGCGACAGCAAAAGCTCGCGCTTGCGGATCATGTGCAGCACCGCGCGGCGGGCCGAGCGGGGGCCGAGGCCCGGCAGCTTGGCCATCATCTCGATCAGGGCGTCGATGTCGCGGGTCGAGTTCATGGCGCGGTCTCGTCCGGCAGGGCGACGCGGGTGACGTTGAAGCCGTCGCGGCGCAGCAGTTCGATCAGGCCGGTGTCGCCCGGCAGGTGATAGGCGCCGACGGCGATGAAGACACCGCCCGTGGCGAGCTCGGGCCGGGCGGTGTCGAGAAAGCCGCGGTTGCGGTCGGCCAGGATGTAGGCCTCGGACGTGTCGAGCCAGCCCAGACCCAGCCCGTCTGGCCAGGTGTCGTCGAGAAAGACCCGGTCCCAGGCCATCATGTCGCCGATGCGGCCCTGAAGGTAGAGCGCGAGAAAACTCGAATTTTCCGCACGCGTCATGTCCGAAGCGAGATAGGTGGCGTAGACCGCGATGACGGACCTTGTCAGCGCCGGCTGGTCCGGCGCGTCCAGTCTGTCGAAGAACGCGCCGGAGGCTTCCAGCCCGACCGTTTCGGCCCCGGCGAGCGCGCCCAGCAGCCTGATGCGGTCGTCCTGAATGGGGTAGATGCCGGCGTTGAAATCGTTGCAGGGCGGGTACAACAGGGTTTCGGCAACAGCGGCAGGCTTGAGCACGAACAGCGCCTGCGCGCCCCAGCCGAGAGACGAGAGGCGGTCGCCGACACGGAGCATCAGTTCGACCGGCAGATCGTATTCCGGCCAGTCGAACACGTCGCTCGCGGTGATGCCGGTCTCTTCGATGTAATAGTCCTGAAAGGTGTTTCGCTCGTGGATTTCTTCTCGGCTGAGTGCGGTAAAGTCGACTTCCGTGGCGACGACGCGCGCGGCGGCGATGTCGGCCTCGACCTGCGGCGGCAGGCGCAGGATGGCCGGGATATTGAGGTGCATCGTGCCCCAGAGATGCGAGACCGCGCCCGACGGCGACGTGATGCGCCAGTAGCGCCCGGTGCCGTTGGGGATGGTTTCGGCAACCGCGCGGATATCCACCATCAGCGCGGGCGTCAGGACCTCTGCATGGATCCGGGGGGTGTCGATCAGGCAGAGGTCGCGCGTGGCCCATGCCTGTGCCGTGGCGGGCAGGCCGAGGCAGCACAGCAGCAGGGTCGCGATGGCGCGGTATGACACCGTCAGAACGGCAGCTTCATGCCGGGGGGCAGGCCCATGCCCTCGGTCAGCTTGCCCATTTCCTCCTGCGCCTTTTCCGAGGCTTTGGCCTGGGCGTCCTTGATGGCGGCGAGGATCAGGTCCTCGACCACTTCCTTGTCGTCGGAGTTGAAGATCGAGGGGTCGATGTCGAGACTTTTCAGCTCGCCCTTGGCCGAGCAGACGGCCTTGACCAGACCTGCGCCGGATTCGCCGGTGACGGTGATGTTGTGCATCTCCTCTTGCAGCTCTGCCATCTTGGTCTGCATTTCCTGCGCGGCCTTCATCATCTTGCTCATGTCGCCGAGCTGGCCCAGTCCTTTGAACATTTCTCTCTCCCGGGGTTCGAGGGGTGTCGGGACATAGATACGGGCCGTGGGGGTGGTGGGCAAGGGGAGGGTGTGGCGCGTGTGGGGTTTCAGCCGCCGGGCAGGGTGGGGATCGGGATTGGCAGGACGCCGCGCGGGGGGCGATTTCTTGAAAAGAAATCGGATCGGATTCTTTTCAAGAATCCGGACGCGTCGGGTCGGAGGGTTTGGACGGTAAATGAGCGCAAGGGGCTCGGAGCGCTATGTCCGCTTCGAGTCCATCCTCGCTACATTGAATTGGTGACGTTGTCGCTCATGCGCCCCGCCAACTCTCGGACTGTATCGCCCTGGTTGCTCCAATCGTCCGTGATCTCGCCGAGATAGGCCCGTCGCGCATGATCGAGCGTCCCGGCATCTGAGCCGGACAAACGCGGAGCCGCCCATTCGGCGGCAGCATCCTTCGTGACGAACGCCCCGGTGCTGGCCGTGTGCCACATCCGCGCCAGCGTCAGCAGGACATTCCGCTCGTCCCCGTGCAATCCCTCCAGCAAGCCCGGAAGTGAATCGCGCATGGCCTGTTCGACATGCTCTGTCGAAACCTCCGTCAGCAGTTCGCTGCTCGGCGGTCCGAACAA
The DNA here is from genome assembly GCA_046290265.1 of Roseovarius sp. GTDB lineage: Bacteria > Pseudomonadota > Alphaproteobacteria > Rhodobacterales > Rhodobacteraceae > Roseovarius. The sequence goes on along the minus strand of JBKAGF010000014.1, from coordinate 50,918 downwards.
CGGAACGGCCTTTTGATGGGCCTGTGCGATAACCAGCGAATACTCTGGGTCACGTTCAGGCCTCGGGGTTTCGCCGGCCTCGAAAGCTTCCCGCAGCCACTCTCCATAGACGAACTCTGCTCGCGCCGGGTAGTCATTGCGGTTGAGGTCGGCTTGGCAAAACACCATCACTTCCAGGCAGCGGGCGCCTCCCGGCACGGCAGGATGGCGTCCGGAAAGGTGCAGCAAGTCCAGCAGCAGGCCGTTGCGCTGGCTCTCGGTCAGCTCTGACTGAACCACTGCCAGCAGATCAATGTCGCTCTGCGGCTGAAGACCGCCGGACGCGGCCGATCCATGCAGATACACACCAAGCAGCGCCTTGCCGAGACGACGGTGCAAGATCAGCAAAGCCGGTTGAATCTGTTCTGCGTGATGGGCGGTCTCCTGCATGAGGGTCTTCTACCGTGCATGACCCGCTATCGGAAGGCCGCCATGTCCGGTTCGAGCCCGGTCCGCCGCCGGTCAAGCCGGATGTGACAGGATGTTCAGGAGCTTTCCGGTGGGGTCGAAAAGGTAGAAGCGCCGGACCCCCCAAGGTTCATCTGTCAGCTCGTATTCGATTGCATGACCGAGGGTCCTGGCGCGTTGATAGACGGCATCGACATCCTCAACTTCGATCGAGAGATCGGGGACTGCAGTCCCCGACCCACCTTCCGTCGCTATGCTGAGTTGCGTTCGCGCCGTTTCGTCGGACGCCAAGGTCACGATCCACCCATGATTCATCACGACATTCAACCCGAAGAGGTCGGCGTAGAACCTCTGGACGTCTTCGACCTCGGATGCCGCGATATTTGAAACGATGCGTTTGACGGTCATTTTCAGCACTCCAGATTCGAAGCCAGCTTAGCACCGGAGGTGGAGGCATGTCCGCCTGGTGCCGCCCGTAACGCGATCATGAGGTGCACCGCGAAATGAAAAGGGCGGGGAAAATCCCCGCCCTACGTTGGTTCCGCGTTGCTTATTCCGCCGCAATCGGCTCCTGCGCGAGGTTGCGCAGGACGTAGTGCAGCACGCCGCCATGTTCGACATATTCGATCTCGATCGCTGTATCGATCCGGCACTTGAGGGTGATCTCCTTCGTCGTGCCGTCTTTATAGGTGATCGTGCAGGGGACTTCGGCCTGGGGCTTGATGTCGTCGAGTCCGTGGATCGAGACCTCTTCCTCGCCGGTGAGTTCCAGCGATTTGCGGGTGTCGCCGCCGGTGAACTCGAAGGGGATGACGCCCATGCCGACGAGGTTCGAGCGGTGGATGCGCTCGAAATTCTCGGCGATGACGGCCTTGACGCCCAGCAGTGCTGTGCCCTTGGCGGCCCAGTCGCGGCTGGAGCCCGCGCCGTACTGCTCGCCGCCGAAGATCACCAGCGGCGTGCCCTGGTCCTGATAGGCCATGGCGGCGTCATAGATCGAGGTCTGTTCGCCGTCGGGGCCCTTGGTATAGCCGCCCTCGACGCCATCGAGCATCTCGTTCCTGATGCGGATGTTGGCGAAGGTGCCGCGCATCATCACCTCGTGGTTGCCGCGACGCGAGCCGTAGGAGTTGAACTCGCGCACCGGCACCTGGCGTTCGCGCAGGTATTCCCCGGCGGGGGTGGTTTCCTTGAAAGAGCCCGCGGGCGAGATGTGGTCGGTGGTGACCATGTCGCCCAGCAGCGCCAGGACGCGGGCACCCTCGATGTTGGAAATCGTGCCGGGGTCCTTGCTCATGCCCTGGAAGTAGGGCGGGTTCTGGACGTAGGTCGATTGCGGCGGCCAGTCGTAGGTTTCGGCGTCGGAGGTCTCGACCTCCTGCCATTTCTCGTCGCCCTTGAAGACGTCGGCGTATTTCGACTGGAACGCCTCGCGGGTGACGGTCTTTTCGACCAGCTCGGCGATTTCGCTTTGCGACGGCCAGATGTCCTTGAGGTAGACGTCGTTGCCGTCCTTGTCCTGGCCCAGCGGGTCCTTGGCGATGTCGACATTCATGTCGCCCACCAGCGCGTAGGCCACGACCAGCGGCGGCGAGGCGAGGTAGTTGGCGCGGACGTCGGGAGAGATGCGGCCCTCGAAGTTGCGGTTGCCCGAGAGCACCGAGACGCCGATCAGGTCGCAATCGTTGATCGCCTTGGAGATCGGCGGCTCCAGCGGGCCGGAATTGCCGATGCAGGTGGTGCAGCCATAACCCACGAGGTTGAAGCCGATGGCGTCGAGATCGTCCTGAAGCTCTGCCGCCTCGAGGTAGTGCGAGACCACCTGGGAGCCGGGCGCGAGCGAGGTCTTGACCCAGGGCTTGCGGGTGAGGCCCAGTTCGTGCGCCTTGCGCGCCACGAGACCGGCGCCGATCATCACGTAGGGGTTGGACGTGTTTGTGCAGGATGTGATCGAGGCGATCACCACCGAGCCGTCATGCAGCTGGTGCTTGTTGCCGTCCTCGTCGGTGTACCACCCGCGGCGGTGATGACCTTCGTTGCCGGGGATGTCGCGCGGCTCGGGCGCTCCGCCTTCGCCTTCCCAGCGGGCCTCGGTGTCGGGGCCGGCATCCTTGCCTTCGCGGATGCCCTTCACGTACTGGTGGAAGGCCGTCGCGGCCTTGTCGAGCGCGATATAGTCCTGCGGGCGTTTGGGGCCCGAGATGGCGGGCACGATGGTGCCCATGTCGAGATGCAGCGTGTCGGTGTAGACCGGGTCATAATCCGCGGCGCGCCAGAAGCCGTTCTCCTTGGCGTAGGTCTCGACGAGCTTGATCCGGTCCTCGTCGCGGCCCGTCTGACGCAGGTAGCGCAGGGTTTCGTCGTCGATCGGGAAGAAGCCGCAGGTGGCGCCGTATTCGGGGGCCATGTTGGCGATGGTGGCGCGGTCGGCCAGCGGCAGGGTGTCGAGCCCGTCGCCGTAGAATTCGACGAACTTGCCGACGACGCCCTTCTCGCGCAGCATTTCCACGACCTTGAGCACGAGGTCGGTGCCGGTGGTGCCCTCGATCATCTTGCCGGAAAGCTCGAACCCGACGACCTCGGGGATGAGCATCGAGATGGGCTGGCCCAGCATGGCGGCCTCGGCCTCGATCCCGCCGACGCCCCAGCCGAGGACGGCCGCGCCGTTGACCATGGTGGTGTGGCTGTCGGTGCCCACCAGGGTGTCGGGATAGGCGACGGTTTCGCCGTTCTGATCCTCGTCGGTCCAGACGGTCTGGGCGAGGTATTCGAGGTTGACCTGGTGGCAGATGCCGGTGCCCGGCGGCACCACGCGGAAGTTGTTGAACGCCCCCTGGCCCCATTTCAGGAACTGGTAGCGTTCCATGTTCCGCTCGTATTCACGGTCGACATTCATCTGGAAGGCGCGGGGGTTGCCGAATTCGTCGATCATGACCGAGTGGTCGATCACCAGGTCGACCGGGTTCAGCGGGTTGATCTTTTGCGCGTCGCCGCCAAGGGCCTTGATGCCGTCGCGCATCGCGGCGAGGTCCACAACGGCGGGGACGCCGGTGAAGTCCTGCATCAGCACGCGGGCGGGGCGGTAGGCCAGTTCGCGGGTGCCCTTGCCGCCGTCATTGGCCCAGTCCGAAAAGGCCTTGATGTCGTCGGTGGTGACGGTCTTGCCGTCCTCGAAGCGCAGCATGTTTTCCAGCACTACCTTGAGCGCGGCGGGCAGTTTGGAGAAATCGCCAAGGCCCGCCTCTTCGGCGGCGGCGATGGAATAGTAGGCGACGGAGCTGTCGCCGACCTTCAGCGTCTTGCGGGTCCCGGAGGAGTCGTGACCGACGGTAATGGGCATCTGGATATCCTTTCACGTGTGAAGGCAGGATTGTCTGGCTCGCTTCTGACGGAAACCGGAGAGTCGTTCAAGAGGGGCGCGGACTTTATTGTATACTATTGCACACAATTTACGAATGTTACAGTTTTCACGCGACTCTCTCGAAACCTTGATTGGCAGTTTCATACCGGGATGAATACTCAGAAGCGACGTCACGAACAAACAGGTAGAGCGTCAGGCATGGATTTCAGCAGAGTGATCACCAGGGTTATGGCCCTTGTGCTGTTTTTCGCGGCACCGGCGATAGCGCAGGACGCGGACCGCCCGGTGGTGGTGGAACTGTTCACCAGCCAGGGATGTTCGTCCTGCCCCGAAGCCGACAAGTTCTTTCACAAGCTGGCGGGGCACGAGGGCGTGATCGCATTGTCCATGCACGTGGATTACTGGGATTACATCGGGTGGAAGGACAGTTTCGGCAGCGCGGCCAACACGAGGCGCCAGCGCGCCTATGCCAAGGCGGCGCAGCGGCGCGTCGTCTATACCCCGCAGATGGTGATCAATGGCGCCGACGACGTGGTGGGCAACCGCCCGATGGATGTGGTGGACGTGATCGACCGGCACCGGCGTCTGCCGCGGACCGTGGACCTGGAACTGTCGCGGGACGGCGGCACCTTGGTGGTCGAAGCGGAGGCCGTGGCGGCGCTGGACGCGCCCCTGACGGTGCAGCTGCTGCGATACCAGCCCGAGAGCACGGTGCATATCAAGCGCGGCGAGAATGCGGGCCGCACGATCAGCTATGCAAACGTGGTGACGGAGATGACCGTTCTGGGGGACTGGGACGGGTCTGCGCCGCTGAGGCTGGAGGCCGAGGCGGGCGGAGACGCGCCCGTGGCGGTGCTCTTGCAGAAGAAGGGTGGTGCGGGGATGATCGAGGCGGCGGCTGTCCTGGAATAGGCTTGGGGCGCGGTGGGTTTGAAACCCACCCTACGTGGGAAGCGCCGATCGAGGCACGCGTGGGTTTTCACCCATCCTACATTTGCGGTTTACCAAGCATTGATGTCGCGCGGCGGTCAGCCGATCTCCTTTACCAGCGCGGGCAACTCGCCCAGGTCCTGCACCTTTCGGAACCGCGTGGCATCTTCGGGCGCGGTGTCCACCTCGTAGCCCCAGGTGAGGTCATGCGGCACGTACACGCCCCAGCCGCCGGCGGCGATGACCGGGTTCACGTCGGAACGTAGCGAATTGCCGGCCATCAGCGCATGCGCCGCGCCATCGCCGTGGCGGTCGAAGATGCGGCTGTAGATGTCGGGCGTCTTGTCCGACACGATCTCGACGGCGTCGAAAAGATCGCCCAGCCCGGACTGGGCCAGCTTGCGCTCCTGGTCCAGAAGGTCGCCCTTGGTGACAAGCAGCACGCGGTGCGTGTCGGCCACGGCCTCGACCGCCTCGCGGGCATGCGGCAGAAGCTCTATGGGATGTTCCAGCATCTCGCGGCCCGCGGCGATCAGTTCGGAAATGACCGACGCCGGCACGCGCCCGTCGGTGACCTCGATGGCGGTTTCGATCATCGACAGGGTGAAGCCCTTGATGCCGAATCCGTAATGCCCGAGATTGCGTTTCTCGGCGGCCAGAAGATGCTCGGCCAGGTGGTGCCCTTCGACGTAGTCGCGCAGCAGATCGGCGAATCTGTCCTGGGTCAGCTTGAAGAAACGTTCGTTGTGCCAGAGCGTGTCGTCGGCATCGAAGGCGATTGTCGTCAGATTTTGCGGCATTGCGGCCCCTGCGCCCGATGCGCCCCCTTTTCAGACGCTGGCCAGAGGTTATATAAACCGCTCACGAAACACCACACGCGCAGCACGGGGATTGATGCAGCATCAGGTGATCATGTCGGGGAAGGACGAGGACGGCGACGGCGATTCCGCTGTCGTGGTCGATACCAAGCCCAGAACGAAGCGGCCGCCGCTCTACAAGGTGTTGCTGCTGAACGATGATTACACCCCGATGGAATTCGTCGTCGCGGTGTTGGAACGGTTCTTTGGCATGAACCACGCGCAGGCCTTCGAGATCATGCTGACCGTCCACAAGAAGGGTGTCGCGGTCGTGGGCGTGTTCAGCCACGAGATCGCCGAGACCAAGGTGGGGCAGGTGATGGATTTCGCCCGGCGTCACCAGCATCCGCTGCAATGCATGGAAAAGGAATAGGGTGAGCACGGCATCGCGCCTGTCGCTTGCCGTTGAGGATGGCACGGTCGCGTGGCCCGAGGGCGCGCGGGTGGCCGTCTTTGCGCCGCGCACGGGGGCGGACCTGTCGGCGCTGCCGAAGGATCGCACGCAGATCATCACCCGGTTCCGGCCCGACTGGGAGACGTTCCGGTCCGCCGGATGGGACTGTGTCCTGGCGCCCGAGGGGCGCTACGGCGCGGCGGTGGTCTTTGCCACGCGGGCCAAGGCGCTGTGCGAGGGGCTGATCGCCGAGGCCGCGCGTGTCAGCGACGGGATCGTGGTGGTCGACGGGGCCAAGACCGACGGGATCGAATCGATCCTGAAGGCCTGCCGCAAGCGCGCCGAGGTGTCGGCGCCGCTGTCGAAGGCACATGGCAAGCTGTTCAGCATCGGCGCCGGCGCTGATTTTTCGGACTGGGCGCTGGCGGAGCGCGGCACGGTGGAGGATGACGGCACCGCGTTCGTCACCGCGCCCGGCGTCTTTTCGGCCGACGGGGTGGACCCGGCGTCGCGCCTGCTGGCCGGGGCCCTGCCCGAGAAGCTGGGGGCGCAAGTGGTCGACCTTGGTGCAGGCTGGGGTTATCTCGCGCACAGGGTGCTGGGCCGCGAGAGCGTGCGGTCGCTGCACCTTGTCGAGGCCGACCATGTCGCGCTGGACTGCGCGCGCGAGAATCTGGGCGATGCGCGGGCCGCATTCCACTGGGCGGACGCGCTGACCTGGGCCGCGCCGGGGCCGGTGGATACGGTGGTGATGAACCCGCCCTTTCACATCGGGCGCGCCAGCGACCCGGAACTGGGCCGCGCCTTCATCCGGGCGGCGGCAAGGATGCTGGGGCCGCGCGGGCAGCTTTTCATGGTGGCCAACCGGCACCTGCCCTACGAGGGCGACCTGGCCGCCAGTTTCGGCGAGCTGCGCGAGATCGGCGGCGACAACCGGTTCAAGATCGTGCAGGCGTCACGACCGTCTCGCACCCGCGGCTGAGTTGCGATAGAGAGGTCCGGTCGGACCACAGGGAGAGATCCAGCGATGTCCTTTTCGATCAACGGCAAGACCGCCATCGTGACGGGGGCCGCCAGCGGCGTGGGCCTCGCCATCGGGCGGCATTTCGTCGACAAGGGGGCGAACGTGATGTTCGCCGACCTCAACGAAAAGCAGCTGAAGCACGAGCTGGGCGAGAACGAGGATGGCGCCAGCAAGCGCTGGTTCGCCGGCGACCTGCGCGAGAAGCTGACACTGGCCAACCTGCTGTCCGCCACGATCGACGCCTATGACGAGGTCGACGTCCTGATCAACGCGTCGCGTCAGATGCTGCCGTCGGACCCGCTGAACCCGGATGACGACGCGGTGGAGCAGCTTTGGAACCAGAACCTGTTGACGGCGCTGCGCCTGAGCCAGCTTGTGGCCAAGCGGATGATCAAGCAGGCAGAGGGGCGGGAGACCGGGCCGGTGGGCTCGATCGTGAACCTGTCCTCGATCGCGGGGCGCCGGACCCATCCCGACCTTCTGGGCTATTCCATCGCCTCGGCCGCGGTGGATCAGATGACCCGCAGCCTGGCCGTCGCACTGGCGCCGCACCGGGTGCGGGTGAACGCGGTCGCCTTCGGGTCGGTCATGAGCGCGTCGCTGCAGGATACGCTGCGCGAGAACCGGACCTACCGGGAAGACATCGAGGCGCACACGCCGCTGGGGCGGATCGCCGCGCCGACCGAGATGGCCGAGGCGGTGCAGTACCTGGCCTGCGATGGTTCAAGCTTCATGACAGGGCAGATCATGACGGTGGATGGCGGGCGGTCGCTGCTTGACCCGGTGTCGGCGCCCGCGCACTGATCCGCCCGTTCCACCGCCCGCGCGGGCAGCGTCGCTGAAGGAAGTCCGATGACAGACATGACCGAGCAAAAGCATCGCGCCGCGACGTGGTTCCACCAGTTGCGGGACGAGATCGTCGCGGCCTTCGAGGCGCTGGAGGACAGCCATGCGACCGGCCCGCTGTCGGACGCGGCGCCGGGCCGGTTCGAGGTGAAACCGACGAAGAGGACCAGCGAGGATGGATCGGATGCCGGCGGCGGGCTGATGAGCGTGATGCGCGGCGGGCGCGTGTTCGAGAAAGTGGGCGTCAACGTCTCGGAAGTCTTCGGCCAGCTGGGAGAGCAGGCGCAGAAGGCGATGGCGGCGCGGGGCGTGCCGGGGATGGAGAGCGACCCCAGCTTCTGGGCCAGCGGCATCAGCCTGGTGGCGCATATGCAGAACCCGCACGTGCCGGCGGTGCATATGAACACGCGGATGTTCTGGACACCGCACGCCTGGTGGTTCGGCGGTGGGTCGGACCTGAATCCCTGCATCGAATACGACGAGGACACCGCGCATTTCCACGACCAGCAGAAGGCGCATCTGGATCCGCACGGAGAGGAGATCTATCCCGCGCTCAAGGCCTGGGCGGACGAATATTTCTATATCCCGCACCGCCACCGGGCGCGGGGCGTGGGTGGCATTTTCATGGATGACCGCAATACCGGCGACTGGGAGGTGGATTTCGCCCTGACGCAGGATATCGGGCGGGCCTTCCTGAAGGCCTATCTGCCGCTGGTGGAAAAGCGCCGCGCGCAGGAGTGGAGCGAGGCCGACAAGCAAACACAGCTGGTGCATCGCGGGCTTTATGCCGAGTACAACCTTGTCTACGACCGCGGCACCAAGTTCGGGCTGGCCACGGGGCATGATGCGGATGCGGTGCTGATGAGCCTGCCGCCGGTGGCGAAATGGACGTGAGCGCCAGAAGAGTTTGATGCCTCCGGCGGGAGTATTTCGGGAACCGTGAAACCATTTTCGGCTTCACTGTTCGATCAATACTCCGGGGTGCTCGAGGGGCTGGCCCCTCGACGAGAAACAGAGCGCGGCGCAGCCGCACCTTCGGATCAGGCCTTGTCTTCCAGTTCGCGCAGGTAGTCGGCGCCGCGGTCGGCCAGCGGGCCGGTGCCGTCTTTCCAGCGGCGGTGGATCCAGAACCACTGTTCCATGTTGTCGCGCACGGCCGCTTCCAGGCGGGCGTTGAATTCGCGGGTCATGGTGACGGGTTGAATTCGGTATGGATGGTGAAATTGAGGCCGTCGGGGTCGCGCAGGCCCCAGACGGGGACAAGAAGCGCGTCGAATTTCAGCGCCATCTCGGCGGTGGCCAGCGATGTCAGCGCGGGCTTGCCGAAGAAATCGAGCGGCACGCCGTCATGGGCGTTGAGATCGTTGAGGATGGCCAGCACGCCGCCGGAGCGCAGGTGCTTGACCATCTGCATCATACCCTTGCGGCCCTGTTCGAACATCGGCTCGGACAGGGCGGCCATGGCACGGACGTAATGCGCATTGAAGGGGCGGTTGGCCATCGGGCGATAGAACACGCCCATGTTGAAGCCCTGTTCCATCATCGCCATGCGCGCGGCGTTGAAGCTGCCGAAATGCCCGGTCACGAAGATGACCGGGCGGCCGGCGTCACGCGCGGCGCGCACATCCGGCAGGCCGGGACCGACCACCGGCGACTTGCGGGCGTGATCGGGGAATTCGGGCGAGTAGAGTTCCACCATGTTGCGGCCGGCATTGTCGGGGACGCGGCGGGCGAGGCTCTCGACCTCCGCCCGGGACAGGTCGGGGCGGACGAGGGCGAGGTTTTCGCGGACGCGTCTGCGGTAGCCCGCGAGCGGCGCCAGCACCCGCGTCGTCAGCCAGGCGGCGAAGGGGAGGCGCCAGCGATAAGGCAGCAGGCGGGCCATGCGGATGGGCGCCACGAGGACCGCGCCGGTCAGGCGTTCGCCAAGGGGGATCTTTTCGGGATCGCTGCTCATGGGCAGGGGATACGCCGGGCGCGGGACTGCCTCAAGCGTTTTCAGGCGCGAGGGGCAGGCCGGTGCCGATCATGCTGTCGCGGGTGACCAGACTGGCCAGCGCGGCCTCGGTCATGCCCTCGGTGCCCGGGGGCCGGGCGGGCAGGACGATGTAGCGCATGTCGGCGGTGCTGTCGTGGACTCGGATGCGCGTGGTCTCGGGCAGGTCCACCCCGAATTCGCGCAGGACCGCGCGGGGTTCGCGCACCGCGCGGGAGCGGTAGGCGCGGGTCTTGTACCAGTCGGGCGGCAGGCCCAAGAGGTTGCGCGGGTAGCACGAGCAGAGCGTGCAGACGATCATGTTGTGGGTGTCGGCGGTGTTCTCGACCGCCACCAGGTGCAGCGGGCCGATGTCGAAGCCCATCTCGCGGGTGGCGTCGCCGGCATTTTCCATCAGTCGCGCCTTGAAGTCCGGGTCGGTCCAGGCACGGGCCACCACGGCGGCGCCGTTGGCCGGCGACCGGGCATCCATCGCGTCGATCTGGGTGGCGATCTCGGCCGGGGTGAGGTGGCCCTTTTCGATCAGAAGCTCGCGCACGGCGATTTCCATGCGCTGGAAATAGGTCAGGGGCGCGTCGTTGTCCTGTCGGTAGGGGTGGCCCGACGGCGAGAGGTGATCGTGGTGGTCGTGGGGCATGTCCGTCAGGCCTCTTCCAGCCAGTGGTCGTAGATCTCGGCGTCGACGGTGTCGGCGGGGTTTTCCGCCGCGTCGCCCCAAAGCTCGGCCATGGTGAAGCGGACGCGGTAGAGGGTCTTTTCCGGTGCGGGCAGGCCGTAGGCGAGCTGTTCGGGGTTCCTGAAGCTGCCGAGGATGCGCTCGACCTCTCCGGTCTTGCCACGCAGGTAATAGGGCGCACGGATGTGGCCCGGCGGGGTCATGGATTTTACGCGGACCTTCGTGCCGGCGGGTGTCATTCCTGCGCCTCGCCATAGGTGGCGCCGCGGCGGGCGACCTCTTCCATGCGCTGGCCCAGTTCCTCGAGCGTGTAGACGCCCGCCTCGATGAGGTTCTGGTTGGTGGCGGCGATCCAGCGGTCGTAATAGGAGTATTTCTCGAACGCGTCTTCGCCCATGTCCTCGAGCGCGCGCCGGAGGCCGTCGACGGTGAAGAGGCCCTTGGCGCCGCAGAGGACCATGAGGGCGTCGACGCGTTTTTCCCACAGCGCGAAGTCGTGGCCTTCCATCGGGATGGGGCCGGCGGGCTGGCCGCCCATGTCGTGCCAGCGGTGTTCGGGTGTGTCTGTCATGCGCCGAAGGGTAGGACGGCGGGGCGGGCTGTGTCCATGGGGATTGCGCGTGCGCGTGGGTTTTCACCCACCCTACGCAGCCGGTGGTCAGGAGATGAAGCCTTCGCCGTTGCACAATCCGCAGCGGGTGGTCTTGCGTCCGAAGCAACCGTCGCAGCGGTCGTGGACGGGTTTGCCGAAGCGGTCCATCCGTCGGTGCGTGGTGCCCTGGCCGAAGCAGACCTGGCAGGGCGCCTGGCCCGAGCCGGTGCAACGGTGACAGCGGCGCAACTGCGCGTGTGCGTGGGATGGTCTGTTGAAACCGACTGACATTTCATCGCCTTTCCCCCCGGCCGGGATGTATAGCGCGGGTTTCGGGCAATTTTTGGGCGGAGTGATCCGTGCCGGGCCGCTCAGGGTCCGAGTGTGTCATCGCTTGGCTTGCCGGTATAGAGCAGCAGGCCTACGCCCAGGGACATGACGACGGCCACGAAGAGGGCGGGCGAGCCGATGCATCCCTCGGCCGCGGCGGCGATGCGCTGGCCGCCGGTGGGATCGAAGAGCGTGAAGGCGGATACGAGAAAGCTCCATCCGACGAAGACGGCCAGCGCGCCCCAGGCGCTGCGGAAGCGCAGGACGAGGGCCGAGGCGAAGAGCAGCGCCAGGGAGGCCGGCGAGCCGAAAAGCAGGATTGCTTCCTCCCACGCGGGGACGGGCGTGCCGTCCCAGTCGGGGCGGACCTGCGCGCAGACCTCCTGTGCGCGGGCGGAGGCGGGCAGCGCGGCCAGCAGCGCGGCGCAGGACGACAGGTATGTGAGGCGGCGCATCGGGCAAGACTTTCCTTGAGCGGGTCCGCAATGAGCGTATTACCGGGGAAGGTCAATTGAAAGGACGGGGCATGTTGCAAAACCTTCTGTGGGTCGGCCTGATCGCGGTGCGGTGGCCCGCAGCGGCGGCGGTGACGGAATGCAGCCTGGCGCCAGAGGAGGGGACCAGCCTGGTTTCGGGCATCTTGCGCATCTACGCCCATGATGGTGTGGTCCATTCCGCCTTTCTTCAGACACGGACGGGTTACGGGGACGATCTGCCTTACGTCTTCATCTGTGACGGTGCGTGCCGGATGGACATGGCCGGGGACGATTATCTTTACGCGCTGGAGGTCGGTCCGTCGATTTCCGGGCCGGAACGCGTGTCGCTGGTCACACGGGCGCGGGCCGACGATTTTAGCGCCGTTGATCGGTTCGCGGTCGGGGCGTGCGTCCGACTGCCCTGAGGGGCGGGGGCGGCAGGGGTCAGTCCTCTTCGAAGGGGTCCCATTCCTCGTCCACCTCGGGCAGGGCATCGGCCTGCGCTTCGGCGGCGATGGCCTCGGGCGTGCGGATGTCCTTGATGCTGGCCTTGGGGAAGGCGGCGAAGACCGCCTGCACCAGCGGGTGTTCGCGGGCCTCGGCCACCAGTGCGTTGCGGGCGGCGTCGCGGACCTCGGCGATGGTCTCTGTGCCGCCCTCGTTCACCACGGTGACGCCCCAGCGGTTGCCGGTCCAGGTTTGCAGGCGGGTGCCGAGGCGCTGGGCGAGGTCCGGGGGGGCGGATTCGGTCGGGACGAATTCGATCCGGCCCGGCTGGTAGGCGGCGAGGCGCACGCATGTCTCGACCTCCACCAGCAGTTTCACGTCGCGGTGGGCGCGGATGAGTTCGACCACGTGGTCGAAGCTGGGATAATGCGCCAGCGCGGCCTCGGCCTGGGTCGCCAGCGCGGTTGCGCCGCCGCCGTTGCCGCCACCCGTTGCGCGGGACGTGGCATAGGCGCCGGCCTGCGGCGCGGGCGCGGCACGACCGCCGCCATTGCCGCCGCCGGGGGGCGTGGGCGCGGGGCCCGGGGGCGGCCCGGAGGGGGGATTGTCGCGCAGGCGGCGCACCAGATCCTCGGGCGTGGGTAGGTCGGCCACGTGGGTGAGGCGGATTATCGCCATCTCGGCGGCCATCATGGAATTCGGCGCGGCGGCGACCTCTTCGAGCGCCTTCAGCAGCATCTGCCACATGCGGGTGAGCACGCGCATCGGCAGCGCCTCGGCCATCTGGCCGCCGCGGGTGCGCTCGTCGGGGCCGATGGTGGGGTCCTCGGCGGCCTCGGGCGTGATCTTGACCACGCTGACCCAGTGGGTGACCTCGGCCAGATCGCGTAGGACCGCCATCGGGTCGGCGCCTTCGGCATATTGCGATGACAGTTCTGTCAGGGCGCCGGCGGCGTCGCCCTTCATGACAAGATCGAAGAGGTCCATGACGCGGCCCCGGTCGGCGAGGCCCAGCATGGCGCGGACCTGTTCGGCGGTGGTCTCTCCGGCGCCGTGGGAAATGGCCTGGTCGAGCAGGGAGGTGGCATCGCGCGCCGAGCCTTCGGCGGCGCGGGTGATGAGCGCCAGCGCGTCCTCGGCGATCTGGGCGTTTTCGGCGGTGGCGATGCGGCGCAGAAGGTCGAGCATCACCTCGGGTTCGATCCGGCGCAGGTCGAAGCGCTGGCAGCGCGAGAGGACCGTCACCGGGACCTTGCGGATCTCGGTGGTGGCGAAGATGAACTTGACGTGCGCGGGGGGTTCCTCGAGCGTCTTCAGAAGCGCGTTGAACGCGCCCGTGGAGAGCATGTGAACCTCGTCGATGATGTAGACCTTGTAGCGGGCCGAGGCGGCGCGGTAGTGCACGCTTTCGATGATTTCACGGATGTTGGCGACGCCGGTGTTCGAGGCCGCGTCCATTTCCAGCACATCGACATGCCGGCCTTCCATGATGGCCTTGCAATGTTCGCACTGGCCGCAGGGATCGGTGGTGGGGCCGCCGTTGCCGTCGGGGCCGATGCAGTTCATGCCCTTGGCTATGATCCGGGCGGTGGTGGTCTTGCCGGTGCCGCGGATGCCGGTCATGATGAAGGCCTGCGCGATGCGGTCGGCGGCGAACGCGTTCTTGAGCGTGCGCACCATGGCGTCCTGGCCCACGAGATCGGCAAAGGTCTCGGGGCGGTATTTCCGGGCCAGGACCTGGTAGCCGGTGTCTGGGGTCTCGCTCATGCAACGCCTTTTCGGATTCGGGGTACCGGGCCAGCCTAAGGCCGGGGCGCGCCGGGGTCCAGCAGGCGGTGCCGGATCAGAGCCGCCAGAGGATCGCGCCGACGGCGAGGGTCGCCAGCGTCATCAGGCTGGCCAGGAGGGTGAAGTTTTTCGTGGGCATCGGTGCCGCGTCGTAGTTTTCCATGCTGCGGATGGTCTTGCGGGCCTGATTGCGGGCGGCCCAGAAGACGACGATGGCGATGCCCAGGAACACCGAGGCGACGGCCTTGGCGGCCCAGGTGGGTTCGAACTCGCCGAACACGGCCTTGAGGCCGATGGCGACGCCGACCGCGCCCAGGCCGGTGCCCATCCAGCTGTTGAAGGTGCGTTCGTTGGCCAGGATCGTGCGGTCCGAGGCCCAGTCGGTGCGGTTCTCGGCCCATCTGGTCTTCTTGTCCTGTTCACCGTGGTCTGCGTCATCCTGGGGCATGCGCGGGGTCCTGCGAATTGGCGTTTGAAATTCAGTATATGGGAAAGAACGAAAACCGGGCTATGTTGGTTGCGGTAAACTGTCCTTGGGGGGACAAACATGCGTTTGAAAGGATTTCGGCGCAGCCGGAATGTCGAGGATCGCCGGGGCATGGGCGGCGGCGGATTGCGGCTGAGCGGCATCGGCCTGCTGATCGTGCTGGCGATCGGATATTTCACCGGGATCGACGTCACGCCGCTGCTGGAAGGTGCCGGCGGGCAGCAGACCGCCCCGCGCGAGATCAGCCCCGAGGACGAGGCGGCGGCGGAGTTCACCTCGCGCGTGCTGGCGACAACCGAAGAGGTCTGGGAGCAGGTGTTCGACGCGCAGCTGGGCGAGGATTACGTCCCGCCCGTGCTGGTGCTCTATTCCGGCGTCACCCAAAGCCCGTGCGGCGGCGCGTCGGGGGCCACGGGGCCATTCTATTGCCCGGCGGACGGCAAGGCGTATCTCGATACGGAGTTTTTCGGTACCTTGTCCCGGGAGCTGGGGGCAAAGGGCGATTTCGCCGCGGCCTATGTCATCGCGCACGAGGTGGCGCATCACGTGCAGAACCTGCTGGGGGTGCTGCCGCAGGTCAGCCGGGCCCGCCAGCAGGCCAGCCAGGTCGATGCCAACCGCCTGACGGTGATGCTGGAACTGCAGGCCGACTGCCTGTCGGGCGTCTGGGCGCGGTCGGTCGAGGGCCTGCTGGAGCCCGGCGACATCGACGAGGCGCTGAACGCGGCGCGCAGGATCGGCGACGATCACCTTCAGAAACGCGCGGGCCGGGTGCCGCAGCCGCATACCTTCACCCATGGCACCTCGGAACAGCGATCGCGCTGGTTCGCGACCGGGTACGAAACCGGGCAGGTGCAGTCCTGCGACACGTTCGGCGCGGATCGTCTCTGAGGACCGGCGGGCGATGTCGCAGTTCGTCATATATGCGCTGCCGGTCGCCGAGGGGATCCTGGGCATTGCGCCGATGCCGGGGCGGGGCGGGCACTGGAAGGATGACCTGCAGCACCTGGCCGACTGGAAGCCGGCGCTGGTGCTGTCGATGACCACGATGTCGGAGCAGGTGAGCCACGGGCTGACGGATATGGGCGCCGAGATCCAGGACAAGGGGACGCGATGGATACACCTGCCTGTCGAGGACATGGGTGTGCCGGCGCCCGAGCGGATCGAGGAATGGCACACCGCCAGCAAGACGGCGCTTGCCGCGCTGCAGGGCGGCGGGCGTGTCCTGATCCATTGCTTCGGCGGGTGCGGCCGGTCGGGCATGGCCGCGCTGCGCCTGATGGTCGAGGCCGGGGAGGAGCCGGATGCCGCGCTGCAGCGGCTGCGCGCGGTGCGACCCTGCGCGGTGGAGACCGATGCGCAGTTGAAGTGGGCGCGCGCGGGCTGAGGCGCGGACAAATTTTTTGAAAAAATTTGGAGCGGAGAATATGGAGTTTTCCGGAACGGAATTTTTCAAAAATTCCGGTGCAGGTCATGCGGAGGGGGTGCGGATTTGTTTTTGTTCGGGCTTTTCGGGGACGCGGTGCATCCCTTTCGGCCTGCGCAAACCGGGCTGGGCCCGGTTCACGTAGGTGAGAGGCTGGACAACGACCTGTGTTTAATAAAATCAATAAGTTATATGTTTTTTTGTAACCGTGTAACCGGATCTGAAATGGGCAAATGACGTAGCGTCAATGTAACTGCGCCTGCCCTCAGAACACGTCAGATCCAATCGTTTCAGTGCTAATTGTAGAATCACTAGATGCCCGTCACGGCAGACAGTTGTCCGCATCATTGAGACTGCCCAGCCCTTCGATGCATGAGCGGACGTCGGAAAGCACATCTTCTGATCGCCGCAGATCACGTCTAGTTTCATCCAAATCTTCCAAGGCGGTCTGGAATTCGTTGCGCATCTCACGAGCTTCTTCCAGAAGCTCGTTGTAGTCATCGACCAATGTGTTGAACCGGATCAGCAGACCATCGTATTCCGCGCCGCACTCGGTGAGGTTCGATTTGCAGGTGAACCCCTCGTAGTTGCACTGGTAGCTGTCAAAGCAGGCCGCGTCCTGGCTGACGCATTTTCCGCGACTGGAGCACACAGTATCGCCGTATCCCAGGCAGGCCGCGCGATCGCCGATGCCACAGGTGAAGCTTTGCGCCGCCGACACGGACGGGATTATGACGATCGCCAGGAGGAGCCACAGGGCCCTCATGCTGGCAGGTCCAGTTTCGGCAGGGCACGGACGATCTTCATTGTCTCGAGGCTTACGGTGATCACGCGACGGAACAGGTCCAGCGGGTAGGCCGGGTCGCCCATGGTCTCGTTGGCGTAGTCGTTGGCGTCGTTGACGATGCCGCTGGCCTTGTCGGTTTTGACCACCTGGCGCTCCATTACCCATTCCAGCGCGGGCTTGCCGTTGACGACGTAGTCGTAGGCCTCCAGCGGGATGTCCGTCATGGTGATGTTCGAATTGTAGATCACCGTGGTCTTATCCTTGTCGCGGGCCTTGCCGCCGAACTTCATCTTGGTGACGCGGTAGAAGGCCTTGGGGTCGTCGATCTTCCACAGCGCGGGGGTGCCCTGCTTGTAGGTGGCGGGGTGTGGCTCCACGGTCTCGTAGTTCACATGCAGGTCGCCGAGGCGCCGTCCAGCGTCCGAGAAGGCGCGGAAGTCGGCGTAGGTCTTCACCGCCGGAATACGGGGCAGTTCCTTGGTCAGGTTGTCGGCGTAGCGTTCGCGGTAGTCGGGCGAATGCAGCAGGCCGTAGACGTAGTAGAAGAGATCCTCCTTGGTGATCTCCTCCCCCGGATAGGCCGCCTGGAAATGCGCCAGCCCGGCATCGGTAATCGCATCACGGCGCTGGAGGCCGGTGGACTGGCCTTCGAAGAGACCGCCGGGTTCCTCATCTTCCTGGTCGTAGAGGTAGAGCGGGAAGTGCTGGCCGTTGTAGAATGTTTTGTATTCAACCAAGTGGTCAATCATCAGGCACTCAAAAGCTTTTCCCTCTCCGCGTCCCACGATCGAAATGACGCGGTTAGGCGAAGTCGCATCCGGGAATACTTCGTCGAGTTGATAAACCATCTCATTGAGGTCGCGGTCGAAATAAACCCACTGTTTGAAGAAGGGACGATAGTTTGCAATGCGTATACGAGCGCTGCTAAATTTTATCGGCTTGCGCTTCGAGGCAGACTTCAATAGCGCTCGAGACCAACTGATCTGATCCGGCTTCTTTGGGAAATCTTCGAGGCGTCCACCGCGTTCAACATGTTCAATGGCTTGGCCATATGCGTGGAGTGTGCGATCGATCGAGGCGGCAAGGACCTCTGAGCTGCTGTTGAAGCACCAATAGTCTCGGCTTGTCATGACACCTTGAGTATAGTTGCCAAAAATGCCGTCTTCAGCGGATCTCTTTGCGCCAATCGGAATGAACTTTTCAAAACCTACATCTCTTTGACTTACCCAGTCGAAGTGATCGTCCGGCGTAAGCCGCTCCCATCCGTCCGCGTTGGTGATCCCTTTCACCGCCCCAAAATTTCGAATGATCGCCAGCTTCTGCTTTTGATCAAGGTAGTCACCTATGTCGTGGAAGAAGATGCGACCATGCTCCGCGGCGTCCGGGTTCTTGACGAAGACACTGATAGCGATGGGCGCGCGGCTGCCCGAGCCAAAGATTTTTCCACCCTCCTTGCGTGACCGCTCGCCACTGGTGCGCTGGTTGCCGCGAAGGTGGAAGACATAGAGGTCGGTAAATTCCTCGGCCAGGCACGCGCGCATCCCGTCCGCCGCGTTGCCATCGAACCAACCTGCATTGGTAACAAAGGCCACGACACCAGCATCCCCAATCCGGTCAGTGGCCCAGCGGATCGCTCGGATATAGCTATCGTAGAGTCCTCGCTGAAGTGTTGCAGACGAGCGTTTTGCGTATGTGGCCCCAATTCGTGTATCAAGGCCTTGGTAGCTTACGTTCGCCGCGTCGTCGTTTGCACTCGATTGCCCTGCCGAATACGGCGGATTGCCGACGATCACCCGGATATTCAGCTCCTTCTGCCGGGTCCGGCGTTCGGAGTTGTCGGGCATGTAGAGCGCCAGCTCGTCCTTGCCCTCATACATCTGGAAGGTGTCGGTGAGGCAGATCCCCTCGAAGGGCACATAGTCGTCCCCCTGCGCCTCACCTTGGTAGACCGCCTCAATGTTTATCGCGGCGATGTAATAGGCCAGCAGGACGATCTCGTTGGCGTGGATCTCGTGGCGGAATTTGTGCTCCAGCTCCTCCGGCGCGATCAGGCCCGATTGCAGCAGGCGCGTGATGAAGGTGCCCGTGCCGGTGAACGGGTCCATGATGTGGACGCCTTTGGACCCGAGGGACTGGCCGAAGTGCTCCTGCAACATCTCGTTGACCGAGTGCAGGATGAAATCGACGATCTCGACCGGCGTGTAGACGATGCCCAGCTTCTCGGTGGTGCGCGGAAAGGCGTTGCGGAAGAACTTGTCGTAGAGCTCGACGATCAGGCGCTGCTTGGCCTGGGGATCACTGATCCCGTGGGCGCGGTTGCGGACGCTGTCGTAGAACTTTTCGAGATCGCGGGTTTCCTTGTCGATGCGGTTCTCGTCCAGCACGTCCAGCACCTGCTGCATGGCACGGGAGACGGGGTTCTGGTCGGTGAACTGGTGCCCGGCGAAGAGCGCCTTGAAGACGGGGCGCGTGATGAGGTGCTGGGCCAGCATCTCGATGGCGTCCTGTTCGGTGATGCTGTCGTTCAGGTCGTCGCGCAGTTCGGCGAGGAAGGCGTCGAAGGCTATGCGGGCATTTGTGCCGGGTTCCGCCAGGATGCCGGTGATGCGCGAGATGTGGCGCTGCGCGATCTCGGCGATGTTAGTGGCCCAGTCCTCCCAGTAGTCGCGGGTGCCGCACTTCTTGACGATCTTGGCCATGATGGCCTTGGAGAATTCGTCGATGAAGAGTTCGTATTGCTCGGCGCTCGGGCCCTCGATGACGATGTCCCCGGTATCGCCTCCTTTGCCCAGCCCGGCCTGCGGTTGCGCCTTGCGGGTTGGCAGCTCGGTCACCTCGTGGGTGATGGACTTGAGCTCCTCGGATTCTTTCGTGACCCCGACGATCTCGATCCGGTCGGAGACATCCTGGCCCAGCGAGGCCTGGTTGATGGTGCCGTCGAAGCGTTCGTCATGGGCGCGGAGCGCGTTCAGGATCTGCCAGACGACGCGGTAGCGCTCGTTGTCCTTCAGAGCGACCTCGGGCTCCACACCGGCCGGCACACCGACGGGCAGGATGACGTAGCCCATCTTCTTGCCTTCGGCGCGCCGCATGACGCGGCCGACGGACTGCACCACGTCGATTAGCGACTTGCGCGGATGCAAGAACATGATCGCGTCGAGTGAGGGCACGTCAACCCCTTCGGAGAGGCAGCGGGCGTTGGTCAGAATACGGGCGGTGTTGCCATCGGCGTCGGCCTTTAGCCAGTCAAGCAGCTGGTTGCGGGACTTGGCATTGAAGGTGCCGTCTACGTGCTCGATCTCGATGTCGAGACGGTCCGGCGACGAAGGCGCGTCGTCTTCGATCAACGCATCATCGCCGGTGTATTCGGCAACGACGTTGGCGAATTCCTCCCGGATCAATTTCGAGGCGGCGATGCTCTTGCAGAACGCCAAGCCGCGCTTCATGGGCTGCGGATCGAAGGAGATGTCCTGCTTCAGATCCTGCTTGGTCAGTGCCTTGTAACAGCCGATGATCTTCGTGGCGTCGTCCAGGTCGAGTTCCGAATTCTGGTCTGCCAAGCGCTTCTGGACACTGGCACTGACCAGCCCCTCGTCCATGGCCAGCACGATGACCTTGTAGTCGGTTAGCAGGCCCTTCTGGACGGCCCAGCCGAAGCCCTTGTGGAGCAATGTCTTGCCGTAGAGGTCCTCGTCATCCATCGAGGCCAGGATGGCGGCTTCTTCATCGGCCCGCGTCTTCACCGCATCGCCAAAAATCCGCGGCGTCGCGGTCATGTAAAGGCGTTTGCGCGCTTCGACGCAGGCATCGTCATGTATACGGACGAAGTTGGACTCTTCCTCTCCGGCCAGCGTGGCGCCTGTCGTGCGGTGCGCCTCATCGCAGACGATCAGGTCGAAGGCGGGGAGGCCAGCCTTCTGTGCTGCATCCAGCACCCCGATGGACTGGTAGGTCGAGAAAACGACCGTCATCCGTTCCGAATCATCCGGACCGGCCTTCTCGACGAGACGTTCGGGGTTCGTCGTGGCCGGGAAGGCGAGATCGTGCGCCTCAATCTCGGCTGCGTCGTCGTTCGAGACACGGCGCTTGCCGACCTGCGCATCAGAACAAACCGCAAAAGACCGTAGAGGTGTCTCCGTGTCGTTCGTCCATTCCCGGACCGTTTGGGACATCAAGGCAAGGGACGGAACCATGAACAGCACGCGACCGCCCTTGCCAACGAGATCTTCAGCGATCTTGAGGGAGGTGAACGTCTTGCCGGTGCCACAGGCCATGATGAGCTTGCCCCGATCGGCCTCGGCCAGGCCGGTGCGCACGGCTTTCAGCGCTTCGATCTGGTGAGGCCTGAGGGATTTCTTCGCCGAGAGGACCGCCTCGCCCCGGATGCCGAAGATCGTCCAATCGATCGGACTCTCGCGTAGATGCGTGAGGGATAGGCGAACCACCGGGATGCTCTGACCGGCGATCATCTCCTCGGCGTTGGCACCCCAGGGAACTTCGGTGGTGTCGATGACAACGCGCCGAACGAAAGGATGCTTGCCGGACGCCGAGATAAAACTGTCGATGTCTCCCTTCTGGATTCGGTGTTGCGCACCGTAGAACTTGCACTGGATCGCGGCGAAACCATCTTCATTCCGCAGCTTCGCGACGAGGTCGATCCCAACGTCCTTGCCGTTCCAGCCGTGCTGGGCAGCCCAATCCGACCATGACCGGACGTCCGCGTATTCTTCTGCCTGAACCGGGTCCGCGGTCAGGTAGGCGCACGCCAAGCGCTCGAGATAGGTGCCTTTCTCACGTTCTGTAACAGCAGCGGCGCGATAGGACTGCAATAGATCGTCAAGTGGGCTCATGTGCACTATTTCAATAAAACCTGAGTTCGACTGGCTCCGGACGGGCCGCTGCGATTGCAGCCTACGCGTCAAACTCTTGGATGCTCAACCGTAATCCTTTGGGACTTCAATATTTCCCTCAATTCAATGCATTCGTAGTGCAAGGCAGTCGCATAAAGCTTCGGTGCTTGGCCATCTGGCATATTAGCATGTCAGGGAGCAAACAGGTGCACCAACGCCTCGTCGCCAGAATTCATCCCCATGTCATACCGCTTATTTCTAGGACTTTGAACATCGGTTGATCAGTCGGCGCATCCCTATCGGGTTGTAGAGCCATTCCCTGCCAGTAGTTGGAAGGCTTCCTAGTTTTGGGTTGGTTGTCATAATTGCCGCTTCTCTCAAGCCGCGAGAACCAAACTTGTCGATGCGCACGGTCGACGCATCGCTCTGGAAACACCAGGTTTCTTCGCCTGACACGGATTGGGAGTGCGAATTAAAAGCGTAGGTGCCCTAACCAGTTATTCGGGTTTAAAAAAACAACCGTCTGTATCAGCCCGGAGCGGACCCCGCTTCATGCTGCAGGTTGTATTTGGCCATCGACAGGGAAGGGCAGATTGTGTTTAAAAACTCTCATACAGCGCGTCGGGATCAAATTTGGCAGAACAATTTTCCGACTTACTCGAATTCCAGCAGCATCAAGGGGTGCAATCAGCTCGTCGAAGAGTGGTTTCCCACACTTCCGAAATCTGCAGTTGCAGAAAAGAGTTTTTCAACGGAATCGTCGGAGAGCGGCCATTCGCTGCGAGTGAAAAGTTCAGTGCTGGTTGAAGTAAGCGAACATCGAGTTGGCTATGTCAGCTTTGACCCCCCGACACTTGCCCGACCCGAACGACGCACAAAACACAACACTTTACGGAGCAATGCCGAGTTTGTCGAAGAAGGCAGCGTGGCGGGCTCTGGCTCCGGAAATTAGATCGGCATACGACGTGACCTCCATGAATACTTTGAAGCCTTCGTCCCAGCGATAATACGACTTTGAGCCCGCCTTCTTATAGAAGCCGCCGACCCGCTTCATCACATGCCGTAGCGATGGCGTATCGTCGGCGACAATCTGGCACATGAACGGGGTATTGTCCTCTATCGTGCGTATCACCCGCCCATCAAAGCGGGTTGCCTCTCCCGCTTTGCGAAGTTCTTCGACGTAGTCCTGAACTTGCGTGAAAGGGTTGTCGGCCATAGTGTAATCGTCTCGCTTGGGGCGTTTGAACTCGACAATTGTGATCGGCTCAGGTGACGCTCCCTTCTCAAACCCCATCCCCAAGTCGAAAAGGGTCACATCTGGACGACGAGGATCAGAGCTTGTCGCTTGCGCTTTTAACTGTTTGTCCGAGTTAAAATATGAGTAGAAGGCCAAGCGGTCATCGATGACCCAAAGGTTGTGGTCTTCGTAGTTCAGGTCGCTCTTGGTGGTTCCGAGCGGGCAAATCATTTCGTGCACCACGCGCTCATAGTGGGCCTTTTCAGCATCTACATCAGCGAAAGCCGATTTCTCATCAAACATGTCGAGGATCAGCTTCCTCTTGTAAATGTATTCCGCCAGTGACGAGAGAGATTCATCCTGAAGTTCCGCGACATATTCCTTCGCTTTTTGGTCAATGTCCGGGAGGTCTTTCTTCTTGGCGTCGGCGAACTGACGGCGGGCTTTTTTGTATTGCCGGAGCGACTGCCGGGACATCTCGACGAAGATGTCTTCGTCCTTTTGGGTCGAAAGGGAAAGTTTGTCGGCAATTTCCTGCGGATCTTTTGCAATATTATAAAATCTCAGGTGTTCGTTCCGCACCTCGATGATTGTCTTAAGCTGACGCTCTCGAACCAGGCCAATTTCAGTCGCCAGAAAACTCTGGATCGCGGTGATACACTCACGCTTTAGGTCATCAATCGGGTCTTCGCCCAATGAGAACTCCGTTCTTGTGTCGTTTACGGCGTCATTGAGCACTTTACCTTCGAGATAGCCAAAGAAGGCGTATTTGCCGTCAATGGCCTTGAGCCCAATGACGCTATCCATCTCATATCGAGTCACCGCGCGACCATGTGCACCAAAGAAGAGACCGTTGGTGCCTTTTTCGTCATCAGAATAGTTCTTCGGCACGAGGAAACAGTTCAGCGATAGCTTGCGTTTTTCTCCATCAACCAAAACGGAAATCGGATAGTTCTGATCCCTGACAACATCGCTGGTGAACTTATCAAGCAGGTCAACGCTTGCCTTTGAGTCGAACAAAGTGATCTTCGGACAATCGATGTTGACAAAGTAGTTAATGAAATGAGCGACGGTCCGGACGGCGACTGTCTCCAACTTCGCCGGGATATGTAGGGCGTATGCTGTATTGATCGGAGTGAGCCGGACCGTCGTTCCTACATCCCCTGATGAGGAGCCTTCCTCTAGGTTTGATATCGGTTCGTTGGGATCAGCTACGAAATCGAATGAAATCGATCCAATGCCTTCACCGTTTTGGAATTTGCTGGATACGCCGATTTTGTCCGCAACTTTGAGCCACAGAAGTCGCCCAACACCTTTGCCTCCGAATTTCACCTTCTTCATCGAGTCCGACTTGCGAAAGGAGATCATGTTGTCGGCATTCATGCCGATACCATTGTCGGTGATTACGAACCCGGTGTATGATCCTTCTTCGTTCTCAGTCATCTCTATGTCGATTATTCCGGATGACAGCTTGTTTTTCCCGAAGCGCTCTTCAATTGCGTGGATCGAGTTCATCATAGCTTCGAACAACGGCTGAAGTGTATTCTTGGGCGAAGGCGCCAGAGACAGATTGTTGATGCGGCCTATGGGGTCTGACAACCATCCAGTTTCTGCCATGCTAATATCCTCGCTACTTCCGACATCGTAGCTCAGGGCGCGTCAGTGCTAAACCCGCCAACCTCAGAATCCTTGTAAGAAATGATCTCGGTTGGGTCATCAGCTCTGACGGCACCAGACGTCATGCTTTCGGCCAGTGTCAGCAATTGGAATGCTGCGGCGCTGCATCAATCAATCTTCCCAAGGTCTGGAATGGGCCGCGAGCGTCAGGGTTTCGTGCCTAGGAGGCTGCTCCCTTCCGTCGCAATGCCGCATAGCGGCTTGGGAGCCGTTAAGGCGCAGCCGAGGATGAAAGCTTAGGGTGAATTCGCTCTTCGATCTTGGCCCATAGCTTCGTTGCACGGGCTTCCAAAAAGGTCCCGTAGTCGTCTTCATCGATGCCCATGCCCTGCCTATCGATCAGATGTGTCGCGAGCGTGGACGCCATCGCATGGTTAGAGGCTTGGAAATTCGGAATGTAGACCTTAGGCGGCTTTGCATTGATCTGACGCTTGTTCAGATCGGCTCCGATCAAAGTGATGTTCACGACCGAGTTAGCATCTCCGATGCCGTTCGTGCGCAGGTGATCCTTCGGAAAGAAATGGTGGAAGTTCTTCGAGGAGGCGATCTTAAGATAGCTGTTATCCAGCAAGACCGTTCCGTCGTTGTGGAAGTTGCGGGGCTGCTCGTAGGCGAGTAGGCAAAGGATTCCCTTGCAAAGAGAGTTGCCTGTCGCGAAGTTCGTTCCGATCAGGCCTTCCGTGCCGCCGATGTTTACGGGGATGTCCCAGGTTCCCGGCCCCCCGGCGATGATATCGTCAATCGCGCGCTTGTCGGCAGCGAGTTTCGACTCCACGGCTGACGAATAGCGATAGCTGAGCGCCGAGCGCCAGAAAAACTGTCTCATACGCAGGTGATCGTCACCCGACGGCTCATGCCGTTTGATAAAAAACCAGTATGCGAATGGGACAATCAAAGAGTCGTAGGGAAGCAGGGCAGACACGGGTATTCGATATGCCGTGCGGAAGTGGTCCACCGCGCTCTTGATGGCGCTTACCGCCTTTGGCCAGGTTTCGATGACCTTCACCTTGTCCAAACCTAGGATCGTAGCCCGCTTGGCTTCACCCGCCAGCACAAGAGCCAGCAGTTGAAGGATAGTGGAGGGCGACACTCCGTCGTAGCCAACCTCTTCTAAATCGCTTTCAACCTTCAGCCATTCGACTTGCATGTCGAATTTTTTCTCTTCGTCATACGTCTTTGCGACCATAATCTCGAAGAGCGTTAGGACCGAACCGCCAGTGTTGATGCGTGTAAAGACCTCAATCGCGCTGTCGATGTCCTCTCGCGTCAGTGTGACCAGGCTGAAGTCGTATGTTGCGAAGGCCTGTTTGAACTTGTCTGCGATGTCGAGGTCGTCATCGGTCAATCCAAGATTGGCGACGAGCCGCTTCTCAACCTCACGGTTCAGTGACAGAACGTCCTTAAGCGATACGCATTTGTGCGCATCATCCGGCAACTCGTGCACAACAATCTGGGCATCGTCTGGCAGCGTGGGGTCGAGGTTCACATAGATGTCGGCGAAGTCGGTTACCTTTTTTGACCCCGCGCGCGGTATCTTCGCGCCTCGATACGCAGCGAACAAGGAAGTCAATCGCTGCTGCCCATCAAGCACATATTCGACCTGCCGATCATCAGGCGTAGCGGGTAGCGAGATGTTTCCCACGTCTTTCACGTCCGCCATCCGCTGATTGGTCTTCCAGAGGATGAAGGTGCCGATTGGGTAACCTTTCGCAATGCTGTCTAAAAGTGCAGCAGTCTTTTCAACAGGCCAAACAAACTCGCGTTGGAACTTCGGAATTTTGATCACACCCTTCTCGATGTCGGCGATCAGATCGTGATATTTGCGGCTGTCGGGCTTCGGCTGCGGGCGTGGTGTCGTCATCAAAGAAATCCTGAAAACCTGAGTTTTTAGATTTCTTAGCATGGCTTCTACCGCTGCCGCGACCGTTGAATTGCGCCAGTCGTCAGCGAAGGTCCGGTTCGGGGAAGCTGCAACTCGGCGGCGGCTCACTCGGCCAAGGTCGGCTATGGGCAGCTCACGTCTTTATCACATGCAGCATCTACCCCTAGGACTTCGCTAATTAGCTAGGCCGCCGACGGGTCGGCCAAGCGGCGCTTTCTTCACGAAGGTTGCGCGGAGCTTGCGCCCGATGTGCGGTCATGACTTGGCGCTGACCCTCATCGCCACAAGATGTAGATGGCGGGAGGTGAGTGCGCCATAAAAGTGGCCAATTTCATATACTTATTCTTTTCTACTAGCGGGGCCGCTGAGATACTCAAAGCATCACGCCAATCTCACCCTGGAGAACCGAAGCCAAAGCAGCCTTTCGGTTTCGATCATGTGGCCCGCATTGCTGTTCTTCACCGAGAGGTCCCACACGTGCCATTTTGTTGACAACCGCAGGCGGTAGCGATCACGTTTAGGTAGATGCTTTTTGAATCGGGCCGTTTGGCCGAGCGAGCCATCGAAGAGGATTTTGATAAAATGATCTCCGGTTTCAGGAGACCTTTAAATACAGGTGAGAAATAGCAAGTGAAAACGATTGACCTTCAAGTTCAGACGCAAGAACCCCAGAATAGGTTGAGGTCCCTCGACTACATGGTGATGCATTCTCAGCAAAGAGCTGATGCTTCACCGTTCCTCGGACTGGCCCTCGGCAGTGAAAGATTGCCGGAAGCCAAGGAAGCGCTTCATAAGATATCGGATTGGCAGCTTGATATTCTTGTGCGTCGGTTCGGATACGCGGTCAGCTGGGCTATTTGCGCAACGCTTTCCGAATACTACGGCGAAGACGGCAATGCCAAGGTTTGGCCTCTCGTCGAGGAGCTGTTTGGACGGACGTTGAAACATCAGGACGATCGCCTGATGGTCTACCGAGCCTTTCTCGTAGCGTGCCGAAAGCTCGGCCTCGCATCGGATGGATTTGACCGGTCGGTGCAGGCTTTCCAGGTCCACGCCGGCGTGTCACGTTCGCAGCTTCATCATTTGGCCAAAGTTTTCATTGCTCAGGAGCGCTCAATAGGACTGCCGGATCAAGACGACATCGTTTTGTTGAATCGGTGGGAAGATGATGCACTACACTTTCTGGATGCAGGTGTTCATGTGCTGCAGCGTCCCATTCTCATGGACCATTCTGCCTGGATGGCGTCGGCTTACGTGGATTGGCGGCGGGACCAGAATGCGCTTCTGGAAAAGTCGAGCTACTTGAGATGTTTTGGCATCCAGTTGCAGAAGGAATTCGACGGCTCCGGGGGCGCTGCGACCCGCATCGCGCCCGTCCCTCGACTTGTTTGGGAGGACGGTCGGCCTCAGTTGTCAATCCCAGGGCAACAGCAGCGCTACAAGATTTTCCTTGATGGCGAATTGCACAGGGTTCGCGCCGGGCGCCTTTGGCCGTTGCCGTTTCCTCTCCCTGCTGAAGTTTCTTGGGAGGGCGAGCGACCCGGCCGCATTCGATTGTTTCAATCCTCGGAATTTGTCGTATTCGACCGCAACACAGGTCGCCAAGTTGAGCTGACATCTCGCGTCATCGAAGGCTCAACACGGCTAAGCGGCGTTGTAGCAACTGCGATCGTGGTTGCTAAGGAAAGCTTCTCCGTAGATGGAGAGCCCAGTAGGGAAACGGCGCCGGGGCTCTATAGCGCAAATGTCGACCTTCGCTCGGGAGGGGTGGCACTGGCTCGAGGTGCCAAACAA
This sequence comes from Roseovarius sp., assembly GCA_046290265.1. Taxonomy (GTDB): domain Bacteria; phylum Pseudomonadota; class Alphaproteobacteria; order Rhodobacterales; family Rhodobacteraceae; genus Roseovarius. The sequence goes on along the minus strand of JBKAGF010000014.1, from coordinate 22,614 downwards.
TGGACCCTGAGCGGTGTCCGGCGGCCTCAGATCTCAATACACGGAACGAAGATCGCAAAGGGGCTCGGTGGTCCCAGCCTTTGGGGACCTAGTGCCGAAGTTGAGTTCGATTTTGGCTCCAGTGAACTTCTTGCCGGTCACACGGACGGCAAGCAGCGTAGTGCGTTTGTCCGCATCGAGTCGCGCGGTCAAGAAACTGATTTAGAAGTGAAAGCAGACGGGCGCGGGATAGCGATCGTGAGCGTAGCAGAACTGGCGGAAGCAGCAGGGCTGCCGTTGCATTCAGACCCGGAAGCGCTTTCGCTTGTGCTCCTTCGAACGAACACTGGTTCATCCGAACGTGTCCTGACACGCTTCAAGCGAAAGTTAATTGTCTGGCCGGGTTTCCGAGCGCTGGAAGGAGTGCTTGTTCGATCCGAGGCCGCGCCACGTAACTTCATAGAGGCCGAGGCTCGACACGTCACGCGCGATGATTCAGGGCTTCTGTGCCTTGAACGCGGCGGGGGCTACGTCGAGGGCCGATTGGCCTTTGGTATCGGCGGGCAAGTGAACCTCTTCACCCTACGCGCGAAACTCTTGTCGGGGGTCCTCGAGCGAGTTGATGGGACGGTGACCCCATGGAAACTCGGAAGTGTCATCATAAAAGGCGCGGCGAGCAGGAGTGATGCACTCGTGCTGACCTCTCCCGACGAACGCGCGAGCCTTAAGATTGGCTTTCGAACTATTGTCGATCCATTTCGTGACGGACCGACTTACGCGGTCCCCATCGCGACATTGGATGGCGGAGACATCTTGCACCTCACCGAGGCCGGCGCACCGACCTTGATCGCCACAGTGGAGAGCGCATCCACACCGACAAGCGTCACCATCCGCACCTGGGTCGGCGGCACCCGGATTTCCCTTGATTTGCCATTTAGCGTCGGCGGAATGATCGTGGCGATTCAACAGGAAAGTGGGGTCGAGGATTTCAGTGAGGTGAGCTTCGACCATCTCCCCGCGGCCCAACCGAGACGATCTTGGCTTCGGCATGCGGTGGCAGACCGTCACGTAGTGACGCTTGAGATCGACGGAACACCATTTGAAGGATTGAGCCTGATTTCTCTCCGTGCTCGTGCTCTCGGAGAAGAAGACTGGACGCAGCTGAGCAATCCGAGGGATGATATTTATGCCTTCCCGCTGATTGCTGATGCGGCAGCCGAACCCAAAGCAACGTCCCTATCCCGCCTCGAGACTTGGCTCTCGAAGTGCTACGCTCCGGACGTATGGGACAAGGGTCTTGGGACGGCGCTGCAACAACGATGGTCAACGCTAGTCCACGAAGTCTGCGCTTTGCCAGGTGGCACCGAGCGACTGCTCTTGCTGTCTTTGCGCGACGATGAGTCCGACTGGCTGCCCATACTTCACGTCATTCAGGAGATCCCGACGCTCTTCGCTGCGCCTGCGGTCAAGTTCCACGCGTTCGCAAATTCCAACGGGACTGATCGCGTCTTACGAGTGGTTGCCGATGCAGCTTCTTACCGGCTGCGCGAACTGGACCTTAATCCAATGGCGATGCTAGCTTTTCCAAATGCCAAGCGTGCGGACATGGCGGGAGAAAAGCTCCGCAGCTTTCGCCCCGGCAATTTGCCAGTGATCTTTTCGACGCTGGCTGAAAAGCCGAGTGATTGGTTGGCCAAGGATGCCTTGGGTCCTGACCATGCCTGGACAGGGTTGAATCTTTTGCGCGATCGTATCGAAACCCACGAAGTTCTCGGAGCAGGTGAAGCCGAGGCCCGCATGTCGCTTCGGAGCGCAAATCTGAACCGGGTAGCCTCCGCGTTGAAGGAATCGCGCTTGTCGGATCTTTGCTTGAGCGCGGTAGATGACGGCGATGCTTCCGTCCGCCTGATAGAACAGGCTCTCGTGGCGTTCGCAGTCCGTAGCCGTGAAGGACCTGCGGCCGTCGACGCGATTTTGGATCGGGCGTCGGAAAAAACGGGACAAAGCAAACGCGAAGTCCTCGCGTCGGTGGGAGAAATGATCCGGTTGGGAAGAGAGCTTTTCATCTTCCATCTGATCGCCGCTGAGATCGAAAAAAGGAGCAGGTCGTGAAGGATCAAGTAGGCGGAACAATCAATGCAGCTGAGTTGGACCCGCTCCACTTCCGGAAGACACTCGAGAGGCAACTGAGAAGCTTTACTACAGCTGCCGCAGCTGTTTCGCCAGTTGTCGCGCCGGCGCTCGGTGACGCCATCAGCAAGATGATCGAGGGAGAAACACTGATAAGAGGCCCCTTCGTCGAGAGCCTGCCGGATTTCGAAAAAGGCGACTCCATCGAAAAGCTGGTTTCGGACGAGGTGTTGTCGGACAAGTGGCAAGGGATGCTGCAGAAGGCGCCTGAACTCTGGAGACGGCCCCTTCATCGACACCAGCAAGCGGCGATCGGCCGGGACGACAATTACATCGTCGCCACGGGAACAGGTTCGGGGAAAACAGAGTCATTCCTTTTTCCCCTGATTGACGACGTAATGCGCAATGGCCTCGGCAAGCCGGGGGTTAAGGCGATCCTCGTTTATCCATTGAACGCTTTGGCCACCGATCAAATGTTCCGTATCGCGCGGTTGCTCTTCAACGAGCTTGGAGATCCGGGGATTACGCTCGGGCGCTTCACGGGACAGACTACCCCCGGTGCTAGTCGTGCAGAAATCGAGCGCGAGATCCTGTCGTCACCCAGCTTTGAAGACGCGTTCCCCGGTGCGCACAGAGCGCCCTCTGGATGGCTGCTTTCGCGTTCCGAGATGCTCGACACGCCGCCCGACATCCTTATCACGAACTACGCGATGCTCGAGCATGTGCTACTGCTGCCTCGCAACCGTGCGCTTCTGAAGAACGCCAACCTTCGCTGGCTCGTTCTGGACGAGTTGCACACCTATGCCGGAGCCCAGGCAATCGAAGTGGCCTTTCTGCTCAGAAAGTTGAAGGCGAATCTTGGCATGCCAACCGGGACTCTACGATGCGTCGGGACTTCTGCGAGCTTGGACCCAGAGCGAAAGGACGATTTGGCGAAGTTTGCCTCAGATCTTTTCAATGAGCCGTTTGGGGCCGGAGACGCTGCGGTCATCACGGGTGAGCGCGAACTCCATACGCGCCTGCGGGAAGACCGAACAACCCATACGCTGAGCCCGGAAGACTGGGTTGCGCTTGGCGAGGGACTGGCGCGTCTGCGTAGCGAAGGCGCCCTCTCGCCAGACGAAGAGCGCTTTCACGTCGAGAACTGGAACGATGAACTGGGCTCTCTTATACCGCTTGAAGGCGAAGATCTCGGCGAAGCGCTCTTGACGGCCCTTTCGACCCTATCCGAAGTCCGCCGCGTCGCCGTCGCACTCCACAACAAGGCGAACGGGTTAATGTTACTCGAGCGCTTAGCAGGCGAGATTTTTGGTGGTGTGGATCAGGAAATTGCCGAACGAGCGCTGATCGCCCTTGTCAATGTCGCGGTGCTGGCTGTGCCCAGACACGGAGGTGGGTTCCCGTTGCTTCCGGCACGATACCATATCGCGGCGACGACGATTGAAGGAGCATTGGTCGAACTTTCGGCGGACGAGCCGGAAAGATGGAGCCGAGTTCTCGCAGGAAAAACGGGACGAAACTCCACTGACGATGCCCCGGCCGCCTTTCCCCTACTCGTATGCCGGACTTGTGGCGAGCCTTACATCGAAGCTTGGGATGATGGACGTCAACTTGCCGCTCTTCCGCCGCGTAACAACAATGGCGAACGAACCGTGCTCCGCCTGATCGGCACGGCGCCGGCGGCCATAGACGAGGAAGAAGTTGAGGACGAAGAAACCGAATACGTCCACATGAATCCAAGAACCGGCTCCATCGAAGACGATCCGGGAGAGGGGATCGTTTCGCTGCAAGTTGCCGAGTGCGTCGATGACGAGCATGATCGGAAGAAATACGTGAAGGCCTGTTTGGCCTGTGGCGAGAAAAAGGGCCCCTTCGCCGAACCTCTGACATCCATCTATGCAGGGGACGAGTCCACTTCGGCGATGGCGACACAGACGTTGCTCGAGGCACTCCCGGCCAAACCCGACTCGGACGCACCAATGCGGGGGCGTTCGCTCCTGGCTTTCTCGGACAACCGACAGGACGCCGCCTTCTTTGCGCCGTTCTTGGAGCGGATTTCGAGAGTCGAGGCCATCCGCGGCGCCGTTATAGACGCCGTGCGCTCCGAGGAAAATCTGTCTATCACCAACCTCGCCGCTGAGGCGAGTGCACGTCTCAAGAAACATCGCTTCCGTGTGTTCGATAGAGGGGATCAATCGGCACCGCTCTCCGGGACCGAGCTAAAGGACCGAATGACAGCTCTTGTGACGGCGGAAATCACGCTCGGCGGGCGCGGCCGAGACTCGCTCGAAGCCTACGGTTTGCTGTCAGTCGAGCACGAAGGTTTGGACAAGATTGAACGTCGCGTTGCCCGAGGATTGGAGGACGACGGCAAGCCACATCTGACCGGCTACGTCTCTGGAGTAACGTGTCTGATCTTGATGATGATGCGCCAGAGCCGAGCAATCTCCGATCTGGATGGCCGACTGGATCTCAGTGACGAGGCAATTTGGGGACGAGGTCTGGGATCTGAGCGTATCTCCTGGGAACTCAGAAAAGAAAGCAACGCGTCGCGGATTCGCCGGGTCCTACCAACGAGACCGCGCGACAAGACGCGGTTGATCTGGGTGTTGTGCGACCGGCTTGGACTGTCGAGAGAAGACGCGGACACCGTTGCGGAAGCGTGTTGGAACGAAATGGTTCGACCGCGTGTCGGTGTTCTCAAGAAGGGCAGCTTGGCGATGGTGCTCGACCTCGACAAGATCAAGCTCGGCGAAACTTCAGACCGGTTCAGGTGCAACTCCTGCGGTCGGATTGCATCATTTGACTTGGGAGGCGTCTGCCTTGCAAACAGGTGCGAGGGGGCGGTGTCCAAAATTCCGACGCCCGAGACAGATGCGGACGTTCCCCGGAATTTCTACGTGGAACGGTGGCTCACCCAGCCGGGTGCGGTGATCGCTCGAGAGCATACAGCGGCAATCGGAACTGGACTCCGCAATGAGATTGAAGGCAAGTTTCGAACGGGCGACGTAAATGTCCTCAGCTGCACCACGACCATGGAAATGGGGGTCGACCTGGGAGACCTGGAAGCGGTTATTTGCAGGAACGTCCCGCCCGGGATCGCAAACTACCAGCAGCGCGCAGGACGTGCTGGCCGGCGCGCTCAAGTAGCGCCCATTGCGCTGACGATCGCCAGGGGTAGTCGATACGATCAAGCGTCATTCCGACGCTTTGACGACTATCTGAAGGCCTTGCCCAACGTTCCATACATCAATCTCGAGAACCCGCGGTTCTTCCACCGACACCAGGTGTCCTGCATTCTCGCGGGTTGGTTCGCTCGACGGTTGGAGACCAGTTCGCGATCAGGCTCTCCGAGGCTTCGCGATGTGCTGGGAGAGCGCCTTGACAGCGCCGCGCACAAGAGCCTGCTGGAAGACTTTTCCATTTGGTTGCAGTCGGACGACGGAGTTCTGTCACTGAAAACCGCGGAAGCCATGGCAGCGGGTTTGCCGAATGGCGTCGCGCTCCATGGCTCGGAATTGATCAGGCATGTCAACGATGAAGCCCTGTCTCGCTGGCTGAATGACGTTTGCGGCCGCTGGCAGATGATCGAGGACCGCGCTCAAAGGGCCGAAGAAGAGGCCGCATCTGCGGAAACCGAGGACGAGAAACAGAAAGCCAATGGGCGAGTCTTTCGGGCGGGAAGGGAGAAGCAGCTCTTTCTTGATCGCCTTCTGACCGAAAGCCTATCCAGGCTCGGGGTCATACCGACTTACAGTTTCCCGGTAAGCTCGTTGAGTCTCGAAGTGGTCAGGGATCGCGGTCATGGGCGCGGTAGTGATGATATCGAGCTCGCGCGAGATGCGTCGCTTGCGATCTCCGAGTTCGCGCCTGGGGCTGAAACCATCGCGGCTGGCAGAGTTTGGACCAGTGCCGGCATTTCCCGGCGCAGCTCTCACAGCGCGAATGACGTCTGGATGGACGAAGGCCGCCTTCAGATTTGCCGGGTTTGCCGAAACGTGGAGCGCCTTCCCAAGGAAGGCGATACTCTTCTTGCTTGCCCTTCCTGCGACGGAAATCTGGAACCTCCGAGGCGCTTCGTAGAACCGGTCGGCTTTCTGACAAACTATCGGGATCGCTCGGGTGGCGAGCCAGGCTCATCCAGATTGCGCCCGCGTGCAGTCGATGAAGCCCGCCTGCTTACAAAGGCACCATCCAGCCTGATGGGAGCGACCGATGTCCGTGATGTGAGCACCTTCTTCGCCTCGGCGATTGGGAGTGCGGATCATCCGGAGGGACAGATGATTGTTGTCAATCGCGGCCCGAATGGGACGGGCTATTTGCGATGCCCAAGATGCGAACACGCTGAACCGGCGCCTAAGAGCTATTTCGGTTTTACACCGGTCGCATCCAAACATCACGATCCCCGGACTGGAGACCAATGCCCGGTTGAAGAACTCAAAGGTTCGACGGACCTCTCCCACACCTATTCGACGGATATTAGGCTCATTCGGATAGCCGTCCCAATCGATCCTCCGACATCATCCGTGGATCAACATGCATGGCAGGAAGACGTTCTGCGTGGTGCAGCCGAGGCAATTCGTCTTGCAGCAGCTGACATGCTCGGAACCGATCCCAGAGATCTACGAGCCACATTCGAAATGGCCCCCGCTGGTGGCTTCGACATTGTATTGGCTGACGCCACGCCTGGGGGTGCGGGTTATGCTCGGAGGCTCGTTGAAGAAAGCCGCTTCTCGGCTCGCCAGCTCCTTCTTGAAGCAATCAACAAGCTCGATTGCGAGAAAGATTGTCAAACGACCTGCGTCCACTGTCTGAATGATTATTCGAATCAAATTTGGTGGGACCGCATGGATCGGCACCTCTCGCAGGCGTGGCTGGAAAGAGTCGTGGCGTGTTCGATTGAACGACCTAAGCATGTCCCAAAGGACGCGGTTCCATGCATGGCGCCCCTCGGGATCGCTCTTGGACCCGTCTTGCAAGGCCATAAACAGGCAATCGCGGTCGCGCCGTCTGTTTGGGGAGCGCAGGAACCCGAAGCATCATTGGGCAGTGCTCGGGCCCTTCGAGATTGGTTGGAAGATGATCGTGAGCGGCGCGCGTGGCTTGTCGTCCCGGAACACGATAGCGAAAACCCAAGCGGAACTGATCGGCAGATCGCCGAAATGCTTAGGTCGGCAGAGGATTCGGGGCAAGTTGTCTTCGTCCGGTTGAACGCCAGTGAGCTTCAAGTAGCCCCACGCTTGACCATGTTTGGTGGCCTCACGAATGAAGAACTTTTTGACGCTGAGCCAAGGCATGGCCTGATGGCTGGCATCGGCAACGGCATCTGCTTCCGACGGCACGGTATGCAAGACTTGCATTCCCTTTGGATAGCCAAACATGTCAAAGCCGTCTTGAAGGCTCCGAAGTCAGAGCTGTTCGCGAAGCTCCTTGATCGCCTTGTGGTTCACCGTTTTCAGGCCGGACGGCCGCGAAATGTAGCTGCGGTTTTCCAGGAGCTCAATGGGCAGATAGTTTCACTTGCCATCCAGGATCCTTGGATGGGCGCACAGCATCGCAACCGCGAGAAGCTCGGCGAGTTTCTCCGTGCCCTTCAGCAAGCGGGCATCTCAATTGCTTCGCTGAAACTGACATGGAACCCTCGGAACGGAGATGACCACCGCCAAGTCCAGAGCGATGAACTGCACAATGTAGCACAACAGTTCGTGTCAGGTGAAATCTCGCTTCGGCCTTGGGAGCCCTCGCGCGGTCAGCATTTCCATGATCGGGTCGTTCATATTCGGCAACAAACGAACGGGGCCAACTGGCGAGTGGATGTCACGTCGGGAATAGACAATCTCATGTCCCATCAAAAGGAGTGCAATTTGTTTATCGAAAAGACTTAAAAAGGAAGTCCGCTGGCCCGTCCACATTTATGATAAAATCCAGTCCTCCCGCCAGCTTTGGGTGAGCAGCGTGATCTGACTGAGCCAGATTGATTGTTAGGGCATGGTCGGCTTTTGCTTCCATTGGAAGTAAGGTTTCCGGTGGCGGTGTTCGGTATCCTAGCCAGCGTCTCTCAGCAGCGCCGCTACACGACGGTAGCCGCAAGAGTCTTAAACGTTTCCGGACGAACGCATTTAAGTTGTAGCTGCTCAGGCTTCACTATGGGAGCATTCAGGCGCACGAACGCCGCGGCGCCAGAATGCATCCCCATCACTTGTAGCATAGACCCCTAGGACTTCGCTCACTGGTTAGGCCGCCGACGAGTCCCTATCTGGATTCAGAGCCATTCCTCGCCCATGTTAAGAAGATCCCGAACTTTGGGTTGGCTGCCATCTTTGCCTTTTCTTCCTCCTCGAGGATCGCACGCGCACGCTTCAAAGGCTCAGTGACCCGGGATTTGGTCCACTCTTTTTTGTGGAGTGTCCGGATACCCCTCTGATTGAGGATCTCAGCAGCCTGAGACCGACTCAACTCCATCGGGTTTGGCAGGCTACGTAATACATTGGCAATGGCATGGTCTTGGTCTTTTCTAGTGTTTGACCACGATGCCACCCCGAGCGGCTGCACGTCAGTAGAGATCGCAGGATTTCCAAAGGTTGCTCCCTGAGCGCGCCTCTTCGCCATCCCCTCCTTGGTCTTGCGTGAAATGTTCGCTGCGGTCTGTTCACCGTGAGCGAACTGAGCTGCACGCGAGGCTTCGAGCATGTTCAATCCGTCTTTCGCGCAAACGATCTTGTTCGCATCCGGGAACACCTTCTGGACTTGCTTGTCGAAGCTAGCATGCCGGGACAGCCGGTCCCAGTCCCATACGATGAGCACACCGTGAAACTCAACAGCTTTGTCCAGGGCGGCTTGCAGCTTTTCGCGTTCATGGAAACTCTTGGCGCTGACCCCGGAAGCGACATCGTCGAAGATTTCGATCAAAGTGTAGTTCATAGCGTCAGCGTATGTCGCGATTGCCTTCCGCTGGGCTTCTTGGCTCGTGCCCCTTTCACCCTGCTGGGTTGTTGATACTCTGGTGTAACCGACGGCCAATCGGCGAATAGTGCCTTTCCAGTCGCGCTCGATGCCCTGTTTGTTTGTTGTCTTCGGCATGTTTCAGGTCTCCTACGTAGCTTGATGGCCATGTGGCTATCTGCCTATTGGTGGTGGTGATGTGGTTGTTTGAGGGTGCGAGATCCTATCCGACCCCCTTTACGATTTCGGATGCGCCGACAGAGCTACGGTTTCCAAAGTCGGACTTCCGTATGGCTCAGATCACTTTGCTAGTTCCGACGTCGGACAGTCGGACAGTCGGGCAGCACATCCAAGATGTCCGACTGTCCGACCAGCCCTACGAGATATTTGTTCCAACCGACGTATCGGCCCCAGTATTCAAGATTTCAGCACGAACCTTGTAAGCACGTGGACGCCCCGGCACCCATCCAGGTGTCCTGCTCATGAGGTTCTTGCCGTCTCCGCGAACCATCCATCTGCCAGCGATCAGATGCTTGGCCTGATCTGTCGTTGGATGACCTGCATGGATCTCATTCCAGGCGTCACGGAGAATGAAGAACCATTTTTCATCGCGGTAGCCGGCGCGACCCACCACATGCGCGCTGCGGGCTTTCTCGAACCGCGTATTTTCGTGCGCGCGCAGGAATGCGCGTGTGCGCTCGGCTGCCTGTTCGATCTGCCACCGCTCGGACTGATGCTGTGCCTCGACCCAGTCTTTAAACAGCCCATACGCGGCTTTCCAGACGTCGCCTGGTTTCCAGCCCGTTATGCCAAATTTGGTCGCCAGTTCGCCAGCGAACACGATGGTCCCGAAATGTCCGAGAACCCGCTGGGTCGATCCTTCCACGACGGCGTCAAGAGCTTCATGGCTACTCTTCGCAAATCCCTCCACAAAGGACTGAAGCTTCTCAACCTGTCTGCGGTGAGCAATCAGTTTCTCGACGAAGAGCGCTCCCGCAGTGCCGTATGACGCAGAGTTTGCCTGCTTGAGCTCGTTGGCGAATGCCGCGCTGTCTATGGCACCGTGCAAAGCGTCGAAGACTCCATGGCGCCGAGTGTCGGCCGCTATGTCGATGAACCGCACCTCTTGTCCAGTCATGGGCGAACGGCCCGCCTCCGCCATCTTGTCCGCGAGCGAGATCTCTCCGGTGGAGAGCATCGTCAGGCGCCACTTGTTCGTGGCTTGCAAGCGACCAGTTGAAGACGACCGCGCCTTTCCCTGCCCGTTGGCCAACGTGTAGATTGCGTCTCCAACCTCGCGGCCGGAGACAAGCCCCAGTTCGTCCAGAGCAAGGAGAGAGCTATTGCAGGTGGCAGCGACACCCTCCAGGGCGTTGGCAGTGGCGCGCCAGCTATGCATCAGCTTGGGACTGCCCCATACGGAAACAGCTGCACCCATGGCAGTCGTCTTGCCGCTCGACGAGCCGCCCCTGAGATGCACGCCGATGGAGTCCTTCCCCAGCAGCTCAAGGAGCGGGCCTGCGAACGCGAGCGATACCGAAGCGATCAGGACCGGGTTTCCCACGCAACGTTCACCCACCTCAGAGCGCCACTGATCCAATTTGCCCTTACGTGTCATGGATGGCGCACCGTCAGGAGCGACCGGGTTCAGAAACACCGTGTTGGCCTTGCCCACGACACGCTTGTCGCCCAGCACGAATGCCTTGCAAGTCGCGTCAGCCCATCCGAGCCGATCAGTTGTCTGGTAGGACCCGACCGGCTTCCAACCGGCGATCAGATCGTTCAGGTGTCTGCGTGCGGACGATCCCCGGGCAATCTTCAGGCCTTGGTCACAAAGGTCCGCAAGCACCTTGTTGAAGCCAACCGCGAGTTCCTTTTCCAAGACGTAGCGGCGTTGCACCACGCCCTCGGGATCAACGAACTCGAGGCACCGGCTCCAACCCGCTTGCTGGACGTTTCTGCCGCTGCCCACCACGGCAAGGGGCGAGCACAGCCATTCCAAATCAATCTCACCATTCTTGCCTATGGTTTCCACATAGATTCCGTCATGAGCCGCAGAGAAGCCTGCTGGTGGCGCATGTGAGATGAGTGGGTGTTGGCCGAGAGAATTGGCTGAGAAGTTACCGTCCATTTGCGTTCCTTTCGCTTATGATGATCCGGTCCGCAGAAAACCGAGGCGAACTGGCATGAGGTATCCGTATCCGGTGGCTGCTATCGGCCTACCGAGTTAGCTGACGACACAGCTTGGGGAATGTGTGGTTAGGTCTGTCGTTGATGGCGGGATCCGGACCCGTTCTGAGCCCCAGGAGACCGCCACCAACGCACTCGGAGAATTACATGAGCTTCACCCGCCAGACCGGGAAGGTGCGGCGCACGTTCTTCTGCAGCTCATCCTGCAACTTCGCGACCTCCGCGGCAGTCTCAAGCGCCTTGCTGCGGCTATTCGGTTCCGAAAGGTCGGCCTTCTCGAGCGCATCGCGTTGCTTGAGGAGTTCACCTTGCTTGTAGCTGTTGATGATGTGCGACAACTCCATCGCGGCATCGAGCAACATATCCACCATGACCTCTGCGCGTCCGATGGATTTCTCCGAGCTTTGGAACGCCTCCAAACGATCCTCGTCGTTCGAGAAGCAGGTATCGCTGGCGAAAGCCTCTGGTCCACGATCATCATCGAAAACCGGTGGGTCGATTCCGAGCAAATCGAAACACATCTCGACCGAACTCCAGTTGCCATCATTCTCCAGGCGCTTGAAGAAGGGTGTCTTAAGATAGGGATATGTCGCGTCCGTCTTACGCACGAGCGCCTGCTTCTCCCGTCCGAGCTGCGCCTGTTTTCTTTCCTTGGCTGAAAGTGCCATTGCTGATCTCCCCGATGTGAATGTGAAATTAGTATTCACGATCACAAACTGCAAGTCAACAAGTTTCGACAGGCGCGGAAGATTCTTACGGAATCCAAAGGCACATGATGAAACTGTTACGTCTGAACGCGCTTAGGGCTATTCAACATCATGCCTCTTCGGTTCAGGTCGCCAGACGCCAACGTTGGCCACAACATGTCCGCTCCAGCTTTTATCCAGAGTGGTCGTGGATCACGTCGATCTTCATCGAGCCTTGCATCTACATAGCTTTATAAGTGTATGGCTACAGAGGGCAGCGTGTGCGTGTGTGTGTAATCCTATCCGATGCCCCATTGGGTTTCGCAGGTGCGCGAATGCCGTGCGAATTCCTTGTGCCGCAGCTTGAGATAATGAATAGGCTGGGAGCTTATCGCAGAAGAGGACAAACATTCTGATACGATTGACGCACAAGCAAAGCCTCTTCCGCACGATCTCATATTCACTCATATCGACTACGGATTAAGTGCGCAGATCTTGCCCGGGTGGCAGACAAGCAACCCGGATTGCCGTCGAACAGGTGCTAGCTGAAGCTGACGAGCGAACATCAGCAGCAACGCGTCGAGCGTGGCGAGTGGTGATGGCGGAGAAGCTCGAAAGGGGCAATGTAGGCAAACTCAATCGTAGGTCGGCACGACTACCCCACCTTTTTCGGGGCTCAGGACTGGCCCGGCTCTTGGCCGTCCTTTAGGCGGGCAGGTCACTCGAAGTTGAGGGGATAGCATTTCGTTCCTTTCCTGGCAGCTCGGTTCCGGATCACCCTCAAAAATGGAGCCCTTAATCTCGGTAAACGTATAGCCGCACGTCGGGACATTGTCGGTAGGAGTTCCATTCAAGACCATTTCCAACTCCCGCATGTCCCGCATCAACAGGCAAGCATCGCGAAATTCCCACGCCGAAGTTGCGGCGATGACAGCCGACCCAACAAAGGGGATCGCCTCCGCGCCTGCCGAGGAGGCGTCGGAAGCAAAGGAGCGAATTGAGCGCCGCACTATGCTTTTGTTTAATTCCTTGGCGCGCTTTATTGCTTTCGCGTCTAGTTCGGGCACCTCGAAATCAGTGTTGTGCAAAGAGCCTGACGGCTGCGGCTTTGTTTTCCGAGGTTCCGATAAGTCGGCCTTCGGCTCAGGACTAGTGGTTTCAAGCACTTCCACCCTGGCCCTCAATTCTCCAATCTCGTCCGCTTGAACCCTTGTCTTTTTGGTCAACGAATTCTTCTCGTCGGTTAGCGCCCTTTTCTGACCTGCCAGTTTCTGTTTCTCCGCGTCGAGAGTGCCAATTCGTTTCTTGCTCACCTCCAGGTCCGCCTCCAGATCAGCATTCCTCTGAGCCAGCACTTTACGGGGGACATATTTGGCGCTTGTCCGACCTAGAGCCGATCCCACCTTTCGCAGGGCGATTTTTGTCAGATCGTAGAATTCGTCCGAGATCAGCAAGGCTAGGTTCAGCCCAAGTGTCAGAAAAAGACAGAGCACAAGGAAAGCGGCCTTGCCGAACAGGCGAGCTAGCAGGCGGATAGGCCAGAGTAGCACCAGAAGCCATGTAGGCTGTCGATCGGACATGCCGCGTCGCTCATTGCGCTTCATTGCATTTCTCGTGGAACATTGTCTTCAGCGTCAAATTTTCGGAAAGCGCACTATTCTCTAACAACAGTTCCAAAGCGTCTCGGTTGACGATCTCTTCTTCTTCTTGTTCGTTGGTTTTCACGCAGGGGGCTTCGCTTTTTTCGAAGAGATACCTCACGACCCTGGGATCGGTTGAATGCGCCACGGCGCTGAGCAAAGGCGTAAAACCTTGCGCATTGGCGACATCCACTTCAGACCCGGCTTCCACCAACATGCGAATGACTTCAAACGGGCGGTCGTGGTTGGCGGCAAAGTTCAGCGCCGTATAGCCCCGGGCGTCGGTCAGTTCGAGGATTCCGCGACCAATCCTCTGTGTGCGGCTAACCTCCTTGTCGGCCAGCAGCACGGCGAGAACACTTCCATCCTCGGCCACGGTGGCAGCCTGCATCAACGGAGTGGCAGCTACTTCCGGTTCTGCCCATACCTGATCTGCGCCGCCGGCGATCAGAGCGGCCACGATGCTGGCTCCGTCTGGCCGCTGTGCCGCATAATAGAGCGGAGTTACGCCTCTATTTGCCTCAAGTGTGTAAGAGACCTTGTCCTTTAGTGCGTTGGGATCGAAACCATATAGGATCAGGCGCGAGACGACCGATGGGTCCACCGCATATTTCGCAGCATAATGAAGTGGGGTCCTCTCGTCGTCGTCGATAAAGGTCTTGATTTTTTCCCAATGTTCGCCGGTGCTGGCCTTGGCATAGAGTTCACCGATCAGTTTAGAAGAGCGTCGAAACCTGACGATCTTGTGCAGAACACCTGACTGATCCGCGTCACGCGAAATATTGAAATCACCCTTGTTTTCCCGAATGCACACGAGCAGCTCTTCATCAGAGGCACTAGTGAAAAATGCATCGCTGTTCTCGCAGGCAAAAGCGGGAACTCCAACAAGCGCTAGAACAAGAATAAGAATTCGCATGTCTCTTCTCTCTGAACCGACCGGGTCTCAACGCTGTAACGCCTTCCCCAACTCGAAGACACCATGCTACGCGTTTATGAGCATTTCCACGTATTTTCAGCATTTTCACTCAGTCTGCACCTGTATCTTGATCTCGTAGATTGCGATGACATCAATAGAGAGTCCCTGGTCCAAGGCGATTTGGGTCTTCGTTGCTGCAACGCTCCATCATGAGCAAATGCCAATATCTGATCCCTCAAAGGAAGGCACATGGCGCTGCGTTTGTGTAATTTCCAACGGGATACGTAGGCGCGGCGGCCATAGTGTGAATTGCAGTCGAAACGGGAGCTTGGAGCCCCTTGGGAGGGAAGCATGATTGCTCGGAGCCTCGCCTGCAGACTCCGCTGGACGATTTGGCGTGATACGCAGTCTGCTACTCATTGCCCTCGCGCGGACGTTCGTCAGCATCCCGTGCAAGCTTTTTTCGATCCAAAAGCTTAGCAACGACATCAGTATCACGCCCTCTCCGCCTCAGCACTGGCTACCTGTGAACGTTTCAGCCGAACTGATACATTTCTTCTGACCCCAAAAGCCCTTGTTTTCATGGGGTCGTGGAACTGAAGGTTGACATTTTCAGCCAAGAAAAGCGTTTTCGGGGTCGGATATGTCAACTTAGCGTAAACTTAGGGTAAACCTTTGCCTCCGGATTGGGGGCATTTCTGCCATTATCGTGCCCCAAAGGTTTCCGACTCTTTTGCTCATGTAAACCTCCGTCAACCTTTGGTAAACGTTGCGCAGGGATCCGGCGAGGCACGGAGCCCCAGCCATTCCTTACCCTTGAACGCGCTCCTATAAGGTTCTGTAGACACCGCGGTGTCATAGTTCCATTGCGATGACATGGCGGACGCGAAACCGGTCAAGCGTTCGGATAAATCCCGTGCTTCGCACTCATAGTTTCCTGCAACCAGGTTAGTTCGGCAGATCCTGAGCAAGCCCGAACCACCTCTTGCCACGTAACGCGGCGTAACGTGCCGGGAATTTTGCATGCTGCCGCAGCCTGCCGCAATTGGCTGTCGGCCGCGCCGCCGATTTTATACGCGGGGTTCCGACCATCATAAACGAATAACGCGTGTCCCTTTGAAGGAGTCACGGCACCACCCTCATCCACTACTGCCGCAAGGATGTTTCGGACAATCTGGTAGGTTGGCAAAAGCGGACATGGACACATGTCTTGCGTGGCGTTCCAGTCAAAGATGGCTGGTATGAATTCCCAATAGGATACGCCGACCTCTGAAAGAGCGCAGCGTGTCCGTCTGCCTTGCTGGTGGGAATAGTTTCCGTTGCAGAGAGGTTTGTCGGTTCGACCAGCTTGGACCCGCGAGCATGTGCCAAAGCCGATCTCGCAGAATTTGCACTCGACCGCGACTCGATAACTGTTGGTCTCAAGATGAACGTCCAACTGGGTTGGCCGAGGCTCCGCAAAGGTTTGGACATCGAGCTCCATCGAAAGAGTTGTTTCCATCGTCGTCTTTCCGAATGCAGGGCGCCCGCATTCGGCTTGGACCCGGGAAAGCAAATCCAGCCGTCCCGCGGACTTGAAGGCGCCGAAGACACTCTGGGCCATCGCCTGTGAACTTCTGAAGGACCGGAAATGTTTGTGCCGCGCCGTGGGCGCGATCTCCGACTCGATCGCGCTGGCGATCTCCCTGTCGCGAGGAAGCATGAGGTTGAGTGACGGAGACTTGGGCGAGACAACCGGCGGCCTGCCCGCCCGCTCGATCCCATCTAGATCGCCTTCGTGGAGAGTTTTGGCATGCCGCCACCACGTCTTTCGCAGGTGCGCTTCGTGTGGCTCAGGATGATCAATACGGTTTTTTGCTGCCTTCTCCGTGCTGCGGGGTAGTGTATGCGGGTAGTCAAAGCGAGGAAGCTCCGCCAGCCTTGGCGGAAAAGTCCGTTGGCCATAACGAAGCGTAGTATTGGGCACCGAAGCGAAGACGATGCCGAGGTCTAGCAGTTGCGAAACGTCTCGTGCCTTTTTTTCGAGGGCGGATTTGGCCCCTTCATCTGCCCCGAGCCACCGCGACCACCAATCCGCTTCTCCAAGAATCACGATATCGGGCCGTTCCAGGACCATCTCGCGTCCAAAACTCCTTCGCACCTCGTCCGCGAACCGCTCTAGATTAGCCTCAACGATAGCGGCATAACGCAGCCCTTCCAGAAACGCGACAGGGGGCGGATCACTCGGCCCACCGGAGTGACCGATAACCTTGAGTTCGACCACCACAGGGCGACCGTGTTCAGTGAGCCCGAATATGTCGATCTTGCCTATTTCCCTGTCGGCACGGCGAGACTTTAAAGGCACTTGATAGTCCAGCAGTTCCAAAGCAGTCCCGTCTGGCAACGTCCAGCATTGCTGGGCGTTTACCATCGCAATCGCAAAATGCTCTTCTCTGCGATTGGTCGTCGCCTCGGTGCTTGGAAAGCCTGTTCTGCCAGCAAGGTATGGTTGGTCAGATGTTCGCTTCGGCGCCTTAACCTTCAAGCCTCGGTAGGCTTGGCAATAGGACGCGACATCCATGTTGGAGATATCTTGGGCCAACGAGGACTTCGGCCACCGCCGTGAAAACAAGATATCTACAGTCATTCCTAGACCTTATTCAGCGGAAGGCCACTTGTCATGTTCATCATAGAGATGTCCGATGGGTCAGTTGGTTTGATCGGTGACGGCGAGAATGAATCACACTCTCACACGCATCGCCGCCTCTACCCTGAAAATTTTGCCCGTCACGCTCGTTGAGGGCTGCAGAGACGCCTCAGAAGCTGGACGCGGCGCAAGGTAGGCCTTGGGTCGCTATTGTCGCTCATGTCGCGCAGGAAGCGCAGCCAGGCGCGCTCGTTGGGTGTCAGGCCATCCTCTTGGTCGCGCATAATTTCTATCTCCCAAAGATCGCATCGACCGCCGCCTTCGACCGGCTGGTCAGCCGAGGGTCGCCGTTGTCGGAGGCCTCTCGTATCGCTTCGACCCAGCCCCGCTCGTTGGAGGTGATCGGTGCGCCGAAGATCTCGATCACGGCCGCAGCCGCGGTCCTGCCTATCGACTGCTCCAAGGCAAGCCCCATTACAAAGGCGGGATCTGCTTCCAGCGCAAGTGCCAGGGTCGGGACACGGTCCAGAGCAACTTTGGAGCTTCCTTGCTTGATCATCGTGATCATGTTGGGGTTGGTGTATCCTGCCTGTGCAGCAATCTTGGCTTGGCTTTTTCTCGGTTTGAGTTCGAGCACCCGACGTTCTACGTATTTAGCCAGACGGGTATTCTCATGAGGTTTTCTGCTCATCGCTATTCTCTCAGATGTGACGCAACACGTGCTGCTTGTCTTCGTTATAGCGACGGCATGTATGGGGATGTGTGGCGGGACAAATGTTGTCGCCGCCCGATTCCATGTTCGATTTGGATCGCAGATAGCAAGTTAGGAGACCAAATTGTGCGACCCGACGGTCCGCGCCAACCAGACCAGTCTGAACCATCGCGCTTGCGTGTATCTTCCCGACCGCAAATATTGGACAAGTAGGAACCTAGGAGCTTGGCTGTGGAAGAAAACCTTGCGAAAGTGGAGCAACCTTCCAGCGTCACTGCTGCCGGCGTTGCCGGCGGGCTAGAAATTTTTCGCGCAATCCTGAAGGCCTACGGCGGAGCCGCTGGCGGCTTTACCAATTTTCACTCCGGGGTGCTCGACCGTGAGGAAGGTTACAAGGCCCGTAACCACGAGATCGCTCGCGAACGGCTCGCACTTACAGACTGGTATGGTCTCTCGCCCGGGTCCGGGAAAATCCTTGCACGGCTCGTCGATGCGATCGAGATCCGGGAAGACAAAGCCAAGGGTATCATCCAGAACAACGTGCTCACATGGTGGCCGCCGAATCTAGCTCATCGCCGTGTCCTCGACATTCGCGGTGAAGGCGGTGCTCGGCTCGCTGAGCTTGAGCGGCACCTTCGCGACCTCTATCTAGATCGCCGCCCGGAGGCGGAGATCTTCGGAGATCTCTCGCAGAAGGAAATGCTGGGGCGAAATTACCCTCTCCTCGGCTACATCTTCTTTCTTAAAGATATTGACCGCTTCGTGCCGGTAACCCCAAGCGGACTTCAGAGGGGGCTTGTCGAGATTGGTGCCGACCTTTCCCTGATCGGTAGGGCTTCTTGGGATAATTACAACGCCTTCCTTTTGCGCCTCGGTGAAATAGCCAAGGAGCTAGAGAGACAGACGGGGCTCGATGTTCGCCTGATCGACGCGCATAGTTTCATTTGGGTCATCGGTTCTTGGGAGCGACCGGACGCGGCGGGGCGCATACTCCACCGTGGGGGTGCGATCCTAACGGCTTGCAGGGTGAAGGCGCATCGCCGCATGGTCATTACCATCCAGAATACGGTTAAGAACGCGAACGGCCAACAAGAGCTTCGACGCATCAAGGACAAGATCACCGACATGACGGACGCGGAGCTTGAGGCCCATATCGACGAGCTAATGGCTGAGGGGCGCATTTGCAAACTCACAGGCTGCGAGATGCTCTACGACGGCGAACCCAGAAGCGCCTTCGAGAAGCACTTCCTAGTATCTGCCGACCGGATCGATTCCGATATCGGTTACGTCCGCGGCAACATACAACTGGTGTGCCAGTTCGCGAACTTCTTCAAAGGCCATCGCTATTCCGACGCGGTTTTCAAGGAACTCCTTGAAAGTGTTCGGTCGGGCTGCCGGGAGGCTTTGGACGACGAGTCATAGCTCACTGCACGCCTCATACGCAGCCCCCGTTGGTCCGTTGGCACTATGTATCTACGCTCATCTGTCGCGGCAACGCTGGCTCACGGGCGCGAGGAATTGGGCATTACCCTCAAAATATCTGACCATGCTAAGATAGACCTTGGCTGATTTCGGGTTCTCGCAGTCGTAATATCAACTCAAGAAATCTCATATTTAGGCAGCCGGTTGATTGCGTTGATCTTTGTCGACAGCGTCACGTCACCATAATCGTCACCAGCTGTTCTGGCGGCGTGGCCCTGTATTGCATCAAGAACCCGATCCTGGATCCCAATCTCGCGCCCGACTGTCTTGAATCTGTGCCGCCAGCCATGCGAGGGCTGAACACCTTCCGGCACAAGGTCTTGCTCTCTGAGCCAATCACCGACGCGATTGGCCATTTTCTTCGCGTAAGTCTGATATTTCTTGTGCTCTTTGCCGTTGTGAAAGACTGGTCCACTCTTGATCGTGTGCAGATAATCGAGAAAGCCTAGCTTGATGATCTGTGGGTGCACTGGCACGTCGCGCCATTGTCCCGTCTTCGTGCCCCCGGCTTCGGGCGTTATCCTGATCGTCATGTTGCCGCCGACTTCACGGAAGTCTTCACGGCGCAGTTGGGTAATCTCGGCAACGCGCGCACCTGTGAATGCGCAAAGCCAAGGCACCCACCTTTTGGCAGCAGTGACCTTTTCTCCTTCCATAGCATTTCCATTTTGTGAGGTCTTAGGCTGATAGTTGTAGACTGCGGTGAGCAGCTTCATTGCTTCCTCGGTCGTGAAGCCGCGCTCCCGATTGTGTATAGGCCTCCGTGCCGCCAACCGGACACCGACTGCGGGATTGTCCGTTATTCTGTCTTGTTCGGTGGCCCATCTGAACAAGCTGTGGATCGTCGGCAGATAGACTTTGCTGACTGTCGAAGGTTGTTTCTCCTGCAAAGTATTTTCCAGCCAATCCAACATGTTTTTCTTGGTGACCTTGCCCGCATCGTCGTGCCGTAGAAACTTGATCAGACTTTTGATTGCCAGTTCCTGTCTGCGCCCACCGTCCTTCATGTATCCCAGTCGCTGGCGAACCTGCACGTAGTCTGTCCACAGCTCCTTGATGCTCACCGGCGCAGAGCCGCTCTGCGGAGGCTCGGCGTTCTTGATGATCGGCGCAGTAGGGGTGCCAGTGAAATCTCCCTCATCACGCTCGGCTACGCGCTCCAGGGCCTCTAACTCTGCGCTGCAAAGGGCACGGGCAATCACTCGCCATTCGTCGCTACCCATTGCCGCATCGAGATTTCCGGCGGCTCGGAAACGCTCAATCTGCGGCCCTACGAGATCCGCCAGCTCGGCGTCATCGGCGAGACCAGCTATCGCCGCGCGCAGTCTCTGCACTAGAAGGTCGTCAATGCCGACAGATGGCCAGCGCGGATCGTTGCGTAGCTCATCGTCAAAAGCCAATCGTTGCATGTAATGGCTCATGGCGATCTGGTCAGGAGCCAGGGGGTAGCGTGCCGGGCTGGTCTGCAATGTTCCTGCGCTTATTTTCCTCTCAGCGAGGGCGATTTGGTGTTGAAGCTGAGCGACAGCACCTGGAAGTAACTTGATTGCTTGTCGGTAGTCACCGCCGAGAGGGGTGCGCAATTCAGTTTTGCCGATGATCCCACGCAGATCTTTGGGAACGACCAGTCGAGCGTGATAGCGTCCGTTGCGATTCACGAAGTTCCTAGGTTTTCCCGCCATCATGATCAGCCTTTGTAACCAAAACTGTAACTTTCAAACGGCCAATGCCCCCTATTTGCAAGGGCTTTGTTTGATTTCAACGGACTAGTGGGAGAAAGGGTGAGAGGCTGGACAACGACCCAAGCGGGGCTCGTTACGGCTGCTTCCTTCCGGACCTGACCGGGTTGGCGAGGCGCCTGCCCGCGCCAACCTCTCGACCCTGTACCTAAGAAGTCGGGCCGGGATTCGCAACCCCTGCCAGCGCGTTCAGGGGGATCGCCAGGTTTGCGAAGCCGCGTGCGTCCTGGCCAAGGTCGCGGGCCGAGAGGGCGGCGATGTCCTGCGGGTGGTCATGCGCGCCCGGCCCCGTCTTGATGCTCAGCACTGCATCCCGCGGCCCGTCGAGATGCCAGCGTCCACGAAGCGTGGCGGCGTCGAAATCGCCGGTGTCGCGCAGGAACGCGACAAGGTGATCGCGCACCGGTTTGCGCGCGTCATGCAGGATGCTGTCGGGATGTGCGCCCGGATAGGGGCCGCCGCCGAAGGCGCGGAAATTGTTGACGGCGACCCCGAAGACGGCACCGGGGTCCAGCGGGTGTTCGCCGTGGCGCAGATCGTGGATGCGCCGGGCATCCGGGTTCACCAGCCGGCCTTCGGCGTCGTATCGGGCAGGTCTTGACAGGTCGATCCGATAGCTCAGCCCGGCCACGGTGTCGAAGGCGTGACCGGCAAAGGCGGGGTCCCAGAGCGGCTGGGGCCTGTTGCCCAGGCCCGTGCGGAGCTGTCGGAAACAGGAGGCCGCCCGTTCGAGCCAGTCGGCGACCTGGGCGCCTGTCATGCGCAGGCCGACAAGGGTATTGGGAAACGGATAGAGTTCGGCCACGTGCCCGAGCGTCAGCGGGCCTGCGGGAATATCGACGAAGGCGTCGGGCCCGGCATGGCCGCCCGCCCGGAAGCAGGTGGTCGTGGCCAGTATCGGCAGATCCGCGTGGGGCGTTCCCGCCAGCGCGTTGCGCAGGGCCCACATCTTGGCGGCGAGGATGGGCGCGTCGGCATCGCAGGGAAGGATCCTGGCGAAATAGCTGCGCAGGGGGCGGCTGGTGTGGCCGATGGGGCGCGCGGTGAGGCGCAGCGCCGCACGGTGCGCGGGGCGTGCGAGGCGTTCGATCTGCGGGTCGGGGGGCGTCGGCGCCGCGGCGGCATCGGGCTGCACCGGGCGGGCGCGGCTGTACGACGCGCGCACGGTCCAGCCCGCGCCATCACGCGGGGGCGCAAGGCAGAGGTCGAGCACGCCAAGATGCGAGCCTCGGAAACCGGCCATGATCGCGGGCACGCCTGCCAGGGTGCCGGCGCGGTGATCGACGCCCGGAGCGCCGGGCCGGGGCGATGCGATGTCCGGAAAGACATGGTGGCTGTGCCCGGCGAGAATGGCGTCGATGCCGGGGACGCGGGCCAGCGCGAGGGCGGCGTTCTCGTGGCCCGGGTCAGCGTGTTCGGAGGGGGCGACGGCGGAGCCAAGACCGGTATGCGCCAGCGCGATGACGAGGTCGGCGCCCGCGGCGCGCAGGAGTGGCACTTCGGTCAAGGCGGTTTCGACGATGCCGCGCGTGGTGACGCGGCCCTCGAGATGCAGGTGGTCCCAGGTCGTGA
>JBKAGF010000013.1:0-77421 GCA_046290265.1 Roseovarius sp. | reverse complement strand
CGATACGGCATGCGGTGCGCATGTTGCGTCTTGATGACATAAGTTTCTCGGTCGCCGGCCGCCCCCTGATCGAGGGGGCGTCGGCCGTGATCCCTGCGGGCCACAAGGTGGGTCTGGTGGGCCGCAACGGCACCGGCAAGACCACGCTTTTCCGCATGATCCGGGGCGAGCTGCCGCTGGACACGGGAACGATCTCCCTGCCCGAACGCGCCCGCATCGGCGGCGTCGACCAGGAGGTACCGGGCAACGAGGTGTCGCTGATCGACACCGTTCTGGCCGCCGACACCGAGCGCAGCGCCTTGATGGCAGAGGCCGAAACGTCGACGGACGGCACGCGGATCGCCGAGATCCAGACGCGCCTGGCCGATATCGACGCCTGGAGCGCCGAGGCGCGCGCCGCGACCATCCTCAAGGGTCTTGGCTTTACCGACGAGGAACAGGCCCAGCCCTGCTCGGCCTTCTCGGGCGGCTGGCGGATGCGCGTGGCACTGGCCGCGGTGCTTTTCACCGCGCCCGATCTGCTGTTGCTGGACGAACCGACCAACTATCTCGATCTCGAAGGCGCGCTCTGGCTGGAAAGCTACCTGGCGCGCTATCCCCATACCGTTCTGGTCATCAGCCACGACCGTGGCCTTCTGAACCGTGCCGTGGGCGCGATCCTGCATCTCGAGGACCGCAAGCTGACGCTCTACCAGGGCGGCTACGACACCTTTGCCGAAACCCGCGCCGCGCGGCTCGCCAATGCCGAGGCCGAGGCGAAAAAGCAGGAGGCCCGCCGCGCCCACCTGCAATCCTATGTCGACCGCTTCCGCTACAAGGCGGACAAGGCGAAACAGGCCCAGTCCCGTATCAAGGCGCTGGAGAAGATGAAGCCGATCTCGCGCCCGCAAGAGGCCGCTCTGCGCCGCTTTACCTTCCCCGAGCCGGACCAGCT
Organism: Roseovarius sp.; assembly: GCA_046290265.1. GTDB lineage: Bacteria > Pseudomonadota > Alphaproteobacteria > Rhodobacterales > Rhodobacteraceae > Roseovarius. The sequence continues at coordinate 76,487 of JBKAGF010000013.1, read as the reverse complement.
ATCGCCGCCCATCCTGAGGCTGGACAATGTTGCCACGGGCTATGACGGTGTGCCGGTTTTGCAGCGCCTGTCGCTGAGGATCGACCAGGATGACCGGATCGCGCTTCTGGGGCGCAATGGCGAAGGGAAATCCACGCTTTCCAAGCTTCTATCCGGCAAACTTGAAGTCCTGAACGGGCAGAAACATGCTGCCTCGAAACTGCGCGTCGGCTATTTCGCGCAGCACCAGGTGGACGAGCTGCATCTTGATGAGTCCCCGCTCGATCACATCCGCCGCCTTTATCCCGAGGACGGCCAGGCCAAGCTGCGCGCGCGTCTGGGCGGCTTCGGCATCGGCGCGGAACAGGCCGACACGAAGGTGGCGAAACTCTCGGGCGGACAGAAGGCGCGGCTGTCGCTGATGCTGGCCACCACGGACGCCCCGCATATGCTGATCCTCGACGAACCGACCAACCACCTCGATATCGAAAGCCGCGAGGCGCTGGTCGAGGCGCTGACCGATTACACCGGTGCGATCATCCTTGTCAGCCACGACATGCACCTGCTGGAGCTGGTGGCCGACCGGCTGTGGCTGGTCAAGGACGGCACCGTCAGAGCATACGAAGGCGACCTGCAAAGTTATCGCGCCGCCCTGCTGGACCAGAAACCACCGAAGAAAGGCATGGCGGAAACGTCCGCGCCGAAGCCCAAGCGCCCGTCCCGGGACGCCATTCTGGTCCTGCGGCAGGAGGTGAAAGCCTGCGAGCAGCGCGTGGAAAAGCTGAACGTGATGCGCGACAAGATCGCCGCCAAACTGGCCGATCCCACAATCTATGACGACGCCAAGGCAGACGACATGGAGGCCTGGCAGCGCAAGTATGCCGAGGTCATGGACGGGCTGGATCGGGCCGAGGCGCTCTGGATGACCGCGCTGGAACGGCTGGATGCGGCGGAAAACTGACCCGCGGCGGTTTACAACGCACATCACTCGGCGCAAACCGTAGGCATGGATCCCAGTTTCCTCATCACCGCCTGGGTGGCGCTTTTCGTCATCATCGACCCGATCGGGATGACACCGCTTTTCGTGGCACTGACGCAAGGCGACAGCGCCGCGCGTCGCCGGGCGATTGCCCTCCGCGCTTGCGTCGCTGGGGCGCTGATCCTGATCGTGTTCGCCAGTTTCGGGGAATCCGTGCTGGATTTCGTGGGCATCTCGATGCCCGCCTTCCGGATCGCGGGCGGGCTTCTGTTGTTCCTGACCGCACTCGACATGCTGTTCGAACGCCGCACCAAGCGGCGCAAGGACCAGGCCGACGAGGAAGACGACCGCGAGGATCCGTCGATCTATCCGCTGGCCATTCCGCTGATCGGCGGCCCCGGGGCGATCACCACCGTGATCCTGCTGGCCGGGCAACAGCCCGGTATCGAGGGGCTGGCCTGGGTCATCGGCGTGATGCTGAGCGTCGTGCTGCTGGTGTTCCTGCTGTTCCTGACCGCAGGCCTGCTGGAACGGGCGCTGGGGCGGACGGGCATCAACGTCATCACGCGCCTTCTGGGGATGCTGCTGGCCGCGCTGGCGGTACAGTTCGTGCTGGACGGCCTGAAAGGTTTTGGGCTGGCGGGCTGAGATAACGCCGCCTATATCTTTCGACATGACCGGAGACGATACCGCCCGCCTGCTTTACCTCGCGCTTCTGGGCGCCGCCGTGGTGGCGTGGTTCATTGCCCAGAACCGCACGTCGCTGGGCAAGAATATGCAGTATGCGGTCGTCTGGGGCCTGATCTTCATCGGTGTCATCGCCGGCGTCGGCCTGTGGGGCGATATCCGCAATACGGTGACACCCGCCAGCTATACCGCCATCGGCGACGACCGCATCGAATTGCGCCGCGCGCTTGATGGTCATTACTACGTGACGGCAGAGGTCAACGGCGCCCCGGTGGAGTTCGTCGTGGACACCGGCGCGACCCTGATCGTGCTGACCCGCGCCGATGCGGAACGCGCGGGCCTCGAAACCGATGACCTGGCCTTCGTGGGGCGTGCGGGCACGGCGAACGGAATGGTCAGCACCGCTCCGGTCAGGCTCGACAGCCTGAGCATCGGACCGCTTGAGGACCGCGGCATCGCGGCCTCCGTGAATGGCGGCGAACTGGACCAGTCGCTTCTTGGGATGAGCTATCTGGAGCGGTTCACCAGCGTCGAGATTTCCGGCGGCAGGATGATCCTGACCCGCTGACGCGGGATGCGGCTCAGGTTTCGGCCTTTTTCTCCCACCGGCCGGAATCCTCGGACCAGTACTGTGCCGAACATCCCGCGTCGGTCAGGGTTTTCCACTGGCCGCGGGCGTGGTTCAGCGCGGCGTCGTCATTGCCGTCGAAAAGGATGCAGGTGCGTTCCAGCGCCTGCACCTCGTCCGGCGAAACCTCTGCGCCATCGATGCTCATGATACAGGCGGCGTCATTCAACGCCGCGCCGGTTCCCAGCAGGATCGGCTGGCGGGCATCATGCGGCCCGCCTTCCCGACCATGCGGCAGGAACCCTTCCTCGGGGCCAAGCCACAGCTTTTCGTCCAGCCAGTCCAGGCGCCGGTCCTGCGTTCCGCGCACCAGCACGCGCCAACCGGCGCCGCGGGCCTTGTCCAGCAGCATCGGCAGGGTCGCCTCCAGCGGCCGACGTGTCAGGTGATAGAAATAGACCGCGCCCATCACTCTCCTTCGTATTGATCGGCCACCAGCCGATCAAGGCTCATGACACCCCAGCCCGTCGCCCCCTTGGGGGCGAAGTCCGTGTCGCTCGACACGCGCGCGACGCCCGCGATATCAAGGTGAATCCACGGCGTGCCGTCCTCGATGAAGCGTTGCAGGAATTGTGCCGCGGTGATCGAGCCGGCGGGCCGTCCGCCCACGTTTTTCATGTCGGCGATGTCGGATTTCAGCTGCTTGTCATAGCCCTTGCCCAGGGGCAGGCGCCACGCGCCCTCGCCTTCGTTCTTGGCCGCACGCAGGAACTTGTCGCAGAAATTGTCGTCGTTGGAAAAGACGCCCGCGTTCTCGTGCCCCAGCGCGATGATCACCGCCCCGGTCAGCGTGGCAAGGTTGATGATTGCGGCGGGCTTGTAGGTCTTCTGCGCGTACCAAAGCACATCGGCCAGAACCAGGCGCCCTTCGGCGTCGGTATTGATGATCTCGACCGTGTCGCCCTTCATCGAGGTGACCACGTCGCCCGGACGCGTGGCCGCGCCGGACGGCATGTTCTCGACCAGACCGACCAGCCCCACCACATTGGCCTTGGCCTTGCGCAGGGCCAGTGCCCGCATCGTGCCCGTCACGACGCCCGCGCCGCCCATGTCCATGGTCATGTCCTCCATGCCCGCCGGCGGCTTGAGCGAGATGCCCCCGGTATCGAACACCACCCCCTTGCCCACAAGCGCCAGAGGTGCATCGCCGTCGCGCCCGCCAGACCATTCCATGATCGCCATCTTCGTCGGCGTGACCGAGCCCTGCCCCACGCTGAGAAGCAGGTGCATCCCCTGCTTTTCCAATTCGTCCTCGTCCAGGATCGTGATCTTCAGGCCGAGTTCCTCCATGCCCTTGATCCTGTTGGCGAACTCGGTCGTGGTCAGGTGGTTGGCCGGTTCCGAGACAAGATCGCGGGTCATCAGCACACCTTCGGCCACCGCCAGGGCGGCGGCGGCGGTTTCGGTCGCTTCAGTCGGTTTGGACACCATTATGGTGACCGGGCCGGGCTCGTCCGGCTGCTCGGACTTGCGGGCGGTAAAGGAATAGGCCCGCAGGGCGATCCCCTGCGCCAGCTCCCCGAGGCGGCGCGCCGTTCCCGCCAGCACCAGCAGCGGATCGCTCCCCTTCAGCTTGCCGAGGGCGGCCGCGGCCTGCCGGGTCTCGACCGGATCGGCGCCGCGTTCGAGACACAGGATGTCCAGCGCCTTGGCCGCCAGGCCCGTGGGCCAGGCCAGCGTCACAACCTGACCCGGCTTGGTCTTTTCCCAGGCCTCGCTTTCCAGCAGGCGTTTGACCGCACCCTTGGTCAACCGGTTCACCCGCCGCGCACCGAGGCCCATCTTGCCGTTGGGCGTGACGGCGAGGGCGACGCGCCCCTCCGCCTGGGCGATGGCGTCGAGATCGAGTTCGGTAAAGGTGACGGGAACAGGCATGCTCATGTAAGGCTCCTTGGGCGGATGAGATCTGATATTCGCCCCAAGACCTATCGCCTTGCGTGGCCGTTGGCCAGTGCCGGCAGAAACCCCCTCCCACGTCGCTTTAGCGGTTTTCCCGGCGTTTCAAATCGCATAGCTTGCCATGAAACGCGGCAATTTCCGGGGGGATGCGTGACCAGATTCGACAGGTACATGCTGTCGCAATTCATGGTGCTGTTCGGGTTCTTCGCACTTGTGCTGGTGTCGATCTTCTGGATCAACAAGGCGGTGCGGATGTTCGACCGGCTGATCGGTGATGGCCAGCCTGCGTGGATCTTCCTGGAATTCACCGCGCTGACCCTGCCCGGGGTGATCGGCGTCGTGCTGCCGATCGCAACCTTTGCCAGCGCGGTTTACGTGACCAACCGGATGACCACCGAATCCGAGATGACCGTGATGCAGGCCACCGGATATTCACCGTGGCGGCTGATCCGTCCGGTGATGATCTACGGTGTCCTGATCGCGCTCATGATGTCGGTGCTCAGTCATTACCTGATTCCCAAGAGCCTTGGCCAACTGCGCCTGCGCCAGGCCGAGGTCAGCCAGAACATAACCGCGAAACTGCTGACCGTGGGTGAATTCCTCCACCCTGCCCCCGGCATCACCTTCTATATCCGCGACATCACGCCCGAGGGCGAATTGCGCGATGTCTTCCTGTCGGACCGGCGCAACGCGCAGGTGCCGGTGACCTATACCTCGACCCAGGCCTATCTGGTGCAAGAGGGAGGCGGCACAAAGCTCGTGATGGTCGACGGGCTGGCACAGAATCTGCGTGCCGAAGGCAACCGTCTGTTCACCACCCATTTCGACGACTTCTCCTATGACATCAGCAGCCTGATTTCGCGCGACCCCACCAATCTGAACCGGGTCGACTTCGCACTCACGGGCGACCTGCTGTTCCGCTCGGAAGAAATGGCCGAGATCACGGGCAGCACGGTCCCCGAAGTCCTGTACGAGGCGCATGGCCGTTTCGCGCAGGCGCTCATGTGCATTGTCGCCGCGCTTGTCGGCTTTGCCACGCTGCTGCTTGGCACCTACAGCCGTTTCGGTGTCTGGTGGCAGATCGTCGGCGCCTTTACCCTGCTGGTGCTGATCAAGATGGTCGAGGGCGGCGTCTCGGGCGCGGTGCTGTCCAGCGCGACCGCGTGGCCCCTCATGTACCTGCCCACCGCCATCGGCGCCCTGGTCACGATCGTCCTGCTTCATGTCGCGGCCCATCCCGGTATCTGGCGTCGGATACGGCGCCTCGGCGGACGGGGCGGACGGCCCTCCGACCCGGCAGAGGGGACGACATGATCCTGCACTATTACTTCGCCCGGAAATTTCTCTGGACCTTCTCTGCCATCGCCCTGGTCTTCATGATCCTTCTGGCACTGATCGACCTTGTCGACGAATTGCAGGACTTTCCCAACCTGCCCTTCACGGACGTACTGGGCGTGGTCTTGCTGAACGTGCCGCACGCCAACTACGAGATCCTGCCCCTGGTGGTCATCCTGTCGGCGGTGGCGCTGTTCCTGCGTCTTGCACGGTCCTCGGAACTGGTCGTGACGCGGGCCGCCGGACGCTCGGCCCTGCGGAGCCTCGCCGCCCCCGTCACCGTCGCGGCGCTGATCGGTCTGCTGTCGATAACCATGCTGAACCCGTTGGTCGCGGCAGCATCGAAACGCTACAACGACGTGGTCAACACCTATATGGGCGGCGGAACCAGCGTCCTGGCCATCGCCTCCGAAGGTCTTTGGCTGCGCCAGGGCAGCCCCGAGGGCCAGACAGTCATCCATGCCGCGCGCGCCAGTTCCGATGTCACCACGCTCTACGATGCGACGTTCATCAACTTTTCCCCCGAAGGAGAGCCGCAGCAACGGATCGTGGCGGATGTGGCCAGGCTGGCGGCAGGTCATTGGGAACTGGAGAACGCCAAGATCTGGGAACTGACGCTGGGCCAGAACCCCGAAGCCTCGGCGCGGGAGATGGCGCGACTTGAACTGCCCTCCGCCCTGACTCAGGACCGTATCATCGACAGTTTCGGCAAGCCGGAATACATCTCGCTCTGGGATCTTCCCGCGTTCATCAACCAGTTGGAGGAGGCCGGCTTTTCGGCCCGCCGCTATGCCGTCTGGTTCCAGATGGAACTCTCGCGGCCGCTTTTCCTGATGGCCCTGGTCATGGTCGCCGCCGCCTTCACGATGCGTCACGCGCGGCTGAGCAATACCGGCATCTCCGTGCTGATCGCTGTCATGTTGGGCTTTACCCTGCACTATATCCGCAACTTTGCGCAGATCCTTGGGGAAAACGGGCAGATCCCCGTTTACCTTGCCGCCTGGGCACCACCGGTCGCGTCGTTCATGCTCGCCGTGGGTATCCTTCTGCACTTGGAGGACGGATGAGCCTGCGCCGCCACATCACCGCCCTTCTGGCGGCGGCCCTGGCAACCCTGCCGGTCGCGGCACGGCCACAGGCCGGCGTCGATTCGGTGCCGGCGCGCGCCAGCGCGGAAACGTCCCTGCCCGCAGTCCTGGTGGCCGACGACGTCTTTTTGTCGGGCGACGAACAACTGATCGCCACCGGCAATGTCGAGGCGCTTTACGACGGGCGGCGGCTTAAGGCCTCGCGCATCGTCTATGATCGCACCACCGAGACGCTGCGCGTCGAGGGCCCGATATCGCTGGAAGAACCCGACGGCTCGATGATCCTTCTGGCCGACAGCGCCGAGCTGGACCGGGAAATGAAGAACGGCCTGCTCAGGGGCGCGCGGATCGTGATGGACGACCAGGTGCAACTGGCTGCCAACGAACTCGCCCGCGTGAACGGACGCTACAACCAGCTCTACAAGGCAGCCGTCACATCCTGCCGGGTGTGCAATTCGCGCACCCCGCCCCTGTGGCAGCTGCGGGCGCGCCGCGTGATACACGATCAGCAGGAAAAGCAGCTTTACTTCGACGGTGCGCAGTTCCGTATCCTTGATACGCCGGTCTTCTACCTGCCGCGGTTGCGCCTGCCCGATCCGACACTGGAACGCGCGACGGGCTTTCTCGTCCCGTCCCTGAACAACTCGTCGCTTTTGGGCTTCGGGGCGCGGGTGCCCTACTTCATCCGCATGGGCGACCACAGGGACCTGACCGTCACCCCCTATCTGTCGACCGAATCCCGGACGCTGGAATTGCGCTACCGGCAGGCGTTCCGCACCGGCACGATCGAGGTCGAAGGCGCCATGAGCGACGATGACATCGGCGGGCGCAGCTTCAAATCCTATATCTTCGCCGAGGGCACCTTTGCCCTGCCCCGCGACTTTGTCCTGCGGTTCGACATCGAAGCGGTGAACGATGACACCTACCTGCTGGATTACGGCTACTCCGAAAAGGATCGACTGGACAGCGAGATCTCGGTCGAGCGTGCCCGGCGCGACGAGTATGTCCGCGTGGCCTTGACCGGGTTCCGGTCGCTGCGGGCCGGCGAAAGCAACTCGACCCTGCCCACTCTGGTCACGAACGGCGAGTACGAACGGCGCATCCCGTTGTCCTACGCGCCGGGCGGCGAAATCAGGCTGGGGTTTCTCAGCCACGCGCATTACCGGTCGTCCGACCTGATCGTGGACGGACCCGACTTCGACCCATTCGCGGATGGCCGCGATGTTGCCCGCTTTACCGCCAGCGCCGACTGGCACCGGACATGGACGCTGGGCGCCGGCGTCCTGACCTCGGCCCAGATCGGTCTGGCCATCGACAGCTTTCACGTCAGGCAGGCCGGAAACACCAGCCGGTCGGACGCGGCAGAGCTGACGCCGTCGGCCTCCGTGGAACTGCGCTGGCCGCTGTCAAAGACCACCGTCAATGGCGCCACCCACGTGATCGAGCCGGTGATGCAGGTTTCCTGGGTGGGGGGCAGCAACCCGCTGGTGCCGAACGATGAAAGCACCCGGATCGAATTTGACGAAGGCAACCTTTTCAACACGTCACGCTACACTGCGCCCGACAGGCGCGAACGTGGCTTCAATGCCGCCTACGGCATCAGCTGGACGCGTTATGGCCCGAAAGGCTGGCAAAGCTCATTCGCACTTGGCCAGGTGGTGCGCGAGGAAGCGCAGGTCGATCCCGCTGGGGGCTTTGCCTTCTCCAATTCCTCGGGACTGCAGGACCGCTACTCGGACCTGCTGGTCGCCGGGCAGTTCAAGACGAATGACGGGCTGGCGATCACGGCGCGCGGTCTTTTCGACGACGATTTCGTCACGACCAAGGCCGAGGCCCGGGCAAGCTGGCGCAACGACAGGGCTCAGGTCGGAGGCACCTATATCTGGCTGCGCAACGACCCCGCCGAAGCGCGGCCCAACAACATCTCGGAATGGGCTTTCGATGCGTCCTACCGGCTGTCGCGCCACTGGACCGGCAGTGCCGACTGGCGCTACGACGTGGCGCGGGATGAATCCGTGCGCGCGGGCCTTGGGGTCACGTACACCAACGAGTGCGTGGACGTGACGCTTTCGGCCTCGCGTCGCTTCACCTCTTCCACTATCCTCGTGCCATCGACCGATATCAGTTTCACCGTGGGCCTACGCGGGTTCACCACCAAGACACGAGACAAAAGTTACGTCCGGACATGCGAGCAATGATGCCAAGAAATCCTTCTGTTTCCTCCACGCTTATCGCGCTTTTCCTTTCCGCGGCGGCCGCCTTGCTGACGACCGGCCCGGTACAGGCGCAGCAGAACCCGTTCGAAACCGTCATCAAGGTCGATGACATGGCGGTCACCCGGTACGAGATTCAGCAGCGTGCCCGTATGCTTCAGTTGTTCCGCGCTCCGGGCGATCCGGTCGAGTTGGCCCGCGAACAACTGATCGAGGACCGGCTCAAGCTCGGGGCCGCCACCGCCGATGGATTTGTCCTGACCGATGAACAGCTGATGGCCGGGATGGAAGAGTTCGCAGGCCGCGCCGAGATGGATGCAGAGCAGATGATCGGATCGCTGGAACAGGCCGGTGTCGACGCATCCAGCTTTCGCGACTTCGTCCGCGCCGGGCTGACATGGCGGGAGTATTCGCGCGCCCGTTTCTCCTCGCGCGTGGACGTCACCGAGGACGATATCAACCGTGCCCGCCTTTCCGTCGGAAACGAGACCAGCGTGCGCGTCCTGCTGTCCGAGATCATCATGCCGCTGTCCTCGGGCAATCCGCAGGTGATCCAGGACCGCGCCAACCAGATCAGCCAATATACGACGGAGGCAGAATTCGCCGCCGCCGCCCGGCGCTATTCCGCAACGGAAAGCGCGGCGCGCGGGGGGCGTATGGAATGGGTGTCGATCACCGATCTGCCCGAGGGGCTGCGCTCGGTGGTTCTGGGCCTTGCACCGGGCGAGGTCAGCGCTCCTCTGCCGCTGCAAGGGGCCATCGCGCTATTCCAGATGCGCGATATCGAAGAAACCGACCTTCCCGAAAAACAATACGCCGAAATCGAATACGCCGCCTACTACATCGATGGCGGCCGCACCGAACAGACGCTGGCCCGCGCGGCGCAGATCGCCGCCGACACCGATACGTGCAACGACCTTTACGGCATCGCGCAGGGCCAGCCCGAACAGGTGCTGGAACGCGGCAGCAAGGCGCCGTCCGAGATCCCGGACGACATCCGCCTCGAACTGGCCAAGCTGGATCCGGGCGAGATATCGACCGCCGTCACCCGTGCGGGCGGCCGCACACTGGTCGTGCTGATGCTCTGCGGGCGCACCCCCGCCACCGAGGGCGAAGCCGCAAGCGCCGAGCAGATTGCCAATTTCATCCGCAGCCGCCAGCTTGACGGCTATGCCAACGCATTTCTGGAACAGTTGCGGGCCGAGGCGCGGATCGTCGAGCTGGAATGATCCCGCGCAACCTGCCGCCCGTCGCCATCAGCTGCGGCGAACCTGCGGGCATCGGGCCGGAAATCGCTGCCGGGGCGTGGCGGGCGTTGAAGGACGAGGTGCCGATGGTGTTCCTCGGGGACCCTGCGCATCTGCCGTCCGACTGTCCCGTGGCCTGTATCGCCGATGCCGACGAGGCGCATGAGGTCGGCAGCACCGCTCTTCCGGTATTGATGCATCGGTTCGACGGGCAGCTGACACCCGGACGCCCAAACCCCGCCCATGCGCAATCGGTGATCGACATGGTGAAAACCGCGGTCACGCTGCTGACGGGCGGCGCGGTCTGTGCGCTTTGCACGGCCCCCATCCACAAAAAGGCGCTGCAGGACGGCGCGGGCTTCGCCTTTCCCGGACATACGGAATTTCTGGCCGAACTGGGCAGTGTCGACCGCGCGGTCATGATGCTGGCCAGCGACCAGCTGCGCGTCGTGCCTGCCACCATCCACATCCCATTGTCGCAGGTCCCCGGGGCGCTGACACCCGCCCTTCTGGAGGAGACGATCCGCATCACCCATGCGGGCCTTGTCCGCGACTTCGGCATCGCCGCGCCGCGCCTCGCCGTGGCCGGTCTGAACCCGCACGCTGGCGAAGGTGGCAAGATGGGGCACGAGGACATCGAGGTCATTGCGCCCGTGCTGGACCGGCTGAGAACCGAGGGCATCGACCTGCGCGGTCCGCTGAGCGCCGACACGATGTTTCACGCCGCCGCACGTGCGGGCTATGATGCGGCGATCTGCATGTATCACGATCAGGCTCTGATTCCGATCAAGACGCTGGATTTCGACCGGGGCGTCAACGTCACGCTGGGCCTGCCCTTCGTGCGCACCTCGCCGGATCACGGTACGGCGCTCGACATCGCGGGCAAGGGGATCGCGAATCCCTCGTCGATGATCGAGGCCGTGCGCCTTGCCGCGCGCATGGGAAAAGCCCGCGCATGAGCGGGATCGACAGCCTGCCCCCCCTGCGCGAGGTCATCGCCAGGCACGGGCTGAGCGCGCGCAAATCGCTGGGCCAGAATTTCCTGCTGGATCTCAACCTGACCGCTAAGATCGCACGAATGGCCGGTGATCTTGCCGGCGCCGATGTGCTCGAGATCGGCCCCGGCCCCGGCGGGTTGACCCGCGGCCTGCTGGCCGAGGGCGCGCGCCGCGTGCTGGCCGTTGAGAAAGACACCCGCTGCATCCCCGCGCTGGAAGAGATCGCCGCCGCCTATCCCGGTCGGTTGGACGTCATCAACGGTGACGCGCTGGAGGTCGACGTGACCGCCCACCTGAAACCACCGATCCGGATCGCCGCCAACCTGCCCTATAACGTGGGAACCGAGCTTCTGGTGCGGTGGCTGACGCCGGCCAAATGGCCCCCCTTTTGGGACAGCCTGACCCTGATGTTCCAGCGCGAGGTCGCCGAACGGATCGTCGCCCGCCCCGGCTCCAAGGCCTATGGGCGGCTTGCGGTCCTGTCCCAATGGCGCAGTGACGCACAGATCGTGCTGCATCTTCCGCCCGGCGCCTTTACCCCGCCGCCCAAGGTTTCAAGCGCCGTGGTGCATATCCGGGCGCTGACGGCGCCCCGGTTCAAGGCCGATCCCAAGGTTCTGGAACGTGTCGTCGCGCGGGCGTTCAACCAGCGGCGCAAGATGATGCGCGCGGCTTTGAAAGGCGTGGCACCGGACATCGAGGACCGGCTGATCGCGGCAGGCATCAAGCCTACCGACCGTGCCGAAACCGTCGGTCTCGAACAATTCTGCGCACTGGCCCGCGGGCTTGCCTGAAGCGTTTCGCGAATGACCCGAAACCCTGCGTTTCGCTTTTGCCCGGTGCCTCGGTTCAAAGGCGAGATGCTTGGGAGGGCCCGCGCCTTATTCAGCCGCGGTCGAGGATTCGGACGCTCCGCCCTGCTCGCCACTGTCACCTTCGGCGGAGTTTCCGCCGTCGCCGGAATTTCCGCCGTCCTCACCGCTGTCGGCTTTCTTGCGCGGCTTGCGCACGCGCTTGGGCTTCTGGGGCTTTTCGCCGGACTGGCTTTCGGGGGTTTCCACGAGGCCGCTGTCACCGTCGGAATCGCTTTGGATGACGTCGGGCTGAGGGCCATCGCCCTGCTGCTCGCCGCCGCCGTTGGACTCGCGTTCCTGGCGCTGTGCCCGCTCGCGGTCACGGTCGGCCTGACGCTCGCGGTTCTGGCGCTCCTGCTCCTCCCGGCGCTGGTCCTGTTCCTTCTGGGCAGAGCCCAGCAGCCGAAGGTAATGCTCGGCAAATTGCTGGAAATTCTCGGTCAGCACCCGGTCGCCGGCCAATTGGGCGTCGCGGGCAAGCTGGTTGTACTTGTCGATGATCTGCTGCGGCGTGCCGCGCACCTTGCCTTCGGGGCCGGAACTGTCGAAAACGCGGTTGACGACATTGCCCAAGGACGAGCGGTTGCGGTTCGACTTGTTCCGCGAACGTGACTTCGATGATCTCATAAGTGGTTGTCAGCCCTATTGATTGAAGCGCTGTTTGTTCCGGTTGACGCCCCTTGCGTCGATGACGACCGGATCAATGTGCTGGCTTGAATTCACGTACGGGTGTCCATCGGACCCTCTACGTCGTGATACCTACCAGTAAACATGCCGCGTCCGGTTACACAAGGGCAAAGCACGAAATTTCCTCGAAAGCATCGAAAAACCGCTGTTTCAGGATGGAAAACCCGGTAATTTTCCGCCTACGACACGGTCGCGGCCCTCGATATCGGGCGTGATCGCCACCTCGCAAAAGCCCGCCGCATCGAAAATCCGGCGCACTGCCGCCCCCTGTTTCCAGCCAATTTCCACCAACAACCGACCGCCGGGCGTCAGATGGTCCACCGCCCCGGGAACGATCACGCGATACGCGTCCAGCCCGTCGCCCTCATCGGTCAGGGCCATGCGCGGCTCGTGCGCCAATTCCGGCGCAAGGCCGGGCATTTCATCCGCAGCGATATAGGGCGGGTTCGAGACGATCAGGTCGAATCGCCCCTCGACGCCCCAATACCAGTCGGCCTGAAGAAACAGGCAGCGATCCGCCAGCCCGAGACGCCGCGCGTTACGGTCTGCCACATCCAGCGCCTCGGGCGAGGCATCGGTACCTATGCCGCCGGCATCGGGCCGCGCCGCCAACAGCGACAGCAGGATACAGCCCGAGCCGGTGCCGAGGTCCAGCACCTGCCGGAACGGCTCCGTCAGTGCGGTTTCGACCAGTATCTCGGTGTCGGCGCGGGGGTCCAGCACGTCGCCGCTGACCTCGAACTCGTGATCGTAAAAGGCCCGCCGGCCCGTCAGGTGCGACAAGGGCACGCGCAGTCCTGCGCGACGATCAAGAAGCGCTGCAAGACGTGCCATGGCTCCGGCCGGCACGGGGTCTGGGCCCATCAGGCCGACCCGGTCCGCCTCGCTGTCCATGGCCAGGGCCACCAGGATGCGCGCCTCGCGCTGTGGGTCCTCGATGCCGGCCGTCCGCAGAATATTGCCGGCGTGGCGGACCAGGTCCGCGACGGTCTGGCTCACCCCTCCATCTCCGCCAGCAGCGCGGCCTGCGCGTCCGTGATCAGCGCGTCGATCACCTCGTCCAGGTCACCCTGCATCACCTGATCCAGCTTGTAGAGCGTCAGGTTGATGCGGTGATCGGTCATGCGGCCCTGCGGGAAATTATAGGTCCGGATGCGCTCGGACCGGTCGCCCGAGCCCACCTGTGCCGCACGGCTGGCCGAGCGTTCGTCATGCATCTTCTGCCGTTCCATGTCGAACAGGCGCGTCTTCAGCACCTGCATCGCGATCTCGCGGTTGCGGTGCTGTGATTTCTCGGAGCTGGTGACGACGATGCCGGTGGGGATATGCGTGATCCGCACGGCGGAATCGGTGGTGTTCACGTGCTGGCCACCCGCGCCGGAACTGCGCATCGTGTCGATCCGCAGGTCGTTCGCGTCGATCTGGACATCCACGTCCTCGGCCTCGGGCAACACGGCCACCGTCGCGGCAGAGGTATGGATGCGCCCGCCCGATTCCGTTTCCGGCACGCGCTGTACCCGGTGGACGCCGGACTCGAATTTCAGCCGTGCAAAGACGCCCTCGCCCTTGATGTTGGCCACGACCTCCTTCACCCCGCCCAGCTCGGTCTCGCTGTATTCGATGATATCGAAGGTCCAGCGCCTGCTTTCCGCATAGCGTTGGTACATGCGCAGAAGATCACCCGCGAACAGCGCCGCCTCCTCGCCCCCCGTGCCGGGCCGGATCTCGATGATGGCAGGCCGCGCATCCGCCTTGTCGCGCGGCAGCAGCGCCAGTTGCAGACGCTCCTCCAGGCCGGGGCGCTCATCTTCCAGCGTCTCCAGTTCCTCGGCGGCCAGTTCCTTCATCTCGGGGTCGGTCAGCATGGCGCGGGCGTTCTCGATCCCGTCCAGCACGGCGTTATAGGCGCGGATTTCCTCGACCACCGGGCGCAGCTCTGCATATTCCCGGCCGAGCTTGGCGATGTCGCCCGTCCCGGCCGACATCAGCGCTCGAGACCTCGACCGCTGCGTGATCTCGCGAAGTTTGTCCAATGGCACCATTTGCGCGGTGTTGCCTATTCCTCGCGCTTGGTCAAGTCGCCAAGCCGTGCTAGCATAAGGTCATGAAACGGATCTGCATCCTTCTCTTCGCAGTTGCGCCCGTGCTGGCCTCGGCGCAGGGAAAAACCGTTGAATGCTATTGCACCGACAAGAGCGGCGCGCGCGTAGAGATGGGTGAGACGATCTGCTTGCAGGTCGACGGGCGCAGCTTCATGGCACAGTGCCAGATGTCGCTGAACGTGCCGATGTGGCGCAAGGTGTCCGACGGCTGCCTCAGCTCATAGCTGCGCCAGCCACCCGTCCAGCCGCTTGGCATTGACGCCCAAGTCCGCCTTGCCGAACCGTGCCCTGCCGTAAAGCACGACCTGCCCGTCTCGCCGCCCGACCGTCGTGTAATCGGGAAACCCCCACAGCGCCGAGCGGGTGACATAGGTGATCATCCCCTCGTCGACCGAGCCTGCCAGAACGGTGGTACGCGGCGTGTCGCGAATGATCGTGTCCAGCCGGCTCAGCGTATCGCCATCGTCCGAGACAACGCGCACGGCGCTGCTCCGACCGTCGCCCGGCTCAAGCCCGTCCGGCAACACATGCCAGTCCTCCGCATTAGACGGCGCAAGGCGCACGTAGACGGCAAACGTGATCAGCGCCAGCACCACCACGACAACGATCCGTGTCAGGATATACATGTCCGTTCCCTTTCCTATCGCCGCGTCCATCCCCAGAGGCACAGCATCTCCATCACCACATGCGACCCGGCAATGGCCGTGGCCCCGGTGGTGTCAAAGGGCGGCGACACCTCGACCATGTCCCCGCCCACAAGGTTGATCCCGGCGATATCGCGCAGGATCGCGGCGACCTGCCAGCTGGCCAGCCCGCCCCAGACCGGCGTGCCCGTCCCCGGCGCAAAGGCCGGGTCGAGACAGTCGATATCGAAGGTCATGTAGGTGGGCGCGTCGCCCAGAACCTCGCGGATACGCGCGGCCGCGGCGGCAGGCCCCATCTCGTGCACCTCGCGCGCGGTCAGGGTCGGCACGCCCAGGTTATCCTCGTTCACCGTGCGGATGCCCACCTGGATCGAGCGTGCCGGGTCCACCAGCCCTTCCTTGACGGCCTTGTAGAACATGGTGCCGTGGTCGATCCGCTCCATGTCGTCATCGGCCCAGGTGTCGGAATGTGCATCGAAATGCAGCAGAGACAGCGCCCCGTATTTCTCGGCATAGGCCCGCAGGATCGGGAACGAGATATAATGATCGCCCCCTATCGCGATGCTGGCCGCGCCGCCCTTCAGGATGCCCCTGATATGCTCGGTCAGCGCGGCGGGAAACTCCGACACCTTGGCATAATCGAACGCCATGTCGCCGTAATCGACAATCGCCAGCGCCTCCAGCGGGCTGTAGCCGTCCCAATAGATCGGTGGATCAAAAGGTTGCAGGCTCGACGCCTCGCGCACCGCGCGTGGACCCAGCCGCGTGCCGGTGCGGTTGGTCACCGCCTGGTCGAACGGGATGCCGGTGATGGCTACGTCCACGCCCTCGAGGTCCTTGCTGTATTTCCGCCGCAAGAAGGACGGCGCCCCGCCAAAGGCGTTCTCGAACGACAGCCCCCGCAGGTCGTCTCGCGTAAACGCCTGGTCCACCTGCTTCTTCGCATCCTCCAGCGCCATCCTTGCGCCCTCCCTCGTTATCCGTTCAGCGGTTGCGCCCGCTCGACCAGCCGGGCAAAGAACGACGCCCCCACCGGCGCCACGGCATCGTTGAAATCGAAACCGGGGTGATGCAGCGCCGGTCCCTCGCCCTGTCCCAGGAACAGGTAGGCCCCCGGCCGCGCGTTCAGCATGAAGGCGAAATCCTCGGCCCCCATCTCGCGCTGCCGGTCGGTCTGCACCATGTCCGCGCCCGACACCTCGCCCGCCACTTCGGCGGCAAAACCCGTCTGGTCGGCATGGTTCACCGTCGCCGGATAGCCCGTCTCGATCCGCAAGTCCGCCTCGACCCCGTAAGAGGCCGCCTGCCCCGCGATGATCTCTGTCAGCCGGGTATGCACCATCTGCTGGACCTCCGGCGCGAAGGTGCGGATCGTGCCGTTCACATAGGCCGTCTCGGGCACGATATTCTCGGCGCTGCCGGTGTGGATCTGGGTCACCGATACGACCAGATCCTGCAAGGCATGATGATTGCGGCTGACGATGGTCTGGATCGCCTGCACCATCCCAGCCGCCGCCACGACCGGGTCGCGCGTCTCGTGCGGAAAGGCGCCGTGCCCGCCCTGCCCGGTGATGTCGATGTGGAACGTGTCCACCGCCGCCATGATCGGCCCGGGCGTGGTGCTGAACCGCCCCTCGGTATCGCCCGGCATGGTGTGCAGCGCATAGACCTGCTCGATCCCGAACCGCTCCATGATACCTTCCTCGACCATGATCCGCCCGCCGCCCGGCCCGGCCTCCTCGCTGGGCTGAAAGATCAGCGCCACGCGGCCTTTGAAATTGCGCGTCTCGGCCAGGTAGCGCGCCGCGCCCAGCAGCATCGTCGTATGCCCGTCATGCCCGCAGGCATGCATCGCCCCCGGCGTCTGCGAGGCGTATGGCACGCCCGTCGTCTCGTGAATCGGCAAGGCATCCATGTCGGCGCGCAGCCCGATGGTCGGCCCCGGCCCCTGCCCCTCGATCACCGCCACGACACCGGTCCTGGCGATCCCCGTCTCGATCTCGCTGATCCCGAACTCCCGCAGCCGCTCCACCACGAAGGCCGCCGTCTCAACGCAGTCGAACCCAAGCTCGGGCCGCTGGTGCAGGTGCCTGCGCCACGCCGTCATGTCCTCGGCAAATCCCGCGATCCGGTTGATGATGGCCAAGCGTCTGGACTCCTCTTTGCTCTGCGGTCAGGGTCCACTCAACGCCAGAAAGAAGGACGGTGCAATGCCCCATGACCTGATCCATGACCCAAAGGGCGGGATGCCCCGGCTGCGCGCGATCATGCGCGCGCTGCGCGATCCCGACACCGGCTGCCCGTGGGACATCGAACAGGATTTCGGCACCATCGCCCCCTACACCATCGAAGAGGCCTACGAGGTCGCCGACGCCATCGAGCGCGGCCAGTGGTCCGAGCTGCGCGACGAGCTGGGGGACCTCTTGTTCCAGTCCGTGTTTCACGCCCAGATTGCCGACGACAGGGGGCTGTTCGACTTCGACGACGTGGCCAACGGCATCGCCGACAAGATGGTCGCCCGCCACCCGCATGTCTTTGGCGACGAGAGTCGCGACAAGTCCGCCGAACAGCAGACCCGCGACTGGGAAACCGTCAAGGCGGCCGAACGGGCGGCCAAGGCCCAGACCGGCGTTCTGGATGGCGTGGCGGTCGGCCTCCCTGCCCTCATGCGCGCGGTCAAGCTTCAGACACGGGCCGCTCGCGTGGGCTTCGACTGGCCCGATGCCTCGCACGTCCTGGACAAGATCACCGAGGAAGCGCAGGAGCTGCAAGAGGCCGCCGACACGCTTGGCCCCGACGAGGTCGAGGAGGAATTCGGCGATCTGCTGTTTGTCATGGCCAACCTCGCCCGCCACATGAAGGTCGATCCCGAACAGGCCCTGCGCCGCGCCAACGCCAAGTTCACCCGCCGGTTCGAACGGATCGAGGCGTTGCTGGCCAAAGACGGCAAGACCCCGCAAGATTCGAACCTGGCCGAGATGGACGCCTTGTGGGACCGCGCCAAGTCCGAGGAAAAAGCCTGAGGTCAGGTGGCTGCCGCGCCGGATGGGCCGTCTTCCGCCATGGCGGCCCGACCTTCTCCGGCAATCACCAGCTGCCGGTAAAGATGCCACGTACCATGGCCCAGAATTGGCAGCACCGCGAAGAGGCCCAGAAAGGCCGGCAGCAATGCCACAAAGGTCAGTACCGCGACGATCGCCGCCCAGCCCAGCATCGGCCCCGGGGCCCGGGTGACGGCCTGGATGCTGGTGATCATCGCGGTGACGAAATCGACCTCGCGGTCCAGCAGAAGCGGCAGCGCGACCACCGTCATCGCGAAAAGCAGCAGCGCGAAACCAGCCCCGACCGCGCCCCCAACCGCCAGCATCGTCAGCCCCTCGCGCGTCAGGTAGATGTCCAGGCTGCTCGAGACATTCGTCATCGTGGAAAAGCCGAGGAATAGCGCGAAAATCATATGCGCCAGGAAGAACCAGAACAGGAAGACAACGATCACGACCGCGCAGATCGATGGCAGCTGCCGGTGCCGCTGGTCGAAGATCACGCCCAGGATCTCGCGCCGCCGCAGCGCCTCGCCGCGATCCAGCCTGCGACTGACCTCGTAAAGGCCGACGGCGGCGAAAGGACCGACCAGCGGAAAGCCCACCGCCGCGAAGACCAGCCAGTAGCTTTGCCCTGTCATCCAGGTGATCCAGATCATGAACCAGCCGATGGCGACGTAGACCCCGGCAAACAGCAGGGCATATCCCGGCGCGCGGACCATGTCGCGCCATCCCCGGCGCAGGGCCATGCGAAGCATCTCCCAGTCTGCCGCGCCCATCTCCGGCACCCCCATCTCCGGCACGGCCTGCGGATGCGTCATTCGCGTGCTGTCAGCCATCGTGTCCTTCCCCTTTGGACAGCCAGCTTACCGGCAGATCCGGCCCGGACAAAGACCTGACGACCGCAACGGTCAGAGGATCGGCGGCCTGCTTTCCGGCCAGCGGGTCGCGGTGTGATAGGCCTCGGCCAGTTCCAGCAGCCGCCGGTCGTCCCCGTGCCGTCCGATCAGCTGCAGCCCCATCGGCAGGCCCTGCGGACCGAACCCGGCCGGCACCGCCACCGCGGGCAGACCCAACAGGCTGGCAGGCACCACCACCTCCATCCAGCGGTGATAGCTGTCCATCTCCTGCCCCGCGACGGTCTTCGGCCAGTCCAGCGTCTTGTCGAACGGCCAGACCTGCGCCGTGGGCAATGCAATCACGTCGAACCGCTCGAAAAACGCCTCGGCCGTACGCAGCCAGTCGGAGCGCAGCACGCTTGCGGCATGCACGTCCAGCGCCGAAAGGGCGCGGCCACGTTCGGTTTCCCACAGGGCCTCGGGCTTCAGGAATGCGCGCCGCTCCGGGTCCTCGTAGATCGGCATGAGGTCCGCCGCGACCGCCCAGCTGCGCAGGGTCGTCCAGGACAGCCACAGCGCCTCGCGGCTGAACGGTGCGGGCGGCGTATCCACGGCGCAGCCCAGCCCCCCCAGAACGTCCAGCGCCGTCTCGCACAATGGCAGGATACCGTCCTCGAAAGGCAATCCACCGCTCCAGTCGCCCAGCCAGGCAACGCGCAGGCCCGCAGCCTCACCCCGCAACGCGCCTATCGGGGCGAAACCGGGTCCCGGCACGACACCCGGCTGCGGCACCGACATCACGTCCAGCTGCAGCGCAAGGTCACCGGGCGAACGGGCCATCGGTCCGTTGGTCGAAAGCCGGTGCAGAAAGACATCCCCCGCAGCCCCGCGCGGCACCCGCCCCCAGCTCGGGCGCATCCCGTAGACGTTGTTCCAGCCCGCCGGATTGCGCAGGCTGCCCATCATGTCCGAACCGTCCGCAATTGCCAGCATCCCCGCCGCCAGCGCCACCGCCGCGCCGCCCGACGACCCGCCGCAGCTGCGAGAAAGGTCATAGGGGTTGGATGTCACGCCATGCACCGGGTTGTACGAATGGCTGCCAAGTCCGAATTCGGGCGTATTGGTCTTGCCGATCACGATGGCCCCGGCGGCCCGTAACGGCGCGACATGAGGGCTGTCGGCATCGAGCGCAGGCCCTTCCGCGAAAACCGGCGACCCCTGGCTGGTGGGAAACCCGGCCGCATCGGCAAGATCCTTGATCGCGATGGGAAGGCCATGCAACGGCCCGCGCGCATCCGTCTTGTCCGCATCGTGCGCCGCGTTCAGCAACCTCTCCGCATCCGCCAGGGACACGATGGCGTTGAGCGGCCCGTTCACCTGCGCGATCCGCTGCAGCGACGCCTCCATCAGCGCAACACAGGTCAGCCGGCCTTCGCGGATCGCACGGGCCTGCTCGACCGCGCTCGATGTGAGCGGATCAACCGACATGGGAACAGATCGGCGGGCGCGGCGTGCCGCGCTCGGTGTCCGATATGCCTTCGACCCAGCCTGCGCCAAGCGCGATCAGCATCAGGTCCATCATCGTCCATTGGTTGACCGATGCGCCGTCCGTCAGGTCAGACAGCGTCTGTGCAACCTCCACCGATACGGGGCTGGCGTTTTCCTCGCAGCGCACGCGTCGCGCGTTGTCCCGCACCAGCGTATCGAAATGCTCCAGCATCAATGCCTGGCTGCGCCGGATATCCTCGATCTGCGGCACCCCGGCACAGGCGCCGGTCAACAGCTGAAACCCTGCCGGGGTGCGCAGGATATCATCCGAAAAGAACGACATTTGCTGGTTGATCACCCCGTCGGCCAGAACCGCGTAATAGGCCACGGCCGCTTCGGCGGCACTCAGGCCGTCTTGCGCCATCAGTTCCGTCTGCAGGGTTTCGCTGTCGATGAAGCAACCCTGCTGTTCAATTTCCGCATGGGCGTCGATGTCGCTGATGCTGCGCTGGACCGCAGGAGAGGTTGCGTCGAATGCCGTCTCGATCACGGGCGGGCGCATGGTGCACGCTTCTGGTCCCAACACGATCCAGTCCCCCTGCCGTTGGGCCCTCCCCTCGGCCAGCGCTGCGCTGGCAATCTCGCGCAGTCGGGGAAGGATCCCGGATGCCCCGGGCGCCATGCGCTCCTGCGGCCCCACCACGCAGCCATTTTCCGCAAGGTAGGTCTGCGCCGCCGCGTCATCGGCATAGGCCACGCCGGAGGCCAGCATCAGCATGACGCCCGCCGCGGCCAGCACCCTGGACCTCTTCGCCCTAGACATCTTCGCCCTGCGCCTCGGCCCGCGACTTGCCCGACACGTCCAGCGCCAGCGTGGCGGCCATGAACGGGTCCAGGTCGCCGTCCAGAACGCCCTTGGTATCGCTGGTCTCGTGCCCGGTGCGCAGGTCCTTCACCATCTGGTAGGGCTGCAGCACGTAGGACCGGATCTGGTTGCCCCAGCCCGCGTCGCCCTTGGCCTCGTGCGCGGCGTTGATATCGGCGTTCCGCTTGTCCAGCTCCAGCTGGTATAGCCGCGATTTCAGCGCCTTCATGGCGATATCGCGGTTCTGGTGCTGCGATTTTTCCGAGCTGGTCACGACGATCCCCGTGGGGTGGTGCGTGATCCGCACCGCCGAGTCGGTCTTGTTGACGTGCTGCCCGCCCGCGCCGGAACTGCGATAGGTGTCGATGCGGATGTCGTTGGGATTGACCTCGATCTCGATATTGTCGTCGACCACCGGGTACACCCAGACCGAGCTGAACGACGTGTGCCGCTTGGCCGCCGAATCGTAGGGCGAGATCCGCACCAGCCTGTGCACCCCCGATTCCGATTTCAGCCAGCCATAGGCATTGTGCCCGCTGATCTTGTAGGCCGCCGACTTGATCCCGGCCTCGTCGCCCGGGGTCTCGGATTGCAACTCGACCGAATAGCCGTGCTGCTCGGCCCAGCGGACATACATCCGCGCCAGCATGTTGGCCCAGTCGCAGCTTTCCGTCCCGCCTGCACCCGCGTTGATCTCAAGGAAGGTGTCATTGCTGTCCGCCTCGCCGTTCAAGAGCGCCTCCAGCTCCTTGGCGGCAGCCTTCTTGGCCAGCCGCCGCAGCGCCTCCTCGGCCTCGGCGACGACATCCTTGTCGTCCTCCATCTCGCCCAACTCGATCAGACCGGTATTGTCTTCCAGCTCCGACTTGATGGAGTCATGCGTCTCGATGGCGTCCACCAGCGCCTGACGATCCCGCATCAGCGCCTGCGCCTTGGCGGGGTCGTCCCACAGGTTGGGGTCCTCGACCCGTGCGTTGAACTCTTCCAGCCTGTGCTGCGCGGTCTCCCACCCCAACCGCTGGCGCAAAAGCTCCAGCGAGGTTTCGATCTCGGAAACAAGTGTCTGTATCTCGGCGCGCATTGTGGCGATGTCCTCGGTCTGCTCAGGGCTTGGTGATATCAAGGCCCATCGCCGCGAACAAGATCACCCGCACCACCGCAGGCAAGCGGCTGGCCGGCCCTCAGTAAAGGCCGCCCGAGCTCATGTTGCCGAAGCTGGATTTCTGACCGACCTGCGCCTTGTTCCCGGTCGATGTCGTGACCTCGCGCACCTGCTCGGTCTCGCCGGCCTGGAACAGGTCGAAATCGCCGCCCATCGCATAGCCGCCATCGAACATGATCCCGAACAATGGATCCTCGCCTTCGCGGAAGCACTCTGACACGACATTGGATCCCGAGGCGCCGTCGGGCAGGCGCGCACCGGAATAGCGGTCGATATTGATAAAGTCGCAGCCCTCGGGCACCTTGAAATCCGACCCGCCGTATTTCTCGATCGCCTTTGACATGAAGGCCTGAAAGACCGGTCCGCACATCGACGAACCATAGGCCGACCGTCCCATGCCGCGCGGCTGGTCGTAACCGATGTAACACCCCGCCGCGATGGTCGACGAAAAGCCGACGAACCATACATCACGCGCGTCGTTGGTCGTGCCGGTCTTGCCCGCGATAGGCACCGGCAGGTTGATCGCCCCGCGCGCCGTCCCACGGTCGACCACGCCCTTCAGCATCGAGGTCAGCTGATAGGCCGTCACCGGGTCCATCACCCGTTCGCGGTTGGACACGATACGCGGGCTGCGCGACCGCGGAATGCCGGGATCGCTGCAATCGGTGCAGTCGCGCGCATCATGGCGATAGACGGTGCGGCCATAGCGGTCCTGCACCCGGTCGACCAATGTCGGCCGCACCCGCTCGCCGCCATTGGCAAACATCGCATAGGCCGCCACCATGTTGTAAAGTGTCGTCTCCTCGGACCCCAGCGAGTTGGCCAGGAACGGCTTCATGTCCTCGTAGACGCCGAATTTCTCGGCATAACTGG
Organism: Roseovarius sp.; assembly: GCA_046290265.1. Taxonomy (GTDB): domain Bacteria; phylum Pseudomonadota; class Alphaproteobacteria; order Rhodobacterales; family Rhodobacteraceae; genus Roseovarius. The sequence continues at coordinate 52,882 of JBKAGF010000013.1, read as the reverse complement.
CCACCGTTTCCATCCCGACCTCCTCGGCCAGCCGGATGGTCATCAGGTTCCGCGATTGCTCGATTCCGGTCCGCAGCGGCGTGGGTCCATAGAACTTGTTCGACGAGTTCTTGGGACGCCACAGCCCCTGCGGCGTGTTGATCTCGATCGGCGCGTCCACGACGATGGTCGCAGGCGTATAGCCACTGTCCAGGGCCGCCGCATAGACGAATGGCTTGAAGCTGGACCCTGGTTGCCGCTTTGCCTGCGTGGCGCGGTTGAAGACCGAGTGCTGGTAGGAAAATCCACCCTGCATGGCCAGGACGCGGCCGGTATTGACATCCATCGCCACGAAACCGCCCTGGACCTGCGGCACCTGTCGCAGGGTCCAGCGGATAAAGCTGCCGTCGCTGTCCGACGTCATGCGCCGCACATGCACGATCTCGCCCCGCTCGAACGTGTCCTGGAAATTCTTCGGCAACCAGGCGATATCGTCGCGGGGCACGACATGGGGCTCTGCCTCGGTTTCCTCGACCCCCTCGATTCCAAGGCGCATCTGTTGGTCCCCGATCTCGAGGATGACCGCCGGATACCACGTGCCGTCAAGGTCGATATCCCGCGCGACGCGCGTATCGGCCAGCGCCGCACGCCATGTCTCTTCGCTTTCCAGCGCCTCTGCCGGCAGGGATTTGCCCGTACCGCGCCAGCGACCTGTGCCGCGGTCGTAAATTTCAAGCTGCTCGCGCAGGGCCTCGGCGGCGATGTTCTGCAACTCGCGGTCGATGGTGGCCCGCACCGCCAGTCCGCCCGAAAAGAACTCGCCCTCGCCGAAATCCTCGCTCAACTGGCGGCGGATCTCGTCGGTGAAGTAGTCGCGGGGCGGCAGCTGTGCCGAAAACGGCTCGAAATCGCCGTTCTGGACCGACCGCAACGGCGCGGCCACCTCGACCTCGTAGCTCGCCTCGTCGATATACCCGTTCTCGTACATTTCCTTCAGCACGAAGTTGCGCCGCTTCACCAGGCGGTCTTTCTCACGCACCGGATGGTAATCCGACGGTGCCTTGGGCATCGACGCCAGGAACGCCGCCTCATGCGGCGCCAGCTCTCGCAGGGGCTTGTTGAAATAGGTCTGCGCCGCCGCCGTCACGCCATAGGAATTCTGGCCCAGGAAGATCTCGTTCATGTAAAGCTCGAGGATATCTTCCTTGCTCAGCGTCTCTTCGATCCGCGTGGCCAGGATGATCTCCTTGATCTTGCGCTCGATCCGCCGGTCGCCCGACAACAGGAAGTTTTTCATCACCTGCTGGGTGATCGTCGAGGCCCCGCGCACGTTCTGCCCGCGCGAGCGCACCGCCTCGACCACCGCCGCGGCGATCCCGCGCGCATCGTATCCGCCATGGCTGTAGAAATTCTTGTCCTCGGCCGAGATGAAGGCCTGCTTCACCAGGTCGGGAATGTCCTCGGCGGGCGTGAACAGCCGCCGCTCGCGGCTGAACTCGTCGATGATCCGCCCCTCGCCGGAATAGATCCGGCTGATCGTCGGCGGCGTGTAATTGGCCAGGCTCTCGTGGCTCGGAAGGTCCTTGCCGTAGATGTGAAACACCGCGCCGATCGACAGCGCAATCACCACGACCGTCAGCGTCACCAGGCTGAAGATCGTGCCAAGAAAAGTGGTGATGGGTCTCAGCAACGCAAACGTCCTTTCGAAGTCGTCCTCGTATATGCTCCGCGCGTCACCGCGTCAAAACACAATCGGGTGCGCAAAACCGGCATCGGCGCGTCATTGCCGCACCAGTTCTGCATTGGCCGCGTCGGCCAGCCGCCACGCCACGACGGCGTCGCTCACCGCCTCGGCCATGCGCGCGCGCCACGCGGGGTCGGCGATATTGGCGCGGTCGCGATCCGAACTCAGGAATCCGACCTCCAGCAGCACCGAAGGGATGTCCGGCGATTTCAGCACCGAAAACCCCGCCATCCGCATCGGGCGCGAATTCAGCGGCAGGCCGTTTTCCCGGATCCCCAGCTGGATCGCCTTCGCCAGTCGCTCGGCCCGGGGCTGGGTTTCCATCCTCGCCAGGTCCATCAGCACGTCGGCCACGACGTCATCCGATCCGGTCAGGTCGATCCCCGCCAGCAGATCGGCCCGGTCATGGCGCTCCGCCAGCACCGCGGATGCCTTGTCCGATGCGCTGTCGGACAGGGTATAGACCGTTGCGCCATGCGCCCGGCCCTCGCTCAGCGCGTCGGCATGCAGGGAAATGAACAGCCCCGCACCGGCCTGGTGCGCAATGGCCACCCGACGCTCCAGCGACACGAAACTGTCGGTGTCGCGTGTCAGCACGACCCTGACCTCCGCCTCGCGCAGCAACACATCCTTCAACTCCCGCGCGAAGGCAAGCATCAGGTCCTTCTCGGCCAGACCGTCCTTCTCGGCGCCGGGGTCGATGCCGCCATGGCCGGGGTCGATGACCACGACGAATGCGCCGTCCTCGGCCGAGGCGCGGGCCGCGGGCTCGGGCGACACGCGCCGGTCCCAGCCAGGACTGTCCGGTGCGCCCGACACCGCGGCGAATTCCGCCTCGGTAACCTCGTCCAGCGCCACGGTCAGCCGTGCCGCCCCGCCGCCTTCCGCCAGCGCCATGTCCGCGCTGTCGATCCCGTAAGGCCCGGCCAGGTCCACGACCATCCGCGACCATCCGGGCCGGAACGTGCCCACCCGGACCTCGCGTGCGCGCTCTGCCATGTCCAGGATCGCCCCGTCCACGCCGCGCCAGTCGACTTCGCGGAAATCCACCACCAGCCGCGCCGGCGCATCCAGCGTGAACACCCGCCACGGCACCCCTTGGCTCAGCGCCAGTTCCAGCACCAGCCCCTGCCGCGTATCCGACAGGCGCGACCCCGCCATATCCACGCGGGCCAGCCCGCCAAAGGACTGCGCCGCCGCCGCCCCTGCCCAGAGGCACATCGTCAAAGCCAGAATTGCCTGGATCATACTGCTCAGCCGCCGTTTTCGGTCTTGGTTGCGCCCGACCCTACACCAGTGCCGCCGATTCCCACAGCCCGCTTTTCTTCTTGCCGGAAATATCCCGGGGAGCGCGAGGGGCAGCGCCCCTCGTACCCCTTGAGGACAGAGCGCCGCAGGCGCGCGTTTCGGACCACCGGATCGCCGCGCCGTTCATCACGTTCCGGGGATCGGTCCGGGAACGGGTTGAGTTCGGCACAACTCTGTCCCTAGAGTACCGCCAGAATTGGAACCTGTCACCTTGACGTTGCCGGACGAAGTTCCGAAAGACGCCACGTAGTCCGCAATAGGAGAGCCACGGATGATCCGCACCCTCGTTTCCGCGACCGCCCTGACACTGGGCGCCGCCCTGCCCCTGCAGGCGCTCGACCTCGAAACCATGTCCGACGCCCAGCGGGCGGCCTTCCGCGAAGAAGTCCGCGCCTATCTTCTGGAAAACCCCGAGGTCATCATGGAAGCCGTGGCAGTGCTGGAACAGCGCGAGGCGACTGCCCAGGCCCAAAGCGACAAGGATCTCGTCTCATCGAACGCCGAGGCGCTGTTCGAGGACGAACATTCCTGGGTCGGCGGAAACCCGGATGGCGACATCACCCTCGTCGAATTTCTCGACTATCGCTGCGGCTATTGCAAACGCGCCCATCCCGAGGTGACGAGCCTGCTGAAGGAAGACGGAAACATCCGTTTCATCGTCAAGGAATTCCCGATCCTGGGCGAACAATCCCTGACCGCGTCGCGTTTCGCCATCGCCACCAAGCAGGTCGCGGGCGAAGACGCCTACCATTCGGTCAGCGAAGCCCTGATGGCCTATTCCGGCGACATCACCGAACCCGCGCTGCGCCGCATGGCCGAACCGCTGGGACTGCCGGTCGATGACATCATCGCCAAGATGAGCAGCAGCGACGTCACCGCCGTGATCGAGGACAATCACGCACTGGGCCGCGCGCTGCAGATTTCCGGCACGCCCTCCTTCGTGATGGAAAACCAGATGCTGCGCGGTTACGTCCCGCAGGAAGAGATGGAGATGATCGCCGACGAGATCCGCAACGGCGGCTGATCAGGTCAGGATCACCGTGCAAGCCGTTGAGGAAACGTCATTCCGCGGCTTGCGTCACGGCCTCGGCCGCCTCGATCTCGGCGGCCTTCTTCTCGACCTCCTCGACGATGTGGTCGATCATCTGATCGTTCGACATCTTGTGGCTGGCCTTGCCCGCAAGATAGACCATCCCGCTGCCCGCGCCGCCCCCGGTAAAGCCCACATCGGTCATCAGCGCCTCGCCCGGCCCGTTCACGACGCAGCCGATGATGCTCAGGCTCATCGGCGTCTTGATATGCTCCAGCCGTTCCTCCAGCGCCTCGACCGTCTTGATCACGTCGAATCCCTGCCGGGCGCAGCTGGGACAGGAAATGATGTTCACGCCCCGGTGGCGCAGGCCCAGCGATTTCAGGATCTCGTAGCCGACCTTCACCTCTTCGACCGGATCGGCCGACAGGCTGACGCGGATCGTGTCGCCGATCCCCATCCACAGCAGGTTGCCCAGCCCGATGGCGCTCTTGATCGTGCCCGAGGTCAGCCCGCCGGCCTCGGTGATGCCAAGATGGATGGGGGCGTCCGTCGCCTCGGCCAGCGCCTGGTAGGCGGCGGCGGCCATGAACACGTCCGACGCCTTGCAGCTGATCTTGAACTCGTGAAAATCGTTGTCCTGCAATACCTTGATATGATCCAAACCGGATTCCACCATCGCGTCGGGGGTCGGTTCACCGTATTTTTCCAGCAGGTGCTTTTCCAGGCTGCCGGCATTGACGCCGATCCGCATCGAACATCCGTGGTCGCGCGCCGCCTTGATGACCTCGCGCACGCGATCCTGGCTGCCGATATTGCCGGGGTTGATCCGCAGGCACGCTGCGCCGGCTTCTGCCGCCTCGATTCCGCGCCGGTAATGAAAGTGGATATCCGCGACGATCGGCACCGGGCTTTCCCGCACGATCTCCTTCAGCGCACGCGCCGAATCCTCGTCCGGTACCGAGACGCGCACGATATCCGCCCCCGCATCGGCCGCGGCCTGAACCTGCGCCACGGTGCCCGCGATATCCGTCGTTGCGGTGTTCGTCATGGTCTGCACGCTGATCGGGGCGTCGCCCCCCACCGGCACGTCGCCCACCATGATCTGGCGGCTCTTGCGGCGATAGATATTGCGCCACGGGCGAATGTGGTTCAGCGACATGTGTCCGGCCCCGTCAGGTTTGCTGCGTTGCATCCTAGGTAAGGATGCACGCCGAAGATGACAATGCGATAGGCGGGGCCGATCCTGCAACTTGGATGGAGGCGGCCCTCGGCGCGCTTTCCGGGGGGATCAGTTCTGAACCGGCGTTTCCGCCCGCGCTTCAAGCTCCGCCACGTAGCGTGACAGGTCCTGGTCGGCATCGAGGTTGGCCACCGGCAACGCGTCGGCCAGCATCTTGGAATCAAGCGGCAGACCGGATGTGACCTGCCCCCGCTGTCCGGCCGGTCCGTGGTGCACGCCATTCACGGCAAAATAGATCGCGCCGCTTTCGCCGATGCGGATCACCGGCGCATCTTCCATGACGGGCACGTCCCAGGTGTCGCCCGCGTTCATGATCGTCTCGTAGATCACGCTGCCATCCGGCGCCTGGACCCGAACCCATGCCGGACGCACCGCGACCATCTTCACGCCGGCCGGCTGATCGGCCAGCACCTGCGGCCCCTGCCGGGTCTGTTCCTGGTCCCGCGATGCGACTTCGGTGACCTGCGTCGCACCTGCCGTCGCCGTGGCATAGTCGGGCGAAGTCCGGTCGGCCTCGGGCAGATTGCCACCGAATGCGCCCACTTCCGACGGGTTCAGGGTCGAGATCGGCGCATCCCGCGCGATCATCACCGGAACGTCCAGCGCCTCGGGGCGATACAGCCGGTCAAGGCGCTCGTCACGCGGGGCATTGAAGACGGAAGATGTCGTCGCCGGGTCGTTCTCGCGCGTCTCGCCGTCATCCGCCGCGGCCTGCACGGCACCGTCCAGCGGATCGAGGTCGCTCAGCACGGCGGGCGTGTTTTCCACCGGCGCGAACTGCACACGCTGCACTTCGTTCAGGATGCTCCACGCGCCATACCCCAGCCCGCCGATCAGCAAGACCAGCACCATGGCCGAACCAATGGCGCCAGGTTCGATCCGGGCCAGGAAAGACTCGGTCGCCGGCACGAAGGGCGTCTTGGGCAATGCGATGGGATCATCGGCGCGCGTCTGGCGCCGCATCGGCCCGGCATCGGGACGACGGATGCTGCTGGCCTCGGCCGACATGCCGTGGGCGATGGAAAACCCGCTCTCCGCGCAGAATCCGGCAAACGCCCGATCGGGATCCATGTTCAGGTATCGCGCATAGGAGCGGACATAACCGGGAATGAAACCCGGTGTGTCGAACGCATCCGGGTCGCAATTCTCGATCGCGGCGATGTAGGACGCTTTTATGCGCAGTTCACGTTCGACATCCAGAAGGGACTTGCCCAGCGTTGCACGTTCTCCGCGCATGAGGTCGCCCAAGCGCAACTCGAACGCGTCGAAGCCACGCGGCTCGACATCCACATCCCCCGTACTCCGCTTGGATCGGAACCCTATCATCAGGTTCTGCCCTCTAACTTCGTGCCTGCGTTTATCCCGACGCGCGAATCCCCGTAAATTGCCGGGCTGTCCGATTCGCGCGATGCCCTTTTTCTTTATGTTGTCTTAGCACAACGCAAGAAACAATGCATCTGTGGCAGGGTCAGCGGATTCGGCACAATTCCCGCAGGGCTCCACAATTCGTCCATCGCATTGACGAGGTGATCCATCTCGTCCGGGCCGTGGACCGGCGACGGTGTAAAGCGCAGCCTTTCGGTGCCGCGCGGCACGGTCGGGAAGTTGATCGGCTGGACATAGATACCATACCCTTCCAGCAGCATGTCCGAAAGCTGCTTGGTATGCACCGGGTCGCCCACCATCACCGGAACGATATGCGTCCCGTGATCGATGATCGGCAGGCCAAGCCCCTTCAGCCGCAGCTTCAGGATGTCGGCCTGTGTCTGGTGCCGCTTGCGCAGCTCCTGGTCGCGCTTGAGATGCGCGACCGACGCCGCGGCCCCGGCGGCCACGGCCGGCGGAAGCGATGTCGTGAAGATGAAACCCGGCGCATAAGACCTTATCGCGTCACACATCTTTGCACTTGCCGCGATATAGCCGCCCATCACGCCAAAGGCCTTGGCCAGCGTTCCGTTGACGATATCGATCCGGTGCATCAGCCGGTCGCGCTCGGCCACGCCGCCGCCCCGCGGCCCGTACATGCCCACCGCGTGCACCTCGTCCAGATAGGTCAGCGCGCCGAACTCCTCGGCGATGTCGCAGATCGCTCCGATCGGCGCGAAATCCCCGTCCATCGAGTAGATCGATTCGAAGGCGATCAGCTTCGGCGCGTCCGGGTCGTCGGCCGCCATCATCTCGCGCAGGTGGTCCAGGTCGTTGTGCCGAAAGATCCGCTTGGCCCCGCCATTGCGGCGGATGCCCTCGATCATCGAGGCGTGGTTCAGCGAATCCGAATAGATGATCAGCCCGGGAAACAGCTTCGGCAGGGTCGACAATGTCGCGTCATTGGCGATGTAGGCCGACGTGAACAACAGCGCCGCCTCCTTTCCGTGCAGGTCGGCAAGCTCCGCTTCCAGGTGCTTGTGATAGACGGTCGTGCCGGAAATATTGCGCGTCCCGCCCGATCCCGCGCCGGTGGCGTCCAGCGCCTCGTGCATCGCGGCCAGAACCACCGGATGCTGTCCCATCCCGAGATAGTCGTTGCCGCACCATACGGTGATCGGTTGCTCCACGCCGTCGGGGCGCTTCCATACCGCGTGCGGAAACTGGCCATTCGTCCGCTCGATATCGATGAACGTGCGATAGCGGCCTTCCTCGTGAAGGCGGCTCAAGGCGGCGTCAAGCTTGGCAGTATAATCCAACGCGGATCCCCTCCTGGCAGTCTGGCAAGGCGTGCTGTGGGTCCCCGGCGCCGCCTGTCGTGCGCCGGATATAAGGATAAGGCTTCCAGCGCAACAGGTTACAAATTGCCACGCCCCCGCGAAGGTGGCAACCGGGCCACGCCCCTCCTTTGGTCGCAACCCGGCGCCGGGCGGCGAACCGGCTGGACAGCGCCGCGCGCGGTGCTAGGGTCGCCGCCGAAACATCCCACCAGACCCGGAGACCGCGCATGTCCCTTGACGCCATCCTCAACCGTATCGACGCCCAGCTGCCCGACGCGATGGACCGCCTGACGGAGTTGCTGCGCATTCCGTCGATCTCGACCGATCCGGCCTTCAAGCAGCCGACCGAGGATGCCGCCGACTGGCTGGTTGCGGACCTCAGAAGCCTTGGCATCAAGGCCGAAAAGCGCCCAACGACCGGCCATCCGATGGTCGTGGGCCATGTCGATGGGCCCGAGGGCGGCACCGGCCCGCACCTGTTGTTCTACGGCCATTACGACGTCCAGCCGGTCGATCCGCTGAACCTGTGGAACACCGATCCCTTCGAGCCCGAAATCCAGGACACTCCCGCGGGCAAGGTCATCCGCGGCCGCGGCGCCTCGGACGACAAGGGCCAGCTGATGACCTTCGTCGAGGCCTGCCGCGCCTATAAACACGTCACCGGCGCCCTGCCCTGCCGCATCACGTTTTTCTTCGAGGGCGAAGAGGAATCGGGTTCGCCCTCGCTCATCCCCTTCATGAAGGAAAACGCCGAAGAGCTTCAGGCAGACCTCGCACTCATCTGCGACACCTCGATGGTCGCCCCCGGCGTGCCCTCCATCGCCTCGCAGCTGCGCGGCATGATGAAGGACGAGTTCACCATCCACGGCCCCCGCATCGACCTGCATTCGGGGCATTACGGCGGCCCGGCCCTGAACCCGCTACGGGAAATCTCGCGCCTCATCGCCTCGTTCCACGACGACACCGGGCGCGTTGCCGTCGACGGCTTCTACGACGGCGTGCAAGAGGTTCCGGCCGAGCTTCTGCGCCAATGGGAAAGCTGCGGCTTCGATGAAAAGGAATACCTGTCCTCGGTCGGCTTCACTCAGGCGCATGGCGAAGAGGGCTACAACACCCTCGTCCAGCAATGGGCGCGGCCCACCTTGGAAATCAACGGTCTCTGGGGCGGCTACCAGGGTGCCGGCACCAAGACGGTCATCCCCGCCGAGGCGCATTGCAAGCTGACCTGCCGGCTGGTCGACGACATGGACCCAGACGCCTTGCGCGTGAAGATCCGCAAGCATGTCGAGGACCGCCTCTCTCCCGACGCCCGCGTCACCTGGAACGACGATCTCGACGGCTCGCCGGCGGCGAAGATGAACATCGACCGCCCCGAATTCGAGGCCGCCCGCGCGGCGCTGTCGGATGAATGGGACCGCGAGGCGGTCTTTGTCGGCATGGGCGGCTCGATCCCCATCGCCGGTTTCTTCAAGGAAATCCTGTCGCTCGATTCCATGCTGATCGGCTTTGCCCAGGAAGACGACGCCATCCACTCGCCCAACGAGAAATACAACGTCGAAAGCTTTCACAAGGGCATCCGCAGCTGGGCGCGCGTGCTCGACCGGCTGTCGCGCTGACCCGTGCCCATCCCCGGCTTCCGCCACGCGGCCGCACAGGTCAACGGCATCCGGATCGCCTACAGCATCGGCGGCGCCGGCCCGCCGCTGCTGCTGTTGCACGGTTTCCCGCAGACCCGTGCGCTCTGGGCCCAAGTGGCCCCGGCGCTGGCTCAGACCCATACGGTCGTCTGCCCCGACCTGCGCGGCTATGGCGACAGCGATAAACCCATCGATGTCGCCGCCTACAGCTTTCGCGAAATGGCCCGCGACCAACTGGCGCTGATGTCGCATCTGGGTCACGACCGCTTCGCCGTCGCCGGTCATGATCGCGGGGCCCGCGTGGCGCATCGGCTCGCCCTCGACGCGCCCGACGTCGTGACCTCGCTGTGCCTGATGGATATCGTCCCCACCCACACACTTCTGACCGAATTACGGATGGACGTGGCGCAGACCTATTACCACTGGTTCTTCCTTGCCCAGCCCGGCGCCCTGATCGAGGATATGATCGCCGCCGACCCGGACGCCTATTACCACTCCTGCCTCACCGGCTGGGGCTCCGCCGCCCTCGATGATTTCGCCCCGGATCAACTGGCCGCCTACCGCGCCAGCTGGCGCAACCGCGACACCATTCGTGGCATGTGCAACGATTATCGCGCCGCCATCGCCCATGACGTCACCGACGATGCCGCCGACCTCGACGCCCGCATCGCCTGCCCCACGCTGATCCTCTACGGCCGCGAGGGTGCGATGGCCCGCCACTATCACGTGCCGGCCACGTGGGAGCCGAAATGCACCGACATGCGCTCCGGTACGGTCGAAGGCGGCCATTTCTTCATCGACACGGCGCCCGGGGCGACCATCGCGGCGCTGCACCGGTTCTTCGACTGAATGTGGGGGAAAACGTGGCGCGGTTGACGGGGCTCGAACCCGCGACCCCCGGCGTGACAGGCCGGTACTCTAACCAACTGAGCTACAACCGCGCAAAGGTTGCATAATTCTGCAGCAGTGGCGCGGTTGACGGGGCTCGAACCCGCGACCCCCGGCGTGACAGGCCGGTACTCTAACCAACTGAGCTACAACCGCCCGCTGCAGACCCGGGGTCGCGCCCCGAGCGTGAGGTGCTGTTTAGGCGGCGTGGCCCGCGCCGTCAAGCATTCACCGCGCCGAATCGACACGATTTTTGCCCGCATCGCCGGCTGCGGGCACAACCGCTTTGTCCGCCACGCTTAATCACCCCGGAAACAGTGTTTTTCATGAAATCATATGCTCGCGTTAAGGCTGAAAGGGGTAACGTACTTTACTGCCCACGGGTCAATCGCTATTTGACGTCACAGAGAATGAACACTTATAAATGACTCATGATCCGCAAAACAGGATTTTCAAGGTGCTGGATTTTCACGATCGACTTAAAACATATATCAAAGGTTCCACTTACGACTACAAAGGCCTGTCTCTCGAAATCGGTCAGGGCGAACGGTATATTTCAAACCTCCTGTCCTCGAAAAGTGACCCGGGCTACTCAAGTGTCGTCAAGATATGCTCGGCCCTCGGCATCACGCCCAACCAGATTGCGGGACTGAACGACCAGATCACGCTCGCCGGCGGCGAGATCGACAATCGCATCGTTTCGGCCCAGGCAGAACGCATCCTGACTTCGGTCACGCGCGAGGCACATCGCAAGCTTTCCCAGCGTGGCGCACGCCCGTTGCTGGATGATGTCCTCACCTGGTGGCACCAGCAGGGCGGCGTCCTGACCAATTTCGACACGCTCAGCGAACATGTCGATCTCTACCTCGCGCCGGACGAACACTCGACCCTGCCCGAACCCTACAAGATCGGGCATCAGAGCCTTGCGGCGGAAAGCTTCGGCATCCAGACGGCCGAGCATCTGCGCTATCTCTTCACCACCTTCGACGACAATCTTTGCGAAAGCGTCCGCCTCGCCCATGTCGAGACGACCAAGGGCGAGCCCAAGCTGACGATCGAGGAAATCGACGTCATGCTTCCCGGCCACAGCTTTCCGTTGCGATTCACCTACAAACGCCTGCTCCTGCCGGTGCGGGACGCTCAGGGCAACAAGTTCGTGCTGAACTACTCACAAGCTCTCGAGTGAGCCGGCGTAATACGCCATCATATGTGACAGGTGGTCCGACGACAGGGCGACCAGCCACTCGGAATCGCCCCGCCCCGGCGGCGCCGGATCGGCCCATTTCGCCACCCCCGGCACCTGCACCGTGAAACCATAGGTCGTGGCGAACCCCGCCATCACGTCCCGGTCGCGCATCATCGCATAGGTCCAGTCCACCTGCCACTTGGTGGCGATGCAGCAGTGAAGCAGCAGCATCAGCTGTCTCAGCCGCTGACGCGAGCCGCGCTGCCCCGGTGCGACGAACAACTCGCCGATATAGGCCATCCGCCCGTGAAACCCGTGCGGCAAGGCCGTGGTGAACTCCAGCAGCGTGTCGCCGGACGGGTGCGGATAATGCCGGCGCATGGTGCGCCGCATATAGTCCCCCATATGTTCACGCCCCACGTTGTCGAACCGCGTGGCCACGGCAGCGACAAACGCCTCGTTCTCGCGCAGGACCAGCCAGAACCCGGATTCCTCGGTGAAATCGTTGAAATGCGCCGACAGCTTTGCCGTCACGCTGGTCTTGCCATGATCGCGCACAAGCTGCTCGGCGACTTCGAAATCGGTCACCGTCTCGATCTCGTACCCGTTGCGCGCAAGGCCTGCGATGCAGGCCCCGCCCACCTTGATCACGTCCAGAGAATTCTGCATCCGGCCCTTGTCCCCTGCGCCAAACCGCCCCTCATCCGTCCGGTTGCCCCAGGCGGCCCAGACCATGGTTAACAGCATGAAATGCAGGTTTGAATGACTCCGATCCTCAAAAACGGAGTGTTTCTGAATTCGAAACAAGCGCGGAAACGATGGAAACGGTACGCCGGCACGCCGGAGTGGTGACAGCAAAACGGAAGGGAATGGTGGGCGGTGAGGGACTCGAACCCCCGGCATCTTCGGTGTAAACGAAGCGCTCTACCAACTGAGCTAACCGCCCTTCGCTGCGCTCCTCTAGCAACCCCGCCCCGGCCTTGCAAGACGCATTGCGGACCTCAGCCCCATCAGCCGCCGCAGCGCAGTCTGCGGAACCCTTGCGCATCGCCCGATATCTGCCAATCGGTCACAGCGGCCACCAATCGGGCGGCCGGTCCTTCAAAAAATTTCTGAAAATCCACGGTTGCGCGTAGGGTCGCGCAAAACAAGGCTGCAAAAAGCGCACGCATGGCACTTACCCTCCTGGCATTCGCCCTTCCCTCGGCCCTGTTCCTGGTGCTGGCCCTGCTGCCCGTCGGGCGGACGCTGCTGCTTTCCGCGCTGGTGACCATCGCCGTGCTGATCGGTCTGTGGCTGGCACATTACCTTGACGTTCTGGGCCTCGAAGCGCGCGGCGCGCACAAGGCACAGGTCATGGTCTTCTTCCTGCTGATGGGGCTCAGCCTTGCATGGTTCATGGCCGTGTCGCTTCAGGTCCTGCGCCGCAGGCTTCCCGCGCACTGGCCCGCATGGAGCTGGCCGATGGTCGTCCTCGTCACGCTTGCCGCGATCGGGTTCGGGATCTTCCGGATGGTCACGCTATAGGGCGGGAAATGGTGGGCGATGAGAGATTTGAACTCCCGACATCTTCGATGTGAACGAAGCGCTCTACCACTGAGCTAATCGCCCGCCGGAGCCGCTGTTTAGCGCCCCTTTGGCATCGGTGCAATAGCAAAGCTGCACCGACGAAGCCGAGAATTTCACCGCATGCGAGTCCGCGGGAGACGCCTCAGCTCTCGTCGCTGCCGCCGCTCTCGCCGCCGTCCTTGGACTGGCGGATCTTCGCGACGGTGACGCGCGCGTTACCGACGTCCTTCTGGCGGTTGATCTTGATCTTGCCGAACGGCTTGAGGTTCAGTTCCCGACCTTCGGCCAGTGCCTCGCCCAACACTTCCAGCATCGCCTCGACCACCGGCTTGACCTTGTTCTTGTTCAGATCGGCACGATCCGCCACAAGCCGAAGCAGTTCCGGCTTCTTGAGCTCCGATGTCACAAGGTCGGCCGCCGATTTCTCGGTGACCACTTCCAGATCGGGCTTTACCGGGGTGTCCGCGTCTTTTGCCGCGGTCGTGGATTTCGTCGTAGAAGAACTGCGCGATGCCATTCAGGGCCTCTTTCCATGCACTTTTGCCACAAGATAACCGTTTCGGGGCCGATTACCACCGCCGAGTTGACCTTTGCACGCGCCGACCGCATAAATTTGGGCGGAACTTTACCTGGGGATTACATCGTGAAGAAAGTCATTGCTGCAACCGCTTTCGCCTCACTTCTGCTCATTGAACCTGCCATCGCCGGCACCCTTGCCGACCCCGTGCTCGACCAGCAGGTCGTCGCGGATGCCGCCATGGAAGATTCCACTGCCAAGGTCGATGCGCTGATGCTGACGTTGCTTTACGTCTTCTTCCTCGCGGCGGCCGGCGGCGCGTTCTAGACCGCAGGACCGCGCAATCGGGCACCCCGAGCCGACCGGCCGGACGTCGGGCGAACGCGCCTGCGCGGCCTGCAGCAGGCGGTCTTCAATCGATCCGCCCGGATGAAAAAAGGCGCCCGACCGGGGCGCCTTTTTCTTATCGGTGAACGGGTGGGCCGGCCTAGTGGGTCACCGCCCCTGCCCCGTCATCCCTGGACTTTCGCGCAGCCTCTGCGGCGGCCGCCTCCTCGGCGGCTTCGTCCCATTCCACGGGCTCGGGCGCCTTGACCAGCGCCAGCCGCAACACGTCGCTGACATGCTCGACCGGTATGATCTCCAGCCCCTCTTTCACGTTGTCGGGGATCTCGGTCAGGTCCTTCTCGTTTTCCTGCGGGATCAGAACCGTCTTGATCCCACCGCGCAGGGCCGCCAGCAGCTTCTCCTTCAGCCCGCCGATGGCCAGCGCATTGCCGCGCAGCGTGACCTCGCCGGTCATGGCGATGTCCTTCCGCACCGGGATCCCGGTCAGCACCGACACGATCGACGTCACCATCGCCAGGCCCGCGCTGGGGCCATCCTTGGGCGTGGCGCCCTCGGGCACGTGCACGTGGATATCCCAGTTCTCGAACCGCGGCGGTTTCACCCCGATCTGCGGGCTGATCGACCGGACATAGCTTGAGGCCGCGTCGATCGATTCCTTCATCACGTCGCCCAGCTTGCCGGTGGTCTTCATCCGGCCCTTGCCCGGCAGGCGCAGCGCCTCGATGTTCAAAAGCTCGCCACCCACCGACGTATAGGCCAGCCCGGTGACGACACCCACCTGATCCTTCTCCTCGGCAAGGCCATAGCGGAACTTCTTCACGCCCAGGAACTCGTCGATATTGTCCCCGGTCACGTCGACGCGCTCGGCCTCTTTCTTGATGATCTTGGTCAGCGCCTTCCGGCAGACCTTGCTGATCTCGCGTTCGAGGTTCCGCACGCCCGCCTCGCGGGTGTAATGCCGGATGATCGCCGTCAGCGCAGTATCGTCCAGGCTGAATTCCTTCTGCTTCAGACCGTGGTTCTTGATCTGCTTGGCCAGAAGGTGCTGCTTGGCGATCTCGCGCTTTTCATCCTCGGTGTAGCCGGCCAGCGGAATGATCTCCATCCGGTCCAACAGCGGCCCCGGCATGTTGTAGGAGTTCGCCGTGGTCAGGAACATCACGTTCGACAGGTCGTACTCGACCTCCATGTAGTGGTCCACGAACGTCCCGTTCTGCTCGGGGTCCAGCACCTCCAGCATGGCAGACGCGGGATCGCCCCGGAAATCCTGGCCCATCTTGTCGATCTCGTCGAGCAGGATCAGCGGGTTGGTCGTCTTCGCCTTCTTCAGCGACTGGATGATCTTGCCCGGCATCGAGCCAATATATGTCCGGCGGTGACCGCGGATCTCGGACTCGTCGCGCACGCCACCCAGGCTGATGCGGATGAACTCCCGCCCCGTCGCCTTGGCGACGGATTTGCCAAGGCTGGTCTTGCCCACGCCCGGCGGGCCGACAAGGCACATGATCGGGCCTTTCAGCTTTTTCGAGCGTTGCTGCACGGCCAGGTACTCGACGATCCGCTCCTTGACCTTCTCAAGGCCATAGTGATCCTTGTCGAGGATATCCTGCGCCCGGCCCAGATCCTTCTTCACGCGGGATTTGGTGCCCCACGGAATCGACAGCATCCAGTCCAGGTAGTTGCGCACGACCGTCGCCTCGGCGCTCATCGGGCTCATGTTCTTGAGCTTCTTCAGTTCGCCCTCGGCCTTCTCGCGCGCTTCCTTCGACAGCTTGGTGTTCTCGATGCGCTCTTCCAGCTCGGCAATCTCGCCTTCGCCGTCCTCGCCATCGCCCAGCTCCTTCTGAATGGCCTTCATCTGCTCATTCAGGTAATATTCGCGCTGCGTGCGCTCCATCTGGGACTTGACGCGCGTCTTGATCTTCTTCTCGACCTGCAGAACGCTCATCTCGCCCTGCATCAGGCCATAGACCTTCTCCAGCCGCTCGCTGACGCTCAGCGTCTCCAGCAATTCCTGTTTCTGCCCCACTTCGATGCCCAGATGCCCCGACACCAGGTCGGCCAACTTGGCGGCATCGTCGGCCTCGGTCACGGCGGCCAGCGCCTCTTCGGGGATGTTCTTCTTGACCTTGGCATAGCGCGCGAACTCGTCCGACACGGTGCGCAGCAGCGCCTCGATCGTCGCGGCGTCGCCCGGCATCTCGGCCAGGTACTCGGCCCGCGCCTCGAAGAAATTCTCGTTCTGAAGGTATTCGGTGATCTTCACCCGCGCCACGCCTTCGACCAGCACCTTGACGGTACCGTCGGGCAGTTTCAGCAGTTGCAGCACGTTGGCCAACACACCGGAATCATAGATCCCATCGCTGTTGGGATCGTCCTCGCCCGGATCGATCTGGCTCGACAGCAGGATCTGCTTGTCGTCCTGCATGACCTCCTCCAGCGCGCGGACCGATTTCTCGCGGCCGACGAACAGCGGCACGATCATGTGGGGGAACACCACGATATCGCGCAGCGGCAGCACCGGGTAAGAGGCATTGAGGGGATCTTGCATGCTCGTTTTCCTGTATTGGCAAGAAGGCACCGGTCCCGGCTTGGCGGCAACCACCGACCTTCTCCGTTTCGATAAGGTTAATCTGGGCGCTCTCGGCCCGGTTTCAACCTCGCCCCCGGCAGGGGTGGTCCCAGAATGCCTCGCACCCCTCATCGGCACAAGCACCAAATATACGCGTTCTTAACTGACGCACCCCGACCACTGGGGGCCGACATGCGCTTGAACGGTTCAGCCAAGCAAGCTCGCCGCCAGAACCGCGACAGAGGCCCAGCTCAGGGTGAAAATGGCATAAGTCATGTGATCGCGTCCCATCCTGCACGTTTTCGTGATGGCGATGGGTCGCGTCCCGTGCGGCGTCGGTTCAGAAAAAACCGAACGGGGATATGCAGGCCGCGCGTCACGCGGCTGGCAGGGATCAAATAAAGCCGTCGGGCGGCGCATGTCTCAGGCCAAAAGGGCGGCAGCGAACAAAGCGACGGTCATCCAGCTGAAAGCGAAGGCAGCGTAAGCCATTGAAACACCAAAAATAAATACTTTCTACCATATCAGTATAAGCGAGAATCCGCCGATTCCCCTAATGGTATTTCATGCCGGCCCGGAAACGATCTGGCGCACTGATCGGTACAATCCCCGGGCGCCTTCATCCCCCTCACAGCGGGGCGATATCGCCCTCGGCGCGCATCGCGTGAAAACCGGCCTCCCATGTGCCGAATCGACCCTCGGCTATCGCCCCGCGCATGCCCTCCATGATCTCCTGGTAATAATGCAGGTTGTGCCATGTCAGCAGCATGGAACTGATGATCTCCTGGCTGCGGAACACGTGATGCAGGTAGGCGCGCGAATAGTTGCGGCAGGCAGGACAGGTACACTCCTCGTCGATCGGGCGCGGGTCGTCCTGATGGCGGGCGTTCTTGATGTTCAGCACCCCGCGCCGGGTAAACACCTGACCTGTCCGCCCCGACCGTGACGGCAGCACGCAGTCCATCATGTCCACGCCGCGCTTCACCGCGCCCACGATGTCGTCCGGCTTGCCCACGCCCATCAGGTAGCGTGGCTTGTCCTCGGGCAGGTATCCGGTGGCATAGTCCAGAACGCCGAACATCGCATCCTGCCCCTCGCCCACGGCCAGCCCGCCGATGGCGTAGCCGTCGAACCCGATATCCACCAGCGCCTTGGCGCTTTCCTCGCGCAGGTCCTGCGTCACGCCGCCCTGCATGATCCCGAACAGCGCATGCCCCGGCCGGTCGCCGAACGCATCCTTCGACCGCGCCGCCCAACGCATCGACAGGCGCATCGCGCGGGCGACCTCGTCGTCGCTCGCCGGCAGCGCGGGGCATTCGTCGAAACACATCACGATGTCGCTGCCCAGCAGGCGCTGGATCTCCATCGACCGCTCGGGCGTCAGTTCGTGTTTCGACCCGTCGATATGGCTCTTGAACGTCACCCCCTGCTCGCTCAGCCTGCGCAGCCCGGCAAGGCTCATCACCTGAAAGCCGCCGCTGTCGGTCAGGATGGGCCGCGCCCAGTTCATGAAGCGGTGCAGCCCGCCAAGCGCGTCGATCCGCTCTGCCGTGGGGCGCAGCATCAGGTGATAGGTGTTGCCCAGCAGGATATCCGCCCCGGTCTCTCGCACCGACTCCGGCATCATCGCCTTGACGGTCGCCGCCGTGCCCACCGGCATGAAGGCGGGTGTGCGGATGTCACCGCGCGGGGTGTGGATCACCCCGGTCCGGGCCTGCCCGTCCACGGCGCCCAGCTCGAATGCAAAGGCCTGCGTCATAACCGATATCCTTTCGTTCCGCGCCCTCCATAACGCCTCTGGCGAAACCTTCAATCCATGCCGGATGCCCGGCCCTGACCTGACCCTTGGAAAGTTTTTGAACCAAATGCCGCCGGTCCGGGTTAAGCTGCCAATAAAAAACGACGGGACACGTGACCAGCCAAATGCAAGCCATCGCCGCCCCGCTGCGCGCCATTTTCGTCGCGCTGTGTCTCGTATTGTCCGTCGCGCTGCCCGCCGGAGCCCAGGAAGACCCCTATTTCGAGGTCGATTTCCTGAACCCCGGCCTGCCGGATGTACCCGCGGGGATCGACCGCGACACGCCCCGCGCCACGATCGAAAGCCTTCTGGCGCTTCTGGCCGAGGATCAGTACAGCGCCGCGGCGCACCTGCTGGACATGACCGACTATCCGGTCGAGCAGCAGGCCAACCGCGGCGCGGAACTGGCGCGCGAACTGAAGATGGTCATCGACCGGCAGATCCTGATCCCCTGGACGGACCTGTCGGACCGGCCCGACGGCTGGCTCGACGGCCCCGAGGAAGACCCCAAGACCGGCCGCGTCCGCCGGTCCATCCTGCTCAGCACGCTGGAACTTGGCCAGCGCCCCGTTCCGCTGCGGATCAACCGGGTGAAGCCCGCGAACGGCGACCCGGCCTGGGTCATCTCGCGCCAGAGCGTGCGCGACATCCCGGCCCTCTACGACCGCTTCAAGCCGACCGATCTGGAGATGGCCATGCCCTCCTGGGCCCGCGAACGCAGCCCCTTCGGCATGTATGTGTGGGAATGGCTGGCGCTGCCCGTCATCACCGTGGTCGCGTTCCTGCTGGGCTACATCGCCTATCGCCTCGTCGGCTGGCTGGGCCAGTTCTCCAGCCGCCGTATCGTGCAGGCCTGCGTCCGCGCCTTCCGCCTTCCCGCCACCATCATGGTGATTTCCGCCGTGATCGGCTTCACCACCAACCGCCTGCTGGTGGTCACCGGCCCGATCAGCGTCGTCGTCGGGCCCCTGGTCCTTCTGGGCTATGTCATCGGCTTCGCCCTGGCCGCCGTGCGCGTCGCCGACGAGATCTTCGACCGCGTCAGCCTCAACAGCCCCGAGGAACTGGCCATCCCCGGCAACGCCCATTACCGCTCGATGGCCACGATGCTGTCGGGCTTCCGCAAGTTCGTCATCATCCTCGCGGTCATCGCGGGCGCCGTCACCCTGCTCAGCTCGGTCCAGGTCTTCAATTCCGTGGGCTACACGCTGCTGGCCGGCGCCGGCGCCATCACCATCGTTCTGGGTTTTGCCGCCCGCGAGGTGCTGGGCAACCTTCTGGCCGCCGTGCAGATCGCGCTCAACCGCTCGGCCCGGATCGGCGACCAGATCATCTTCGAGGGGCGGTTCTGCACCGTCGAACGCATCCATTTCACCTATGTGCAACTGGCGATCTGGACCGGAAACCGCTTTATCGTTCCGGTCAGCCATTTCGTGAAGAACCCGTTCGAGAACCTCTCCGCCGGCGACCGCGAGATGACGCGCCCGATCCGCCTGACCTTCGCGCAATCCGCCGACGTGTCCGCCCTGCGCGCCGCCTTCTACGAGATCATGGACGAGATCGACGACGGCACGCTGGGCCCCAAGGAGGATGCCGGCGTCTGGGTCGAGGATCAGGATGTCTTCGGCAAGAAGCTCCTGTTCGGCCTGCCCACCCCGGACCAGTCGACCTTCTGGCATCTCGAGACAACCTGCCGCGAAAAGCTTCTGGAACGCGCCGCGCAGCTCGAGGCGGAAACCGGCAGGCCCTTCCTGCCGCAAGGCCCCGCGCAGGATTATCCGGACGCCTGAAAGACCTGCCCCGGCGCACCGCCCATCGCACGCGCCGTCGGGCGCAAAAGCTTGCAATGGCGCACGCACCCGACCTATTACTCCGTGAAACGCCCGCCGGGAGAACGCCATGACCCAGGACCAGATTGCGGATCTTCTCGCGTCGAACCTGTCCTACATCCTGCTTGCCCTGCTGCTCTTCCTGGTGATCTTCAAGGGCATCAAGATCGTGCCGCAATCCGAACAGCACGTGGTCGAACGCTTCGGCCGGCTGCGTTCGGTTCTCGGGCCGGGGATCAACTTCATCGTGCCGTTCCTCGACAAGATACGTCACCGCGTTTCGATCCTGGAACGCCAGTTGCCCAATGCCAGCCAGGACGCCATCACCAAGGACAACGTCCTGGTCGAGGTCGAGACATCGGTCTTTTACCGCATCACCAATCCCGAAAAGACCGTCTATCGCATCCGCGACGTGGACGCGGCCATCGCCACGACCGTCGCGGGCATCGTGCGCGCCGAGATCGGCAAGATGGATCTGGACGACGTGCAAGCCAACCGCTCGCAACTGATCGACACCATAAAGCAGCATGTCGAGGACGCCGTCGACAACTGGGGGATCGAAGTGACCCGGGCCGAGATCCTTGACGTCAATCTCGACCAGGCCACCCGCGACGCCATGCTGCAACAACTGAACGCCGAACGCGCCCGACGCGCCCAGGTGACCGAGGCCGAGGGCAAGCGCCGCGCCGTCGAACTGGCCGCCGATGCCGATCTCTACGCCGCCGAAAAGGCCGCCGAGGCCCGCAAGGTGCAGGCCGATGCCGAAGCCTATGCCACCAGCGTCGTCGCCCGCGCCATCGCCGATAACGGGCTCGAGGCCGCGCAATACCAGGTCGCGCTCAAGCAGGTCGAGGCACTGAACGCGCTTGGCCAGGGCCGCTCCTCGCAGACCGTCATCGTGCCCGCCCACGCGGTCGAGGCTTTTGCCAACGCCTTCACCATGCTGAAGGGCAAGCCATGACCGACCTGCTTTCGCTCTGGTGGATCTGGCTATGCGCGGCCCTCGCGCTTGCCATCCTCGAACTGCTCGCCCCCGGCTACATCTTCCTCGGCATCGCCATCGGCGCAGGCGCGATGTCGGCCGTCGTCGCGACGGCTCCGGGGTTTGCGCCGGCCACCCTGCTCGCCGTCTTCGCCGCCATCTCTCTCGTGGCGTGGCTGATCCTGCGCCGGGTCTTCCGGTCGCCCGATGACCAGACCCGCTATTTCAACGAAGACATCAACAAGTAGCCCCGTCACGCAAACGTCACCTTCGGGCCCGACCTTGTGTCGAAGGCCGGAACATGTTGCTCTGAAACGATCCGCGCCCCGCGGCCCACAGCGAAAAGGCACAGCCCATGACTTATACGCCCGACGAACCGGAAATCCTGAATTTCGGCTGGGAAGAATGGGTTGCCCTGCCCGGACTGGGCGTGCCGGCGTTGCGGGCCAAGGTCGACACCGGCGCGCGCACCTCTGCCCTACATGCCTTCGACATCGAAACCTTCGGGCCGTCATCGAAACCCAAGGTCCGGTTCACCGTCCACCCGATCCCGGGCCGCGACGACCTCGTGATCCCCTGCTCGGCCCCCATCGTCGACCGGCGCGAGGTCGCGTCGTCGAACGGCGAGAAGGAACTGCGCTACGTCATCGAAAGCAAGCTCGAGGTCGCGGGCCAGTCCTGGCCGATCGAGATCACGCTGACCAACCGCTCCACCATGAACAGCCGGATGCTGCTGGGGCGCACCGCGCTCAAGGACCACATCTCGATCGTGGCGACCGACCGTTTCCTGCAGCCCGAGCTCAGCTACGACGTCTACCACACCAAGAAGATGCGCGAGGCCCAGCCGAACCGGGCGCTGCGCATCGCCGTTCTCTCGCGCGAGGACAACTACTCCACCCGCCGCCTCGTCGAAGAGGGCGAGAAGCGCGGCCACTCGGTCGAGGTCATCAACACCACCCGCTGTTACATGGCGATCAACACGCTGGCGCCCGAAGTGCATTATGACGGCAAGCGCCTGCCCCGTTATGACGCCGTGATCCCCCGCGTCGGTGCCTCGATCACCGCCTACGGCACCGCCGTCGTGCGCCAGTTCGAAACCATCGGCACCTATTGCGTGAACCCCTCCGCCGGCATCTCCTCCAGCCGCGACAAGCTCTATGCCCATCAGCTCATGGCCCGCGCCAAGGTCGGCATGCCCAACACCGCCTTCGCCGCCTCGCCGCAGGACACCGGCAACCTCATCGGCCTCGTCGGCACCGCACCCCTGATCGTCAAGCTGCTGGAATCGACCCAGGGCAAGGGCGTCGTGCTGGCCGAAACCAAGAAGGCGGCGGAATCGGTGATCGACGCCTTCCGCGGGCTCAAGGCCAACTTCCTCGTGCAGGATTTCGTCAAGGAAGCCGCGGGCGAGGACATCCGCTGTCTCGTGATCGGCGGCAAGGTCGTGGCCTCGATGAAACGCACCGGGGCCGAGGGCGATTTCCGCTCGAACCTGCATCGCGGCGGCTCTGCCAGGTCCGTCCGCATCACCAAGGAAGAGCGCGAGACGGCCCTGCGCGCGGCCCGCGCCTTCGGGCTGGGGCTGGCAGGGGTGGACCTGCTGCGCTCCGAAGCGGGCCCCAAGGTACTCGAGGTCAACTCGTCGCCCGGCATGGAGGGCATCGAAGGCTCCACCGGCAAGAACATCGTCGGGATGCTCTATGACGATATCGAGGCGCGCGTGCGTCCCGAACCGATCCGCCGCCGACGCACCAGCAAGTGAACCGGGGGAACGCAACGTCACCCGGCGCGGGTTAACCCTTTCGCGCCGCCCGATGCCGCGCCGCGGCGGTGTACGCCCGGTGCACGCGGGGTGCACGCATGTCACCCCCACCCAAACCGGCCGATATCGGGGCGTTAATCCACCGCACCCCCTCTGGACGCGGCGCTCTCATATCCTTATATATTCAGTCGGATAACGGCACAGGACGTGACATGACCCAACAGCCAGAACCTCTCGAAGGCGCGCCGCTGATCGCGCCCTCCAGCACGGATCACCCGCTTTACGACCAGGTCGTCGAAGCGTGCCGCTCGGTCTATGACCCTGAAATCCCTGTGAATATCTATGACCTCGGGCTGATCTACACGATCGACATCACCCCCCAGAACGAGGTCAGCATCATCATGACCCTCACCGCGCCGGGCTGCCCCGTCGCCGGCGAAATGCCCGGCTGGGTCGCCGAGGCGGTCGAGCCGTTAGCAGGTGTTAAACAGGTTGATGTTGATCTCACCTGGGAGCCCCCCTGGGGCATGGACATGATGAGCGACGAAGCCCGCCTGGAACTGGGATTCATGTAAGCAAGCAAATTTGCTTGCTTTTCATAAAAGAAACCGATTATACTTGCACCGACCGTTACAAGGGGATACCCGGTGCAATTTGCCGTTCTGACAGGCGACATCGTCGGCTCCAGCGACCTGACAGCGCCCCAACTGGACGCAGCGCTGGCCGCGATCGGGGACGCCGTCAGCACCGTCACCGACTGGCGCGACGGCCTGCTGACAGGCCATGCCCGGCGCGGCGGCGACAGCTGGCAATGCGCCATTTCCGCGCCGTCTCTCGATCTGCGCGTCGCCCTCTTCATCCGGGCCGCCCTGCGCTGCGAAGGCAAGGCGCTCTCGACCCGCATCGCCATCGCCCGCGGCCCGGGCAGCCTGCCTGCTGATGCCGATCCCAACGCCGCCCACGGCCCTGCATTCACGGCATCCGGCCGCCTCTTGAATGACGTTTCCGGCCATGCCCAGATGGTCCATGCCTCGGGCGGCGCGCTGGCCGCGGCGACACGGCTGGCCGATCACATCAGCCAGGGCTGGACCGTCGCACAGGCCCGCGCCATGCATGCCGCCCTGCCCCCCGGCACCGGCCCGCGCGCCGAGATCGCCGAAGCGCTCGGAATCACCCGGCAAGCGGTCAACCAGGCCCTCTGGGCCGCCGGGTTCCCGGCGATCTCCGACGCGCTCGACCTTGTCGAAGGGGGCGAACATGCAGGCTGATCCGCTTTCTGTCGCCCAAAGCAAGCCAATGCGCCTGCCCTGAACCGGAGCCCGCCATGGTCGAAACATTCACCGCCCTGATCCTCGCCCACGTGCTGGCCGATTTCGTCCTCCAGACCGATTGGCTTCACCGCAACAAGCGAAATTTCGGTGTCATGCTCCTGCACGGCGCGGTGGTTCTCGTGACCGCCCAGGCGGCGCTGGGCCAGGTGGCGGCGCCGGAACTTGTCGCCCTTGCGCTGGCGCATCTCGCCATCGACTGCCTCAAGACCTACACGCGCTCCACCGGCCTGCCCGCCTTTCTCGTCGACCAGGCGGCCCATATCGTCACGCTCGCCGCCGTGGCGATCTGGGCGCCGGGCCTGTGGTCGGGCGGCGCTTACGCGGCGCATCTCGCGCCGCCTGCACAGACCGTGCTCTTGCACGCGATGGCACTGACGGCGGGCCTTGTCATCACGCTGCGCGCGGGTGCCTTCGCCGTCGAGCACCTGATGAACGGTCACGTGGCGGCAACGCCCCCCGCACCCGCAACCGACCCGCCGGAACCCAGCCCGTCCGACACCGGCCTGCCCGGCGGCGGCAAGACGATCGGCCATCTCGAACGCCTGCTGATCTTCGTCCTGATCCTGGGGGGCCAGTTTCCGGCGATCGGTTTTCTTGTCGCGGCCAAGTCCATCCTGCGTTTCGGCACCGTCTCCAACAACCGGCAGGCCACGGAATACGTCATCATCGGCACGCTGGCCTCGTTCGGCTGGGCCATCGCCGCCACGATCTGCACGCAGGCGCTGATCGGCGCGCTGCCGGCCCTTGAGATCGGCGCGGCGACCCCCTAGGTTTGGTGCAGGACAAAGGATATCGCACATGTTCGGAATTCCAGGCAAACAGGCGGTCACGATGACCCCGAAAGCCGCGTCGATGATTGCCCGCCTGATGGACAAGGACGGCCATCAGGGGCTGCGCATCGGGGTCAAGAAAGGCGGCTGCGCCGGCATGGAATACACCATGGACTATGTCACCGAAGTCGACCCCAACGACGAGGTGGTCGAACAGGACGGCGCCCGCGTGATGATCGCGCCGATGGCGCAGATGTTCCTCTTCGGGACGGAAATCGACTACCAGACCTCGCTCCTGGAATCGGGTTTCGTGTTCAACAATCCCAACGTGACCGAGGCCTGCGGCTGCGGCGAATCCATCAAGTTCGAAGGCATGTAGCCGTTGCCCCGCCCGGCGCGAGCCGCTACCACTCCGGTCAATTAACCCGGAGGTAAGGAATGGCGCGTAAGCTGGCGGCTGGTAACTGGAAGATGAACGGCACGCGCGGTGCCTTGCAGGAATTGACCGCCCTCGCACAGGCGCATCCGAATCCGTCCGTGGACATCCTCATCTGCCCGCCCGCCACGCTGATACATCCGGCGGCGGCGCTCGTGGCGGACGCGTCCGTTCAGATCGGCGGACAGGATTGCCATGCGCAGGTCAGCGGCGCCCATACCGGCGACATCTCGGCTGAAATGCTGCGCGATGCCGGCGCCACCAGCGTCATTCTGGGCCACTCCGAACGGCGCGAGGATCATGGCGAAAGCAGCGATGACATCAACGCCAAGACCCGCGCGGCCCACGCCGCAGGGTTGATCGCCATCGTCTGCGTGGGCGAGTCGCTGGCGCAGCGCGAGGCGGCCAACACGCTCGATATCATCGGTGGCCAGCTTGCCACGTCCCTGCCCGATGGTTGCACCGCCGCCAACACGGTCATCGCCTACGAGCCGATCTGGGCCATCGGCACCGGCAAGGTGCCCACGACCGAACAGATCGACGAGGTTCACGACTTCATCCGCGCCCGCATGATCCGCCGTTTCGGCAAGATCGAGGGCGCCGATATCCCGCTGCTCTACGGCGGCTCCGTCAAGCCGGGAAATGCGGCCGAGATTTTCGCCACCGATAATGTCGATGGCGCACTGGTCGGCGGCGCAAGCCTGAAAGCGTCAGACTTTTCTCCTATCATCAAGGCCTTGGAGTGCACAGTTTGACCGGCTAGACCGGCAACATCGTCGTCGATTTGATCTCTTCCATCGACAAGAGCGCGGTCACATTGTGCACCTTCACCTCTGAAATCAGTGCCTGGTAGAACGTGTCATAGGCCCGCGCATTGCTGACCACGACCTTCAGGATATAGTCGATATCGCCCGCCAGCCGATGCGCCTCCATCACCTCGGGCCGGGTTCTCAGCGCATTCAGAAACCGGTCCTGCCACTCCTTGTCGTGCTCGGACGTGCGGATCAGGACAAAGAAACAGGCCTCCAGCCCCAGCGCCTCGGGGTCCAGCAGGAAGGTCTGCTGCCGGATCACGCCGCCCTCGCGCATTTTCCGAATCCGGTTCCACACCGGCGTCTTCGAACTGCCCACCGACTTGGCGATATCGTCCAGCGACTGTCCCCCGTCCTGCTGCAGTTCCAAGAGGATTTTCCGATCCAGTTCATCGAGGCGAACAGCCATTCCGCATTTTTCCTTTTGCTGGAACACTCAACATGAAGCGAACTGAAATTGGAACGTATGTCCTTATTCACCCCGCCCGCTAGCGCAATACCGGGAATATTTTCTATATAACTTCGTAAGTCAATCGCAGCCGGAGGCATGCCTCGTGAAACATTTTCCCATCTTTGTTGCCCTCGAGGGACGCCGTGTCGTCCTGTCGGGCGGAGGCGAGGCGGCTCTGGCCAAGCTGCGGCTGCTGCTGAAGACCGAAGCGCAGCTGACGGTCTTCAGCCCCGCACCTGCCCGCGAGATCCGGGATTGGCACGACGCAGGAAAACTGCGCCTCGTGCGTCGCGCGATGGAGCCGGGCGACGCAACCAGCGCCGTCCTGTTCTATGCCGCTGACGAGGACGAGGCCGAAGACGCGCGGACCGCCGAAATCGCCCGCGCCGAGGGTGCCCTTGTGAACATCGTCGACAACCTGCAGGACAGCGCCTTCATCACGCCCGCGATCGTCGACCGTGACCCGGTGACCGTCGCCATCGGCACCGAAGGCGCCGCCCCGGTACTCGCCCGCGCGATCAAGGCCGATCTCGAAGCGCGGCTGCCCGCGACCCTTGGCACACTCGCGCGGATCGGCAAGGCGTTCCGCAAGGCGGTCGAGGTGCTGCCCCTGGGCCGCAAGCGTCGGGACTTCTGGGCGGAGTACTATTTCGGCACCGGCCCGCGTGCGATGGATGAAGGCGGCGAAGAAGCCGTCAACAACGCCCTGCCCGCCCTTCTGGACACCCATGTGAAGGCCGAAGAACGCCAGGGTCACGTGGCCTTCGTCGGCGCAGGCCCTGGTGACCCGGAACTGTTGACGCTCAAGGCCCGCAAGGCGCTCGATGCCGCCGACGTGGTCATCTATGACCGGCTGGTCACGCCCGGGATCCTTGAGCTCGCTCGCCGCGAGGCAACCATGATCGACGCCGGCAAGACCGGGTTCGGACCTTCCATGTCGCAGGACGACATCAACGCGCTCATTGTCGAACACGCCGCCACCGGCGCGCAGGTCCTGCGCCTGAAAGGTGGCGATCCGACCGTATTCGGACGCCTCGACGAGGAAATCGACGCGGTCGATGCCGCCGGGATCGGTTGGCACATCGTGCCCGGGATCACCGCCGCCTCGGCCGGTGTGGCCGCCATCGGTCAAAGCCTGACCCGGCGCCAGCGCAATGCCGCGGTGCGTTTCGTCACCGGCCACGACATGAAAGGCTATGCCGAGCAGGACTGGGCCGCGCTGGCCCAACCCGGCGAGGTGGCCGCGATCTACATGGGCAAGAAGTCCAGCCGCTTCATCCAGGGCCGCCTGCTGATGCATGGCGCCGACCGCGCCACCCCTGTCAGCATCGTCGAGAACGCCTCGCGCCCCGATCAGCGCATCGTCGCCACCACCGTGGCCCGCATGGCGCAGGATCTGGAAGCCGCCGATCTCGACGGCCCCGCGCTCACCTTCATCGGCCTGGCACCGCGTGCGGCCGAGGCAAGTCTTTCCCTCTCGACCCAGGAGTTCGCCTGATGCCCCGAGAATTCACGCCCAAGGTCGTCACCGCCAACGCCCTGCTCGAAGGCGACGTCGTCTACCAGACCGCCGATGACCAGTGGTCGCGCCACCTTGGCGAGGCCGAACTGATCACCGACGAGAGCCTGGCAAAGCTGCGCCTCGCGCAGGCCGAAGGCCAGCCCGAGCTGGTTGTCGGCGCCTACCTTGCCGATGCCAAGCCCTCTGACAACGGTCCTCAACCCACCCATTTCCGCGAGGAATTCCGCCGGACCGGGCCGTCCAATTATCACCATGGCAAGCAAGCCGAGGTAAACTGATGTACTCCTATTCCGAATTCGACGCGGCCTTCGTGGCCGAGCGCAACCGCCAGTTCCGGGCCCAGGTCGAGCGCCGCATCGCCGGCAACCTCACCGAGGACGAGTTCAAGCCGCTGCGCCTGATGAATGGCCTCTACCTGCAACTGCACGCCTACATGCTGCGCGTGGCCATTCCCTATGGCACGCTCAATGCGCGCCAGATGCGACAGCTCGCCCATATCGCCGAGACCTGGGACAAGGGGTACGGCCATTTCACCACGCGCCAGAACATCCAGTTCAACTGGCCGGAACTGCGCGACGTCCCAGAGATTCTCGACGCCCTGGCCGAGGTCGAGATGCACGCCATCCAGACCTCCGGCAACACCATCCGAAACGTGACCGCCGACCATTTCGCCGGCGCCGCCGCAGACGAAATCGCCGATCCGCGTCCCGTGGCCGAGCTGCTGCGGCAGTGGTCCACCGACCACCCCGAATTCCAGTTCCTGCCGCGCAAGTTCAAGATCGCCGTCACCGGCAGCCCGAATGACCGCGCCGTGATCAAGGCGCATGATATCGGCATACAGATCGTCGAGCGTGACGGCGAGATCGGCTACCGCGTTCTCGTCGGCGGTGGCCTTGGCCGGACGCCGATGATCGGCAAGGTCCTGTCCGATTTCGTTAGCCAGGAAAACCTGCTGCCTTTCGTCGAGGCCACTGTCAGCGTCTGGAACCTGCTGGGCCGTCGCGACAACAAGTATAAGTCGCGCATCAAGATCACCGTGCACGAGCACGGCATCGACGACATCCGCGCCCGGGTGGAAGAGCGGTTCGAGCTCATTCGCCCCACGTTCAGCGGCATCGACGTGGCGCTTTTCGACGAGATCAAGGCAGCCTTTGCCCCGCCCGTCTTCCGGCAGGACGGCACCGAGGTGTTCGAGACCACGTACAAGACCGACCCGATCTTCCGGTCCTGGGCCGACACGAACCTCGTCGCGCACCGTGCGCCCGGCTATGCCATCGTCCAGATCAGTCTCAAGGCCCATGGCGCCACGCCCGGTGACGCCACGGCGGACCAGATGCGGGTGATGGCCGACCTTGCCGAGTTCTACGGCCATGACGAGCTGCGCATCAGCCACGAGCAGAACGTGATCCTGCCGCATGTGCACAAGTCCAACCTGCCTGCGCTGCACGCCATTTTGAAAAAGCACGGTCTGGCGACGGCGAATATCGGGTTGATTTCCGACATCATCGCCTGCCCCGGCATGGATTATTGCGCGCTGGCCACGGCGCGGTCCATTCCGATCGCCCAGCAGATCGCGACCCGCTTCGACGAGTTGAAGCTGGAGCATGATATCGGCGAGCTGAAGATCAAGATCTCGGGCTGCATCAACGCCTGCGGCCATCACCACGTCGGCCATATCGGTATCCTCGGGCTCGATCGCGCAGGCGTCGAGAACTACCAGATCACCCTGGGCGGCGATCACACAGAGAACGCGGCCATCGGCGACCGCACCGGACCGGGATTCTCGGCCGACGAGATCATTCCGGCCGTCGAACGCATCGTCGAGACCTATCTCGATCAGCGGCAGGGCCAGGACGAGACGTTCCTGCAATTCTACCGCCGTGTCGGCATGGCGCCGTTTAAGACCGCCCTCTATGAGCAGGACAAGGCCTATGCTGCAGAGTAGGATCGACACCAGCCTGCCGACCCGCGTCTCGGGCCTGAACGAGTGGTATCGCCTGAACTCGGCGACCGCCGTGCTGCGCCACGCGCTGGCCAGCCCGGACGCCGGCAAGCTGGCGCTGGTGTCCAGCTTCGGCGCGGAATCCGTGGTGCTTCTGCACATGATTTCCGTGCTGAAGCGCGACACGCCGGTGATCTTTCTGGACACCGACATGCTGTTTGCCGAGACGCTGGTTTACCAGCAGGAACTGGCAGAACGTTTGGGCCTGAAGGACCTGCGCATCATCCGCCCCGATCGGGATGCGGTTCAGGCACAGGATCCTGAAGGAACGCTGCACCGCTCGGATACCGACGCCTGCTGTACCTTGCGCAAGACCCTGCCGTTGCAGCGCGCGCTGGAAGGCTTCGACGGGTGGATCACCGGACGCAAACGCTATCACGGTGGTGACCGCGCCGCGCTGGAGTTTTTCGAGACCGAGGACTCCACCGGTCGGATGAAGGTCAATCCGCTGGCCCACTGGACGCGCGACGACGTGCAAACCTACATGGAAGAAAACCGCCTGCCGCGTCATCCGCTGGTGGCAAAGGGCTATCCGTCGATCGGGTGTCAGCCCTGCACCAGCCGTGTCACCGCAGGTGAGGATGCCCGCGCAGGCCGCTGGCGCGGAACGGAAAAATCCGAATGCGGCATACATTTCGTCAATGGGAAACCCGTCAGAACAGGAGAAACGGCATGAGCGTTATCGTGACGGACCAAGGCTTTGCAACCGACGATTGGGATGGCCCCATCGCCGCTCTGAACGACGCACACCCGGGCTGCGGCATCGACCTGGCCTCCAGCAATGACCCCAACGAACTGGCAGGCCGCCTGTCGGATATTCCGATGATCCGGGTCGATTTTCCCAGCTTCGCCGACGGGCGCGGTTTCACCATCGCGCGGCAGCTGCGCCTGATGGGCTTCACCGGGCGTCTGCGGGCACGGGGCCATGTGATTGCCGACCAGTACGCGATGGCGCGTCGCTCGGGTTTCGACGAGGTGGAGATTTCGGACGACCTGGCCCGGCGGCAACCCGAGGACCAGTGGCTTTACCGCGCCGACTGGCAGGCACATGACTACCAGTCGCGCCTGCGCGGAACGGGCACCGGTGGCATCGCGGCCGAATAACCCCTGTCATCTGACCTGAATCAAAGTATACGAGGAGACGCCCGGGCTAAGACCCCGGGCGATGATTGCTGATGAACGAGACCGTGACCGTGACCGAAGCGAAACCCGTCAAAGTCCCCACCCTGCCCGATGCCCAGACCGTGACGGAGGTCAGGCACTGGACCGACCGGCTGTTTTCCTTCCGCACCACGCGCCCTGCCAGCCTGCGCTTCCGGTCGGGCGAGTTCGTGATGATCGGCCTGATGCAGAAGGACGAGAAGAGCGGCAAGGAAAAGCCCCTGCTGCGGGCCTATTCCATTGCTTCGCCCTCCTGGGACGACGAGTTGGAGTTCTACTCGATCAAGGTGCAGGACGGCCCCCTGACCAGCCGCCTGCAGCATATCCAGCCGGGTGACGAGATCATCCTGCGGCCCAAGCCCGTGGGCACGCTGGTGCATGACGCCCTCTTGCCCGGCAAGCGCCTGTGGCTTTTCGCAACGGGCACAGGCTTTGCGCCTTTTGCCTCGCTGCTGCGCGATCCGCAGACCTATACCGACTATCGAGGGATCATCACCCATACTGCCGCGAACTGGCGAACTGACCTATGGCAGGGAGCTGATCGATAGCATCCGCAGCGACGAGATGCTGGCCGAACTGATCGGCGAGGGATTTCATGCAAAGCTGCGCTATTATCCCACGACCAC
The DNA here is from genome assembly GCA_046290265.1 of Roseovarius sp. GTDB lineage: Bacteria > Pseudomonadota > Alphaproteobacteria > Rhodobacterales > Rhodobacteraceae > Roseovarius. Next base: position 20,674 of record JBKAGF010000013.1, on the reverse strand, counting down.
GCGGGAAGAGAGCCCGAAGATGGGCCGGATCACCGACCTGATGCGCAGCGGCGAGGCATTCGAGGACCTGGGCGTGGCCCCGCTGGCCCCGGAAACGGATCGCGCCATGGTCTGCGGGAACTTGGCCTTCAACCTCGAGATCAAGGACATGCTGGAAGGCTACGGGCTGCGCGAAGGGGCCAATTCCGATCCCAAGGAATACGTGGTCGAAAAGGCCTTTCTAGACTGATCGCTTCCATACCTGGCAAGAAAAAACCCGCGCCGGTCCCGGCGCGGGTTTTCTGTTTCCGCCACTACACCCCTTGTCAGAGGTCCAGCGCCTCGCGCACTGCGTCCAGTGCCTGTTCAAGCTGCTCGGGATTGTCCCGCGCCGCGCGAAGGCCGGATGTAAGCGCGGTCTTTTCGAGCGCGCCAAGATCGGATTCGTCGATATAGTCCGTGACCCTGTCGTAATCGAATCCATCCACGGTCAAAAGTTCTTCGATTTCGGCGTCTCCGGTGGCTGCCGCCGTATCGGTTCCGGCAGACGTGTCGGCATCGGCGCTCACCTCTGCGCCATCGACCGCCTCAGCACCTTCTTCAGTGGCGCTCGCGGCGGCTTGTTCGGTGCTTTCGGCGGTATCGTTCCCTGCCTGAGCGGTCTCTTCGGCAACCTCCTCGGCCGTTTCAGCCGTGGCATCAGCGGCGTCGGCAACCTGCTCTGCCGCGGCCTGCGCCGTTTCGCTGGCCGCATCCGTGGCGTCGTCCACTGCCTCGCCCGTGGCCTCGGCGGCGGCGTCGCCGGTCTCTGCGGCATCATTCAGCGCCTCGTCCGCGGTCTCGGACGCGGCGTCACCCGCTTCGGCGGCGGCATCCACCGCCTCATCGGCAGCAGCGGTCACGTCCTCGGCGGTTTCCTCGGCAAGGTTGGCGGCGTCGCTGGCCGCATCCTCCAACGCCTCTCCGGCATCTTCGGCGGCATCGGCAGTGGCTTCGCCGGCGTCTTGCAGCGCCTCACCGGTGGTTTCGACCGCGTTCTCGGTCGCTTCGCCCGCCGCCTCGGCGGCGCTTTCAAGCTCGTCGGGTGACGAAACCGTGTCCGACACCTCTTCGACGACCTCTTGCGGCGTCTTGCCGGTGAACAGCATGTACCCTCCCGCAAGGATGACAAGTGCAACGATAAGCCACAGAATATTTCGCATAAGTTTTCCCCTCAACTGGCAGGCTATCACAGACACCTGCAACCTGCCCTACAGTTGCCCGGAGATGAAGCGTAAAAACGGTGCGTGCAAGGGTAAAATCCCGCTCTGCTCAGCCTCATCCGCCCATTTTGCCGCTTGAAACGGCTGCCCCGCAGGGTTACCTTGCAGCCTCAACTTTGCTGAACGATCGAAGGACAAAAACCATAGCCCGCAGACCACACAACGCGCCCCCGACGCGCGACACCGGCCCCCGCATCAACGACAAGATCCGCGTTCCCGAAATACGCCTCATCGGCGCGGATGGCGAAAACGTCGGCGTCGTGACGCCCGAACGGGCCATGGGCATGGCGGAAGAGGCCGGACTGGACCTCGTGGAAATCTCGCCGAACGCCAATCCGCCGGTCTGCAAGATCATGGATTACGGCAAGTACAAATACGAACAGCAGAAACGCGAATCCGAGGCCCGCAAGAAGCAGAAGGTCATCGAGGTGAAGGAGGTGAAGTTCCGCCCCAACACCGACACGCATGACTATGACGTCAAGATGCGCAACGTCTTCCGCTTTTTGGAAAACGGCGACAAGGTCAAGATCACCCTGCGGTTCCGCGGGCGCGAGATGGCGCACCAGGACCTGGGTCGCGACCTGTTGCATCGCGTTGCGGACGATATCAAGGAAATCGGCAAGGTCGAGAACATGCCGAAGATGGAAGGCCGCCAGATGATCATGATCATCGCACCCGGCGCCCGTTAAGCCGGCGGTTTCCGAGTTCGTCGGGACAGGCCGGATTTCCCGGGTGTCCCGACGCTTATGGTTGCTTGATTTTCCGCGAGACAGGTGGTCAGATACGGCCAATCTCGCATCTGAAAAGCTGCAGACGCTTGCAGGCGAGGCATTGCAATGCGATGCCCGACACCGGCATCGCGGAGTATTTTTTCGTTCAAGAAAGGGCAAGCAATGCGGATCGTACAGGTGATGGCCGTGGGATTGGGGGCCTTCGCGATGGCGCAACCGGCGATGGCGCAGCGCGCGACCGACGGCCAGGTCAACCTGATCTTCTGGCAGGCGCCATCGACGCTCAATCCGTATCTGTCCGGCGGCATCAAGGATATCGAGGCGGCAAGCCTGGTGCTGGAACCACTGGCCCGCTACGATGAGACCGGCGCGATGGTGCCTTGGCTCGTGGACGCCATTCCGTCGCTGAAAAACGGCGGCGTTTCGGAAGACCTGACATCCATTACCTGGACCCTGTCCAAGGGCGTGCTGTGGTCTGATGGTACGCCGGTCACATCGCGCGACGTGGCCTTCACGTGGGAATATTGCACGGCCGAGGGCGGCGGTTGTGCACATGTCGACAAGTTTTCAGGGATTTCCGGGATCGACACCCCGGACGACCGGACCGTGGTCGTCCGGTTCGACGCCCCCAAGCCGTTTCCCTATGACGCCTTTGTCGGGGCATCGGCGCCGATCCTGCAGGCCCGGCAATTCGCCGATTGCCTGGGCGGGCTGGCCCCGACCTGCACGAACGCCAATTTCTATCCCGTCGGCACCGGCCCCTTCGTCGTCGATGAATTCCGCAGCGGCGATACCGTCAGCATGTCGGCCAATCCTCATTTTCGCGACGCGGCCAAGCCGGCCTTTGCAAGCCTGCTGATCAAAGGCGGCGGCACGGCCGAAAATGCGGGCCGCGCCGTGCTGGAAACCGGCGATTTCGACTATGCCTGGAACCTACAGCTGCCGCCCGAGGTTCTGGATGGCATGCAGGCCGCCGGCAAGGGGCAGCTCGTGTCGGCCTTTGGAACGCTGGTGGAACGGGTTGTCCTGAACCTGACCGACCCGTCTTTCGGCCTTGGCGACGCGCGGTCGACCCGCGCCCATGCGCACCCCGTCCTGTCCGACAGTGCCGTCCGCAAGGCGCTGAGCATGGCAATCGACCGGCAGGCCCTTGTCGAGATCGGCTATGGCGAGGCCGGCGCGGTGACCTGCAACATACTGCCTGCGCCGGAAATCTACGCCTCTGAGGCCAATGACGCCTGCAAGACGCAGGATATCGAAGGCGCCAAGGCCCTGCTGGATGCCGCCGGCTGGAGCGACAGCGACGGCGACGGTGTGCGCGACAGGGACGGCGTGCCGTTGCGCCTGGTGTTCCAGACATCCACCAATGCGGTACGGCAGACATTCCAGCTGGCCATCCAAAGCTGGTGGAAGGAAATCGGCATCGAGACCGAATTGCGCAACATCGACGGCAACGTCTTTTTCGGCAGCGATCCCGGCAGCCCGGACACCTACCAGAAATTCTTTGCGGACGTGCAGATGTACGCCCAGATGTTCGATGGAACCGACCCCGAGGCCTATATGGCCAGCTGGGCCTGCGACCGCATTCCGACGCCGGAAAACCAGTGGCAGGGTACCAACATGTCGCGATATTGCGATGATGCCTATGACGCGCTGGTCGTCCAGCTGCGCGAGACCAGCGGGCTGGAGGCGCGGGCGGAGCTGGCACGCGCGCTCAACGACATGCTGATGCAGGAGTTCGTGATCCTTCCGCTGGTGCATCGTGGACGGGTATCGGCCCATGTGGACAGCCTTGGCGGCGTGGTGATGAACACCTGGGACAGCGAGCTGTGGAACGTCGCCGACTGGTACAGGCGTCCAGCGAACTGAGCCCGGAACGGACGCAGGGGACAATCGCAGAGATGGACAGGCCCTGATGGTGACATTCGCGCTTCGCCGGCTGTTGGTTTCGGTGCCGATGCTGATCGTGATCGCGCTGATCATCTTCCTGCTGCTGGACCTCGCGCCGGGCGACCCGATGGGGAGCCTTCCCCAGACGATCCCGCCAGAGGTCAAGGCGCAGATGCGCGAGGCACTGGGTCTTGGCGAGCCGGTGCATGTGCGGTTCTGGAAATGGATGGTGCAGTTCTTCTGGATTGAGCCGCAGGTTCTGGTCGACCACCTGTTCGGCACCGCCCTGTCCGAAGGGAAACTGCGCGTCCTCAGTTGGCAAAGCCGCGCGCCCGTGATGGCCGAGATCGCCCAGGCGCTGCCCCAGACCCTGTGGGTCGTAGGTACGGCATATGTGATCGGCATCCTCGTGGCGCTGCCGATCGGGATATACTCGGCCTACCGGCAATATTCGGTCTTCGACAACGCAGGGACCTTCGCCACGGTCGTGGGCTATTCCCTTCCGCCCTTCCTGACCGGGCCCCTTGTCATCTATGTCTTCTCGGTTCAGCTGGACCTGCTGCCTTTCATCTATGACACGACACACCGGGTCACGGACTGGCAGAGCTTCACTTTCCAGGTCCGCCAGATGGCCCTGCCCGTTCTGGTGCTGTCGGTGCAGACCACCGCGCAGATCAGCCGCTACATGCGGTCCGCGATGCTGGACAATCTGGGGCGCGACTATGTCCGCACGGCGCGTGCCAAGGGGATGAGCGAATGGGTCGTGATTATGGTTCACGTCCTGCGCAATTCTATGATCCCGGTGGTTACGGTCATCGCGCTTGGCGCGCCGGCGATCTTTGGCGGGGCGATCATCACCGAACAGATCTTCGCGGTCAACGGCATCGGCGCCCAGCTTATCGGTGCGATCAAGTCAAATGACGTGCCACTGGTACAGACACTGACCTTTCTCTTTGCCGTGCTGATCGTGCTGGCCAACCTGACGGCGGATCTGCTTTACGGTCTGCTTGATCCGAGGATCCGCCATGGCCGAGGCTGATCCCGCGATCACCGGACCCTGGCGCGGTATCTGTCGCCAGTTCAGGCGTCACAAGGGGGCGATGCTTGGGGCGTGGCTGTTTACCGCGATTGCCCTGGCCGTTCTGGTCGGCCCGGTCATCTGGGGCGTGGCGCCCGATGCGCTGGATTTCTCTGCGCGCAACGCAGGCCCAAGCGCGACGCACCCTTTCGGCACCGACCAACTGGGGCGGGACCTGCTGGCGCAGGTGCTGGTGGGCGGCCGTGTCTCGCTGGCAGTGGGGCTGGCGGCGATGCTGGTGACGGTTGTCCTGGGAACGCTGGTCGGGCTGCTGGCCGGCGTGTTTCCGCGGCTCGACGGCCTGCTGATGCGACTGACCGACCTGTTCCTGTCCCTGCCGCTGCTGCCGTTGCTTCTGGTGATCATGATGCTTTTCCGCGAGACGCTGAGCGCGGCTGTCGGGACCGAAACGGGTATCTTCCTTCTGATCGTCGGGGCCATCGGCCTGACCAGCTGGATGCCCGTGGCCCGGATCGTGCGGGCCGATGTGCTGAGCGTGCGAGAGAGGGAATTCATGCTGGCCGCGCGGGCGGCTGGTACGACGCGGCTGCGCCAGGTCACCCGGCATATCCTGCCCAACATCCTGTCGCCCATCGTCGTCTCGGCCACGCTGGCCATCGCCAACGCGATCATCACCGAAAGCGCGCTCAGTTTCCTTGGCCTTGGCTTTCCGTCGGACTTTCCAACCTGGGGGCGCCTCTTGAGCGACGGGGTGGTCTATCTTTCGGAATTTCCCTGGCGCGTCTTCTGGCCCGGCCTGATGATCTCGTTGACGGTGCTGAGCGTCAATTTCATGGGGGACGGCTTGCGCGACGCGTTCGACCCGCGGCTGCGGGCGCGCGCCGCGCAGCGCTGAGCCGTCAGGCCGGCATGCGTTGCTCGACGATCCCGGCCCACCAGCTGCACCCTGCCGGAATGACCTCGTCGTTGAAATTGTACTCCGGGTGGTGCACCGGCGCAGAGGCGCCGTTGCCAACAAGGATGTAGGCGCCCGGACGTTCCTCGAGCATGAAGGCGAAATCCTCTCCGCCCATGACCAGAGGCGCCGTATCGCATTGGCCGGAAATGGATTTCGCGACTTCGGCGGCAAAATCCGTCTGCTCGTCATGGTTGACCATGACCGGGTAGTTATATTCGTAATCGAGAGAGATCCCGGCCCCGAAAGCGGCGCCGATGTGATCGCAGATTTCCTTCATCCGGGTCGCGGCAAGCTCTCGCGTCTCGGTGCTGAGCGTGCGCACGGTGCCCATCAGGGTCACGCGGGACGGGATGACGTTGAACGTGTGCGACGACGTTTCCATCGACGTCACCGAGACCACGATCTGCTGGATCGGATCGGCGTTGCGGCTGACGATGGTCTGCAGGGCCGTGACCAGGTGGCCGGTGATGACCGTGGGGTCGATCGTCTCATGCGGCTTGGCGGCGTGGCCGCCCTTGCCCTCGACCACGATGTCGAACTTGTCGGTGGCGGCGAAAAACGGGCCGGGGCGGATGGCGAACCGGCCCGGTTCGACCCCCGGCCAGTTATGCATGCCATAGACCTCCTGTATGCCGAACCGTTCCATCAGCCCGTCATCGCACATCTCCTTTCCGCCGCCGCCGCCCTCTTCGGCGGGCTGGAAGATGATCACTGCGGTGCCGTTGAAATTGCGCGTCTCGGCCAGGTACCTTGCCGCGCCCAGCAGCATGGCAGTGTGTCCGTCATGGCCGCAGGCATGCATCGCGCCGGGGGTCTTCGAGGCATAGTCCAGCCCGGTCGCCTCGTGAATCGGCAGGGCGTCCATGTCGGCACGCAGGCCGATGGTGCGGCCGGACGTGTCCTCGCGCCCCTTGATCACGGCCACGACGCCGGTGCGGCCAAGTCCCGTGACCACCTCGTCACAGCCGAAGCTTTGCAGTTTTTCGGCAACCAGCGCGCTGGTACGGTGGGTTTCAAACAGGATTTCCGGGTTCTGGTGGATATCCCGGCGCCACTCTGTGATCTCATCCTGCAATTCTGCAAAGCGGTTCTTGATGGGCATGAACGGTCCTTTCAGTATCCACAATCCGAGGTCAGAACGACGTGATCCGGTCCCACCTCGCGATAGAGCGACGGGCCGGGGTCGTGGCCCCTTGGGTGTACAGGGGACGGAACCGGTTTGAAACGCAAATCACGTCTTTGCCCCCGGCACGCCGGATCGGCGACGGGAACAGCCCGCAACAGAGCGCGGGTGTAGGGATGCCGGGGATCTTCCAGCACCGCGGCACGGGGACCGCGCTCGACGATGCGCCCGGCATACATGACCGCGACGTGATGGCTGACGCGTTCGACTACCGCCATGTCATGGCTGATGAACAGGTACGAAAGCCCGAGTTCGGCCTGCAATTCCATCAGCAGGTTCAGAACCTGCGCCTGCACGCTGACATCGAGCGCCGACACAGCCTCGTCGGCAACGATTAATTTCGGGTTAAGCGCAAGCGCGCGCGCAATCGCGACGCGCTGTCGCTGGCCGCCTGACAATTCGTGTGGATACCGGTTCAGATAGCTGCGCGGCAGGCCGACCCGGTCGAAAAGCGCGCGCACGCGTTCGGTGCGTTGCGCCTTGTTCTGGCTGGTGAAATTGCGCAATGGCTCGGCCACCTGCTCGGCCAGGCGCGTCATGGGGTTCAGGCTGCCGACCGGGTCCTGAAAGATCATTTGCATCTGCATCCGTGCGCGGCGCAGGCGGCTGGCGGACAGGGTCGTGAGGTCCTGCCCGTCAAGGATGACGCGGCCGCTTTGCGGCTCGGCCAGGCGCAGGACGGAGCGTCCTACGGTCGACTTGCCACAACCGGATTCCCCAACCAGAGCAAGGGTCTGGCCGGTATTGATGGAAAACGACACGTCCTCGGCGGCGTGGACATGGCCCACGGTGCGGCGCAGGAACCCGCCGGTCACCGGGAAACGGGTGGTCAGGTTCTCGACCCGCAGAAGTTCGCGGCCCGCGTCCGGCATGGATCGCGGCGGGGGCTTGCCGCGCATGTCGCCAAGGCGGGGAACAGCCGCAAGGAGCTGGCGGGTATAGGCTTGGGATGGCGCGGAAAACACCTGCGAAACAGGCCCTTCCTCGATCTTCTTCCCATCCTTCAATACGACCACGCGGTCGGCGATCTGTGCCACCACGCCCATATCGTGGGTGATGAACAGGACGGCGGTGCCATGATCCTGGCGCAGGCGGTCGATGAGCTCGAGAATCCCCGCCTGGGTGGTGACATCAAGCGCAGTGGTGGGCTCGTCGGCGATGAGAAGGCGCGGCTCGCAGGCCAGGGCCATGGCGATCATCACCCGCTGGCGCATGCCTCCGGAAAGCTCGTGAGGGTATTGGGACAAGCGGCGGGCGGGATCGCTCAGCCGCACTTCTTCCAGCAATTCCAGTGCCCTGGCGCGGGCGACGGCGCGCGGCATGCGGTTATGTCTGCGCAGGCCCTCGGTCAGTTGATAGCCGATGGTGAAGACCGGGTTGAGAGCGGTCATCGGTTCCTGGAAGATCATGCCGATACGAGCGCCGCGCAGGCCACGCATCTTGTTTTGCGAGACCTTTGCCAGATCGATCAGACCGTGCCCGGCATCGAAAAGCAGCCGCCCGCCGGAGATTTCGCCGCCTTCGAACCCGACAAGGCGCATAAGCGCGAGCGAGGTCACGGATTTTCCGGAACCGGATTCACCAACGATTGCAAGGATTTCGCCGGGGCTGATCTGGAACGAGACATCGCGGACGGCGGAAACGTCGCCCGTTTCGGACCGGAAGGTCACGCGGAGATTCTCGATCCGGGCCAGGGGCATGTCGCGCATGTGAACGAGTTAATCAGCGGGATCGCAACAGGTCAAATCAGCAAAGATGAACGGCCAAACGAGACCGGAAATGCCATGTCGGTATCGCGTCGGTATCGCGTCGGTATCACGTCGGTATTCCGTCGGTGCGCCAACGGCGCCGATGCTCCGGGACCGGGCGGAACGCGGCGGGCGATGCCGCGGTGAAGTTGCGCGGATGCCGCGGCCGGAAAATGACGCGTCCCGCATCACGGGGCGACCGGGGTCAGGCGGGTGACGCCGACCGATGCCGCGCGGGCGAGATCCGCATCCAGCGACATCGGGATATATTCGCCCCGGCGCCAGAGCTGGGCCATGTCGTCGTAATGCCGGCTGAGGAAATGCCCCGACTGCCCGGTCGCGGTGATGAAGACGCTGCTGTCGGGATCGTTGAAGTCGTAGACACCGCGATAGCCGGCGCCGTGGACGTTCTGAAACGGATCGGGCCCCTGCCCGTGCGCCGCAAGGAGCGTTTGCGCCGCCGAGTGACGGCGGTGTTCACAATACTTCAGCGGGCACCTGCCCCATAGCTGGTGATGTGCGGTGGCCTGGTGCATCGCCCCAGCAGGCTTTCCAGCGCTGCCATGGTTCGATCCAGATCCCGACGCGCCGATGCGCGACGTCCGGCAGTTTCCTCGACCGTGGCTGGGATATCGCACCAGGCCGAGGCGCCGTCGATGTGGAACCCGTTCGATGAATACCGGATCGGGATGGGTATATGCCTCGGCCAGCGGGCCGAGATCGTCGACGATCAGGCGGCGCTGCAATTCGCGCAGCCACGCGGCATAGATGAGCGGCTCGGGCAGGTGTTCGTTCATCTCGCCGGTCCATTCGGACAGCAGGTTGAGCGCGCGTTGGCGCTGGCGTTCGGGCGTGCCCTCGGGCGCGGCCTCGCCGGTGAACCACAGGTCCTTGCCGATGAGCGGCAAAAGCGAACGGGCGGTGAAGCTGACGGTGTCGAGCTGCGCCTCGATGAAGCTGTCGCGGGTGTGCACCTCGCGGTTCTGCATCAGGCGGCGCCAGCGGTAGATGCGCTGCGTATCCCCCCATTTGTAGCTGACATGGTTCGGGAACGGCCGTTCCACGGTCTTGTTGTTGGTATTGCCCAGCAGGCCGCCGCCGGGGTCCACGAATTCGGGGTTTGCGGAATAGCCGAAGCTGCCCTGCCAGCGGTTCTTTTCCTCCCACCCGCGCGAGGGATAGCGGCCGCGCGTCTCGTGGTCGGCGGCGCGGCGGGGCATGGTGCCGATCGTCTTCATCGCGATGCGGGACTGATCGACCAGCGTCAGGTTCTGGGACGGCGCGACATAGGCCTCGCCCGCCGCGATCCCCTCTTGCACAGATTGCGCGCGCATCAGCGACATGGCCGCCGACAGGGTGGTGTCGCTGTCCGACAGCGCCGTCCAGGCCAGCGATGCGACATGGCCGGGCGGCGTGACATCGGCAAGGTGGTACAGCGATCCCGGAAGAACGGGGCCGTTTTCCGTCCAGCGCAGAGTCAGGGTGATGGGCTTGGCATCCTTGATGCGGATGATCGTGCTTTCGGTCCTGAAGGGCTTGTAGCCGTCGGGGGTGAGGTATTCCTGCGGGTTGTCCGGGTTCAGCCGCTCGATGAACAGGTCCTGGTCGTCCAGATAGGACGAGGTCACCCCCCAGCCGAGCTGGGCGCTGCGCCCGGCCATCACCGCCGGCACCCCGGGAATGGTGGCGCCGATGACGCCGCCGGTCTGCAGTTCCAGCCGGGCGAGATACCAGATGGCGGGCGCGGACAGGGCGAGATGCGGGTCATTGGCCAGAAGCGTGCCGCCCGCGGCCGACCGCTTGGGCGCCGCCGCCCAGGCGTTGGAGGCGCCGGCGAAGGCCCGGCTGCGAAACGGCGACAGCGGGTCGTCGGGCATGTCCGGCGCGGCGGAGCGCGCGAAGCGGGTGCCCTCGGGGAAGAGGCTGGCGTAATCGGGCAGTGCCGCGACGCCCGACCCCGGCGCCAGCGGCAGGATATCGGCCAGCCTGTCCTGGTCTTCCAGTTCCAGCGAGGTGCGGGCGTAGAGCACTTCCTCTTCCAGGTGCGAGGAAAGCTGCACCGCCATGAACTTGACGATGGCGATGGAATCGGCGGGGGTCCAGGGCGCGACGGGCGCGTTGAAGAGAAACATCTCGGGCGCGCCGCGGCCAAGGGCGGAGGAGTTGATTTCCTTCAGCCGCGCGTTGACGCCGGCGGAATAGGCACGCAGGGCCGCGATCGTCTGCGCATCCTGCGCCGCGACCGAACTTTGCGCCAGCGCATAGAGGTCGAAGCGGCGGATGCGCTTGTCGAACTCGACGGTGCGGGTGCCGAAGATCTCGGACAGTCGGCCCTGCACCGCGGCGCGGGTGGTCACCATCTGCCACAGGCGGTCCTGCGCATGGGCATAGCCGAGGCCGTAGAACGTGTCGGGATCGTTGGTGCCGAAGATATGCGGCACGTTGGCGTTGTCGCGCACGATCTCGACCGGTTCGAGAAGACCGATGACATCGAGATCCTTGGAATAGTCCGGCAACGAACGCGACAGCAGGAAATAGACGCCCAGCAGCACGATGAGGCCGAGCAGGATCATTCCGCCCGCGATCCGCACCAGCCATTTGAACACTTGCGCCATGCCTCACCCGCTTTAGGTTGCCATTCCGGTCGGGATAGTCACAAATCCCGGCATAGACAATGGGGCCGCCGATCACAAAGCGGCCCGAGGACGGCAAGGGAGAAAGAGATGACGAAACTGGCATTCCTGGGACTGGGCGTGATGGGCTATCCGATGGCCGGGCACCTGGCGAAGGCGGGCCACGATGTCTGCGTCTACAACCGGACGGCGGCCAAGGCAGAGGCCTGGGTGAAGGACAATGGCGGCCGACATGCGCCCACCCCGCGCGAGGCGGCGCAGGGCGCGGATTTCGTGATGTCCTGCGTGGGCAATGACGACGATCTGCGCTCGGTCTGCCTGGGGGATGATGGCGCCTTTGCCGGAATGGCGGAGGGGGCCATTTTCGTGGATCACACCACGGTGTCGGCGCAGGTGACCGGGGAGCTTTACGCGGCGGCGCAGGAGGCCGGGATCGGCTATGTCGACGCGCCGATCTCGGGCGGACAGGCGGGGGCCGAGAACGGGCAGCTTTCGATCATGTGCGGCGGTGACGCGGAGGTCTATGCCAAGGCCGAGCCGGTGATGGAGACCTACGCGAAGCTCTGCCGCCGGATCGGCGAGAGCGGCGCGGGCCAGATGACCAAGATGTGCAACCAGATCGCCATTGCCGGGCTGGTGCAGGGCCTGTCGGAGGCGCTGCATTTCGCGGAAAAGGCCGGGCTGGACGGGCGCGCGGTGGTCGAGGTGATCAGCCAGGGCGCCGCCGGAAGCTGGCAGATGGCGAACCGGTACGAGACCATGCTGGACGACCAGTTCGAGCACGGCTTTGCGGTGGACTGGATGCGCAAGGACCTGGGCATCTGCCTGAAGACCGGGGACGAGAATGGTGCGTCGCTGCCTGTGACGGCGCTGGTGGACCAGTATTACAAGGATGTGCAGAAGATGGGTGGCGGGCGTTGGGACACGTCGAGCCTGTTCAAGCGCCTGCGCAAGCTGGGCTAAGGTCGGGTCGGCGCGTGGAATGCGTGGCCCTGCGCCGGTGGGCCTGGCGCCGCGCGCGAGCGGCCCGGTCGGGACGGTGTGACAATGGACGCGGTCGGGCGGCGGGTCGGTGACAAGGTCGCGCAGGGGGCGAAACGGATGAGCGCAGGGGATGCGGCGGGGATCGGGGACTGGACCGAGCGCTTCACCGGCACGCGCGCCCTGCCCCGCGCCACGCGCGACCGGTTGCTGCGGACCGCGCGGATCGTGCGGCTGGAGGCGGGCCGGCAGGTGTTCGGGCCAGGCAATGTGCCGGACCGGCTGTTCCTTCTCTACGACGGACGCCTGCGCGTCTCGCAGGGGTCTGAGGGCCGGCGCGAGATCGTGCTTTACCGGGTCGAGGCCGGCGACAGTTGCGTGCTGACCACGGCCTGCATGCTGGCCGAGGAGGCCTATACCGCCGAGGGCATCGCCGAGACGGACCTGACCGCCGTGGTCCTGCCGAAAGCGGATTTCGACCGGCTGGTGGCCGAGGAGGAGTCGTTCCGCAAATTCGTCTTCGCCGCCTATTCCAAGCGCCTGATCGACCTGCTGCGGGTGGTCGACGACGTGGCGTTCGGACGGATCGACATGCGCCTGGCCGAACGCCTGCTGGAGCTGGCCGGCGACGGGACCGAGGTGGCGGCGACGCACCAGGACCTGGCGGCAGAGCTTGGCACGGCGCGCGAAGTGATTTCGCGCGTGCTGGCGGATTTCCAGAAGCGCGGCCTGGTGCAGCAGGCGCGCGGGCGCGTCGCGCTGTTGGACAGACCCGCCTTGCGTGCTCTGACAGACGGCGCCTGAACCGGCGGCGGGTGGCGCATCGCGGGCAATGGAACGCGATCCGCACGCCGGGCGTTGACGTAAGGGTAAATGATATTCCGACAGGAAAGTGACATGAACAGGTATATTCTCGGCGGCGCGCTGGCGCTGGCCCTTTCAACGACATCCCTCACCGCGGCCCCCGTGCACGGGCATGGCGACAGTTCCCGGGCGATCTCGGCGCAGGACGCGCAGATCTGGCTGGCCAAGAACGACGGCAAGGGCAACGGAAAAGCCAAGGGCAACGCGGGCGCCAAGCAGAAACAGGCCAAGGGAAACGGCGACAAGGCCAAGCCCGCCAAGGGCCCCAAACAGGCCGCGAAGGGCAATGGCAAACCTGCCAAGGCCGAAAAACAGGCCGGCAAGGCGAAGGACGCGCCCGGACAGGGCAAGGCCAAGCCCGAAAAAGCAGGCAAGCAAAAGGCGAACGGCAACGAAAACGCGGCCGAGCGTGCCGCCGGCAACAACGGCAACGGGAACGGAATCGGCAACGGGAACGGGAACGGCAATCGCCGGGTCTATACGGCGGCCGAACGCGAGGAAGTCGTCAACCGCATCTTCCGCACCGAGGCGCCGTCGGGCCGTGACATGACGGCCGTTCTGGGCGGCGCGGGGCTGGCCCTGCTGACGCGGGACATTGTGGTGTCCGATATCCCCGACAGCGACCTGATCACCTATGCCAACTGTCCGCCGGGGCTGGCCAAGAAGAACCCGCCCTGCGTGCCGCCGGGGCTGGTGCGCGATGGTGTGAGCTATGACGACTGGGTGTCCTATGACCGCGACCGCTATAACCGTATATGGATCGACCGCCGCGATACGTGGCTGGGCAACGATTTCGGATACGATCCCGATCCCGACCTTCTGTTGCTGCAATCGGATCAGGTGGAACGGCTTTTCGGCCTGGACCCCGCGCCGCGCGGCCAGCGCTATGCCGTGATCGACGGCATGCCGGTGCTGCTGGACGATGCGGATTATCGCTCGCTTCTGCTGATCAACCAGATGGCGCAGGTGTCCGACCTTGGCGGCGGTGTGCCGATCGCGCCGACCGCGGCGCTGACGCAGGCCGAACTGATCGACCTTTACCGCCTGCCGCAGCCCGGATCCAACCAGAATTACGCCGTCGTGAACGGTCAGCTGGTGCAGCTGAACGACGAGGATTACGGTCTGCTGCAGATGCTGCGGGTGGCGCGGGCCATCCTGTGACGCGTCGGGGCGCTCCTTGATCGCCCGATCCCCGAGACCTAACGGACAGCCGCCGGGACCCCGGCGGCTGTAGCCGTGTCCCGGTCCGGGCGTGGGCGGGGACCCGCCGGGGTGACTTAGTCACTGACGCGGGACGGGGCGAGGCCTATGGTGAGAGGCAACACATGTCCGCAAGAAGGAGCCGTGGATCATGGAAACGGAATTCACCCCATGGGCGTCGCTGGGTGGCGGCGCGCTGATCGGGCTGGCGGCGGTCCTGCTGATGCTGGGACCGGGGCGCATCTTCGGCGCGACGGGCATCCTGTCGGGCCTTGTCTTTGCCGAGGGCCGGCAGGATCTGCCCTGGCGCGCGGCGCTGATCCTGGGGATGGTGCTGGTGCCGGGGCTGATGGTGCTGGCAACCGGACACGGGCCGGACATCGAAGTGCCGGTCAGCCCGGCGATGATCGGGATCGGCGGCGTCATCGTGGGCCTTGGCGCGAGCCTTGGATCCGGCTGCACCTCGGGGCACGGGGTGTGCGGGCTGTCGCGGCTGTCGCGCCGGTCGATGGTGGCCGTACCGGTGTTCATGGGATGCGCCGCGCTGACGGTCTTTGTCATCCGCCACGTGATGGGGGGCTGAGCCATGCAACTGGCGTTCCTGGTTCTGACCGGCCTGATCTTTGGCGCGGGCATCACGCTGTCGGGCATGATCAACCCGGCCAAGGTGCTGAATTTCCTTGATGTCGCGGGATCGTGGGACCCCAGCCTGGCCTTCGTGATGGGCGGGGCCGTGGCGGTGACCTTCGTGGGATACCGTCTGGTCTGGCGACGCCCTGCCCCGCTGTTTTCCGACCGGTTCCGGCTGCCGACCGCGACCCGGATCGACCGCAGGCTTGTCGGCGGATCGGCCCTTTTCGGGATCGGCTGGGGCATTGCGGGATTTTGCCCCGGCGCGGCCATTCCGGCGCTTGGCACGGGCCGCTGGGAGGTTATCCTGTTCATGGCCGCCGTGGGCGCAGGCCTGGGGCTGGCGCGGCTGGTCCGGGGATTGCCGCTGTTCCCGCGACAGGCCGAAACGTGAAGGAGGCATGAGATGACCGATTACCCCGTAAACATGGAGATCACGCCGCGGGTCGACGGCTTTTTCGACGCGGCGACGAACACGATCAGCTATATCGTGCAGGATCCCGGCAGCGATGCCTGCGCGATCGTCGACAGCGTCATGGACATCGACTATGCCGCCGGCCGCGTTACCCACGACCATGCCGACGCGCTGATCCGCGAGATCGAGGCCAGGGGTCTGCGGCTGGACTGGATCATCGAGACGCATGTCCATGCCGACCACCTGTCGGCCGCGCCCTATATCCAGGACAGGCTGGGCGGCAGGATCGGGATCGGCGCGCAGATCATGGTCGTGCAGGACACGTTCGGCAAGGTCTTCAACGAGGGCACCGAGTTTCAGCGCGACGGCTCGCAGTTCGATGCCCTCTTCGAGGATGGCGACACCTACATGGTGGGCGGGATGACCTGTTTCGCCATGTCCACGCCCGGCCATACGCCGGCCTGCATGGTGCATGTGATGGGCGACGCGGCCTTTGCCGGCGATACGCTGTTCATGCCCGATGGCGGCTCGGCCCGGGCGGATTTTCCGGGCGGAGATGCGGGGCAGCTGTACGACAGTATCCAGAAGGTGCTGGCCCTGCCCGACGCGATGCGGCTGTTCATGTGTCATGACTATGGGCCGAATGGCAGGGATATCGCGTGGGAGACCACAGTGGGCGACGAGAAGGCGCACAACATCCATGTGGGCGGCGGCAGGAGCCGCGAGGAGTTCGTCAAGTTCCGCACCGAGCGGGACGCGACGCTGGCCATGCCCCGGCTGATCATCCCGTCGCTGCAGGTGAACATGCGCGCAGGCAAGCTGCCGACCGACGAACATGGCAACCCGGTACTGAAGGTGCCGGTCAACGGGTTGTAGGACAGGCACGACGATTGGTACGCAAGGAGGAACCATGGGCGATGGCATCCTGAGCCGGATTTCCCCGTCGAACGGGCCGGGCAGCCCCGAGGTGATCGGATTTCATGACGCAGATACAGGCAGTTGCCAGTATATCTGCATCTGCCCCGAGACACAGCGCGCTGCGCTGATCGACGTGGTTCAGACGCTGGACCCGAAATCCTTTGCCACCGGGTTTGACCCGGCCGAATGGGCGCTCGAGACCATCGCCCGGCGCGGGCTGGAGCTGGAGTGGATCCTCGACACGCATCCGCATGCGGATCACCTGATGGCGGGGGCGTGGCTGAAGGACCGGACCGGGGCGCGGACGGGAATCGGCGAGCGGGTGCAGGATATCGCCGCGCTGTGGCGGGACTTCTACAACAGGCCCCACGATTTCCCGGTGGTACCGCATTTCGACCGGCTGTTCGCCGACGGCCAGAGGTTCCGGATCGGCAACCTGGACGTGAAGGTGATGCTGTCGCCCGGGCACACTCTGGGATCGGTGACCTACGTGGCGGGCGACGCGATCTTTGCCCATGACACGCTGATGATGCCCGATGCGGGCACCGCGCGGGCGGATTTTCCCGGCGGGGCGGCGGCGGAGCTATACGACAGCATCATGCGGATCCTGGACCATCCGGAGGATTTCCGCGTTTTCATCGGGCACGATTACGGCACGGAGAGCCGCGAGGACCCTGCCTGGGAAAGCACCGTGGGCGCGCAGAAGCGGGGCAACATCCACCTGAAGGGCGGTATCGACAAGGCCGGATACGTGGCCCTGCGCGAGGCGCGGGACGCGACCCTGGCCCTGCCCGACCGGATGCTGGCGGCGTTGCAGGTGAACCTGCGCGGCGGTCGCCTGCCCGAGCCGGAGGAAGACGGCGCGCGGTATCTGAAGATCCCGGTGAACCGGTTCTGAGGGGCATGTGCGGAAGGCGCCGTGGCGGGGTGGCCCCCCGCCCCCGCGCGGGTTCGGGTGATTGCAATGGCGGGGTGGAACCCCGCCCTACGCAAGGGGGATGTCGGTGTCACGGTCCATGGTGCACCGCGCGGCGAGGCCGGGCATGAGTATTTGAAGAACAATGAAAGGGCCGGTCAGAGGCTGAGCTTGTCACGCATGAAGGCGAGCGCCACCGAGAGCCCATCGGGAGCGATGCCGTGGGCGGTGCCTTTCATGACGTGGGCGTAGACCTCTTTCCAGCCGGCCGATTGCAGCGCCTCTGCGGCCTCTGGCAGCGATTGCGGCGGCACGACATCGTCGGCATCGCCATGGACCAGCAGGACGGGCGGACGGCTGACCACTTCGTCGGCCAGGAGTTCGGGCTGCAGGAGGCGGCCCGAGAAGCCGACGATGCCGGCGATCTCGTCCTCGCGGCGCGGGGCCACGTGCAGGGCCATCATCGTGCCTTGCGAGAAGCCGAAGAGCACGACCTGTTCGGGCAGCACGTCCTCGTCCACCATGAGCGCGTCGAGAAAGGCATTGAGATCCTCGGCGGCGGCGACGAGCCCGCGATGGGCCTCTTCCTCGGACGAGCCGTCGATCCAGGGGATTGGGAACCATTGGTAGCCCGAGGGCATCATCGGGATCGTCTCGGGGGCGTCGGGCGCGACGAAAAGAGTATCCGGCAGATGCTCTGCCAGAGGATCGGCAAGGCCCAGCAGGTCGGCCCCGTTGGCGCCGTAGCCGTGCAGGAAGACGACGACGGAGCGGGTCGTGCCCGACATGGGGTCCTTGCGGCCGGCCTGAAGTACGCGGGTCATCTGATGCCTTCCCTTTGTTTCGCCACACGGTAGTAGGCCCAGAGCTGGCGGGCTGCAACCGATCTCCACGGGCTCCAGGCGGTGGCCATGTCGCGCAGGGCGCGGTCGCGGGGGCGTTCGGGCAGGTCGTAGAGCAGGCGCGCGGCCTCTTGCAGGGCCAGGTCGCCGGGGGCGAAGACGTCGGCGCGCCCGAGGCTGAACATGGCGTAGATCTCGGCCGTCCAGGTGCCGATGCCGGGGACCTGGGTGAGCGTGGCGATGACCTCGTCGGTCGGGGTGTCGCGGAGGGCCTTGAAGTTTATCCCGGCCCCGGCGAGCGCGCGGGCATAGCGGATCTTCTGGCGGCTGAGGCCCACGGCGCGCAGGTCGTCGTCGCTGGCCCACCTGATCTTGCGCGGACCGGTAAGGCCTGCGGCCTTCATGCGGCCCCAGATGGCGGCGGCGGAGGCGGTGGAGACCTGCTGGCTGACGATGGCCGACAGGAGCTCGGCAAAGCCGTCGGGGCGGCGGCGGAGGGGGAGCGAGCCGGTCCGGGCGTGGGCATGGGCCATGCGGGGGCAAAGCGCGGTGAGATGCGCTACGCCTTCGGCCACGTCCGCATCGGTGTGGATGATGCGCCCGGTCACAGGGCGCGGACCCATGCGAGGGCGTCGTCGACAGTTTCGACGCGGGGCGCGTCGGGCTGGGACGGACGGTTGATGAGCGCCACGCGGATACCCAGCCGCCGCGCCGCGTCGAGCTTGGTGCGGGGTGTGGCGCCGCCGGCATTCTTGGCAATGAGCCAGTCGATGCCGAGCGATTTGAAGAGGTCGTATTCCTGGCGTTCCGAAAACGGCGGATCGCCGGGCAGGAAGCGGCCGTTCGGGAAGGGAAAGGGCGCGTCGGGGATGTTGATCTGGCGGCTGATGACGGTACAGGCGGAGAGGTTGGCGAAGCCGTGGAGCGTCTGGCGGCCGGTGGCGAGAAAGACGGTCGAGCCCGGCGCGATGTGGCGTGCGGCCTCCTCCTCGCGGTCGATCAGGGTCCAGTCGTCGCCCGGGCCCGGTGTCCAGGGCGGGCGCAGGACCTGGCAGTAGGGGATGGCGAGATCGGCACAGACCCGGGCGGTGCGATGCGACATGCGGTCGGCGAAGGGATGCGTGGCGTCGAGCACGGCGGTGATGGCCTGATCGTGAAGGTAGGCGCGAAAGCCGTCCTCGCCCCCGAAGCCGCCGGTCCGGGTGGGTATGGCCAGCGGCGCGGGTGCGCGGGACGCGCCGGCCAGCGAGGCGACAGCCGCGGTGCCCTCTTTGTGCAGTTGGGTGGCGATGGCCCTGGCCTCGCCCGTGCCGGCCAGCAGGAGGAGCGTCACGGGGCGGAGCTCGGGTCTGGGGGAAATGGGATGCTGATCATGGTCGGGCCGAGTATAGATACGCGACCGGATCGCGCCAATCGGCAAATTCGCCTTGCGCTGCGCGCAACGCGACCCGTACGAGGGGCGCTGCCCCTCGCGCTCCCCGGGATGTTTTCGGCAAGAAGAAAGACAGGTGCCGCTTGCGATTGGGGTCTTGTGGCCCCCTGGAGAGGCGGCTAGCAAGGCCGCATGAGTGACAGTGCCCTGCCCTGCGAGGATGACCGGCGTGCCAGGCGGAACGTGACCGTTCTGGTACTGGCGCAGGCCATTCTGGGGGCGCAGATGGCGATGATCTTCGTCGTCGGCGGGCTGGCGGGGCAGAGCCTGGCGAGCAATGTCTGCTTTGCCACGCTGCCGATCTCGCTGATCGTGCTGGGATCGATGATGTCGGCCAGTCCGCTTTCGATGGTGATGCAGCGGTTCGGGCGGCGCGCCGGCTTTCTTTTGGGGGCGGCGGGCGGGGCCGCGGGCGCGGCGCTCGCGGGCTACGGGCTTTACCTGGCGTCCTTCCCTGTCTACCTCGCGGGCAGTTTCCTGACCGGCATCTACATGTCGGCCCAGGGGTTCTATCGCTTTGCCGCCGCGGACACGGCGAGCGACGATTTCCGGCCCAAGGCGATTTCCTATGTGCTGGCGGGCGGGCTGGCCAGTGCCATCATCGGCCCGCAGCTGGTCAAGGTGACGAGCCAGGCGATGGTGATCCCGTTCCTGGGAACCTACCTGGCGGTCATCGCGATCAACCTTCTGGGCGCTTTGCTGTTCTTCTTTCTCGACATCCCCAGGCCGCCGCCGCCCGCGCCCGACAGCCCCCGGGGCCGCACCCGGTGGGAGCTGCTGACCACGCCGCGGATCGCGGTGGCGGTGATCTGCGCGATGGTGTCCTATGCGCTGATGAACCTGGTGATGACCTCGACTCCGCTGGCCGTGGTGGGCTGCGGGTTCAGCGAGGCGGATGCCGCCGATATCGTGACCGGTCACGTGCTGGCGATGTTCGCGCCCTCCTTCTTTACCGGCCACCTGATCGCGCGTTTCGGGGTGGAAAGGATCCTCGGGACGGGCCTGGTATTTCTTGGCGCGGCGGGTTTGGTCGCGCTGCAGGGCGTCGGGATC
>JBKAGF010000012.1:0-91032 GCA_046290265.1 Roseovarius sp. | reverse complement strand
TCGAGCAGGCAGGCGCGGGGCGTGTCGGCCGCGGTGATGGCGAGCGTGATGCCGTCGGGGAGGATGGACCGGGCCAGCGGTTCGAGATCGTGCAGGAAGGCAGAGAGGTCGGTGGGCACCGGGGTATGTTCGCGCGGGCCGGTCATGTCGGCGATCCGGTCCAGCAGCCGCCCGCCGCGGCGGGCCGCGCCGAGGGTGGCGGCGATGAGGTCGGCCGCCTCTTCGGGCAGGGGCATGGATTGCAGGCGCGACTGCATGCCGAGGATGATCGTCAGCAGGTTGGCGAAATCATGTGCCAGCCCCGAGGTGAGCTGGGCTGCCATCTCGCGGCGGCGGTGCTGGCCCAGGGCGGCGCGGGTCTGCGCCTCTTCGGTGATGTCCATGGACAGGATATAGACCCCGCCCGTGGCCGGATCGGGGGTAAGGGCCACGCGGATGCGACGGGAACTGGTCTCGTGGGTGAATTCGAAGACCGAGGGCTCGCCGGCATAGGCGCGGTCGAGATGGGGCGCGATGGCGGCATAGGTCGGCGCCCCGAGCGCGTCGGCGATGCCAAGGCCGACCGGGTCGGCCTGGCTGCCCGGCATGATGTTGGAGAGCCGCCGGTTGGAATAGGTATAGCGCCGGTCGGGGCTGACATGGGCGATGTGCGCAGGCATCATCTCGGTGGTGAGGCGCATCCGTGCCTCGGCCTCGGACGCCTGGCGCTGGGCCTCTTCCAGGGCGGTATTGGCGGATTCGAGCTGCCGGTTGGCTGCGGCAAGATCGTGCGAGTAGGAGACCAGCTGATCCGACAGCTCTTCGGAGCGGGCGGCGAGCAGGGCCTCCTGCCGCCGGGTGCGCGAGATGTCGGTATAGACGGTGACCCAGCCGCCCTGGGGCAGGGGCGAACCCTCGACGCTGATGGTGCGGCCGTTGGCACGGGTGCGTTCCATGTAATGCGGCTTGAACGCGCGGGCGGTTTCGACCCGTGTTGCGACGAAGCGATCGACATCGGTTACCTCGCCATAATCGCCGCGCTCGGCCAGAAAGCGGATCGTGTCCTCGAAATGCGCGCCGGGGGTGACCAGCCGGTCGGGCAGGTCGAACATTTCCTGGAAGCGGCGGTTGCAGACGGCGAGGTCGAGATTGGCGTCGTAGATCGTGAGGGCCTGCTGGATGAGGTTGAGGCCCGCCGTTGTCATCCGGGTGGTGTCGCGGGGGGTCATGCGGCGTGCTCCACGGCCCAGGCGAGGGCGGTCTCGAGCTGATCGTCGCCCCAGAAAAGCTCGTTGCCGACGGTAAAGCTGGGCGCGCCGAAGATGCCGCGGCGCATGGCCGCTTCGGTGGTGTCGCGCAGGGCGTGCTTGTTGGCATCGGCCTGGGCCATTTCGATCAGGTCCGGGGGAAGGTTCGCGGCGTCGAGGCAGGCGGCGATGACGTCCGTGTCGGCGATGTCGAGGCCTTCGGCGAACTGCATGAGATAGACGTTCTGGCAGAAGGCGATGCCCTGGGGGTGATCGAGCGCCAGCTGCGCGGTGCGGGCGGCCAGCACGCTGTGCTGGGGCATGCTGTCGGAGCGTTTGAACGCCAGGCCGAGGGCGGTGCAGCGGCGTTCCATGTCGCGCCACATGTAATTGCCCTTGGCGGCGTAGATCCTGAACGGCGAGGTCTTCCAGCCCTGCGCGGCAAAGATCGGGCCGAGCAGGAAGGGGCGCCAGCGGACGCTGACGCCGGCCTGGGACGCGTGTGCGGGCAGGCGCATGACGCTGAGATAGGAATAGGTCGAGGCGAATTCGAACCAGAAATCCATCCGTGGTGTCGTCATGGTGGCGATCCTCTTGCGAGAGGGGCAATCGACGGGGAAATGGCGGGTATGTCAAGGGTTGTGGGCATGCCGGGGCAGGAGATCCCGGATCAGGTCCGGGATGACGGTTGGAAGTGGTGGCGCGCGGAATCGAGGCCGCAGGCCGCCGCGCGATCGTCCGCTGACCGAAAGGCGATTGCCTGCAACCGCCGAAAGGGGACCGCCCGTCACGCCGGAGGCGTGCCGAGTATGAACGGCGCACCTTCGGTGCGACGGGCTGGCGATCGCGCGGCTGACGTGGCGCCTGTTACAATTCGTAAGGATTGCGAAAAGATCAGGAAAAAGTTGACCGTCAGCGTCGGCTGCGCACTCTATGGTGGATCAAGACTCGGTCCCCAGGGGAAGCGGTCTGTTCGCGGGAGAGAGCGGACAGGGAGGACAAAATTTGGCACAGTCGTCGAGAGGCGCGGATGGGCTTGCGTCCATTCCGGCGCTTTTGCAGCGCAATGCCGCGCAGTTCGGCAACCGCCCCGCCTATCGGGAGAAGGAATACGGGATCTGGCAAAGCTGGACCTGGGCCGAGGCGGAGCAGGAGATCGAGGCGCTGGCGCTGGGGCTGTTGGAGCTGGGGGTCAACAAGGGCGATTTCATTGCCATCATCGGGCGCAACCGGCCCTATTTCTACTGGTCGATGGTCGCGGCGCAATCGGTGGGCGCGATCCCGGTGCCGGTCTACCAGGACAGTGCCAGCGACGAGATGGCCTATGTGCTGGACCATTGCGGCGCGCGGTTCGCCATTGTCGAGGACCAGGAGCAGGTCGACAAGATCATCGATATCCAGGAGGCGCTGCACCAGTTCGAGCACATGATCTATGTCGACCCGAGGGGGTTGCGGAAATACGATCATGCCAGGTTGCACCAGTTCAGCGATGTTCAGGCGCAGGGGCGTGAGGCGACGGATTCGCTGATGTCCGAGCTGAAGGCGCGGCGCGAGGCCCTGGATTACGACAGCACCTGCGTGATGCTTTACACCTCGGGCACCACCGGCAAGCCGAAGGGCGTGGTGCTGTCGAACCGCAACATCATCGAGGCGTCGAAATCGTCGTCGGAGTTCGATCACCTGACGCGGAACGAGGAGGTTCTGGCCTACCTTCCGATGGCGTGGGTGGGGGATTTCATCTTTTCCATCGGGCAGGCTTATTGGTGCGGGTTCTGCGTGAACTGCCCGGAGAGCCCGGACACGATGCAGGTCAACCTGCGCGAGATCGGGCCGACCTATTATTTCGCCCCGCCGCGGGTTTTCGAGGGGCAGCTGACCAACGTGATGATCCGGATGGAGGATGCCAGCCGGATGAAGCAATGGTTGTTCCATACCTTCATGGCGCATGCGCGAAAGGTGGGGCCGGCGATTTTGGACGGCAAGAGCGTCAGTGGCTGGGACCGGCTGAAATACCGCCTTGGCGGGCTGCTGGTGTACGGCCCGTTGAAGGATACGCTGGGGTTCGGGCGCGTGCGCGTGGGGTACACGGCCGGTGAGGCGATCGGGCCGGAGATTTTCGATTTCTATCGTAGCTTGGGGATCAACCTGAAGCAGCTTTACGGGCAGACCGAGGCGTCGGTGTTCATCACGCTGCAGCCCGACGGCGAGGTTTACAGCGACACGGTGGGCGTGGCCGCGCCGGGCGTCGAGCTGCGCATCGCCGAGAGCGGCGAGGTGTTCTATCGCGGCGATGGCGTGTTCGAGGAGTACTACAAGAACGCCGAGAGCACGGCGAGCACCAAGGATGCCGAGGGCTGGGTCGCGACGGGCGATGCCGGGTTCATCGACGAGGCGACCGGGCATCTGAAGATCATCGACCGGGCCAAGGATGTGGGCAAGATGGCCGATGGCAGCCTGTTCGCGCCCAAATACGTGGAAAACAAGCTGAAATTCTATCCCAACATCCTGGAGGCCGTGGTGTTCGGCAATGGGCGGGATGAGTGTACGGCCTTCATCAACATCGATCTGAATGCGGTGGGCAACTGGGCCGAGCGGAACAATATCGGCTATGCCTCCTACCAGGAATTGGCGGGGCATCCGCGCGTGCTGGAGACGGTGAAGGAGCATGTGGAAGAGGTGAATCGGAGCCTGGCCGAGGACCCGATGCTGGCGCATTGCCAGGTGCATCGCTTCCTGGTGCTGCACAAGGAGCTGGATGCGGACGATGGCGAGATGACCCGCACGCGCAAGGTGCGGCGGGGCGTGATCTCGGAGAAGTTCGAGGAGCTCTTGGGCGCCTTGTACGACGGCTCGGAGGAGAAGTTCACCACCACGGAAGTCACCTATGAGGATGGGCGCAAGGGCAGCATCTCGGCCACGCTGAAGATCGTGGAGGCCGAGGTGGTGCCGGTGGCGCAGGAGAAGGTGGCGGCGGAATGAAGCACGTGGTCATTGCCTTGATTGCATTGGTGATGCCTTGCATGGCCACCGCAGCGCCTGACGCGGAGGCGCTGTTCCGGGAGGTGGATTGCGTTGTCCTGGCGCTACCCGATCAAGAGAGTTCCGCGCGCCATCGAGAGAATGCAAGTCGTCTTGCCGTGGACGTGGTTGCAGGTCTTGGAGGGTGCCCGAGGTCTTCGGACGCCGAGTTGCTGAACTCCGATAACGCGTTCCGCAGGGCATTTCCCGGCGCTTCAGCCGAGTTCTGCGTCGGGTGGCTGGTCGCGCGTACAAGTCAAGCAATGATCGTGGATGCGGAATTCGCCGAGCGTCTGGTTGCGAAGTTCGAGGATGAAATGGGCGTCGACCTTGAAGTGCCGCGCGGGGATCTCGCGCAGCAGACTCAGGAGTTATACGCTATGCGAGGATGTGTTTCCGAAGAGGGCGAGAATGAAGGTGCGCAGTAGGTTCAAGCGGGTGTGCCAGCTGTCGGGACGACGCTCAGCTGCGCTTTCGCCCCGCCCGCCATCCCGTTTCGCGTTGGGAGAGTTTTGATGCTTGATCAGACCGAAGGTTTCACCACCGAGGACGGCCGCAAGATTGGCGGCGTGGTGATGGAGATGAAAAACATCACGCTGCGCTTTGGCGGGGTGGTTGCGATACAGGACATCAGCTTTGACGTGCGCGAGGGCGAGATCCGGGCGATCATCGGGCCGAATGGCGCGGGCAAATCCTCGATGCTGAACGTGATCTCGGGCTTCTACAATCCGCAGGAGGGTGAAGTCTGGTACAAGGGCGAGAAGCGCCCGCAGATGAAGCCCTACCAGGTGGCGCAGCAGGGGATTGCGCGGACATTCCAGAATATCGCGCTCTTCGAGGGGATGAGCGTGCTGGACAACGTGATGACGGGGCGCATCCGGCAGATGACATCGGGGCTGTTCGCGCAGTCTCTGTGGAAGGGCAAGGCCGAGCGCGAGGAGGTCGAGAACCGGGCCTTCGTGGAGCGGATCATCGACTTTCTGGAGATCCAGCACATCCGCAAGACGCCGGTGGGGCGGCTGCCCTATGGTCTGAAGAAACGCGTGGAGCTGGCGCGGGCGCTGGCGGCGGAGCCGTCGATCCTGCTTCTGGACGAGCCGATGGCAGGGATGAATGTCGAGGAGAAGGAGGACATGAGCCGCTTTGTCCTCGATGTGAATGACGAGTTCGGGACCACGATTGTTCTTATCGAGCATGACATGGGCGTGGTGATGGATTTGTCCGACCGTGTCGTGGTGATGGATTACGGCAAGAAGATCGGGGATGGCACGCCCGACGAGGTGCGCAGCAACCAGGCGGTGATCGACGCCTATCTGGGGGTGGCGCATGATTGATGTGGGGCGGTCTGCGTGGGTTTTCACCCGCCTGAGATGGGTTTTCACCCATCCTACGGGGCGCATGGTCGATCTCCGGCGGTCCGCCGTCCCGGCCTTGAGCCGGGACCTCGGTGGCCGGGAGGCCCCGGATCAGGTCCGGGGCGGGAATGCGAAGGAGGTTCGTGATGCCTGATCAGCTGATTTTCGGAATGGAAGTGTTCCTGAACGGCCTGATGGCCGGGGTGCTTTACGCGCTGGTCGCGCTGGGCTTCGTGCTGATCTACAAGGCCAGCGGCATCTTCAACTATGCGCAAGGGGTCATGGCGCTGTTCGCGGCGCTGACGCTGGTGGGGATCATGGAAGGGCAGGTGCCATTCAGCCACCTGATCAACGCGATCTTCGGCACGGAAATCCACCATTTCGGCTGGCACGTGCCAGCGCTGGCGGCAATCCTGCTGACAATGGTGGTGATGGTCGCGCTGGCCTGGGCGGTGAACACGCTGATCTTCAAGCACCTGGTGAACCAGGAGCCGATCATCCTGTTCATGGCCACCATCGGCCTTGCCTATTTCCTGGAAGGGTTCGGGGACATGATGTGGGGGTCGGACATCAAGACGATGGATGTGGGCCTGCCGCAGGGCATCAACGATGTGATCGACACCACCACGGCGGGGTGGTTCGGATACGGCTTTTTCATCGACAATCTGGATATCGTGGCGACGGTGATTGCCGCCGCGCTGGTGTTCACGTTGATCGTGTTCGCGCAATACACCAAGCAGGGGCGCGCGATGCGGGCGGTGGCGGATGACCACCAGGCGGCGCTGTCGGTGGGGATATCGCTGAACTTCATCTGGGTGATGGTGTGGTCGCTGGCGGGGTTCGTCGCGCTGGTGGCGGGGATCATGTGGGGCACGAAGTCTGGCGTGCAGTTCTCGCTGAGCCTGATCGCTTTGAAGGCGCTGCCGGTGTTGATGCTGGGCGGCTTCACCTCGATCCCAGGGGCCATCGTCGGCGGGCTGGTGATCGGGGTGGGCGAGAAGCTTTTCGAGTTCGCCATCGGCGCGCCTTACCTGGGTGGGGCGACGGAGATCTGGTTTGCCTATGTGCTGGCGCTGATCTTCCTGGTGTTCCGGCCGCAGGGTCTCTTTGGCGAGAAGATCATCGAGAGGGTATGAGCGGTGCGCCTTGAGCAGAGCATAGACTGCCCGGATTGCGGCACGCCCATCGCGATAGAGACGCGGGCGCTGATGGAAGGGGCGGCCTTTGCCTGCGGCACTTGTGGCGCGGAGATTTCGATGGCGGGCCGCGCCGGGGAAAGCTGGGGCGCGGCGCAGGCGAAGTTCGCGGCGCTGAAGGCGGATATGCTGAAGGACGGGGAGGGCGGGGCATGACCCACAAGGCGCGTATCAGCGTGGTCTGCATTGATTGCCAGACCGACGACCTGTCGGAGGCCACGGCGTTCTGGTCGGCGGCGCTGGGCAAGGACGCAAAGATCGACGAGCGCGGGAAATACACCCAGTTCGACGGGCATCGCGGGCATCCGAAGGTGTTGTTGCAGGCGGTGGATCACGCGCCGCGCGTGCACCTGGATATCGAGACCGACGACCAGGAGGCGGAGTGCGCGCGGTTGAAGGCGCTGGGCGCGCGGGAGGTCGATCGGCTGCGCGGCTGGATCGTGATGGAGGCGCCGACCGGGCACAGGTTCTGCCTGGTGGGACCGCAGGGCGACGACTGGCCCGGCGACGCGGCCGAGTTCGAGGGAGAGACCGGGACATGAGACAGATGATCGCGATTCTGAATGTCGTGGCGTGGTCGGGGTTCTGGGCCTTCGGGTACCTGGCGCTGAGCTCGGGTGTGGAGTCGGCCGGGCAGATGGTGGTGGCGGCGATCCTGGCGACGCTGGGCGGCGGCGCGGGGATGCTGACCTGGCTCTGGCTGGTGCGGCACGCGGAGGAGACGGGCTATGCCCGGCCCGCAAACCGGGTGATGACGCGGGAGGATGACCATGCGGAACCGGTTTGAAAGGTCACGGACGGACGACCGCGTGTCCCTGCGGGCCACGGCACCCGCACGCCCGGGACCTTCGATGGGCGCATGTGACTTTGGTGGAGGAGAGATCTGATGTTTTATCGTGAGGCGGGCGATTTCAAGACGTCCTACGTGGCGGACAGCCAGACCTTTCCGATCAAGTTCGACAGGTTCCGCTATTACGCGGTGCTGCTGGTGGCCTTTGCCATCGTGCCTTTCGTGATCAACGATTACTGGGTGAACGCGGTCTTCCTGCCGTTCCTGATCTATTCGATCGCGGCGATCGGGCTGAACATCCTGGTGGGATATTGCGGGCAGGTGAGCCTGGGCACCGGGGGGTTCATGGCCGTGGGGGCCTATGCCTGCTACAAGCTGATGACGGGCTTTCCCGACATCAGCATCCTGGTTCACGTGATCATCTCGGGCGGGATCACGGCGGCGGTCTGCGTGCTGTTCGGCCTGCCATCCCTGCGCATCAAGGGGTTCTACCTGGCGGTGGCGACGCTGGCGGCGCAGTTTTTTCTTGTCTGGCTCTTCAACCGGGTGGGGTGGTTCTACAACTACTCGGCGTCGGGTCAGATCAACGCGCCGGAACGCACCGTTCTGGGCGTGGCGATCACCGGGGCCGGGACGGCGCCCTGGGCGGCCTATCTGTTCTGCCTGGTATTCACCGTCGTCTGCGCGCTCATCGCGCGGAACATGACGCGGGGGATGCAGGGGCGGCAGTGGATGGCGATCCGGGACATGGATATCGCGGCCGAGATCATCGGGGTCAATCCGCTGAAGGCCAAACTGAGCGCCTTTGCCGTGTCGGGTTTTTTCGTGGGCATTGCAGGCGCGCTCTTCTTTGCAGTCTACCTGGGTGCGGTGGAAGTGGGCGAGGTTTTCGGCATCAACAAGTCGTTCCTGGTGCTGTTCATGGTGATCATCGGGGGGCTGGGCTCGATCTTTGGCTCGTTCGCGGGGGCGGCGTTCCTGGTGCTGTTGCCGGTCCTGCTGAAGAACGTGCTGGTGGGCGGGTTGGGCTGGCCCACGGACCTGGCGGCGCATTTCGAGTTCATCATCGTGGGCGGGCTGATCGTGATCTTCCTGGTGGCCGAGCCGCACGGGCTGGCGCAGCTGTGGCGGGTGGCGAAGGAGAAGCTGAGACTTTGGCCGTTTCCGCATTAGCGGGGGCGGCGCGGCGGGGTGAAACCCCGCCCTACGGGTTGGGCGCTCGCGCCCATGGCAAGACATCGGACATACCAAGGGAGGAACAAACCGATGAAACAGAGACTGCTGACAGCGATTGCGGCTGTGGCGATGGTGGCGAGCCCCGCGCTTGCGGAGCTGACCATCGTCGATACCAGCTATCGCACCGGGCCTTATGCGGCGAACGGCATTCCGTTCTCGGATGGCTACCAGGACTATTTCACCCTGCTGAACGAGCGTGACGGTGGCATCGGCGGAGAGATGATCAACCTGATCGAATGCGAGACCGGGTACAACACCGAGAAGGGGGTGGAGTGCTACGAGGCCACCAAGGGCGAAGGCACGCTGGTGTATCAGCCGCTGTCCACCGGCATCACCTATCAGCTGATCCCGAAGGCGACCGCCGATGGCATCCCGCTTCATACCATGGGCTATGGCCGTACCAGCGCCAAGGCGGGCGAGGTGTTCAAGTGGGTGTTCAATTATCCGGCCAATTACTGGGACGGCGCGAGCCTTGCGATCACGCATCTGGCGGAGCAGAATGACGGCGACCTGAGCGGCAAGAAGGTGGCGCTGGTCTATCACAACTCGGCCTATGGCAAGGAGCCGATCCGGACGCTGGAAAAGCTGGCCGAGAAGCATGGTTACGAGCTGATGCTGCTGCCGGTGGATCACCCGGGCCAGGAGCAGAAGTCGCAGTGGTTGCAGGTGCGCCAGCAGCGCCCGGATTACGTGATCATGTGGGGCTGGGGCGTGATGAACCAGGTCGCCATCCAGGAAGCCGTGAACATCCGGTTCCCGATGGAGAACTTCATCGGCATCTGGTGGTCCGGCTCGGAGAACGACGTGAAATCCGCGGGCGCCGGGGCCGACGGGTACAAGGCGCTGACCTTCCACAACCTGGGGTCGGACTACCCGGTCTATGACGATATCCAGCAATATGTCGTGGATACCGGCAATGCCGCCGGTGCGGGCGACCAGATCGGATCGGTCCTGTATAACCGGGGCATGTATGCCGCGATGCTGGCCGCCGAGGCGATCAAGACCGCGCAGGAGATGCACGGCGTGACCGCGATCAACGCGGCGCAGATGCGCGACGGCATGGAGAACCTGGAAATGACCGAAGAGAAGATGGCCGCGCTTGGCCTTCCGAACTTCGGCCCCGAGTTCAAGGTGTCGTGCGAGAACCACGGCGGCAACGGCTTTGGCGCCGTGTCGCAGTGGAATGCGGAGGCCGGCGCGTTCGACCTGATCACCGAGTACTACCAGTCGGACACGGAGGTCATCCAGCCGCTGGTGGAAGAGGATTCGGCCGCGTTCGCCGAGGAAAACGGCATCGAGCCGGGGTGCTGATCTGACACTATTTCCCCGGCCGCTGCGCATGGTGGCGGCCGGGGGATATCTGAGTATTTGAAGAACAGTGAAAGCCGGGGGTGCAGCATGTGCCCCGGGGCGCGCGCGGGAGAGTTGAGCCATGGCCGAGGCCGCCGTCGAGACGCAGGAGAACCTGCTTGAGGTGAACAATATCGAGGTGATCTACAACCACGTGATCCTCGTGCTGAAGGGCGTGAGCCTGAGCGTGCCGAAGGGCGGGATCACCGCGCTTCTGGGCGGCAACGGGGCGGGCAAGACGACAACGCTGAAGGCGATCTCGAACCTGCTGCGATCCGAGCGGGGCGAGGTGACGAAGGGCAATATCCGGTATCGCGGGGAGCGGGTGCAGGACCTTGTGCCGTCGGAGCTGGTGAAGAAGGGCGTGATCCAGGTGATGGAGGGGCGCCACTGCTTCGAGCACCTGACGGTCGAGGAGAACCTGCTGACCGGGGCCTATACGCGCGGATCGAGCAAGGGGGAGATCGAGAGGGATCTGGACCTTGTCTATGAATATTTCCCACGGCTGAAGGAGCGGCGGAAGAGCCAGGCGGGCTATACCTCGGGCGGGGAGCAGCAGATGTGCGCGATCGGCCGCGCGCTGATGAGCCGGCCCGAGACGATCCTGCTGGACGAGCCCAGCATGGGGCTTGCGCCGCAGCTGGTGGAGCAGATCTTCGGCATCGTGAAGTCGCTGAACGAGGAGGAGGGATATACCTTCCTGCTGGCCGAGCAGAACACCAACGTGGCGCTGCGGTTTGCGCAGTATGGCTACATCCTTGAGAGTGGCCGCGTGGTGATGGACGGGCCGGCGAAGGAATTGCGCGAGAACCCGGATGTGAAGGAATTCTACCTGGGCATGTCGGACGAGGGGCGCAAATCGTTCCGCGACGTGCGCAGCTATCGCCGCCGCAAGCGGTGGCTGAGTTGAGGCGCAGGTCGGGAAGGGCCCGGAGCGGCCGGTGGAGAGCAACGAGATGAGCCAGTTTTACGACGAACTTGAAACGCGGAGCCATGATGCGCGGGCGGCGGCCATTGCCGACGCGCTGGGGGCGCAGGTGCGGCGGGCGCAGGGCCTCGCGGGATATGGCGACACGCTGCGCGGGGTCGCGCCGGGGGATATCAAGGGCGTGGCCGACCTGGCCGGCTTGCCGGTGCTGCGCAAGGCGGATCTGGGGCAGGCGCAGAAGGCCGCGCCGCCCTTTGGCGGGCTGACGGCGGGGCCGGCCTCAAGCTTTGCGCATGTGTTCCAGAGTCCCGGGCCGATCTATGAGCCGGGCGGGGCCGGGGGCGACTGGTGGCGGATGGGGCGGTTCCTGCATGCCTGCGGAGTGGGCGCGGGGGATATCGTGCAGAACTGTTTCGGCTATCACCTGACGCCGGCGGGCATGATGTTCGAGAACGGCGCGCGGGCCGTGGGGGCCACGGTGCTGCCCGCCGGGACGGGGCAGACCGAGCTGCAGGTAAGGGCCGCGCATGACATCGGGACCACGGCCTATGCCGGGACGCCGGATTACCTGAAGGTGATCCTGGACAAGGCGGACGAGATGGGGCTGCGCCTGAGCATCACCAAGGCTGCCGTGGGGGGCGGGGCGCTCTTTCCGTCGCTGCGGCAGGAATATGCGGACCGGGGGATTCAGTGCCTGCAATGCTATGCCACCGCCGATCTGGGCAACATCGCCTATGAAAGTGCCGCTCAGGAGGGGATGATCGTCGACGAGGGCGTGATCGTGGAGATCGTGACGCCGGGGACCGGCACCCCGGTAAAGCCCGGCGAGGTGGGCGAGGTGGTGGTGACCACGCTGAACCCGGATTATCCGCTCATTCGCTTTGCCACCGGCGACCTGAGCGCGGTGATGGAGGGGGAAAGCCCCTGCGGACGCACCAACATGCGGATCAAGGGCTGGATGGGCCGCGCCGACCAGACCACCAAGATCAAGGGCATGTTCGTGCGGCCCGAGCAGGTGGCCGCGCTGGTGGCCAAGCATGCCGAGATCGCGCGCGCCCGGGTTGTGGCCAGCCGTGAAGGCGAGATGGACGTGATGACCGTGCAGATCGAGGCCGAGGGCGGCGCGCCCGAGGCCTATGCGGCGACGGTTACGGATGTGCTGAAGCTGAAGGGCCGGATCGAGGTGGTGGCCAAGGGAAGCCTGCCCAACGATGGCAAGGTGATCGAGGATTTGCGCAGCTACGAGTGAGGATGTGGGCCGCGGAAGGGATGGGGCGCGGCGCCGATGCTGGGTGTGCGGCGAATGGCGGCGCTGAGTCCGTTGCAAGACACTGGCATCGAGCCCCAGGCCGGTTAACAGCCGCGCAGCGGCCCGGCCATCGTCAGCCCCTCCCTTGGGCTGGCGATTTGGCGAGGCTGGGCGCACCGATCCTTCCGAGGATGTGTCTGTCGGCATAAAACGCTTCAGAATTGCCGTCGGATCGCCATCCCAGGGGCTGCGCTTGCCTTCGTCGTGAACGACGGCTTCGGCCGCACGACCGACCTGCGAGGCTCATGTCCACTTGGCATCAGGCCGCGATGAAATCCGCGCCGCCGGTCTTTACATTCTGATCAAATTCCGGGCAGTTATTCCTTATGAATACGCATCTCAAGGGGCTGCTGCTGACCACGCTGGGCGTGTTGTTCGTGGTGCCCGACTCCCTTTTCGTGCGGCTGATCGAGGCGGAGCCGCTGGTCGTGGCCTTCTGGCGCGGGATCACCGCCGGGGTGTTCATCCTGGTGGGGGTGCTGGCCTTCATGCCGCGGGGGTCGACGCGCGCCGCGCTCGGCACCGGCTGGCCGGGGGTGATCTATATCGTGCTGATGGGCTCGACCGCGCCGGGATTCGTGCTGGCGGTGACGCAGACCAGCGTGGCGAACGTGGTGTTCATCTTCGCCTCGATGCCGGTCTTCGCCGCCATTTTCGGCAAGGTGTTCCTGGGCGAGGGGATCAGCCGGCGCATGGTGCTGACCATGCTGGGGGTATTCGCGGGTCTGGCGATCATCGCCTATGGCTCGGGCGAGAACGAGATCGCCAGCTGGAAGGGCGACATCTGGGCGGTGATCGTCTGCGCCTCCTACGCCGGGGCGCTGACGGCGGTGCGGAGGCTCAGGGACGTGTCGATGATCCCGGCCATTCCGATTGCCTATATCGGTGCGGGGCTGGTGGTGTTGCCCTTCGTGTCGCCCTTGGTGCCTGTGGCGGCGCAGTGGCATCTCTTCGCGCTGCACGGGGCGTTCATCGCGGTCGCCACATGCTTTCTCACGCTGGGGCCGCGCTATATCAGCTCGGCGGAGGTGTCGCTGCTGATCTTGCTGGAATCGGTGCTGGCGCCGCTGCTGGTCTGGGCCGTGGTGGGCGAGGACCCTGGACGCTGGGCCATCGTCGGCGGTGCGGTGGTGATCGGGGCGCTTCTGGTGTCGAACATGGTCGTGCTCAGGCGCCGGCGATGAGTAGGGACGGTGGCGGCGACCCGCCCTGTTTTCTCCATGAGGTGGTCGGAGGACATGTCGTGGATGCGCAAACCCGCTCGGACGTGGCCCGGTTCCGCAAAAGCGATCGCGAAAGGCTTTACGCGCTGCGGCGAGAGATGTCTCGGGACGAACTGGCGCGGCAGGCCGGGCTGGTCGGCGGCGCGCTCGACCGGGTGCTGACGGAGCTTTGCGGCGTGACGGTGGCCGGCTACTGGCCGATCCGGGGCGAGTTGGACCTGCGCCCGTGGCTGGCCCGCGCGATAGAGCGCGGCGCGCGCGTGGCGCTGCCGGTGGTCGAGCAGACGGGCCGGCCGGTCGCATTTCACCTGTGGGCGCCCGGCGACAGGATGACACGCGGCATCTGGAACATCCCGGTCCCGGCCGAGGCGCGCCCGGTCGCGCCGGATATCGTCATCGCGCCGCTTCTGGGCGTCGACGAGGCGTGTTTCCGGCTGGGCAATGGCGGCGGGTATTACGACATGACGCTGGCGGCGTTGTCGCCGCGCCCGCGGGCGATCGGCGTGGGGCATGATTTCTGCCCGGTCCAGACGATCTTTCCCCAGCCCTGGGACGTGCCCATGGACGACGTTATCCTGGGCGACGGCTCGCATGTGCGTCGCGCGACCTGAGAGACAAGGGCGCGCGCGCCTGCTTTTTCTTGGCAGAAATACTCAGAATCCGAGGGCCGGACCGGGCCGTGTCAGAAGTTGACGGTCACGCCGGGCAGGTTCAGCGCCTTGATAAGGTCGCGCAGTTCCTGACGGGCGGCGACGTTGGAGATGTTCAGGCCCTTCACGCCGATATCCTTGAGGTCCAGAAGGGTCAGGCCGCGGGGGAAAAGCTCTCGGAAGATGACACGCTCGTTGAAGCCCGGCGCGGTGCGGAAGCCGATGCGCTTGGCGAGGTTATCCAGCGCCGCGCCCATCTTTTCCTTGTTGACCATCTGCTGCGCGCCAAGGCGGTTGCGGACCACGATCCAGTCGATCGGCTTAAGGCCCGCCTGCGCCCGCAGCTGGCGCGCGTTCCAGACCATTTCAGAGTATACGGACGGCCCCAGGATCTTCAGCCCGTCGGTGTCGACATGGGCCAGAAGGTCGAAATCGACGAAGCTGTCGTTCAGCGGCGTGACCAGCGTATCGGCCAGGCTGTGCGCCACCTGGCTGAGCCTTGTGTGCGAGCCGGGGCAGTCGATGATGATGAAATCGCTGTCGGGCTCCAATTCGGCCACTGCCGCGGACAGCCGGCGGTCATAGACGTTCTCGCCGGGTTTCAGCTTGTCCGCGTCCACCTCGGGCAGGTCGTGATAACGCGCCCCGGGCAGATCCAGCCCCGATTTTGCAAGATACGACGCGCGGTTGTGGGCGTAGCGGCCAAAGGTCTTCTGCCGCAGGTCGAGGTCCAGCGCGCTGACATTGTGGCCCATGCGGGCCAGTGCGGTCGCGACATGCATCGAGACGGTCGATTTCCCCGCCCCGCCCTTCTCGTTCCCGACGACGATGATATGTGCCATGCCCGTGCCCTCGTTTTCCCGCTTCTTGAACCGGCGATTTGCCCTGCGGGTTCGGGCGCCACCTTAAGCTGTATGCAGACCCTGTTGAAGCCGGTTTGATACGATGGCGCGCAAATATTGCATTTGCGCCATGCCCGTCCCGGAGACGAAAAACGCCGCCCCGGAGCGGAGCGGCGTTTCCATGGCGTATCAGGCGGGGATCGTCAGAAGCCCAGGCCTGCGTACTTGTTCTTGAACTTCGACACGCGGCCGCCGGCATCGGTCAGGCGGGCGCCGCCGCCGGTCCAGGCGGGGTGGACCGAGGGGTCGACATCGAGCGACAGGGTGTCGCCTTCGCTGCCCCAGGTCGAGCGCATCTTGACGACGGTGCCGTCGGTCATCTTGACGTCGATGAAGTGGTAATCGGGGTGCAGATCTTTCTTCATGGTCCGCTCCTTACGCGTTTGCGCCCGACTTGGGCTTGTAGTTGGTAACCTCTGCGATCCGGGCCGACTTGCCGCGGCGCTGGCGCAGGTAATACAGCTTGGCGCGGCGGACGCGGCCACGGCGCACGACTTCGATGCTGTCGATGTTGGTCGAGTAGAGCGGGAACACCCGTTCCACGCCTTCACCGAAGGAAATCTTGCGTACGGTGAACGAGCCGGCGATGCCTTCGCCGTTCTTGCGGCTGATGCAGACGCCTTCGAACATCTGCACACGGCTGCGGGTGCCCTCGGTCACCTTGAAGCCGACGCGCACGGTGTCGCCGGCCTTGAAGTCGGGGATGGTTTTCCCCAGTTCGGCGATTTGTTCCGCCTCGATTTCAGCGATCAGGTCCATCTGATCCACTCCTTACGTTGCTTGCGGTTGTCCCGCAAAGGTGATGCGCGGCCTTGAGAGCTCCTGGTCTTCTATCGGGTCCACTGGGAAGTGCCCGCCGGAGGTCAGGTCGTCATGTCTTTTGTCTCGATGCTGCGTGCCGGGCGGGTGGGTGCCGAAGAAAGCATCCCTGTGTGCCAAACAAACAGGTCCGGACGACTCACAAGAGTCCCGGACGGGCGGTGTATAGGGGAAGTGGGGTTATAGGGCAAGGGAATTACCGGCAAACACCCGAGCAGAATTCAAGCGACTTATCGGGTTGAAACATGAGGGTTGGCATGAGACGGGTGGGACAGCAAGAAGTGGAGAGTTGTTGTGAAAAACATCGTATTTCTGGTTTCAGCACTGACCGTGCTTTCGGCCTGCGGCGGATCGACCGGTTCGGGGTCCAGCCAACCCACAAACCCCGCCATCGAAGCGGCGTGGAGTGACCGGAAGGCGGTCTCTTATAAAGGCAATACGTTCCTTTTCGCCCGGAATACCGAAAACCCTGTGGCGTATGTTCAAGCGTCAAACAATGATTTCCGCTACACTATGGCAGATATTGAAGCGGTCGCGCGCGGCCAGACCGGTTGTGGCGCCAAGATGAATGCAGGCGTCCTTGAATTTATCGGCGGTTTTGGCCCGGATGCCGATCTTTCCAAGGTCAATCAGAAAGGCAAACCGTTCCGCTGGAGCGTATCGCTTTCATGCTGAGAGCGGGTGCGACGGCAAAGGTTCTGTTGATTTGCGCCGCGGCTGGACTTGGCGCCTGCACGACGGCGGGAGTTTCGGGAGACCCACCGCGAGCAAGTGCGCAGGCCGCCATCGCGGAGGTGTCGCGGCGTCCGATTTCCTTTCCAGACTACCCGGCACCGGGAACCACCTATCTTTCGTTCAACAAGGCACATGGTTTCCAGGTGAACTACATCGCGGCAGGCGGGCGCGCGTGGCTTTGGTATCCGGGAAACCACATGGCTTTGCCCGAGGACTGGAGGCTGGATACCGTGCAGGGAATCCGGGCGATTTGTTTTCGGCACCCCCGGAACAGCCGAAATCCCGTAACGGCCACACGCGGCGGGGACTATCAGTGCCAAGCGATCGAACTGTCGCAGAAAACCATCGTGGCTAAGCTGAGCGGCGATCCGTTCAACCTGCGCTCAGGAGAGGTCCCTTATCGATCGTCACGATGCACCGCACCGGACGCGTTTTCCTTCGATCGGGATAGGTACCGCTGCTAGTCTGATCGTTTCAGTGCTGTCCAGAGATCCGGCCGCCTGTCCCGCGTCAGTTCCTCGGACATGGTCCGCCGCCACTTGGCGATCTCGCCGTGGTGGCCGGACATCAGCACGTCGGGGATCTTGCGCCCGTTCCATTCGGCGGGGCGGGTGTATTGCGGGTGTTCGAGCAGGCCGTCGGAGAAGCTTTCTTCCTCGGTCGAGCTTTCGTTGCCCAGAACGCCGGGCAGAAGGCGCACGGTGGCGTCGATCATGGCCTGGGCGGCGAGGTCGCCGCCGGTGAGGACGAAATCGCCCAGCGAGACTTCATGGATATCGTAATGGTCGATGACGCGCTGGTCGAGCCCTTCGAAGCGGCCGCAGATCATGGTGACACCGAGCAGGGTGGCCCAGTGGCGGGCCATGGCTTGGGTAAAGGGCCGGCCGCGCGGGCTGAGATAGACCAGCGGCGCGCCTTTCGGGGCCTGCGCAAGCGTGTGGTCGATGGCGCGGCCCATCACGTCGGCGCGCAGCACCATGCCGGCGCCGCCGCCGGCGGGCGTGTCGTCGACGTTGCGGTGGCGGCCGTCGCCGAAGGGGCGCAGATCGACGGTATGAAGCTGCCACAAGCCATCCTTGAGGGCCTTGCCGGTAAGGCTTTGCCCGAGGATACCGGGAAAGGCATCGGGCAGGAGCGTGATGACCGAGGCCGACCAGGCGCGGGCAAGGCGGTCGGGGCCGCCCATCAGGCTGCGGGGTTTCAGCGAGGCGGTGATCGACTTGCGGCCGTGGGATTTCGGAGCGGTGTCTGACATGGGGCTATGTGCGGCGCAAACCCGTCTGGCGTCAAGCCGGGGCGTCCGGGGCGTGCCGTGTGGCGCCGGCGGCGCGGTAGCGCCGGAGCACGGCGCGCTTGGCCTCGGCCAGATCGGCCTCAGGAAGGGCGGAACGGTTGAGCGACAGCAGTTCTTCGGCGGCGCCGTCGGGCTGCACGTTGTGGGCGGGCAGCGCGGGCAGACCGTCGCGCGGCACATCGAGATGGTCGAGCGCCGCCCCCAGCGGGCCCAGAGGATCGGTCCTGCAGTCCTCGATCGGGGTGTCGAGCACGGTGGCGCGATGGCGAATGCGTTCGTCGACCATATCGACGACCGCGTCGAGGTCGGCGGCGCGGGAAAGGCTGGCGCGGTAGGTTTCGAAATCCTCGGTCAGGCGCAGGGCGCGCAGGTTCTGCCACCAGACGCTGCGCTGCCAGTCGCGGGGTGCGCGGGTCGTGAAGAAGACGCTGAGCCGCGCGTCCGTTCCGAAATGTGCGGAGAGCACGGCGGTGGCGACGTTCATCAGCGGAGCGGCGGCGGCATAGCTGCTGACGCCGTGATTTCCCGGGATATATCCGCAGAGATCCTCGGAGGTTATCATCAGGGCGCGCGGGTCGGCGGGGTCGGCAAGCCGTACGGCCTGGGTGAACGCCGCGGCGAAACGGTGCAGGTCGTCCGGATCGCCATAGGCCGAATAGCGTTTCGCCGCGCGGGTCGCCTCGAGCACGTCCTGGGTGAACATCAGTTGCAGGTGCGGGCGCAGCACGGTCTGCAGTTCCGCCGCGCCGCGCTGAAGGGACGAGGTACCGGTCTTGTGAAAGCCCGGATGCAGCAGGATTCGCGGCATGCTCAGAAAAGCCCCTCGGGCGGGTCGGCAACGATGCGGCCCGAGGCGAGGTCGACGGTGGGCACGGCCTCGAGCGTGAAGGGCAGAAGGACGGTGGAGTTCAGCCCCGGCCCATGGATTTCGAGGATGTCCGACGCGCCGTGGTTCTGGACCGATTTGACCCGGCCCAGGAGGGTGCCGCCGGTGTCGAAGACCTCGAGCCCGATGAGGTCGGCGTGGTAGTATTCGTCATCGGGTAGGGCGGGCAGGCGGTCACGCTCGACGAAGAGGCGCAGGCCGCGCAGGGCGTCGGCCTGTTCCTTGGTGGCGACACCGGACAGCCGCGCGATGAGCGCGCCCTTGGTGGCCTGGCCGGTGAGGGTGATGGTGTAGCTTTGAGTGCCATCCTCGGAGGTGACGGGGCCGTAGGTGGCGATATCCTCGGGCGTGGCGGTGAAGGATTTCAGCCGCAGCTCGCCCCGGACGCCGAACGCGCCGGCGACGGCGCCTATGCAGATAAGGTCGGTCATTGGCGTGCCTCGCTGACCACGCACAGCCCGTCGGTTGCGAGGCCACCCTGCGCCGTGCAGGCCTCGGAGACGTTGTGGCGTTCGAAGAAGACGCCCGCGACGAAGGTCAGGGAACTGAGGACGACAAGGCGTATGAGGCCGAACATTTTGGATGTCCCGAAAGCGAAAGCGGTGCGTGCCGCCCCGGCTGAGCGCAGGGGCGGCACGGAGAGCATAGCGCCGAAAGCGGTGGGCGGATCAGCTCTCGCTGGTTTCTTCCGCGGCAGCCTCTTCGGCCGGGGCTTCCTCGGCCGGGGCGTTGGCTGCCTCGGCTGCTTCGGCGGCCTTGGCGGCTTTCTCCTCGGCGCGGTCCTTGGCTTTCTGACCCGGCTCGGCCTTCTTCATGTTGGCGCGCTCTTTCTTCTCCAGTACGCCGGCGGCCTCGAGAAAGCGCGAGACGCGGTCGGAGGGCTGTGCGCCGTGATCCAGCCAGTGCTGCACGCGCTCCATGTTCATCTTGACGCGGTCTTCGCTGTCCTTGGGCAGGAGCGGGTTGTAGGTGCCCAGCTTCTCGATGAAGCGGCCGTCGCGCGGCATGCGGCTGTCGGCGGCAACGATCGAGTAGTGGGGGCGTTTCTTGCTGCCACCACGGGCAAGGCGGATTTTCATGGCCATTGGTGTTTCTCCTTTTAAATGGCGTTGGTGTGGTGGGGTGAAACCCCACCCTACGGTTGGTGTGGCGGGGGGCGCCCGCCGGGGTTGGTCTGGCGGGAGGGTCCCGCGTCAGGTCTGGTGTTGCTTATGGTGCTGAATGACTTCAGCGATGATGAAGTTGAGGAATTTCTTGGCGAATTCCGGGTCGAGGTCGGCGCGGTGCGCCAGGTCTTCGAGCCGTGCGATCTGTTGCGCCTCGCGGGCGGGATCGGACGGGGGAAGGTCGTGTTCGGCCTTGAGCGCACCCACGGCCTGGGTGTGTTTGAACCGCTCGCCCAGGGTGTAGACGAGGATGGCATCGAGCCGGTCGATGCTTTCGCGGTGGCCTTTCAGCAGGGCCGCGGCGCGGGTGGTGTCGGCGTCAGTCAATGGGCATCCCCTTCGGTTTGAAGAGCGGGTCGCGGTAATGGCCGATTTCCAGCTCGATCCCGTCGCGGATCTGGCCGGATTTCAGGGTGGCGGGCGACGGGTGGCGGTAGACCGCGTCGGAGCCGTCGATGCTGGGTGCCTCGTGGTCCTTGGTGCAGCCCAGCCGTTCGGCGAGGCGGATGGAATCGAGGTTCTTGGGGTCGATATAGCTGACCGCGCCGTCCCAGCCGGCGGCGGTGAAAAGATGGTCTCGCACCTTGTGCGTGGCTTCGAGCGCATAGCCCTTGCCGGCCTTGTCGGGCCAGATGATCCAGGCGATTTCGCGTTCCGGCCACTTGGCGGGGAACCAGCCGCCGGCCATGCCCACCGTCTCGCCGGTGTCGCGCAGGTGGATCATCCACATGCCGAAGCCGCGGATTTCCCAGTGGCCGATCTCGGCGGCGTAGAGCATCCACGCCTCGTAGGGGTTGAGCGGGCCGCCCATGAAGCGCGAGCGGTAGGAGGCGAAGGTGGCCTTGAAGTCGGGATAGTCCGTCGCCTCGGGGCCGCGAAGGACGAGGCGCCCGGTTTCCAGCACGGGGATGTCGCGGTGGCCCATCTCAGACCTCCGCCGGGTTCGGGTGGCGGTAGATGCGGGACGGTTCGTCATCTTCCGGGTAGGAGATATCGCCGACATGTTCCGCGCCGAGCCGTGTCGCCAGGGCGATGGAGCGGTGGTTGCCGGCAAAGATGTAGCTGTCAAGCACGGGCACGTTGAGCGTGGATTGCGCGTAGTCGCGTGCGGCGCGGGCAGCCTCGACGGCGACGCCCTTGCCTTCGGCACCTTCGTTGAACATGTAGCCCAGTTCGTGATGCGGGTCGCCCGGCTCGAACCCGATGACGACGAAGCCCAGATGCGCGCCGGTTGCGGTTTCCTCGACCGACCACAGCCCGTGGCCCCGCAGGAGCCAGTTGCCCACCATCGAGGCGTAGTCGTACCAGGCGTCGCTGCGCGTCATGGGGCCGCCCAGGCCCGCGCCGCGCGGACCGCAGGTGATGGCGGGTGCTCGAAATCCGACAGGGTCGGGGCGCGCAGGTCAGCCGTTCGGTGGTCAGCACCGGCAGGGCCGCGCCAAGCGGCGGCGTGCCATCGCTTCGGGGGTGGACGGCTTCAGGGCTGCGGCATGGTCTGTGTCATTGCCGCGGCCTCGCCGATGCGGGGGTGCGCCGACCTGGCAGGGGGTGCCGACGACGGTGCCGTCGCGCTCGTGCTTTGCGCCGAGGCGGTCTGCTAGGCGGAGCGAGCGGGTGTTGGTGGCGTCGATATAGGAGATGACGCCGTCGAGGCCGAAATGCCGGGCGGCGTGCGCGCGCGCGGCGAGGGCGGACTGGTAGGCGTATCCCTTGCCTTCGAACCCGTCGTAAATGTGCCAGCCCAGTTCGGGCTCGTCCCAGCCATCGTTCAGGATCATGCCGACGCGGCCCGCGACACTGCCCGTGGCGCGATGTTCGATCATCCACATGCCGTAGCCGCGCAGGGCCCAGTGACCGATTCCGGCCATGAAGGCGCGCCAGCTGTCCCAGCGGCTGTGCGGGCCGCCGACATAGGCCGCGCGGTCGGACGTGCCGAAGGCGGCAAAGGCCTCGAAATCGGAGTCCCGGTATTCGCGCAGGATCAGGTCCTCGGTCTCGATGACGGGAATGTCGACGGTGATCTTCATGCGTAGGCCTCGGGGGAGCCGTCGGCGTCGCAGTCGAGACCCAGTTCGGACGGGCCGGGGTGGCGATAGAGGTAATCCTCGCCCATCTCGACGTTGTTGTAGGTCTTCTCGTATCGCGCGCCGAGGCGTTCGGCCAGCGCAATGGAACGCGTGTTGCCGGGCACGATGTTGGAGGTCAGCGTCGTGAGGCCCAGGTCCTGGTAGGCCCAGCGGCGGGCACGTTCGGCGCCCTCATAGGCGATGCCGCGGCCCTCGTAGCCGTCATAGACGACCCAGCCCAGTTCCGGTTCTGGCCAGCCTTCGGGCGCCCAGATTCCGGTGATGCCGCAGGGTTGGCCGGTGTCCTTCCACTCCATGGTGAAATAGCCGAAACCGTGCAGCGCCCAGTGGCCGATGGACATGGCGAACCAGCGCCAGGCGCGGGACATGTTCTTTTCCGTGCCGAAGCCCCAGGACCGGTCGCGGTCCAGCAGGAACCCGGCCAGCGGTTCGAAATCGCCGGTTTCCGGCCCGCGCAGGACGAGGCGGTCGGTCTCGATCCGGGGAATGTCGAGGCGGAGGGTCATGCGGCGCCTGCCGTGGGTCTGGCCAAAAGGACGCGCTGCCGCGCGGCTTTTATCCAACGCGCTGCACCGTGCCGAGCCGGGGCGGGCCGGGACGCGGGCGGCAGGGGCCGGATTGAGTATTTGAGCCAAGAAAAAGCCATGGGGTTATTTCTTTTTCCCGAAGCCTGAGAGGCCGGGGGGCAGGCCCGCGCCGCCGCCCATGCCGGGAAAGCCGCCGCCGGGCATGCCGCGGCCC
Source organism: Roseovarius sp. (assembly GCA_046290265.1). Taxonomy (GTDB): domain Bacteria; phylum Pseudomonadota; class Alphaproteobacteria; order Rhodobacterales; family Rhodobacteraceae; genus Roseovarius. Next base: position 68,121 of record JBKAGF010000012.1, on the reverse strand, counting down.
ATCTGCTTGGCGGCCTGTTCGAGCGCCTTGGGGTCCATGCCCTGGGCCATGTCCTCGGGCGAAGGCTGGCCCTTGCCGCCGAACATGCCCTTCATGGCCTGTTTCAGCATGCCGCCCTTGCCCATCTTCTTCATCATGTCGCCCATCTGGCGCTGCATCTTCAGAAGCTTGTTGAGCTCGGAGACTTCGAGCCCCGCGCCCTGCGCGATGCGTTTCTTGCGGCTGGCCTGCAGGAGCTTGGGGTTGGCGCGTTCCTTCTTGGTCATGGAATTGATCAGGGCGACCTGGCGCGTGAGGATCTTGTCGTCGATGCCCGCACCTTCCATCTGCTTGGCCATCTTGCCCATGCCGGGCATCATGCCCATCACGCCTTCCATCCCGCCCATCTTCTGCATCTGTTCGAGCTGCATCTTGAGGTCGTTCATGTTGAACTGACCCTTCTGGAAGCGGCGCATCATCTTTTCGGCCTGTTCGGCCTCGATGGTCTGTTGCGCCTTTTCCACGAGGGAGACGATGTCGCCCATGCCGAGGATGCGGCCCGCGATGCGCTCGGGCTCGAAGGTCTCGATCGCGTCCATCTTTTCGCCCAGGCCGACGAAGCGGATCGGCTTGCCGGTGACGGCGCGCATGGAGAGCGCCGCACCGCCGCGGCCGTCGCCGTCCATCCGGGTGAGGACCACGCCGGTGACGCCGATCTTGTCGTCGAATTCGGTGGCGACGTTGACCGCGTCCTGGCCGGTGAGGCCGTCGACCACCAGGAGCGTTTCGCGCGGGTTGGCGACGTCGCGGACGGCGGCGGCCTGGGCGATCAGTTCCTGGTCGATATGGAGCCGCCCGGCGGTGTCGAGCATGTAGACGTCGTAGCCACCCAGGCCGGCTTGCGTCTTGGCGCGCTTGGCGATGGTGACGGGATCCTCGCCCTTGACGATGGGGAGCGTGTCGACGCCGATCTGGCGGCCGAGGATTTCGAGCTGTTCCATGGCCGCGGGGCGGTTGACGTCGAGCGAGGCCATGAGCACGCGCTTGCCCTCGCGGTCCTTGAGGCGCTTGGCGAGCTTGGCGGTGGTGGTGGTCTTGCCCGAGCCTTGCAGGCCGACCATGAGGATCGGTGCGGGCGGGTTGTCGATTTTCAGCGCCCCGGGATCTTCGGAGCCGGTGAGCGTATCCACAAGCGCGTCGTGGACGATCTTGACGACCTGCTGGCCGGGGGTGACCGAGCGGGTGACGGCCTGGCCGGTGGCCTGGTCCTGCACGCGTTTGACGAAGTCGCGGGCGACGGGCAGGGAGACGTCGGCCTCCAAGAGGGCGACGCGGACCTCGCGCAGGGCGGTCTTGACGTCTTCTTCGCTGAGCGCGCCCTGTTTGGTCAGCCGGTCGAAGACGCCGGAGAGACGTTCGGAAAGATTTTCAAACATGCCTCGGCCTCCTTCGCCGGTTACTGTCATGTCGTCCCAACATAGGGAGGACGGTTCAAACGATAAACGCCCCCACGGCATTCAAACGAGAAGCGCCCCCACGGGCGACACTCGCTGGTGGGGGGCGATCCCGGGCTGCGCCCAAGGGACCGGAAGAGCGCTGTCTTCCGTGATGTTGCGCGGCTGATAGGCCTTTGCGGGGGGCGAGTCAATAAGGTGGTGTGTTTCCGTGACAATGCTGGCGCTGATGCAGGAACGCCACCGCAAGCGCCAAGGCCACGGCACCGGGACCTAAGGCGTTGGCAGCGTGTGACGGGCACGGCTAGAGTGCGCGCATTGGTTTGGGGAATTTTGCGATGGAAGCTCTGGTTCTTGTCTTTGCGGAGATCATCCTGGCGTGCATGGCGCCGGTGATCGCCATTCTGGGCGCCATCGTGGGGGCGGTGATCGAGGGTTTCTTGCTGCTGTTCGGCGGGGTGTTCGCGGAATGGGTCCAGGCCCGGCGGGCGCGGCGTGCCTCGGCCAGGGGCAAGTCCTCGCCCCCGCGCAAGCCGCTGATCCCGCGCAAGGTGGTGCATTGGGTGGCCGGCGGCAGCGCGGTGCTGGGCGTGCTGGGTGTCGTGGCGACCTATGTGTTTTTCCAGCCGATCCTGCGGATGGTAATCGAGACCGCGAGCGAGAAGGCGGGGATGAGCGTGGAGTATGCCGAAGCCAGCGGATCGCTTCTGGGTGGGCACGTGGTGCTGGACGGGCTGGAAATGACGCGGGCGCACGAGACCGGGCTGGCCTTTGACCTGGCCGTGGCGCGGGCGGAGGCGGATGTGGACCTGTGGAGCCTGCTGGGCAGTACGCCGCGGCTGATCCTCGGCCAGGTCGAGGGGGTGGAGGGCTATGTGATTCCGCCGCTTCCCAGGGAGGAGACGGCGGGCGAGGCGCGCGGCCTGCCCAAACCGCGCCGGGCGTTCAAGGCCGACAGGCTGGCGGTCGAGGGTGTCGACGTGGAGATCCGGCCGCGCGGGACCGAGCCCTACACGCTGGCGATCGAGACGGGCGAGGTGGCGCCGTTTCGCAGTGGGCTGGCGCTCTTTGACCTGCTGTTCCGGTCGAACCTGACCGCCGAGGTGGCGGGCCAGCCGCTGTTGGTGGAGACGCGCGAGATCACCGAGCAGGGGCGCGAGACGCGCTGGGCCTTCGAGGACGTGGACGCGGCGCAGCTGAAGCGGCTGGTGCCGCGCGCGCCGCTGACCTGGATCGACGAGGGCCGGGCGACGGTGATGGTCGAGGATCGGTGGAGCCTGTCGGAGGATTTCGTCGACATGGACTGGCGGCTGGCGGCGCAGGATATGCGCGTGAGCGTGCCCGAGGGCGCGGCGCGGACCGAGCGGATGCTGGCCGGGGGCCTGGGCAAGCTGGTGGCCGCGCAGGGTGGCAATGCGGAGTTCCGCTATCAGTTGCAGTTGGACTCCGAGGAGATGGCGCGATTGCGCGAAGGCGATATCGACCTCTTTTGGGACACGGTGCTGGCCGGCGTGATGAAAGGCGGGATCGTGCGCAAGGACGAGACGGCAGAAGAGGAGGGTGACGCGGCTGTGGGCGACAAGCCGGGGGCCATTGACAGGCTGAAGTCGTTCTTCGAGAAGGACGACCCGGCGGACTAGCCGTCCGCGCCAGCTTAGGGAGCCTTTGAACATGGTTGATGCCACGTCCGCCTTTCAGGACAGTTTGCCGGTGAGTTCCGACGACCTGCTGTCGCAATTGCGGGGCGCGGGCATCGATTTCGAACTTTACGAGCACATCCCGCTGCGCACGGTCAAGGATGCCAAGACTGTGAAGGGTGGGGCCGTGCCGGGCGGTCCGGGGCGGATCGACCTCAAGAATTTCTACCTGCGGGACCGGAAGAAGCGCAACCACCTGGTGGTGCTGGAACAGGACCGGGAGGTGGAGCTGAAGGCGCTGGGCGCGCGGATGGGCGTTGCCGGGCTGTCCTTTGGCTCGGCGGAGCGGCTGATGGAGTTCCTGGGCGTACGGCCCGGCGCGGTGAGCCCTTTGGCGATGGTCACCGGAGCCGGGACCGGGGTGCAGCTGTGGATGGACGCCGCGGTGAAGGCCGCGGATTTCGTCCATGCGCATCCGCTGGTCAATGACCGGACTGTGGCGATCCGGCCCGGGGACCTCGTGTCGCTTCTGGCGGGGTGGGGCGCGGATATTTCGTGGCTGGAGCTGTAAGGCCGGCGGCAGGATTCGAGTATTTCCGCCAAGAAAAAGCCGGAGACCGGGCGCGATGCCGACGCGGAGACCTGGGCAATCTCAACCGCCTGGTTGAATATGCGAAATTCGCCAGATGCGGTTGCTGCGGGCATGTGGCAGAGCGGCGCATGGCCGAAAAACCCCTTTTCTTCAGTGGTTTGAAGGTGTCTGTCGCGCGCTTGACTCGGGCGCGGGCGCGGCTTAGCAACGGCGCAACGGTTCCGGAGGGGAAAAGGTGGACGATCCTGACCGACAAGAGCGGCTGAGGCGGCTTGAAGACAGGATCAACGCGCTGAAGGGCGTGGATGCGCCGAAGCCCCACATGGAGAACCATTATTCCCAGGCACAGCTGGCCTGGCGGATGGTGATAGAACTGGTGGCCGGTCTGGGGATCGGTTTCGGCATGGGGTACGGGTTGGATTACCTGTTCGGGACGATCCCGATCTTCCTTGTGCTGTTCACATTGCTGGGCCTTGCGGCGGGCATCAAGACGATGATGCGCAGCGCCAACGAGATCCAGCTGAGGAATGCGGCGGAAACGCCGGAAGCTGAGCGAACCCGCGAGGGTGACGACAAGAGGAAGACAGATGGCCACTGAAGCGCATGGCGAAAGCGAAGGGCTGGTGTTCCACCCGATGGACCAGTTCATCATCAAGCCGCTGACCGGCGACGGTCCGGTGGGCCTGTTCACGATCACCAACGCGACGCTGTGGATGGCGTTGACGGTGCTGGCGGTCTTTGCGCTGATGGTGCTGGGAACGTCCGCACGGTCGGTCATTCCGGGGCGCATCCAGTCGGTGGCCGAACTGGCCTACGGGTTCATCCGCAAGATGGTCGAGGATGTGGCGGGCAAGGATGCGCTGCCGTATTTTCCCTATATCATGACGCTGTTCATGTTCATCGTCTTCGCCAACTTCCTCGGGCTTATCCCCGGATCGTTCACCTCGACCAGCCATATCGGCGTGACGGCGGTGATGGCGATGCTGGTGTTCGTCGGCGTGACCGTGCTGGGCTTCGTCAAGAACGGCGCGAGCTTTCTGAGCCTCTTCTGGATCAGCTCGGCGCCGCTGGTGCTGCGGCCGATCCTGGCGCTGATCGAGGTGATCTCGTATTTCGTGCGTCCGGTCAGCCACTCTATCCGTCTTGCCGGCAACATGATGGCGGGCCACGCCGTGATGAAGGTGTTCGCCGCCTTCGCGCCGCTGGTGCTGATCTCGACCGGGGTGGGGCTGGTGGTGACGCCGCTGTCGATCCTGGCGATCACCGCGGTCTACGGGCTGGAGGTGCTGGTGTCGTTCATCCAGGCCTACGTGTTCACCATCCTGACCTGCGTGTATCTCAAGGACGCGCTGCACCCGCATCATTAGGAGACGCGTGGGCTTTCGCCCACCCTACGCGGCGCGCGCGCCGCATCACTCGAACAACAGATCACTGAATTCCATCGTAAGGAGAAAAGACATGGAAGGCGATATCGCACAAATGGGTCAATTCATCGGCGCGGGCCTGGCGTCTGTCGGCATGGGCGGCGCGGCCGTCGGTGTGGGCAACGTGGTCGGCAACTACCTGGCCGGTGCCCTGCGCAACCCGTCGGCGGCCGGTGGCCAGACCGCGACCATGTTCATCGGTATCGCGTTCGCAGAAGCGCTGGGGATCTTCTCGTTCCTCGTGGCACTTCTGCTGATGTTCGCCGTCTAAGCCAGACGGGTTTGATCCTTACGGGTCGGGGCGAGGGGCGTGATGCCCGTCCCCCGGCGTCCGTGAGGAATATCCGGATGGCGCCGCGCCGGCCCGAAGCCCGGGCATGGCGATACGACACGAACATTGAGCCTTGCGCGGCCCCGGTGACCGGACATGATCCGGAAAACCTGATACAACGTGGGCAGGCGCAACAAGGAGAACGCAGATGGCGACCGATACCCTAGGAGAAGGTGCTGCCAGCGCTTGCGTCGATGCAGGCGGTGGGGCGATCGGCCTTCCCCAGCTTTGCCCGGACTGGATGGGCAACCAGATCTTCTGGCTGGTCATCGCGCTGATCGTGATCTTTTTCATCCTGTCGCGGATCGCGCTGCCGCGCATCGCGGCGGTGCTGGCCGAGCGTCAGGGAACGATCACCAACGACCTGGCCGCGGCGGAAGACCTGAAAGAGAAAGCCTCGGACGCCGAGGACGCCTATAATAAGGCCCTGGCCGATGCCCGCGCGCAAGCGCAGGAGATCATTGCCGAGGCCAAGGCGGAGATCAACGCCGAGCTGGCGGAGGCGACGAAGAAGGCGGATGCCGAGATCGCGGCCAAGACCGCGGAGGGCGAAAAGGCCATCGCGGAGATCCGCGCCTCGGCGCTGGAAAGCGTCAAGGAAGTGGCCAAGGACACCGCCAAGGAACTGGTCGCCGCAATGGGCGTCAAGGCCGACGGACGGACCGTCACATCGGCCGTCAACGCGCGGCTGAAGGGATGAGTGTCATGAAGCAGATCATCGCAACCGTGACCGCGATCGGGGCCGCCAGTCCCGCGCTGGCCGCGACGGGACCGTTCCTTTCGCTGGGCAACACGAACTTTGTCGTGCTGATCGCCTTCCTGCTGTTCCTGGCGCTGCTGGTTTACCTGAAAGTGCCCGGCAAGATCGGCGAGATGCTGGACAAGCGGGCCGATGGCATCAAGTCGGAGCTGGATGAGGCGCGCGCGCTGCGCGAGGAAGCCCAGACCCTGCTGGCGAGCTATGAGCGCAAGCAGAAGGAAGTCCAGGACCAGGCCGACCGGATCGTGGCCCATGCCAAGGCGGAAGCCGCCGAAGCCGCGGAGCAGGCCAAGAAGGACCTGGATCTGTCCATCAAGCGCCGCATCAAGGCGGCCGAGGAGCAGATCGCGTCGGCCGAGGCCAGCGCCGTCAAGGATGTGCGGGATCAGGCCATCGCGGTGGCCGTTGCCGCCGCGAAGGATGTGGTTGCCAAGTCCCTGACCAAGGAAGACAACAGCAAGCTGATCGACCAGTCGATCGGCGAGGTCCAGTCCAAGCTGCACTGACCCGCGTCAGACGGTCTGAAATTTCCTGAACCCGGTGCCGAAAGGCGCCGGGTTCATTTTTATCTATTCGGCTGAAACCAGTTTACCGGATCTTAAGAAAGAGCCGCTTTTTTGCGCGTTAACAGACCTTAATGGAGATGAGTTTTGGACGGTGTAAACGGTTTGGAGAGGGATCTTGAACGCGCGGATCCCTGTGGTGTGCCTCTCGGGGAGCGCGGGGCAGGTTGCCACGGGATCGACCTGGAACCCGGCGGGTTCTTTGCAGCAGTCGGAGCGACGCTGGCGGGGACGTTGGAAAAGACGGTGGGACTGGAAGATGCGTCGGCCTTCATCGGGCTTGTCGGCGATCAGCTGGGCGACGAGATCAGTCGTGATTACGCCCGTGCGGCGGGGGGCGACCTGTCGCGGGACAGCGCGGCACTGGGCCGGATCCTTGTCGATCTGAAGGCGCGGCTGGGCGGCACTTTCGAGGTGGAAGCCTGTGACGGGACGGAGATCGTTCTGACGAACGGGCGCTGCCCTTTCGGCGAGCTGGTACGCGGGAGAAGTTCGCTTTGCATGATGACGACCATGGTCTTCGGGCGTGTCGTGGCCGATCGCAACGGTTACGCCAGCGTGAAGATCGAAGAGTCTCTGGCCACGGCGCATGATCGCTGTCGCGTGCGGGTCCGGTTGGTGGATGACCGGAGGGGCGATGGGGTCGAGTTCTTCAAGTGAAGGCGACTGCCGGCTGGCGGGGGTCGGGATTGCATTGGATGCCATGCCGCAGGCGGCGCTGGTCGTCGATGAGGCGGGGGCGGTCGTGCTGGGCAACAGGGCGGCGCAGGCGCGCTACAGGATGGGGGCTCAGGGCGGCATCGCGGAGTTGGCCGCGACCTCGCAGGCAAAGGTCCTGGCCGAGCTGCAACGGGTTCTGCGCACCACAAGCACGTCTTTTCTGAGGCTTTACCGGCGCGATGCGGAGACCGTGCTGTTCAAGCTAAAACGGCTGGTCGGTTTCGATGCGGCGCCGCGGCGCCTGATCCTGATGCTGGAAGATCAGAATGCGGCGCTGGTCGGCAGGTTCCTGAAGGTGCGTGAGCGCGTCAAGGCGCGGGATGGCGCGCTGCAGATGAGCCTGCGGCGGGAAGAGAACCTGCGGCGGGAAGCGCGCAAACTGCGCGATCTGGGCCGGATCGAACCGCTGACCGGGCTGCTGCATGGCGTGGCATTTGCAGAGGCGGTGCGCGGCAGTCTGGTTTCCGGTCGGGGTGGGCTGTTCTTTGTCGATCTCGACGATTTCAAGGGCGTGAACGATCGTCTTGGGCACAGGTTCGGCGATGCGGTCCTGCGCGAGACCGCTGCGCGGATGAAGGCGGCGGTCCCGCCCCGGGCGTTGTGCGCGCGGGTGGGCGGTGACGAATTCGCGATATGGCTGCCCGATGCGTCCGATGCCGAGGCGCGGGCGGTGCGTGATGCCATCCTGGAAGGGTTCGAGCGCTGCATCGAGTTTGGCGCCGGGATGCCCATTGTCGTCGGCGTTTCGGTGGGGGTGGCCATTGCGCCTGCGGATGGGCGGGATTTCGATGCGCTGGTCGCCTGTGCGGATGCCCGCATGTACGCCGACAAGGCCCGTCGCGCCGCTGGTCCGGATGCGCCGGGGCATGGGCCCGTGCGCATGGATGCCTGACGGGCCGCCGGAAACGGGAATGCCCGCTCTGACGAAGCGGGCATTCTGAAAATAACGGGCTGATCGGCGCGTTTAGCGGCGGATGCCGAGACGCTTGATCAGGTCCTGATAGCGTGCTTCGTCCTTGCCCTTAAGATAGTCCAGCAGCTTGCGGCGCTGTGCGACCATCTTCAGAAGGCCACGGCGGCCGTGGTTGTCCTTCTTGTGGGTCTTGAAGTGCTCGGTCAGGGTGGTGATGCGCGAGGTCAGGATTGCAACCTGGACTTCGGGCGAACCGGTGTCGCCTTCTTTGGTGGCGAAATCCTTGAGCACCTTGGCTTTTTCTTCGACAGTGATCGACATCGGGGTCTCCTTTGGTTGAAGGGTGAAGGGCGCGAGCCGGGATGTCGTCCAGCAAGGTCCTGTGGAGATACCTGCCATTTCAGCGGCAGATGCGGGCGTATAGGAGATTTCGGGCAGGATGGAAAGGGGTTTTCCGAACGGGACCGGTGTGGCGTGTCAGCCGGTGGTCTGCGGGATGATGGTGACATGGTCCAGCGTCAGTGCGGTGTCGCTGGTGACCTCGGCAATGACCTTGCCGTCCAGAAGGACGCGGTGCAGGTCGACGGCGTCGGTATCCTGTTCGATCGTTACGTCGGGCACCGCGTTTCCGGTATCGTCACAGAGAACCACAAGCCTGTCCTCGGCGCTGTTAAAATCGACGATCCGGCCCTGGTGATCGGCCCCGAGCCAGTCGCGCAGGACGAAGCTGTCGGCGCCGGTGCCGCCAGTGGCGATGTCAGAGGCGCCAAGGCGGATCACATCGTCGCCCGCGCCGCCGTTGAGATAGTCGATATCGCCGACCGGATCCGCACCGTCGGGGGCGAGGCCGCTCAGCGTGTCGTTCCCGTGGCCGCCGAACAGCGTGTCGTTCCCGGCGCCACCATCGAGGGAATCATCCCCCAGATAGCCGTGCAGGGCATCGTTGCCGCCATCGCCCGAAAGGCTGTCCTGCCCCTCACCGCCGACAAGGCTGTCATCACCCGCGCCGCCCGACAGCAGGTCGTCGCCATCATGGCCCAAGACGCTGTCCGAGCCGTCATCGCCCGTCACGGTGTCGGCCCCGGATCCCCCGTGCAGCGTATCGTCGCCTGCGCCGCCGGACAGGTCATCGTCGCCCGCGCCACCGCGTGCAATGTCGTCGCCGTTGCCCGTGTTCAGCGTGTCATCGCCGCCCAGACCGTCGATAAACTCGGGCCGATCGGTGCCCGACAGGGCATCGGCGGTCCGGGTGCCCTGGATGATGCCATAATCGTCGCCCTCGGGGTCGTCGCCGGTGCCGTCGTCATCGGCTGCAAGGTCCAGAAGCGAGGCGGCGCCGGATGGGAAGGCGGGGAGGTCCGTATCGCCGGGGGGAGAGACGTCATCGCGCGCATTGTCGTTGCCGAGGTCTTCCATCCCCCAGACGGCCGCGGTGCTTACGGCCACCATACCGATCAGACCTGCAAGCAGTAGCATCGTTCATTTCCACACTGGTCCCCCCTGGTGAAAAAGCCATACGCGGCGCGGCATTTCAATTTATTCCGGGTCGAATGGTTAACGGCCCGGGCGGGGCTTTCGCGGTCCGCGATGGCCTGGAAGAGGCCGAAATCCTTCTGAATGAGGTCCATGGTGAAGGTGATGTCGCGCGCGCCGTTCAGGATGACCTGGCTTTCGGTCGCATGACCGAAGGACGTACCGCGGGGCGCAGTCTGGCCCCTTTCGCACCAGGCCAGGCCAGCGCCCTAGGGACGGCGCAGGGTGTCGCCGTAGGTGATGGTCGGCTCCAGCACGATTCGGGCCGGGGCGGTACCGGCGGGGTCCGCGGCGCGCTCGACGATCAGTGTCGCGGCCCTTTGGCCGATCTCCTGCCGGCAGGAATCCATCGTGGCCAGTTCGCGCGGCAGACCCCTGATGAGATCGACGCCGTTGAACCCGGCAAGGCCCATCCGGCCGGGAATGTCGATGCCCTGCTCGGTCAGCCAGAGCAGCCCGCCCGCGCCGATCAGGTCGTTGGAATAGTAGATGAAATCGAGGTCCGGGCTGCGGGAAAGCACTTCGCGGGTCATTTCCCGGCCCTTGGCCAGCGCCGAACCGCCGGAATAGAATTCCCGATCCTCGATCTCGATACCGGCCTTGGCGAGGGTTTCGGTGAAGCCCTCGAAGCGTTTGCGCGCGCGGTGGTCGAGCGGCATCTTGGTGCCGAGAAAGGCGATGCGCCGGTAGCCGCCGCGGATGATGGCCTGCGCCATCTGAGCCCCCGCGCGACGGTGGGAAATGCCGACGACGGAATCGATGGCAGTGCCGTCGGTATCCATGAACTCGACGACCGGAATGCCTGCGGCGCGCAGCATGGCGCGGGACGCGTCGGAATGTTCCAGCCCGGCAATGATCACGCCGGACGGGCGCCACGAGAGCATCTCGTACAGCACCTTTTCCTCTTTTTCGGGCAGGTAGCCGGTCACGCCGACCACGGGCTGAAGCTCGGTTTCCTCGAGGGCCTGACTGATGCCGGTCATGACCTCCGGGAAGACCATGTTGGACAGGGAGGGAATGATCACGGCGACGAGGTTGACCCGCTGGCTGGCAAGTGCGCCCGCGATCTTGTTGGGGACATAGCCCAGCGACTTGGCGGCGGCCAGGACCCGGGCCCGCGTGGACTGGGAGACATCGCCCCGGTTGCGCAGCACGCGGCTGACCGTCATTTCCGACACACCCGACGCCTCGGAAACGTCGCGAAGGGTCAGGGGGCGTGTGTCATGCTTGGTCAAGGAGGTGATCCGGTCGGAAGCGTTGCGTAGATGTTACCGCAATCATGAGGGTGCACGCAACTGGCCGGTTGGAGGCTGACAAGCACGGCGAGAGCGGTTATGGAGGCCCTGCGCGGCCCCGTGGCTCAACCGGATAGAGCAGCCCCCTCCTAAGGGGCAGGTTGCAGGTTCGAATCCTGCCGGGGTCGCCAGATACCCTTAATGCGAAATTGCCTGCGGCCTGGGGCGGCGGCGCATCGCTTGGCTGTCGCGCCTGGTCTTGTGCGGGATGATCCAGGGGGGGGCGTTGCCCCCCGCGTCGAAACGGGGTTTCGACGCTCCCCCCAAGGATATTTCGGCAAGAAGAAGGGCGGGTCAGAACCCGGACAGGCCGGGGCGCTTGCCGATGGTGATATGGTCGATCTCCTCGTTGCGGAAGCCGAGTATCAGGGCCGGGATCATCAGGAAGATCAGGCAGAAGATCGGCAGGCCGACCACGGTGATGACCTGTTGCAGGGCTGTCAGGCCGGCGTCCCCGGCAAGGACGATCAGCATCGTGGCGACGAGCCCTTCGGACACGCCCCAGAAGACGCGCTGACGCACGGGGCCGGGTTCGGGCGAGCCGGTGCACAACATGTCCACCACCAGCGAGGCGGAGTCCGACGAGGTGGCGAAGAAGATCGCGACCACGAGCACGGCGATGCCCTGGATGAACTCGGACCAGGGGAAGGATTCGAAGAAGGCGAACATGGCCAGCGGGACGGAGTCGGCCACGGCGTCGCTGATGGTGCCGGCCTGGTCGCCGAGCGCCTCGCGCGCCGCGGCGCCGATGCCGTCGATCTCCATCGCCTGCCAGCCGAAGATCGAGAACCAGATCAGGGTAAAGAGCGAGGGCGCCAGGAGTACGCCGAAGACAAACTCGCGGATCGTGCGCCCACGTGAGATGCGGGCGACAAAAAGCCCGATGAAGGGCGACCACGTTACCGTCCAGGCCCAGTAGAAGACGGTCCAGCCGCCCTGCCAGCCCCAGCCGTCCGCATCGGGGCCAACATCCGCCAGCATGTCGTTCCAGAACGCGAGCCGCGGCAGGTTGCCGAAGTAAAGCCCCACGGTTTCCACCATGCCGCGCAGCAGGAACAGTGTAGAGCCGCAGATCAGCACGAAGATCATCAGGCCCACGGCCATGCCGATGTTGATGTTGGACAGAAGTTTCACGCCCTTGTCGAGACCGGCGACGATGGACATCACGGCGACCGCGGTGAGAACCGCGAGAATGGCGACCTTGAGCGTGACGCCGGTTTCCCAGCCGAAGAGGGCTGCGAGGCCGGCGGCGATCTGCGACGAGCCGAGGCCGAGCGATACGGCCACGCCGAAGAGGGTGCCGAGGATGGCGGCGATGTCGATGGCCTTGCCCCAGGGGCCATAGATGCGTTCCTTGAGCAGGGGATAGAACACCGAACTGACCCGCACGGGCAGGTCGTAGCGGTTGATGAAATAGGCGAAGGCCAGGCCCGGAAGCGCGAAGATCGCCCAGGTGTGCAGCGCGAGGTGGTAGGTCGCGATGGCAATCGCGTCCTGTGCGGCCTCCTGGGTGAACGGCTCGACCCCCGGCAGGGGCGGGGTGGCGAAATGGCTGATCGGTTCGGCCACGCCCCAGAACATGAGGACGGTGCCGATGCCGCCGGCAAAGAGCATCGTGAACCAGGACAGGTTGGTGTAGTCGGGCCGCGAGTCGCGCGGGCCCAAGCGGATATGTCCGTGGCGGCTCATGGCGGCCCAGACGAGGAAGCCGAGCCAGACGTTGACGCCGAGGATGAAGAACCATCCCATCTTCGAGACGATCCAGGCACGGCCGGCGGCGAACGCGTCGCCGATGGGCTCGGGGGCGATGACGAGGGCCAGGACGAAAAGGAGGGTGAAGATCGCGGAGATTGAAAAGATTACCGGATCGGTCTTCAGACCCATCCGTTCGGTCCATGACGTCATGAAATTGTCCCCCGTTGCTTATTTTGGATTCTTGCACGGCAAATATTACAGGATGCAACGCGCGGGCTCCGGAGGCGGTTCCTGTTTTTCTAAAACAATTTAAGATTGTGTCGTGGCGGCGGGCGACCGGCACGGTCGCGGTGCCGGTGCCGCCGGGCCTGTTGGGGGGGCCTTGCCCCCCGCGCCGAAACCGAGGTTTCGACGCTCCCCCCAGGATATTTACGACAAGAAGAAAGGTCGGAAGCGGCGTGTCAGATCACGCGGATGACGTTCTTGTCGATGGCCAGCATGTAGCCGCGGCGGGCGATGTTCTTGACCAGCAATTCCGAAACCATCTGGTTGCCGAGCGTGTCGCGCAGGCGCTTGATGCGGGTGGCGCCGGCGGCTTCTTCGCAGTCGTCGGCAGAGCGGCCAGAGATCATCGCCTCGATCTCGGCGCCCGACAGCACATCGTCATCCATCCGCGCCTCGGCCAGAATGGCGAGGGTCTCCATCGCCGCGTCGGTCAGCTTGAAGCCCATGTTGTTGAGGTAGACGGCGTTTTCCTCGCGGCTGATCAGGAGCGAGCTGACCTGGATGCCGGAATGTTCGATCTGGGCGAGGCGGCGGTTCATCCCGGCGAGCAGCACCAAGAAGACCAGCGCGGCCACGAGCAGGGCGGTCGCGAAGATCAGAAGCACGAGAATGAGCACCCGGTAACTTCCGAGCGTCTCGGAAAAGGCCGTGCCCGACAGGGCCAGGATTTCCAGCAGCTTGATCTCGGCATCGGAGGTGAGCGCGTCGTTTTCCGCGAAGATCTGCGCGACCCTGTCGTTGAACGCGTTCGCATCCGGCAGTGTCAGAACCAGAAGTACGGTCGCGCCGACGAGGATGACGACGATGGCGGCGATGCCGAAAAGCACGATCCGGTTGCCGGAGCGCCTTGTGTCGGTGATGGAGGTGTCGATATCCTGCACGTGATCCCGCCTCTGCCCTAGCCTTCGCGGACGGAGAGGACCTTGAGCAAGGTCAGCCCCTGGTCGGAGAGGCGCGCGCCCAGCTGGGCGGTGGCGTTGGCGATGGTACAGGGTCCGCTGACCTGCGCCACGTCGTAGATCAGTTCGAACGGTGTTTCGCGCTTGGCCTTGTACTCGGCAAGGCAGGCGGCCTGGGCGGTTGCCGCCGTGGCGGTGACAAGGCAGAGCGCCAGGGCAGGGGGCAAGAGGACATGTTTCATTGCGCCAAGATGCGCGCATCGCCGCCGCTATTCAATATCCTGTCGGCGGGAACCGGCCCGGGCCCGCGTGTTATCGGATAACAGGGCGCCGTTATTGCCTGTCTCTGCCGTCGCGACCCAAGCTTGATCCATCGCCCGCCCCGGACGCATGGCGCCAAGACAGGCGCAGGCCAAGAAATGCACCGGGTGCGGAAAACGCAACGCAGAGAAAGGACCTGACATGACGCATCGCAGATTCATATCGCTCATCCTGGCCGCGGCACTTGCCGTGACCGGGATGACCTCGGGCCCGGCGCAGGCCGGAGACCGGGACGTGGCAAAATGGGTGGCCGGGGCGGTCGCCCTGGGGCTGGTCGGGGCTGTCATCGCCGACCAGCGCCGCGACGACCGCGCCGTGACCCGTTATCGCAATTCGGACGGCCCGCGCTTTGACAGCGGGTATCGCCGGGGCCACGGCCGGTACCATCAGCCGGGCCGCCGCCACGGGCACCAGTCGCATCGCGGCCATCACAGAGACCGTTACGCATTGCCGGGCCATTGCCGGCAGGACGTTCGGGTCAGGGGTGGCATCCTGCGCGGCTACGGCCGGCATTGCCTGCTGAACAACTATTCGCGCTTCAACGCGCTGCCGCATCACTGCGCGGTCGAGACGCGGGGATACGGCCGGGGGGGCATCGTCTATGACACGCATTGCCTGAACCGGTACGGGTACCGCGATGACGGAAGGCACAAGTAACGGGCCTTGAGAGCCGAGCAGTGGGAGAGGGGTCCGGGTCGTGTGCACTGGTCTGGCCCCTCTCTTCTTTTCCTTCCAGCGAAACGCGATTATCAGAGGCCCATGATCACCACCTCGCATGGGCCCCATTATCTGTACGAGACCGAGGCGCTGGGCGCCGGCGCATTGCGCGTGGCCGGCGTTGACGAGGTTGGCCGCGGTCCGCTGGCCGGGCCGGTGACGGCGGCGGCGGTGATCCTGGCGCCCGGGCGCATTCCCGAGGGGCTGAACGATTCCAAGATGCTGACGGCGAAGCGACGCGCGGCGCTGCACGACGCGATCCTGGAGGTGGCCGAGGTTTCGGTGGCCCATGCCAGCGTCGAGGAGATCGACGAGATCAACATCCTGCGCGCCGCGCAACTGGCGATGACGCGGGCACTGGAAGGCCTGTCGCGCCCGCCCTGCATGGCGCTGGTGGACGGCAACCTGCTGCCCCGCGACATGCCCTGCGCCGGGCGGGCGATCGTCAAGGGCGACGCGGTCTGCCTGTCGATTTCGGCGGCCTCGATTGTGGCCAAAATAAGGCGCGACCGGATCATGTGGGATTTGGCGCAACAGTGCCCGGGATATGGCTGGGAGACCAATGCAGGGTATGGTTCGAAAAGCCACATGGCGGCCCTGCAAAATCTTGGTGTGACCCCACACCATAGACGTTCGTTCAGGCCCGTGCACAATATATTGTATCAAGAGAAAAACATAACCGACTGATTCAAAAAAGAAATTGACCGCGATTCTGCTTTGACTCATCCTTGGCCTCAACGACCAGAGCGCACATGAAGGCGCCGGGACAGAGGCAGAAAAGATGATGACAAAGACCAAGACGGGCGCGCAAGCGCTCCCGCTGAATACTGTCCTTGGTGGCGATTGTATCGAGGTCATGAACGGCCTGCCCGAGGGCAGCGTCGACCTGATCTTTGCCGATCCCCCCTACAATCTTCAATTGCGCGGCGACCTGCACCGGCCGGACAACAGCCAGGTGGATGCGGTCGACGACGCGTGGGACCAGTTCGCCAGTTTCGAGGTCTATGACCGCTTTACCCGCGACTGGCTGAAGGCCGCGCGGCGCCTTTTGAAACCGAATGGCGCGATCTGGGTTATCGGATCCTACCACAACATTTTCCGGGTCGGCGCGGCGTTGCAGGACGCGGGATTCTGGATCCTGAACGACGTGGTGTGGCGCAAGTCGAACCCGATGCCGAATTTTCGGGGCAAGCGGTTGACCAACGCGCACGAGACGCTGATCTGGGCGAGCCGCGACGAGGCGGCGAAATACACCTTCAATTACGAAGCGCTGAAATCGCTGAACGAAGGCATCCAGATGCGCAGCGATTGGGTGCTGCCGATCTGTACCGGACATGAGCGGCTGAAGGACGACAAGGGCGACAAGGCGCACCCGACCCAAAAGCCCGAAAGCCTGCTGCACCGGGTTCTTCTGGGCACGACCAATCCCGGCGACGTGGTGCTGGACCCGTTCTTCGGCACCGGCACGACAGGGGCCGTGGCCAAGATGCTGGGGCGCGAGTTTATCGGGATCGAGCGCGAGGAAGCCTATCGCAAGGTGGCCGAGAAACGGCTGGCTTCGGTGCGGAAATACGACCGCGAGGCGCTGCAGGTCAGCACCAGCAAGCGGGCCGAGCCTCGGGTGCCGTTCGGGCAACTGATCGAACGGGGTATGCTGCGCCCGGGCGAAGAGCTTTTGAGCATGAACGGGCGTCACAAGGCCAAGCTGCGCGCCGATGGCACGCTGGTGGGCGATGACGTGAAGGGGTCGATCCACCAGGTCGGCGCCGCGCTGGAAGGCGCGCCCAGCTGCAATGGCTGGACCTACTGGTGCATCAAGCGCGAGGGCAAGCCGGTCTCCATCGACGTGTTCCGGCAGCAGATCCGCGCCGAGATGGCGGACCGCGCAAACTAGACGTTTCCAGGAATTCAAGAACACCGCCGGTGCCTGTGGCCTGACACATGGCACTCACCTAGTGCCCCCGTCCCTTGTGGCGGGGGTCTTTTTTTGGCGATCCGGCAGACCGCCAAAAGCGATTTTGCGAATAATTCGCAATTTCATTGACATTCTGCGAATGACTCGCATATTCGGTAAGGAGTTTCCGAGGAAGGATTTCTTCTCATGCGCCTTTCGCGCCGCAACCTGCTAGTTTACCTGCTATCTGCGACGGCCCTGTCCGCCACGCCTGTTCGGGCGCAATCTACGCGGCCTTCGGTGGTGGCCACGACGGGCATGATCGCGGATGCCGCGGCCCGTGTGGGCGGCGAAGCGGTCGAGGTCAGGGCGCTGATGGGGCCGGGTGTGGACCCGCATTCCTATCGCCAGACGCGGACCGATATCCTGGCGGCGATACAGGCCGATCTGGTGCTGTGGCACGGTCTTTACCTCGAGGCGCAGATGGAGGAGTTCCTGCTGAAACTGGGCGACCGGGCAACGGCCGTTCCGGTAGGTGAAAGCGTGCCGCGCGAGAAGCGGATCGCGAACGAGGACTACGCGGACAAGTTCGACCCTCATGTATGGATGGTGCCGGACCTGTGGATGTACGTGGTGGACGGCGTGCGCGATGCGCTTACATCCGTGGCGCCGGACCGGGCGGAGGGCTTTGCCGCCAATGCAGCCGCGTACCGGGCGGAGCTGACCGCGCTGGGCGAATACGCGCGGACGGCGCTGGCCAGCGTGCCAAAGCCTGCCCGCGTGCTTTTGAGCGCGCATGATGCGTTCGGCTATTTCGGCGCATCCTACGGGTTCGAGGTGATCGGCATCCAGGGCATTTCGACCGAGTCCGAGGCGGGGCTGAACCGTATCAGCGCGCTGGTCGACATGCTGGTGGAGCGGGGCATCGGGGCGGTCTTTGTCGAGACGTCGGTCAGCGATCGTAACGTGCGCGCCCTGATCGAAGGGGCGGCGGCGCGTGGGCACGAAGTGCGTATCGGCGGGGCGCTCTTCTCGGACGCGATGGGTGAGCCGGGAACCTATGAAGGGACGTATCTTGGCATGATCGACCACAACGCAACGACGATTGCACGGGCGCTGGGCGGGGATGTTCCCGCGCGCGGCATGCAGGGCAAGCTGGCAGCGGGGAGCTGACGCGATGGGAATGGACCTTGTGGTGACCGAAGGCGGGCAGGATGACCGTGCGGCAATCGCGGCCAGCCCGCTGGCCATTCGCGGGCTGACGGTATCCTACGGAGAAAAGCCGGCGGTGTTTTCCGTCGATGCCAGTTTCGCGCCGGGCGAGATGACGGCCATCATCGGGCCGAACGGCGCGGGCAAGTCGACCTTGCTGAAGGCCGCGCTGGGGATCGTGACGCCCGTGTCCGGGCGGGTGACGGCGTGGGGTGCGCCGCTGGACCGGATGCGCGCGCGCATCGCCTATGTGCCCCAGCGTGCGAGCGTGGACTGGGATTTTCCGACCCGCGTCCTGGACGTGGTGATGATGGGCCAGTACCGGCAGCTTGGCCTTTTGGGACGGGTGAAGACGAAGCACATGCAGACCGCGCTGTCCTGCCTGGAGCGGGTGGGCATGGACGGGTTCGCCGACCGGCAGATCGGGCAGTTGTCCGGCGGGCAGCAACAGCGCGTCTTCCTGGCGCGGGCGCTGGCGCAGGAGGCGGACCTATATCTGCTGGACGAGCCCTTCGCAGGTGTCGACGCGGCCACTGAAACGGCGATCATCTCGGTCCTCAAGACCTTGCGCGCGCAGGGCAAGACGGTGGTCGCGGTGCATCACGACCTGTCGACCGTGCCGGATTATTTCGACCGCGTTTTCATCATCAACACCAGCAAGGTGGCTGAGGGTCCGGTTGCCGAAACCTTTACCCAGGCCAATCTGCAGGACGCCTATGGCGGACGGCTGGCGACGGCGCAGATGGGCGCGCTGGGCTAGACCGCGATGGTATGGGACGCGCTGACATTGCAGCTTGGGTACAACGCGACGCTGGTCACGCTGGGGGCGGCCCTGCTGGGCATGGCGGCGGGCGCGACCGGGACCTTCCTGTTCCTCGGCAAGCGCGCGCTGGTCAGTGACGCGATCAGCCACGCGACGCTGCCGGGCGTTGCCCTGGCCTTCATGGGCATGGTGGCACTGGGCGGTGACGGGCGGGCCCTGCCCGGACTGCTGGCGGGCTCGGCATTGTCGGCGGCTGTCGGGTTGCTGGGTGTCAGCGCCCTGACGAATCGCACGCGCTTGTCCGAGGATGCGGCGATCGGGGCGGTGCTGTCGGTGTTCTTCGGCTTCGGGATCGTGCTGCTGACCGTGATCCAGACGATGACCGCCGGGCGGCAGGCGGGACTGGAAAGCTTCCTGCTGGGGGCGACCGCCGGGATGCTGTGGCAGGACGCGGTGATCATCGCGCTGGGGGGGGCGGTCGTGCTGCTGCTCGTGATACTGCTGCGCCGGCCGATGACGATGGTGGCCTTTGACCGGGAGTTCGCCGCCGGGGCGGGCATGAACGTGCCCCGCATCGAGCTGGCGATGATGGGGCTGGCGCTGGCGATCACCGTGGTCGGACTGAAGATCGTCGGGCTGATCCTGATCGTGGCGTTGCTGATCATTCCTGCCGTCGCGGCCCGTTTCTGGACCGACCGGGTGGGGCATGTGGTGGTTCTTGCCGGCCTGGTCGGCGGGGTGTCCGGCTATGCCGGTGCCGCGCTGTCGGCCACCGCGCCGGCGTTGCCCACCGGGCCGATCATCGTGCTGGTGGCCTTCGCGCTTTTCGCGCTGTCGCTGTTTGCCGCGCCGAACCGTGGCGTGCTGGCCGCCGTTCTGCGACACCGGCGGTTCCGGTCGCGGGTGCATGTGCGGCAGGGCCTGCTGGCGCTGGCGCAGGGCCAGCCGATCTATGAAGGGCTGACGTTGCGCCTGATGCGGCGGCGTGGCCTGATCCGCGCGGATGGCGTGGCCACGGAAACCGGGCAGGCGCAGGCGGCGCAGGCGCTGCGGGACGAGCGGCGCTGGCAGTTGCTGCGCTCGGACCCGGCCCATGAGGAAGCCGCGGCCAGCTATGACGGACTGACGCCGCTGGACGACGTGCTGACGCCGGATCAGCTGGCGGCGCTGGACCAGGGTCTGCGTCCGCGGGAGGTGTCGTGATGGGCATGGAATTTGTCGTCCTTTCCCTGCCGCCGATCCTGATCGGCATCTGCGCGGCGGTGGCCTGTGCCATTCCGGGCAACTTTCTTCTCTTGCGGCGGCAGGCGCTGATCGGAGATGCGATCAGCCACGTGGTCCTGCCGGGGATCGTGGTGGCCTTTCTTCTGACCGGGGTGGTTGCCGCGTGGCCGATGATGCTGGGCGCGGGTGCGGCCTCGCTTGTCGCGGTCGGCCTGATCGAGGCGATACGCCGGCTGGGCGGGATCGAACCGGGCGCGGCAATGGGCGTGGTGTTCACCACGATGTTCGCGGGCGGGGTGCTGTTGCTGGAGCAGTCGGACACCTCATCGGTGCATCTGGACGTGGAGCATGCGCTATACGGAAACCTTGAAAGCCTGATCTGGCTGGACGCGACGGGGTGGTCGTCGCTGTGGGATTTCGAGGCGTTGCGGGGCCTGCCGCCGGAATTGCCGCGCATGGCGCTGGCCTTGGGTCTGGTGGCGGCGCTGACATGGGTGTTCTGGCGGCCGCTGAAACTGTCGACCTTCGACGAGGGGTTTGCGCGCACCATGGGCTTGCCGGTGGGCACGATCGGACTTGGACTGGTGGTCACGGCGGCCATCGCGGCAGTTGCGGCGTTTGACGCGGTTGGGTCGATCATCGTGATCGCGATGTTCATCTGCCCGCCCGCCGCCGCGCGGATGATGACCAACGCGCTGGAAGTACAGGTGGCGTGGTCAGTCCTTTTCGCGGTGATCTCGGCCGTTGCGGGGTATGTCCTGGCGGGTCACGGCCCGCTGTGGCTGGGGTTCGACGACGCGGTCAGCGCGGCGGGCATGATCGCCACGGTGTCGGGGGTTATCCTGGCGCTGGCAGCTGCGTTCGGGCCCTGCCGTCACCGGAACGGCGCCCGGGCGGAACGGGTTTAACCGGACGTAAGCCCGAAGGCCGATGCAAGGGCGGCGAGGCCGGGGCCGACAAGCTCGGCCGGGTCGAGCGCTGTGACCGGTGCGCCCTGTTCGGCAAGCGCGGCCGGATGCGGCGCGGGCGCGTCGGCGACCACCAGCACCTCCTGCCCCAGCCAGTAAGGCCGGGTGGCGGCCAGTTCCGCGCCCAGCAGGTGCCCGGTGATGGCGGCGCGGTTGCCCGCGACCTCGGCCTGTCGCAGATGCGCGGCGAGGCGTTCGGGGCGGCTGAGAGTGTCGGCGATCGATTCGGCATCGGCCTCGGCTGCGCCGCCGAGGGCGGCAACCAGTCGCGGCGTCAGGACGGTCTGCACGCTTATGGCCTCGTCCGCGCTGACATGGACCCAGTGGGTGACGTCGCCCTGCGTAGCGCAGACCACGCCGTCCCAATGCGGGCGGGAGGCAAGGGCACCGGCGATCCAGAGGCGGACCGACGCGCCGATGATATCGGGCGGGGTCGCCTGTTCCAGCGCCGGCAGGCCGGTTTTGCCCTTCGGAAGGATGGCGCAGGGCAGCTTGTCGGCGGGGCCGTCGCCCAGGCGCAGGATGCGCGGGGCATCGCCCAGTTCGCCCAGGATTGCCTCTTGCGTGGGGCCGGTGGCACGTTTCAGCAGGCGGTCGCCGTCGAGCAAATATCCCGCCATGCCAGTGCCGTCATGCGCAAGCGCGAGCCAGCGTGTCATCGGGCCTGCATTTGCCGGACCAGGGGTGCCACGTCATAGCCCGCCTTCGCAGCGCAGGCGATGATCTCGTCATCCGCACGCCGGCCATGCTCGACCGCGGCCCACAGCATGGTGCAGCGGGTTCCGCTGCGGCAATAGGCCAGGATCGGCTTGGGCAGCTCCTTGAGCGCGAGGTCGAAATCCGACAGCCCGCCCGGGGTCAGCATACCCGACACGATGGGCACGCAGCGCACTTCAAGCCCTTCGGCGCGGGCCGCGGCCTCGATCGCCGCGAACGCGGTCTGCCCCGCTTCTTCGCCATCGGGGCGGTTGCACAGGATCGAGCGAAAGCCCGCGCCGGCGATGTCCTTGACATGGGCGGCGTCGATCTGGGGCGAGACGGCGATGTCGCTGGTCAGCGGGCGAATGTCCATGCTGTGGCTCCTGTTCCGGTCACTCCCTTATGGCCGTAAAACGGGCGGTATTTCAATGCCGGCTTCGTTGACAATTGCGCGGGCCGGGCCAAGGGTGCGGGACGAAATTGGGAGATTGCGATGACCGGCAGCTGGGAATTCTGGATCGACCGTGGCGGCACGTTCACCGACATCGTGGCGCTGGACCCCGAAGGCACGGTGCATACCCACAAATTGCTGTCCGAGAACCCCGAGCGGTACCGCGACGCCGCCGTGCAGGGCATCCGAGAGGTGATGGACGTCGAGGGGGCGTTCGCGGAGGGGTCGATCAACGCGGTGAAGATGGGCACCACGGTGGCCACGAACGCCTTGCTGGAGCGCAAGGGCGAGCGGGTTCTTCTGGTGATCACGAAGGGTTTCCGCGACCTGCTGAAGATCGGCTACCAGGCGCGGCCGCGGCTGTTCGACCTGGCCATCAAACGCCCCGACCTGCTGTATGAAGACGTGGTGGAGATGGACGAGCGGCTGGATGCGGAAGGCGGGGTCGTGCGCGCGCTGGACGCAGAACCTGTGCGCGAGGCTTTGCGGCAGGCGCATGATGCGGGCATCCGGGCTGTGGCCATCGCGGGGCTTCACGCCTACCTGAATCCCGAGCACGAGGAGTCCGTGGCCGAGATGGCGCGCGAGCTTGGCTTTACCCAGGTGTCCACCAGTGCCGATGTCTCGCGGCTGATCAAGCTGGTGGGGCGGGGCGATACGACCGTTGTCGATGCGTATCTGTCACCGATCCTGCGGCGCTATGTCGAGCAGGTGGCCGATGCGCTGGATCTTGGCCGGGCATGCCGGCGCCTGCTTTTCATGCAGTCCAACGGTGGGCTGACCGAGGCACGGCGCTTTCAGGGGCGCGATGCGATCCTGTCAGGACCTGCGGGCGGGATCGTCGGTATGGCGGCCACCGGCGAGGCGGCGGGGTTCGACCGGCTGATCGGGTTCGACATGGGCGGCACGTCCACGGACGTGAGCCATTATGCCGGAACCTATGAGCGGTCCTTCGAGACCGAGGTGGCGGGCGTGCGGATGCGCGCGCCGATGATGGATATCCACACGGTCGCGGCGGGTGGCGGCAGCATCTGCAAGTTCGAGGATGGCCGGTTTCAGGTCGGTCCTGAAAGCTCGGGCGCAGATCCCGGGCCGGCCTGTTATCGCCGGGGCGGGCCGCTGGCCGTCACGGATTGCAATGTCATGCTGGGAAAGCTGAACCCCGATCATTTCCCGGCCGTATTCGGCCCCGACGGCGATGCGCCTCTGGATGCCGACGTGGTGCGTCAGAAATTTGCGGAACTGTCGGAGACCGTCGCGCAACAGACCGGCGCCGCGCCGCGCAGCCCGGAGGACATGGCAGAGGGTTTCCTGCGGATCGCGGTGGACAACATGGCAAACGCCATCAAGAAGATCAGCGTGCAGCGCGGCCATGACGTGACGGGGTACACGCTGCAATGTTTCGGCGGGGCCGGCGGGCAACATGCCTGCCTTGTCGCCGATGCGTTGGGCATGACGCGGGTGCTGATCCATCCCTATGCCGGGGTGCTGTCGGCCTTCGGCATGGGACTGGCCGAGATCAAGTCGATGAAGGAAGCGCAGGTGGACCTGCCCCTGGACGGGATCGGCGAGGCGCTGAAAAAAGCCGGCGCGCTGGCCGATGCCGCCGAAGCGGAGGTTGCGGCGCAGGGCGGCACCGAGGTGGCCGCCAAGACATGCCTGCATCTGCGCTATGACGGGTCGCACCAGGCCTTGCCAGTAGAGGCCGCAGACAAGGCCACCGCGCGCGACGCCTTCGAGGCGGCGCACCGTGCGCGGTTCGGCTTTGCGTCGCCCGACAGGGCTGTGGTGATCGAGATGATCAGCGTCGAGGCCACGGGCAAGAGCGGGATCAATCCTTCGGCGCCCGTGCCGGAGGGGGATGGCCAGGCCATCGCCGAGGTGCCGGTCTATACCGACGGAGAGTGGCGCGATGTGCCGATCCACGATCGACAGACACTGGGCACGGATGCCTCGGTCAGCGGCCCTGCCATCATCATCGAGCCGACCGGCACCAACATGGTCGAGCCCGGCTGGGCCGCGCGGGTGGACGGGCTTGGCAACCTGATCCTTGACCGCGTCGAGGCCAAGGCGCGCGACCACGCGGCGGGCACGCAGGTGGATCCGGTGTTGCTGGAAGTGTTCAACAACCTTTTCATGTCCGTGGCCGATCAGATGGGCGCGACGCTGGCCAATACGTCCTGGTCGGTCAACATCAAGGAACGGCTGGATTTCTCCTGCGCGATCTTCGACGGCAATGGCGACCTGGTGGCCAACGCTCCGCATGTGCCGGTGCACCTGGGGTCCATGTCCGACAGCATCAGGACGGTGATGCGGCTCAATCCGGATGTGAAGCCTGGCGATGCCTACATGCTGAATTCACCCTTCAAGGGCGGCACGCACCTGCCCGACGTGACGGTGGTAACGCCGGTTTTCGTGGATGGAAGGCCGGTCTTCTGGCTGGGCAGCCGGGGACACCATGCCGATATCGGTGGGCGCACACCGGGCAGCGCCCCGCCCGACAGCCGCCATATCGAGGACGAGGGCGTGCTGATCGACAACGTGAAACTGGTGGCGGAAGGTGATTTCCAGCAGGCCGAGGCCGAGGCGGTTCTGTCCTCGGGGCGCTATCCCTGCCGCAACATCGCGCAGAACATGGCCGACCTGCAGGCGCAGGTCGCGGCGAACGAAACCGGGCGGCAGGAACTGCTGAAGGTGGTCGACCAGTTCGGGGCGGATGTGGTGCAGGCCTATATGGGTCACGTGCAGGACAATGCCGAGGAAAGCGTGCGGCGGGTGATCGACAAGCTGTCCGACGGCGCGTTCGAGTACCCGATGGACCATGGCGCGACGATCAAGGTGAAAGTCGGCGTGGACCGCGACGCGCGGGAAGCCACCATTGATTTCACCGGCACTTCGGCGCAGCACGACGGCAATTACAACGCCCCCAGGTCAATATGCCGGGCGGTGGTGCTGTATGTCTTCCGGACGATGGTGGGCGCGGACATCCCCCTGAACGAGGGGTGTCTGAAGCCCCTGAACATCGTCATACCCGAGGGGTCGATGTTGAACCCCGTCTATCCGGCGGCGGTGATCTCGGGCAATACGGAAGTCAGCCAGGCGACCTGCAACGCGCTGTACGGGGCGCTGGGTGTGATCGCAGGGTCGCAGGGCACGATGAACAATTTCGTCTGGGGCAACGACGAATTCCAGAACTACGAAACCATCGCAGGTGGCACCGGGGCGGGGCCGGGGTTTCATGGCTGCGACGCCGTGCAGAGCCACATGACCAACACCCGCATGACCGACCCTGAAGTGCTGGAAAAACGCTTTCCGGTGCGGCTGGAGGCGTTCACGATCCGCAACGGTTCGGGCGGTGCGGGGCAGTGGCGGGGCGGCCATGGGGTGATCCGCGCCATGCGTTTCCTGGAACCGGTCACGGTGACGACGCTGAGCAATCACCGGATCGTTCCGCCCTTCGGCGGAGACGGGGGCGACCCCGGCAAGGTGGGGCGCAACTGGGCCGAGTTGCCGGACGGGACGGTGCGTGAGCTGGAAGGCAACGACGAGATCGACCTGCCCGCCGACGCCGTCTTCGGGATGGAGACACCGGGCGGCGGCGGCTGGGGCGATCCGTCTGCATGACGCGGCAAAGCGTGCTAGACTGCATGGGGGCGGCAGACCGGCTGCCGCTGCAAGACGGGAGGAGACACATGACGGACAAGGACGCCTACACCAGGAAGCTGGAAGCGCAGATGAAGGAGTGGCAGGCCAATATCGACAAGATGCGGGCCCAGGCCGAAAAGGCGCAGGCCGATGCGCAGATCCAGTACGAAGCGCAGTTGAAGGACCTGCGCCAGCGGCGTGACGATCTTCAGGTCAAGCTGGACGAGTTGCAAAGAAACCAGTCGGCGGCTTGGAACGACATCAAGTCAGGCGCCGACAAGGCGTGGGACGACATGTCGAAAGCCATGCAGGACGCGTGGAAACGGTTCGGCTGAGGTTGGATAGGGTAAGAGCGTCGGCCCGTCGCGGACCGGGGCTGACCCGAACTCGCGATCGCCCGGCTCCGGTGCAGCGGTTACTGCACTACCAGTTCCATGGAATCGAAGCCGTATACATCACCGACCTTGTCGCCGGAATTGCCAACTGCAACCGCAGTTCCGCATATCGGGCAGAGCAGGATGCCGACCGCAAGCGCGGTGCCGGTACGGCCCCCCTGTGACAGGTTCACCCGCTTGTAGGTTTGCGAATAAGACTTGCCGTTGCGGGTGCATGTCAGTTTCACGGGTCCCGTGTCACGACCGAAACTGGGCATGTTGACGGTTGCAGGAGCCTCGAATGCGGCAGCATAGCCCTCGGCCTGAAGTTCGCAGTCGGCCTTTACCACTTCGGGACCGCCCGGTTGTGAGATCGCACTGCCCGCGAAGCGTTCCTGAAGACCAAGCACTGTAGTCACAGGGGTCGCGCGGAACCCCAGGACGGAATGGGCAATCGCCCGGTCATTGAATTCGACGTTCACAGCGTCCTTCTTGGCGCGCAGGTATTTCTCTTTTTCCGCTTCGGGATCAGGAGTGCCACAGGCGGAAAGCGCTGCCAGAGTGACGATGGCCACCATCGCTCGAATCGTGAACGTCATAATCGTACCTTTGTAACTTGTTATTCTTGTTGGAAATCACCGTATTTTCTGCATTGGGAGTCCGCAATCAGCAAGAACCCGCTCAGGCGTGCGGGTGTAATGTGTGGCCTTTCTGAAACACTCGGAGAATGGAGGGCCACGGTTCATGACCCGTGCCCGTCACGCTGCCGCGAACCCCTTGTCCAAGGCTGCGAGGATGCGATCGATCTCGGCCTCTGAAATGATCAGGGGCGGGGACATCAGCAGGTTGTTGCCGCCGATCCGCACCATCGCGCCTGCCTCGTACGTGGCCTTGTGCACCGCCTTGACGGTGGCCGCGTCCATCGGGGTTTTCGCGGCGCGGTCGCTGACCAGTTCGATGCCGGTCATCAGGCCATGCCCGCCTCGGACATCGCCGATGATGTCGTATTTCTCCATCAGCTTCAGCACGCCCTGGTAAAGCTGGGTGCCCCGGGTCGCGGCATTGGTCTTCGTGTCCAGCCGCAGGGTTTCCGACAGGCAGGCCACCACGGCGGCGGCCCCGACCGGGTGGGCGGAATAGGTGTAGCCGGTCCAGATCGCCCCGCTCGCGTCGGCGGATTCGAACACGTCGGCGACGGCGTCGCTCAGCAACACGCCGCCCACGGGGAAATAGGCGCTGGTGATGCCCTTGGCGACGGTCATCATGTCTGGCTTCACGCCCCAGTGGCGCGCGCCCGACCAGTCGCCGGTGCGGCCGAAGCCGCAGATGACCTCGTCCGAGATCATCAGGATGCCGTAACGGTCGCAGACCTTGCGCATCTCTTGCATGAAGCTTGCGTCGGGCACGATGACACCGCCCGCGCCCTGGATCGGCTCCATGATGAAGGCGGCGATGGTGCTCGGGTCCTGGAACTCGACCTCCTCGACAAATGCCGCGGCGATCTTCTGAGCCAGCCTGGCGGGATCGGTCTCGTCAAAGGGGTTGCGATAGGTGTAGGGGCTGGGCAGGTGGAAACAGCCGGGCAGGAGCGGCTCGTAGGTGATGCGGAAGCGGTTGTTGCCGTTGACCGACGCGCCGCCCCAGTGGGTGCCGTGATACCCCTTTTTCAGCGACAGGAACTTGGTGCGCGTGGGCTCGCCCCGCAGACGGTGGTACTGGCGGGCCATGCGCAGGGCCGTATCGACCGCGTCGGACCCGCCCGAGGTGAAGAAGACGCGGGACATGCCGTCCTCGGCGAAGAACTCCTGCACTGCGTAGGATGCCTCGATAGCGGGCGGGTTGGTGGTACCCGCGAAGGCCGAGTAGTAGGGCAATTGCCAAAGCTGGTCGCTGATCGCCTGCTTGATGGCGTCGTTGGAATAGCCAAGGTTCGTACACCACAGCCCGCCCACGGCATCCACCACGCGATGCCCGTCGATATCGGTGATCTCGACGCCCTCGGCGCTCTTGATGATGGTGGGTGCGTTCCGTTGCTGTTCGCCGGGATGGCCCATCGGATGCCACAGGTGGCGTGCGTTCATCTCGCGCAGGAAATTGTCGTCTTTCATGGGAGCCCCCGTCACTGAGTCGCGGATTTGATCAAACGTGGCACCACGGCGGGGTTCTGTCCAGTGACCCCAAAGGGGGAGGGGCGCAAAAGAAAGGGGGCCGTTGGTTCGGCCCCTCATTCCCTCCTGCCGCGTTGTCGGATTACCGTTCGGGGCGTAACGTCGCGCGCCCCGGACAGGTGTTTGGGTGTGGTCTAATTGGGAAGGTGCCGGGCCGCGCCGGACGGGTGAAACCCCCGGCATGCGAAGCCGCGTGCACCCTTGCCGCGAAACGTGGCGGCCTGCAAATATCGAGATATCCCAGTGCCGTGCGCAAGACGGCGTCCCCCAATGGAAGGCACGGTTCCGGTCCCCTGTCCCCGTGCGTCGAATGCTGATTTGAAAGTTATAGGCGAAGTGATTCGAATCGGTCAACAGACCGTGATTCGTTTTTGAGTGGTTGCCTGGCTAAGCCGTGGTGCCATAGCGAAAAAAAATGGTGCCGGAAAAGGCCGGGATGACGTGCTTGCCGGGAGGTTGGCGCGTCAGATGTCCAGCCAGACATTCGCCAGATGCAAACACCCGCCAGGATGGATGCGCAGGCCCATGACCCCCGCGGCGTGATGCAGTGTCAGGTTGCGCCAGTAGGGTTGGACGATAACACCGCTGTCCTGCAGGCGGGTCTGCAGTTCGGCAAAAATGCCGCGCCATGCCTCTGCGTCGAAGATGCCCGCAGCCCTGTCCAGCAACGCGTCGAAGTCCGGATCGGAATGGCCTGTCTCGTTCCAGGGGGCGCCGGTGCGGTAGGCCAGCGACAGGACCTGGATGCCAAGCGGGCGCGGCGCCCAGTTGGTGATCGAGAAGGGGTATTTCG
The DNA here is from genome assembly GCA_046290265.1 of Roseovarius sp. Taxonomy (GTDB): domain Bacteria; phylum Pseudomonadota; class Alphaproteobacteria; order Rhodobacterales; family Rhodobacteraceae; genus Roseovarius. The sequence goes on along the minus strand of JBKAGF010000012.1, from coordinate 38,812 downwards.
TCCAGTCGTTCCAGAAGGCGGAGGCCGAGATGGTGGTGCGCTCGAGCGTGAAACCTGCCGCGTCCAGCATTGCGCCGATGGCGTCTGCGGTGGTGGCGCGCCAGTCGCCTTCGACCGAGAAAAGTTCGATCGCGGTTTCGGCGTGACCTGCGGCGCTGGCCATTGCGAAGGCGGCGGCCGGATCGGTCCTTGGTGTCGGGATGGCGGCATATTCGGGGTGAAAGGGCGCGACATGGTGGTTCTCGGCGGGAATGCCGTTGCCACCGATGCCGAGATCCAGAACGGTGGTGTTGTCGACCGCCATCTGGATCGCGTTCCGCAGCGCCTTGTCGGTATAGGGCGCGGTGTCCATGCGCATCCGCGCGACGACCGTGCCGGCGGTGGGAATGGCGGCTTTGACCAGCCCCAGCTTGTCCAGCGTGGCGATCATCTGTGGCGGGGTTTCATCGGTCATGTCCACCTGGCCTGCCTCGAAAGCGACGGCAAGATCCGCAGGCGCGACGCCCGGGTCGATGAAGCGGATGCCGTCCAGCCAGACCGCGCCGCCCCACCAGGTGCCGGTCCGGCGGCGGAGCTCGGCCCTGTTGCCGGGTGTAAGAGAGACAAGCTGGAACGGGCCGGTGCCGATAGGGCGCTGCGACAGATCGGTGTCGTCGCCATGGCTGCGATGCACGATGAGCGCGGGATAGTCGGCCATGGATGCGATCAGGGTGATGTCCGGGCGCGACAGGGTCAGCCTGACGGTGTTGTCGTCGATCCGTGTCACCGCACCGTCAGCCAGCCTGCCGGTGCCGGCATCGATCAGAGAGGCCATCCGGGTGGCCATGGAGTTGCCCTCGACCGTGGTGTCGCACCAGCGGGCGATATTGTGGATCACGTCGTCCGCGGTGAAGATGTCGCCATTGGTCCAGGTCACACCGCGCCTGAGCCTGAGGAGATAGGTCCGCGCGTCGTCGGAGACGTGCCAGCCTTCCAGCAATTCACCGGTGAAGCCGTAATCGGCGTTCCAGCGCACCAGTGGCTCGCAGAACTGCCGGGCGAGATTGCCTTTTTCGGTCCAGTCGAACCTGCGCGGGTCGGCGATATCCATGACACGCATCGCGACACGCAGGGTGCCGCCGGGCCTGCCCGCAGGCGTCTGGGCGATGGCCGGTCGCCCGATTGCCGCGCCGGCGCCGAAGGTGGAGGCGAGGGCCATGAAGGTGCGACGGTCCAGCAGGCCCGCGCGACGCTCGCCGGCCAGACGGTCGAGGATCGGGCGGTTCGGTCCGGGGTGGCGTGTGCCGGTCATTCGGGTCCTCGTGCGGTCGGGGATACCATTCGCATGGGCGCCGGGAAAGTCCAGCGGCGTCCGCCGGCCGGGGTGCGGCGCGATCCCTGCGGTCCGGCGAATTCGCTTGAGACAGCAGGGCGGCGCAGGTAGATCAGGCGGGCAAAGGAGACCGGCGATGAGCCTTAACACGTTCGGACATCTATTTCGCGTGACCACCTGGGGGGAAAGCCACGGGCCGGCCCTGGGCGCGACGGTGGACGGGTGCCCGCCGGGGGTGCCGGTGGACGCGGCGTTCCTGCAGACGTTCCTGGACAAGCGGCGCCCCGGTCAGAGCAAGCACACGACACAGCGCAAGGAGCCGGACGCGGTAAAGATCCTGTCGGGCGTCTTCGAGGGACAGACCACCGGCACGCCGGTGCAGCTGATGATCGAGAATACCGACCAGCGGTCGAAGGATTATGGCGAGATCGCCCAGACGTTCCGGCCCGGTCATGCCGACATCACCTATCACCAGAAATACGGGATCCGCGATTATCGCGGCGGCGGGCGCAGTTCGGCCCGCGAGACCGCCGCGCGGGTGGCCGCAGGCGGGCTGGCGCGGGCCGCGCTGAAGAGCCTTGCGCCGGGACTGGAGATCAGGGGTTACATGACGCGGATGGGCGAGGTGACGATCGAACGCGACTCCATCGACTGGTCCGAGATCGACCGCAACGATTTCTTCCTGCCGGACGCCGGTGCGGTGCCGGTGTGGGAAGACTATCTGCAGGACATCCGCAAGTCGCAGAACTCGGTCGGCGCCGAGATCGAGCTGGTCTGTCGCGGGGCGCCCGCGGGGCTGGGGGCGCCGGTTTACGGCAAGCTCGACACCGATCTGGCCGCCGCGATGATGAGCATCAATGCCGTCAAGGGCGTCGAGATCGGCGAGGGCATGGCGGCGGCGCGGCTGACCGGCGTGGACAATGCCGACGAGATCTTCATGGGCGAGAACGGCCCGGAATACGGCAGCAACCATGCGGGCGGCATCCTGGGCGGGATCTCTACCGGGCAGGACATCGTGGTGCGCTTTGCTGTGAAGCCCACCAGCTCGATCCTGACGCCGCGCCGGTCGATCCGGATGGATGGCAGCGCGACCGAGGTGGTCACCAAGGGACGGCACGACCCCTGCGTGGGCATCCGCGCGGTGCCGGTGGCCGAGGCGATGATGGCCTGTGTCGTGCTTGATCACCTGCTGTTGCATCGCGGGCAGGTCGGCGACGGGCCGCGCGGTGTGATCGGCTGATCCCGTGCCTATGATTTGCGGGCGATGACTGCGAATTGAGTCATCGAAAAGAAGAAACGGCCCTCGGCGGCGAGCGTTTCCTGCTCTTCGCGCCACGCGGTGCAGTCGGCCTCGGGGACGAGGTCGTTCTGCCTGGCGTAGCTGTCCATCAGGGTCAGCATCATACGGGCGAGACCGTCGGGCCTGAGGTCTTGATCGTTGAGCGTCACGGGGCGGATGTCTTCCACCTCGAAGCCAGCCTCGCGCAGCATTGGCGGCAGGATTGCGGGCACGCGCCGTTCGACGAAATGATCGTCCCACGAGGCGATCATGCGGTCCATGCGGGGCTGATCCTCGGTGTGCCAGATCCAGCTGTCGAAATGAATGTCGCTGACCACCAGGCGCCCGCCTGAACGCAACACGCGGGCGACCTCCTGGCAGGCGCGTGGCAGGTCGTCGAGATATTCGAACACCTGCACCGAGACGGCCTTGTCGACCGAGTCCGTCTCGACCGGCAGGTCAAAGGCCGAGCCATCGCGGAACTCGACCCATTCGAACTCCGCGCAGCGGGCGATGGCGGCTTCCCGCATGGCCTGGCTCGGGTCGACCCCGATGACGCACCCGCCGGGCCCGACGGCGCGGGCCAGTTCGGCGGAGAGAAGGCCGTTGCCGCTGCCGATGTCGAGGATCGTCTCGGCCGGTTTCGGCAGGACGGCGTCGAACGACAGGCGCCGCCGCTGGATGATATCGGAGCCTTGATAGACGAGGTCCAGCAGGCGCGTCGTCTCGGCATTGAACTGCAGCATGACCGTATCCCCCCGCGTTTCAGAATACCCGAAACCGGTAGAATCACGAAATCGACGCCTTAGCGCGGGGTCGTTTGGCGCGACAGCTGCACGGCGAGAATGCCCGCGGTGACGATCAACACGCCGATTATATCCCACAACCCTAATGTTTCGTTAAGAACGAGGGCGGCGATGGTTACGCCGAAGAACGGGGTGAGGAAATGGAAGGTCGCGGCCTTGACGGCACCGATGCGGTTGACCAGTGCGAACCAGACAAGCGTGGCAGCCAGTCCGGGGATCAGGGTGGTATAGGCGAAAGCTGCGACGAAGGACCAGGACCACGCAATTTCAAGGGTTTCGGTCGCCAGGCCCACGGCGCCAAGCGCGGCGCTGCCGACCAGCATCTGCAAGCCCACGATCATGAGGTAATTGCCCCCCGAGGTGGCGCCGCGCACGGCCAGGGTGGCGAAGGTGAGCGCCACGACACCGCCGATGCAGAGCAGGACGCCGTGGATATCGGCCCCGCCCTGCAGCCGCGTGCCCATGATGAGCGCGACCCCGGTCATGCCCGCAGCCAGCCCAGCAAAGCCTAGCGCGCCGATGCGCTGACCGAGGATCAGCCAGCTGGCAAGCCCCACCAGAAGGGGCATGGAGGAGGCGATGATGGCGGCGAGGGAAGCCTCGACCGTCTGCATTGCGACGAAGTAAAGGCCGAGGTAGAGCGCATTCTGGCACAGGCCGAAGATGACGGTGGCCCGCCACTGCGCCGGTGTCAGGCACCAGGACTGGCCAAGGGCGCGGGCGACGAGAACGCCGAGAATGCCCGAGATCAGGAAGCGCAGGCCAAGGGCGGTCACGGGTGGGGCCGCGGCCACGATGATGCGCGCCGATGTGAAGGCGCTGGACCACATGACCGCGAAGGCCAGACCCATGAAAAGCGCACGGAAATCCATGTTTTACTCGTCCTGAATTGAAAAGGGCCGCCGGTGGGGCGACCCTTTCCGAAACCTGGATGGATTACAAGGTCAGCCGTTAACGCTGTCCTTGAGGGCCTTGGCGATCGTCATCTTGACGACCTTGTCGGCATCCTTGTGGATCTGCTCTCCGGTGGCGGGGTTGCGCACCATGCGCGCCGGGCGTTCGCGGCAGTAGATCTTGCCGACGCCGGGAAGGGTGACGGCGCCGCCGCCGGATACTTCCTTGGTGATGATGTCCACCATGGCATCAAGGGCGCTGGTGGCGGTTTTCTTGTCGCTGCCCATTTCCTCGGCGAGGGCCGCAACGAGCTGGGTTTTGGTCATCGGTTTTGCCATTTTCTGGTCTCCTTCAACTGCCCGTTACTTGGGCCTCCTGCGCGGGATTTAACTGTATCTTGTAGGCAAACACAACAAATAGTGTAGCAAAACTATAGTGAATTGGCCGTTTCAGGCCTGTTTTTTCGAGGTTTCCACGGTGTGGCACAGGATTCCGGGCTTGGCAACGGCCCGAAGCGCCATTCCGCCGGGCCGGGGGAATCGTCGGGTCAGGCCACCCGGGAGGGCCGGAATGGAATGTGGGTATCGCGTCGGTATTACGTCGGTATCGCGTCAGTGCCATTTTCGGCAGACCGCGCCGCAAGACGCCATGCGGGGGGGCGCGCGGCCGGAGCGGGAGCGCAGGGGCATGGTGTCAGACCTCCCCGCCGGTGGCGGAGAGGTCCCGTGTTTCGGGTCAGGGGCCTGTTACTTGTACTTCCTGATTTCGCCCGAGCGGAGGCGCGAGGCGTAGCTTTGCAACTCGCGCTTGACGATGGGCATCAGGAAGTAGAGGCCGAGGATGTTGACCACGGCCATGGCAAAGATCGCGGCATCGGAGAAATCGATCACCGGGCCGAGGCTGGCCGCCGCGCCGATCACCACGAAGAGGCAGAAGATCAGCTTGAAGATCAGCTCCTTGGTCTGGCCCTCGCCGAAGAGGTAGGTCCACGCCTTCAGCCCGTAATAGGACCAGCTGAGCATCGTGGAGAAGGCGAAGAGGATCACCGCCACCGCGAGGACATACTTGAACCCGCCGAAGGACGAGGAGAACGCCGCCGATGTCAGGGCGACGCCGGTGTTGCCGTCGACCGTCTGGATGGCGCTGCCTGCCTCGTCCAGCAGGAAGAGGCCGGTCTCGGGATCGGTGATCAGCTGGTCGGTGATGATGATTACCAGCGCCGTCATGGTGCAGACCACGACCGTGTCGATGAAGGGCTCGAGCAGCGACACGAAGCCTTCGGTGATGGGTTCCTTGGTGCGCACCGCGGAGTGGGCGATGGCCGCGGAGCCCACGCCCGCCTCGTTCGAGAAGGCGGCGCGGCGGAACCCCTGGATGAGCGCGCCCACAAGACCGCCGGCGACGCCGAGGCCGGTAAAGGCGCCCTCGAAGATGCGGCCGAAGGCGGTGCCGATCTGGTCGAAGTTCATCAGGATGATGATCAGCGCGGTGCCGACATAGAGAATGCCCATGAAGGGCACGACCTTTTCGGTGACCTTGGCGATGGATTTCAGACCGCCGACGATGACGGCGAAGACCACGCCAGCCATGACAAGACCGGTGATCCAGCCGGGAAACTCGCCGAAGACGGTGGTCAGCTGCGCATGGGCCTGGTTGGCCTGGAACATGTTGCCGCCGCCAAGCGCGCCGAGGATGCAGAAGATCGAGAAGAGAACGGCGAGGATGCCGCCGCCGAAGATGCCGCGTTCCTTGAAGCCCTTGGAGAGGTAATACATCGGGCCGCCCGACACCTTGCCGTCGGGATATTCGTTGCGGTATTTCACGCCGAGCGTGCATTCGGTGAACTTGGACGCCATGCCCAGAAGGCCGGCGAGGATCATCCAGAACGTGGCCCCCGGACCGCCGATGCCGATGGCCACCGCGACGCCCGCGATGTTGCCAAGGCCCACGGTGCCCGACAGTGCGGTGGCGAGCGCCTGGAAGTGGCTGACCTCGCCCGCGTCGTTGGGATCGGAATAGTCGCCCTTCACCAACGAGATGGAATGGCCGACCCAGCGCAGCTGAACGAAGCCGAAATAGATGGTGAAGACGGTGGCGGCGATGACCAGCCAGCCCACGATCCACGGAAACGTGGTGCCGGGGAAGTTGGAGAAGATCAGGCCGACGAACCAGCCGGTGGAGTTTGCGAAGATCTCGTTCACCCGTTCGTCTACGGATTGCGCGAAGGCCGGCGCGCTGAGCGCCACAAGGGCGAAGAGCGCCAGCAGGGGCGACTTGAGTGCATGTTTCATGTGATGTCCCTCGGTATTATCGTTATGTGCGTTGCCGTTGTTCACGGAACGATGGTGACCGGCACCGGTGCCGCCTGCGCGAGGCTGCCCGCGACCGAGCCGAAGAGGCGCGACGAGAGCGCCGAGTGGCCGGTGCGACCGATGACGATCATCTCGGCGTTGTTTTCCTTGATGATCTCGACCAGCGTGTCGGCGATATGGCCGTAGCGCAGGACCGTGGTGGCGGTGATGCCGGCATCGGTGAGTTTCCTGAGCACGGGCTTGAGCAGTGCATCTTCGGCGCGGGCGAGCTCTTCCTTGCGGCGCATGTGCCGTTCCTCGAGCTCTTCCTTGGTGAGGAAGGAATAGGGGGACCATTCCAGCACATGGGCGACGATCACTTCTGCGCCTTGTGCCTTTGCCAGGGTGGTTGCGAAGTCGAGAGCCGCCTTGGCGCTTTCACTGTCGTCAAATCCCAGGACCAGTTTTTTTGACATTGTTCTCTCCTGTCGTGTCATTCCGGATCGGAATTCCGGAAGCGTAGCCGCAAAACGCGAGTCGGCGCGAGTTTTTTCAATTTATGTAAGCAAGACGGTGCCGTATGGGCCCTTGCCGTTCGCCGCGGTTTTCACCGAATGCGCCAACGGCAGGGAGGTCCCGGATCAGGTCCGGGACGGCTGTTCCTTGTGGCTGGTGAGCCTAGAGGAACGCGGTTTCGTCGAAGCTGCGCAGCTTGCGGCTGTGGATGCGTTCCAGTGGCATGTCGCGGATCAGTTCCATGGCGCGGATGCCGATCATCAGGTGGCGCGCGACCTGGGTCTTGTAGAAATCGCTGGCCATGCCGGGCAGCTTCAGTTCGCCATGCAGGGGCTTGTCGGAGACGCACAGAAGCGTGCCGTAGGGCACCCGGAAGCGAAAGCCGTTGGCGGCGATGGTGGCGCTTTCCATGTCGAGCGCGATGGCGCGCGACTGGCTGAGGCGCTGGACCGGGCCGGACTGGTCGCGCAGTTCCCAGTTGCGGTTGTCGAAGCTGGCCACGGTGCCGGTGCGCATGACGCTTTTCAACTCGTAGCCTTCGAGTCGGGTTTCGGTCGCGACGGCCTTTTCCAGCGCGATCTGCACCTCGGCCAGGGCCGGGATCGGCACCCAGAGCGGCAGGTCGGCATCCAGCACGGCATCCTCGCGCAGGTAGGCGTGGGCCAGCACGAAATCGCCCAGCGACTGCGAGTTGCGCAAGCCCGCGCAATGGCCGACCATGATCCAGGCATGGGGGCGCAGGACGGCGATATGATCGGTCGCCGTCTTGGCGTTGGAGGGGCCGACGCCGATATTGACCAGGGTGATGCCGCTGTTGCCCTTGCGCTTGAGGTGGTAGGTGGGCATCTGCGGCAGTTTCGTGGTGACGGGCATCACCTCGTCCGGGCCGGTGATAACGGTGTCGCCGGGACCGACGAAGCTGTCATAGCCGCTGTCGGGATCGGCGAGGACCTTGCGGGCGTAGGCCTCGAACTCGGCCACGTAGAACTGGTAGTTGGTAAAGAGGACGTGGTTCTGGAAATGTTCGGGCGCGGTGGCGGTGTAATGGGCCAGCCGGGCCAACGAATAATCCACCCTCTGTGCGGTGAAGGGGGCAAGCGGGGCCGGGTCCTGCTGCATCACGCTGTAGGTGCCGTTGACGATGTCGTCATTGGTGGTCGACAGGTCCGGGACATCGAAGAAATCGCGCAGGGTGAACTCGGACGCGCCCTGCTGGGGCACGGTGATCGCGGGGTCGTTGGCAACGGCGAAATGGACCGGCATGGGCGTGCCGGACAGGCCGATGGTGACCGGCACCTCGTGGTTGTCCATCAGCAGGCCGATCTGCTGGGTCAGGTAGTTGCGGAACATCCGCGGCCGGGTGACGGTGGTGGTGTAGGTGCCCGGCTCGGCCAGGTGGCCGAAGCTGAGCCGGCTGTCGATCTTGGCATAGCTGGAGGTGTTGATGCGGATCTCGGGGTAGAAGGCGCGCACCGGGCCGGGCGGCTGGCCCTCGCGCATGGCGGTGAGGAACGCGTCGCAGAGAAAGGTCACCGCCTCGTCGTAGAGCGCGATCAGGTGGTCGACCGCGGCCGCGGCGTCGGTGAACGCGCGCGGGTCGGTGGTTTCGGGGCTGCGCGTGCGGCCCTCTGCGGCGGTCTGAGCCATTGTGTCCCCGGTCCGGTTGTCCTGCGTGCCGCACGTTGACAGAGCGGGGGGCGGTTCGCAAGTTGGCGCAGGCGCGAAGGAGAGCGAGATGGATTTCGAGACGGTGAGACCGGAGGCGTTCGGCGCATCGCTGCGGGGGGTGGGGCTGAACCTGCTGGTGCGCGACGTGCGGCGGCAGGTGGCCTTCCTGGAACGGGTGTTCGGGATGACGGGGCACCGGGTGAGCGCGGATTTCGCGATCATGGCCTATGGCGGACAGGTGTTTCAGCTGCATTCGGACGGGACCTATGCGGCGAACCCGCTGCTGGGGCTGCTGCCCGAGGCGCCGCCGCGGGGGGCGGGGATCGAGATCCGGCTGTACGACACCGATCCGGATGCGGCGGCGGACCGGGCCGGGGCGGCGGGCGGGCACGTGTTGCAGCCGCCCACAGACAAGCCGCACGGCCTGCGCGAGACGTATATCCTGTGCGAGAACGGCTATGCCTGGGTGGCGTCGCGGGGGCTGGCGGATATATCTGGCGGGTGAGGCACAGGGAGAAACGCATGGGCAAGGTGTTGCTGTCCTTCGGGCACGGGTTTTCGGCGCGGGCGCTGGCACGGCGGCTGGTGCCGCAGGGCTGGCGGGTGATCGGGACGACGCGCAGCGCCGAGAAGGCCGAGGCGCTGCGGGACGAGGGCGTGGAGGGCGTCGTCTGGCCCGGCACCGACCTCACCGGGGCGCTGGAGGCGGCGACGCATCTTCTGACGTCGGTCAGTCCGGGCGAGGCGGGCGATCCGGTGCTGAATGCGCTGGGCGACGACATCGCGGCCATTGCCGGCCGGCTGGACTGGGCGGGGTACCTGTCGACCACGGGGGTCTATGGCGACCATGGTGGCGACTGGGTCGACGAGCAGAGCCCGCTGGAGCCGGCGACGGAACGCGGGCGCAGGCGGGTGGCGGCGGAGGCGGCCTGGGCGGCGATACCGGGCCTGCCGCTGCATATCTTCCGGCTGGCGGGGATCTATGGCCCCGGCCGCGGGCCGTTCGAGAAGGTGCGCCGTGGCACGGCGCGGCGGATCATCAAGCAGGGCCAGGTATTCAGCCGCACCCATGTGGAGGACATCGCGCAGGTGCTGGAGGCGTCGATCAACCGGCCCGACCCGGGTGCGGCCTATAACGTCTGCGACGACGACCCGGCGCCGCCGCAGGACGTGATCGGCTATGCGGCGGAATTGTTGGGCCTGCCGCTGCCGCCGGCGGTGGATTTCGAGGAGGCCGACATGACCCCGATGGCGCGGTCGTTCTATGCGGAATCGAAGCGCGTGGACAACAGCCGGATCAAGGACGCGTTGGGGGTGGTGTTGAAATACCCCGATTACAAGGCCGGGCTGGAGGCGCTGTTGGCCGAGGAAAAAGCGCGCGAAGGGTGACGTTGGCGCGCCGCGTGGGTTTTCACCCACCCTGCGGGAAGTCGCGCATGGGGCGGGATGGGTTTTCACCCACCCGTTGAGGCCCCGGATCAGGTCCGGGGCGGGGTGCTTTGCTTGGCGTCCGGGTGAGCGATCGGGACAGGTGTGTCCTGTGCGGCCCGCCATGTTCGAGTATTTCAGGAACAATGAAAGGCCTGGTCGCCCCGGCTTTCATTGTTCTTCAAATACTCAATCCGGCGGCATGACCAGACGCATCCGGTCAGCCGTTTTCGCGCAGGATCGCGCCGGCGAGGTAGAGCGAGCCGCAGATGAGGATGCGGGCGGTGGGGTCTTTCGCGGCGATATCCTCGATGGCGGCGCGGGCGCTGGCGGCGGTGCCCGCGGGCAGGCCGGCGTTGGCGGCGGCGGTGGCGGTGGCGTCGGCGGGCAGGGTGTTGGCCTCGCCGGGGATGGAGATGGCGGTGAGGCTTTGGGCGACGCCCGCGAGCGGCGAGAGGTACCCCGAGATGTCCTTGGTGTTGAGCATGCCGCAGACCAGGTGCGTGGGGCGGGGCGGCAGCGAGGCGAGGTGCGCGGCAAGCGCGCGGCCCGCGGCGGGGTTGTGGCCGCCGTCGAGCCAGAGTTCGGCTTGCGGGGCTGCCTCGGCCAGGGGGCCGGTGGAGAGGCGCTGCATCCGGGCGGGCCAGTGGGCCCGGGTCACGGCGGCCTCGAGCGCGGTATCGCCCAGTTGCAGGTGGCGCAGGGCGGCGATTGCGGCGCCGGCGTTCTCGTACTGGTGGGCGCCGGGCAGGTTGGGCAGGGGCAGGTCGCGCAGGCCGGTTTCGTCCTGGTAGATCAGCCGCCCGCGCTCGGTGGTGACGTGCCAGTGCTGGCCGTGGGCCAGAAGGGGCGCGCCCAGACGTTGAGCAGCGGCTTCGATGGCGTCCATGCCTTCCTCGTCCTGCGGGCCGACGACGCATGTGACGCCGCGCTTGAGGATGCCGGCCTTTTCGCCGGCGATCCTGGCCAGCGTGTCGCCCAGGTATTGCTCGTGGTCCATCGAGACCGGCGTGATGATGGTGAGCGCGGGGGTGGCGACGACGTTGGTGGCGTCGAGCCGTCCGCCGAGGCCGACCTCCAGCAGGGTGTAATCGGCGGGGGTGCGCGACATGGCGAGGATCGCGGCGCAGGTGGTGATTTCGAAATAGGTGATCGGTTCGCCACCGTTGGCGGCGTAGCATTCATCCAGCACCTCGGTCAGGTGCGGTTCGGTGATGAGATCGCCGGCCAGGCGGATGCGTTCGTGGAAGCGGGCGAGGTGGGGCGAGGTGTAGGCGTGGGCCGTTTTGCCCGCGCCCTCGATGCCGGCGCGGATCATGGCCAGGGTCGAGCCCTTGCCGTTGGTGCCGGCGATGTGGATCACCGGGGGCAGGGCGTCCTGCGGGTTGCCGAGCGCATCCAGCAGGCGCCAGACGCGGTCGAGCGTGAGGTCGATGATCTTGGGGTGCAGGGCCATCATCCGGTCGAGGATGACGTCCGATGTGGGGGCGGTCATTTCTCGGATGTGTCCGCGGTCTGCTCGTCAGCCGTGCCGGGCTGTGTCGCGTCCTGGGCCTCGTCCTCGAGTGGAAGTTCGGGGGCGGGCAGGTCGGCGGTGACGGCGGGCGGCAGGTTCAGGAGCATGCGCAGGATGGTGATGAGTTCGGTGCGCATCTGGCCGCGCGGGGTCACGCGGTCGAGCATGCCGTGGTCGAGCAGGTATTCGGCGCGCTGGAAACCCTCGGGCAGTTTCTCGCGGATGGTCTGTTCGATGACGCGGGGGCCGGCGAAGCAGATGAGTGCATTGGGTTCGGCGATATGCACGTCGCCCAGCATGGCATAGGAGGCCGTGACCCCGCCCGTCGTGGGGTGGGTCAGCACGACGATATAGGGCAGGCCCGCCTCTTTGAGCATCTGGACGGCGACGGTGGTGCGGGGCATCTGCATCAGCGACAGGATGCCTTCCTGCATGCGCGCCCCGCCGGCGGCGGAGAAGAGCACGAGGGGGCGCCTGAGCTTCACCGCCTCTTCGGCGGCGGCGATGATGGCGTTGCCGACATACATGCCCATGGACCCGGCCATGAAGGAAAAGTCCTGCGCCGCCGCGATGACGGGGGTGCGGCCGATCTCGCCGGACGCGACCAGCATGGCCTCGGCTTCGCCGGTGGCCTTCTGTGCCGCGCGCATCCGGTCGGGATATTTCTTCTGGTCGCGGAAATGCAGGGGGTCGGCGGTAGGCTGCGGGACGGAGACCTGGGTGAAGGTGCCGCCGTCGAAGAGGGACGCGAACCTCTCGCGCGGGGTGATCGCCATGTGGTGACCGCAGGAGGTACAGACGTTGAGATTGTCGCGCAACTCGCGGTGGAACAGCATGGTTCCGCATTCGTCGCACTTGGTCCAGAGATTCTCGGGGATCTCGCGGCGCGAGAAGATCGAGTTGATGCGCGGACGCACGTAATTGGTGATCCAGTTCATCGGCGGTTCAGTCCCCGTTTCGGTTCGCCCCTGAGATAATCCGTGGGGCGGGGAAATGCAATCAGACCCGGAGGGCGAGCCGCGCGGTCAGCCAGCTGACCAGCAGGAGCATCAGGTCGAGGGGGGCCCAGATCCAGAGCGCGCCGGTATCGCCCAGTGCGAACGGGTAGGTATAGAGCGCCAGACCGTCGAAGCTGCCGGAGGCGGCGATTACGAGGATGGCGAAGAAATTGTTGACGAAATGCAGGCCGAGGGCGGCGCCGATCGTGCCTGTGCGGGCGGTGAGGTCGGCAGCCGCGATGCCGAAGGCCGCCGCCCAGGCGACGACCAGCCAGGTGGCGTCGCCCATCCGCATCGGGTCGAAATGCAGGAAGCCGAAGAGGATGGAGGGCACGAGTATCCAGACCCACCGCGCGCGGAACCGCGCGGCGAGCTGGCTTTGCAGATAGCCGCGGAAGACCAGTTCCTCGGCCCCGGTCTGGACCAGCAGGGCGGGCAGGGCCAGGGGCAGGTAGGCGAACCACTGCGCGGTGGGCAGGTTCGGGGTCGGTGTCAGGTCGGGCGAGGTGGGCACCAGAAAGGAAAGGACGAGGTGCAGCCCGACCATGTAGAGGCAGACCCGTCCGAAATGCCGCCGCGCGAGGGTCCAGTCGCCGATGAAGCTGGGAAGGTTGCGGCCGTGCACGGCGCGGCCCGTCAGCGCCAGGGCCAGGATGATGAAGCCGAAGATGTAGAGGTTGGCCAGAACGCTCCAGGGTGTGGCGCCGGTCTCGAGCGTCGCGATACGGTCTGCCCACGAGAGATCCGGGGCAAGCAGGCTGAGCAGCATCGAGGCGGCGAAGATCAGCGACAGGAAGAGGACGCCGAGCATGATCCCGCCGAGCACGAGGCGGAGAAGCGACGCCGTGGGGCGGGCCGGGCGGACGAGCGCTTCGTGCGGGCGGTAGGCGTCGGACATGGGCAGAGAGCTAAGGTGCCGGGCGGGGGACCGCAATGGCGTTCGTCATGCGGGGCGGCAAAAAACCCGGGCGCGAACGCCCGGGCCAGTCATTCGGGTCGGGAGGACCCATGTTTGTGAACCGTGGTTCAGCCCTTGGAGAACTCGGGATAGGCTTCCATCCCCAGTTCCGACATGTCGAGGCCGGCCATCTCTTCCTCTTCGCTGACACGGATGCCCATGACGGCCTTGAGGATGAACCAGACGACCAGGCTGGCGACGAAGGTGAACACACCGTAGGCCAGGATGCCGGTGAGCTGGGTCACGATGTTCGCGTCGCCGTTGTAGAAGACCACGGCGATGGTGCCCCAGATGCCTGCGAAGAGGTGCACCGGAACGGCGCCGACGACATCGTCGATCTTCAGCTTGTCGAGCATCGGGACGGTCAGGACCACAATCACGCCACCGACGGCACCGATCCAGAGCGCGCCGAAGAGCGTGGGCGCCAGCGGTTCGGCGGTGATGGAGACGAGGCCCGCGAGGGCGCCGTTGAGCACCATGGTGAGGTCCGGTTTCTTGTACATCACCTGGGTGAGGATCAGCGCGGTCACGGCGCCGGAGGCCGCGGCCATGTTGGTGTTGGCGAAGATGCGGCTTACGTCGGAGACGTCACCCACGGTGCCCATGGCCAGCTGCGAGCCGCCGTTGAAGCCGAACCAGCCGAGCCACAGGATGAACGTACCCAGGGTGGCGAGCGCCAGGTTGGAGCCGGGCATCGGCGTGACCTTGCCGTCCTTGGCATATTTGCCCAGACGCGGGCCGAGCACGATGGCACCGGCCAGGGCGGCCCAGCCACCGACGGAGTGCACGACGGTCGAGCCGGCGAAATCCTGGAAGCCGGCGGCATCGAGCCAGCCTGCGCCCCATTTCCACGAGCCCGAGATCGGGTACATGAAGCCGGTCAGGACGACGACGAAGATCAGGAAGGGCCACAGCTTGATCCGTTCGGCCAGGGCGCCCGACACGATCGAGGCGGTGGCGGCGACGAAGACGAGCTGGAAGAAGAAGTCCGAGCCGATCGAGGCGTAATCAAGCGCCGCATCGGCCGCGGCCACGCCCACCGGATCGAGCACGGTCTGACCGCCGAGGGCGAAGTAGCCGTTGAATTCGCCCGGGTACATCGTGTTGAAGCCGATCAGCCAGTACATGATCGCGGCGATCGAGAAGAGCGCGATGTTCTTGGTCATCTGCATCGCGACGTTCTTGGACCGCACGAGGCCGCCTTCGAGCATGGCGAAGCCTGCGGCCATGAAGAACACCAGGAAGCCCGCCATGCAGAACAGCAGGGTCGTCATGATGTAGGGGCCGATCTCGTCGAAGCCGGGTGCGGCCGCTTCGGTTTCGGCGGCGGCTTCGGCGGCTTCCTGGGCGAAGCCGAGTTGGGGCAGGATCGCGATCGCGGTTGCCGCAAGCCCCAGATGAATAAAGCGTTTCATGGTGGTGTTATCCCTTCTTTCGCGCGTCTTCAAAGCGCGTCGTCGTTGGTTTCGCCGGTGCGCACGCGCATGGCCTGCCCGATATCGAGCACGAAGATCTTGCCGTCGCCGATCTTGCCGGTCCGCGCGGTCGTCGCGATGGTCTCGACCACCTGGTCGACCATGCCGGCGGCGACGGCGATCTCGAGCTTGATCTTGGGTACGAAGTTCACGGCGTATTCCGCACCGCGGTAGATCTCGGTGTGCCCGGACTGGGAGCCGAAGCCCTTGATCTCGGTCACCATCATGCCGCGCACGCCGATCCCCGTCAGCGCTTCGCGCACATCTTCAAGCTTGAACGGCTTGATGGTTGCAATGATGAGTTTCACAGATGTCCCTTTCGGTTGCTTTGGCGAGGTAGTGTTTCGCTGTCGCAGAAAGTGCCGGAAGCGGGGCCATCTGGAAGAGAGAGTGCCGCTGAAGCGGGCGGAAAACACCCAATATTGCACAAATTATGCGCAAATTGTTATTAATGGCTAATAATTAGGCGATTAAGAATCGAAACCTGCGTATATGCCTGCGTGATCCGATGCAGGCCGTGACGCGCTTTCGACACCCTGTCCGGTGCGCGGCGGCGCCGCGGCGGCGGGGCGCATTTGGGGGTCTACTTTCCCCCGGAGGAACTGTAGACTGAGACAAAACCAGAGGTCCGGGCAGGTAGGGCATGGCGAACAAGGGGCGAAAGCCGACACGTCTCGTGGCAGACAGGCGATACGGGAATTCCGCGAAACCGCAGGCAAGGACCGCGGCCAAGACGGCTGCGCGCAAACCTGCCAAGCCCGCGCGGACGCGGCGCCGGTCCGGTGGCGGTGGCGGCGGTGGCCGACGTGGGCCCCTGGGGTGGGTCCTGAGGCTGTTCCGCTGGATCCTGCGGCTTTTCTGGGTGGTGACATGGCGCGTGACGGCGGTGGCGCTGCTGGTCACGGCGCTGGCGGTGGCCTATGTCTATGCCGGTCTGCCCGATGTGCGCGCGTTGCTGGACGGTCGGGCACGCGGATCGGTCACGATGCTGGACCGAGAGGGCGATGTCTTTGCCTGGCGCGGCGACCAGTTCGGCGGGGTGGTGACGGCCGACACGGTCAGCCCCGACATGCGCAATGCCGTGCTGGCGACGGAAGACAAGCGATTCTACCGCCATTTCGGGCTGAGCCCGCGCGGCATCGCCAGCGCGATCCGGATCAACCTGAGCGAGGGGCGCGGGCCGCTGAGCGGGCATGGCGGGTCGACGATCACGCAGCAGACCGCCAAGCTGTTGTGCCTTGGCGTGGAATATGACGAAAGCGAATGGGAGAGCGAGGCCGAATACGTGCGCGACTGTCGTCGCGGATCGCTGAGCCGGAAGGCCAAGGAAGCGATCTATGCCATGGCGATGGAGGCCAAGTATTCCAAGAACGAAATCCTGTCGATCTATCTGAACCGGGCCTATTTCGGCGGCGGCGCGTTCGGGGCCGAGGCCGCGGCGCAGCGGTATTTCGGCGTGAGCGCGCGCGAGGTCAACGCCTCGCAGGCCGCGATGCTGGCGGGCCTGCTGACCGCGCCCACGCGGCTGGCGCCGACGACCAACCTGGAACGGGCGCAGGCGCGGGCGGCGACGGTGCTGCGGCTGATGAACGAGCAGGGCTTTCTGACCGATGCCGAGGCCGAGGCGGCGCAGGCCAACCCGGCGGTTCTGTCCGACGCGGCGCAGGCGCAGCTGGGCGGATATTTCGCGGACTGGGTGATGGACAGCGGGCCGGAACTGTTCACCCGCGGCACGACCGAGGACGTGATCATCCAGACCACACTGGACCAGCGGATGCAGCGCGGCGCCGAGGAGGCGCTGGATTTCGTGTTCGAGAACAAGGTCAGCGACGGATCCGAGGCGCAGGCCGCCATCGTGGTGATGAGTTCCGACGGCGCCGTGCGGGCCATGGTGGGCGGGCGCAAGTCCAAGGTCACGGGCGCGTTCAACCGCGCGACGATGGCCAAGCGGCAGACCGGGTCGGCCTTCAAGCCGTTCGTCTATGCCACGGCGCTGGAACTGGGCTATGAGCCCAATTCGATGGTGGTGGACGAACCCTATTGCCGCAACATCGCCGGATCGGGGCAGTGGTGCCCCGAGAACTATGACAAGAAATTCCACGGTCACGTGCCGTTGATCACGGCGCTGGCGCGGTCCTACAACATCCCGGCCGTGAAGGTGGCCGAAAGCGTGGGGCTGGACCTGGTACGCCGGGTGGCCAGCGATTTCGGCATCGACAACGACCTGGCAGAGGGGCCGGCGCTGGCGCTGGGTGCGTCGGAAAGCACGCTGCTGGAGATGACGGGCGCCTATGCCGGCATCCTGAACGGCGGCTCGTCGGTGACGCCCTATGGGCTGGTCGAGTTGAAGCTGCTGGGCGACAACGACCCGCTGATGCGCAAGAGCGGCGGGATCGGCGAGCGGGTGATCCAGCAGGACGCCGCGCAGAAGCTGATGGGGATGATGTACGAGGTGGTGCAGTCGGGCACCGGGACGCGGGCCAAGCTGCCCGACCGGCAGGCGGCCGGCAAGACCGGCACGACGCAGGCGGCGCGCGACGCCTGGTTCCTTGGGTTCACGGCGGATTACGTGGTGGGCGTCTGGATGGGATATGACGACAACACGCCGCTGAAGGGCGTGACCGGCGGCGGCCTGCCGGCGGATATCTGGCGCGAGACCATGGTGCGGGTGAACGAGGGCGTTCCGGTGAGCGAGCTGCCGATGATCC
Organism: Roseovarius sp.; assembly: GCA_046290265.1. Taxonomy (GTDB): domain Bacteria; phylum Pseudomonadota; class Alphaproteobacteria; order Rhodobacterales; family Rhodobacteraceae; genus Roseovarius. The sequence goes on along the minus strand of JBKAGF010000012.1, from coordinate 20,963 downwards.
GGGTCGAGCCGCAGCCTCAGGTGCAGCCGCAGGTTTCCCAGCCGCGCCAGCAGCAGCGCGACAGGGGCACAACGATCAACCGGATGCTGAAGGAGCTTCTGGGCCCGGCAAGCGGCGGGCAGTAGGCGCGGCCCTTGGCCGGGTTGCGCGGCATGAAAAAAACCGGCGCCTTGCGGGAGGTGCCGGTTTTCTTGTGCCGTGTCGGGACGAAAGGGGCGGGCGGGTGTCAGCCTGCGCGCTGCACGTCCGCGATGAGGGCGTCGATGTTGCCGCCGTTGCGGTCGAGCATGGCGCCGATCTCGGTGCGTTCGCTGAGGCGCATGCTGACGCCCTCGATCACCAGGTCGAAAAACAGATCGCGGCCCGAGCGGTCGGACACCAGGAAGTTCACGGCGAAGGGGGCCTGGCCGCGCAGTCTTACGGTCGCGCGGACCTCGTGCCAGGACTTGACCGGGCGGACGCCCGTCACCTCTATCTGGCCGCCGATGAATTCGCGGAACCGCTTGCCGTACTTGCGGGCGATATAGCCCTGGAACGCCGCCGTGAAGGCGCGCAGCTGGCCCGAGGAGGCGCGGCGTGCGTCGGCGCCGAGCGTCGACTGGGCGATGATGTTGACGTCGGCGTAGCGGGCGAAGATGCGTTCGAAGTCGGCGATCATGGCACCGGTGGACTTGCCCGATGCGATGACCCGGTTGATCTCGGCCACGACCTGGTCGATGAGCGCGCGGGCGCGCGCCTCGGTCAGGGCGAAGGCGGGGGTGGCTATGGCGGGAAGCAGTGCCGCCGCCGCGCCGGAGCCGATCAGGAAACGTCTGGAAACTTTACTCATCATAGGGGTCCTCTGGCAGGGCACCGGAGCCGGTGTCGTATGGATCGTCGAGCGCCGCGCCGGAGCCGCCGCCCAGTTCGTAGCGCCGGTTCTGGATGTAGAGCGACCGGGCCTGCGCGTAGCTGTCGGCGCTTTCGTAAAGGATCGAGTCGATCGTGTCGGAATACCGGCCCCGGTCAGACAGGCGCGACGAGACATTGGCCGCCCCGGCATAATAGCTTTCGGGGTCTTCCAGCACGTAGGTCAGCGGGTTGGTGAAGAAATCGACGATGCGGCCGGCCGCGTCGCGTTCTGTGGAGGGCCCGACGAGGGGCAGTTCGACATAGGCGCCTTCGCGCACGCCCCAGACATGCAGCGTTTCACCGAAATCGGCATCGGTGGCCTGCGGCATGTTGAGCTCGGACGCGGTGTCGAAGAGGCCGCCCAGCCCGATCGTGCTGTTCACGAGAAAGCGGTAGGTATCCTCGGTCGCGCCCTTCATGTTGCCCTGCAGGATGTTGTTCACCACCGCGCCGGGAATCGAGAGGTTGAAGGCGAAGCGCCCGATCATGTCCTCGACATCGTCGGGCATGAAGGCCGAATAGCCGAGGCTGACCGGGCGCACGACGTTGCGGTCGAGCGCGCGGTTGAATTCATGGGTCCGGCGGTTCTGGTCTTCGCGCGGGTCGAAGGCCATGTCGGACGGATGGCCGGCAGGCGCCGGGGTACAGGCCGAGAGGCCCGCGACAAGCACGAGCGCAAGGCTGGCGGACACCGGGCCCGGTTGACGGAGAGGCAGGGTTTGTGGCAACGGTCAGGCTTTGATTAAACGATTGGTGGTTACATAATGGTCAGGCCGACGAAGCCCAGAGACGGCAATGGTTCGGCGAAACCCTGTGGCAGATCGGTGACAATGCATGTAAGGCGGAATCGGGGTGTCGTTCAAGCGATGATAAGAGACCGGGCGGGGCAGGCGGAATGCAACTGAGCGAGGCAAGACTGGAAGCCGGGCGCGAGGAGCTGCGCGCCGCCCGGCGCGAGAGCCGCGGACTGTACTGGTTTGTCGGTATCTTCAGCTTCTTCGTGAACCTGCTGATGCTGACCGGGCCGATCTACATGCTGCAGGTCTATGACCGGGTGCTGGGCAGCCGGTCGGTCGAGACGCTGATCGCGCTGAGCGTGCTGGTGGTGTTCCTCTACGGGATGATGGGCCTGCTGGACTATGCCCGCGGGGGGTGATGGGCCGGGTCGCGGCGCGGTTCCAGGCGCGGCTGGACCGGCGCGTGTTCGACGCGGTGATCCGCAAGGCGGCGCTGTCGCCGGACGAGCACACGACGACCGGCCTGCGCGACCTGGAGGCGGTGCAGCGGCTGCTGTCGTCGCCGGTGCTGATGGCGATCTTCGACATGCCGTGGACGCCCCTGTTCCTGGCCGGGATATGGCTGTTTCACCCCTGGCTGGGAGCGCTTGCGCTGGTGGGCGGCGGCATCATCATCCTGGTGACGGTGGTGAACCAGAGCGTGACCAAGCGCCCGGCGGCGAAATCGGCGCGCGCGACCGGCGCGGCGGAGGCGCTGGCGAACCAGATCCGCACCGAATCCGAGATGGTGCAGGCGATGGGGATGCGCGACCAGGCGTTTTCGCGCTGGCAGGTGGCGCGCGACGAATCGCTGAAGAGCCAGATCGCGTCGTCGGACCTGGTGGGAACCTTCACCACCACGACCAAGACCTTTCGGCTGTTCCTGCAATCGGCGATGCTGGGCCTGGGCGCCTACCTGGTGCTGCAGGGCGAGCTGACCCCTGGCGCGATGATCGCGGGGTCGATCCTGATGGGCCGGGCGCTGGCGCCGATCGAGCTGGCGGTGGGGCAATGGGCGCTGGTGCAGCGCGCGGCGCGCGGCTGGAACTCGCTTGCCGAGCTGCTGGCGCTGGTGCCGCCCGAGCAGCCGCGCACGCCGCTGCCCAAGCCCAAGGCGCTGCTGGACGTGCGCCAGGTGACCGTCGTGCCGCCGGGCGACCAGCAGGCGGCGCTGAAGACGATCACCTTCACCGTGCAGCCGGGGCAGGCGGTGGGCGTGATCGGCCCGTCGGGCGCGGGCAAGTCGACGCTGGCGCGCGCGCTGACCGGGCTGTGGCGGCCCGCCGGCGGCAAGATCAGGCTGGACGGCGCCTCGCTGGACCAGTTCGAGCCGCGGGTGCTGGGCGAGCATATCGGATACCTGCCGCAGCGGGTGCAGCTGTTCGAGGGGACGATCGCCGAGAACATCTCACGCCTGGCCGAGCAGCCGGACCCCGCGAAGATCGTCGAGGCGGCGAGGAAGGCTGATGCGCATGACATGATCCTGAAGCTGCCCGACGGCTATGACACGCGGGTCACCGCCGGGGGCGGGCGGCTGTCGGGCGGGCAGATGCAGCGGATCGGGCTGGCGCGGGCGATGTATGGCGACCCGGTGCTGGTGGTGCTGGACGAGCCGAACTCGAACCTCGACAACGAGGGCAGCGAGGCGGTGAACCACGCGATCCGCAGCTTCAAGTCCGAGGAGAAATCGGTGCTGATCATGGCGCACCGCCCGGCGGCCATCAAGGAATGCGACCTGTTGCTGGTGCTGGAGAACGGGATGGTGCGCGCCTTCGGACCCAAGGACCAGGTGCTGCGCGAGGTGGTCAAGAACGCCAGCGACATCGAGGGCGGCGCGCGGCTGGGAGGGGTGCAATGAGCGGCGACAAACGCAGCGCGTGGTCGGTGCGCGGGCCGATGACCGTGGGGCTTGCCGGGCTTCTGATCCTGGTGGGCGGGTTCGGCACCTGGGCCGCCGTGACCCAGATCTCGGGCGCGATCATCGCCGGGGGCCAGATCGAGGTGGACCAGAACCGGCAGGTGGTGCAGCACCCCGACGGCGGCGTCGTGGCGGCGATCGAGATCGACGAGGGCGACGTGGTGGAGGCCGGGCAGACCCTGCTGCGGCTGGATCCCACGCAGCTTTATTCGCAACTGGTGATCACCGAGAACCAGCTTTACGAATTGCAGGCGCGGCGCGGGCGGCTGGAGGCCGAGCGCGACGATCGGGAAGAGATCACCTTTCCCGAGCTGGTCAGCGAGGCCGCGGCGGACGATGAAGAGGTGGCCGGCCTGCTGGAAGGCCAGCAACGGCTGATGACCGCGCGCAACGAGACGGTGGCGGGCGAGATTTCGCAGCTGGAGAAGCGGCGCGGCCAGATCCGCAACCAGATCGAGGGCATCGAATCGCAGCAGGTCGCGCTGGACGAGCAGCTTTCGCTGATCGAGCGGGAACTGACCGACCAGCAGTCGCTGCTGGACCGCGGGCTGGCGCAGGCCTCGCGGGTGCTGGCGCTGCAGCGCGAAAAGTCGCGCCTGTCGGGACAGCTGGGCGAACTGGTGGCGCAGGCCGCGCAGGCCGAGGGGCGCATCACGGAGATCGATATCGAGGTGCTGAAGCTGGGCACGCGGCGCCGCGAGGAGGCGATCACGACCCTGCGCGACCTGCAGTTCCGCGAACTGGAACTGATGGAGGAGCGGCGCGCGCTGATCGAGCGGCTGAGCCGGCTGGACATCACCGCGCCGGTGGGCGGGGTTGTCTATGGCCTGCAGGTCTTTGCCCTGCGGTCGGTCATCCGGCCGGCGGACCCGATCCTTTACGTGGTGCCGCAGGACCGGCCGCTGGTGATCAACGCCCAGGTCGAGACGACGGATATCGACAAGCTGTTCGTCGGGCAGGAAGTGACCTTGCGGTTCTCGGCGCTGGACCAGCGCACGACGCCGGAACTGATCGGGCAGGTGGTGCAGATCTCGGCAGATGCGTTCCAGGACGACAACACGCGGCAGAGCTATTACCGGGCCGAGATCCGGTTGAGCGAGGGCCAGCGCGAGCGGCTGCCGGAGAACGTGACGCTGATCCCGGGCATGCCGGTGGAGGCGTTCATCCGCACCGCCGACCGCACGCCGCTGGCCTATCTGACGAAACCGCTGACGGATTATTTCGCCAAGGCGTTCCGCGAATAGGCCGCCTTGCGGCGGCGCGGTGCATGATCGTAGGGTCCGGCGGGCGTGGCGGCGGCGGATGAGTATTTTCGCCAAGAAAAAGCCGGGGCGGGTTTTTCCGGTTGCATCGGTCGGGCGAGGGGCTAGCGTGCGCGGCGATGCAACCCGGGAGGTCGGAATCATGGGAAAATTCGAGGAAAAACTGGCGGAGATGGGCGTGACCCTGCCCGAGGCGGTGGCGCCGGCGGCGAATTACGTGCCGTATGTGCAGGTGGGCGACATCCTTTACGTGTCGGGGCAGTTGCCCAAGCTGGGTGACGAGCTGATGACCGGCAAGCTGGGCGATGACATGGATGTCGCCGCGGGCGCGCAGGCGGCGAAGGTCTGTGCGATCAACCTGCTGGCGCAGGTGAAGGCGGCCTGTGGCGGCGACCTGGACCGCCTGAAGCGGGTGGTGAAGCTGGCCGGGTTCGTGAATTCCACCCCCGATTTCACCGAGCAGCCGCAGGTGATAAACGGCGCGTCGGATTTCATCGGCGAGGCGCTGGGCGAGGCGGGCCGGCACGCGCGCGCCGCGGTGTCGTCGCCGGCGCTGCCCTTCGGCGTGGCGGTGGAGATCGAAGGCGTGTTCCAGATCGGATGACGCGGCTGGACCGGGCCTTTCTGGGCGCGCCGCTGGCGCACCGGGCGCTGCATGACGTGGCGGACGGAAGGCCGGAAAACTCGCGCGCGGCGATCGCGGCGGCGATGGGCCGGGGGTATGGCATCGAGATCGACCTGCAGCTGAGCCGGGATGGCGCGGCGATGGTCTTTCACGACTATGACATGGCGCGGCTGACCGGTCAGCCCGGCCCGGTGCAGCAGCGCGCGGCGGCGGCGCTGGCGGATGTCCCGCTTCTGGGCGGGAACGAGGGCGTGCCGACCCTGGATGAGGTTCTGGCGCAGGTGGCGGGGCGCGTGCCCCTGCTGATCGAACTGAAGGACCAGCATGGCCAGATGGGCGTCACCGATGGCCGGCTGGAACAGGCCACGGCGGTGGCGCTGCGGGACTATGACGGCCCGGTGGCCGTGATGTCCTTCAACCCCGAGATGATGGTCCGGATGCGCGATCTTGCACCGGGCGTGGCGCGGGGGCTGGTGACCTGCGACTATACCGAAGAGGACTGGCGGCTGTTGCGCGCGGAAGTGCGGGACCGGCTGCGCGAGATCCCGGATTTCGACCGCGCCGGCGCCGGTTTCGTGAGCCACCAGGCGCGGGACCTGGACCGGGGGCGCGTGGCCGAGTTGCAGCAGGCGGGCGCGGACATCCTGTGCTGGACGATCCGGTCGCCCGAAGAAGAGGCGGCGGCCCGGCGCGTGGCGGGCAACATCACCTTCGAGGGGTACCTTCCGGCGATTCCCGCTTGAACCACAGGCGGGAGGCCACAGATTGACCTGTATGTTTTCCGAAAGCGATGAGCGGCCCTGATGGATGGCGGATCGGTCCTTGTGAGCGTCTACGAGAGCCTGGGCGACGTGGCGCAGGCCGACTGGGACGCCTGCGCCTGTCCCGAGGCCGAGGACGGCGGCCGGGCGGAAGACCCGTTCACCACCTACCGCTTCCTGAAGGCGCTGGAAGACAGCGGGTCGGTCGGCGCCGGCACCGGCTGGCAGCCGCATTACCTGGTGGCCGAGATGGACGGCCAGGTGATCGCCTGCGCGCCGCTTTACGTGAAGGGGCATAGCCAGGGCGAGTATATCTTTGATCACAACTGGGGCCACGCCTATGAACGCGCGGGCGGGCGGTATTATCCCAAGCTGCAGATGGCGGTGCCGTTCACGCCGGTCACCGGACGGCGGCTGCTGACCCGGCCGGGATACGGGCAGCCGGGGCGCGATGCGCTGATGCAGGCCGCGGTCAGCATCGGGGACCGCAACGCGCTGTCGTCGCTGCATGTCACCTTCTGCACCGAGCACGAGCGCAAGGTGGGCACGGAAATGGGCCTGCTGCCGCGGATCACGCAGCAGTTTCACTGGCTGAACCGGGGTTACGAGAGCTTTGACGATTTCCTTGGAAGCCTGAGTTCGCGAAAGCGCAAGAACATCCGCAAGGAGCGGGCGCAGGCGCAGGGCTTTGGCGGCGAGATTGTGCAACTGACCGGGGACGCGATAAGGCCCGATCACTGGGAGGCGTTCTGGGAATTCTACCAGGACACCGGAGCGCGGAAATGGGGGATGCCGTACCTGACGCGGAAATTCTTCGACATCGCGCAGGAGCGGCTGCGCGACGATATCCTGCTGGTCCTGGCGCTGGAGGATGGCGTGCCGGTGGCGGGGGCGCTGAACCTGATCGGGCGCGACGCGCTTTATGGCCGGTACTGGGGGTGCACGGCGCATCACCCGGCGATGCATTTCGAGTTGTGTTACTATCAGGCCATCGACTACGCCATCGAACACGGTTTGGGCCGCGTCGAGGCGGGCGCGCAGGGCGAGCACAAGCTGGCCCGCGGATACCTGCCGGTCGAGACCCATTCGCTGCACTGGTTTCGCGATCCGCCTTTCGCCGACGCCGTGGAGCGTTATCTAGAGGCGGAGCGAGCCGCGGTCGCGGATGACATCGAGATCCTGACGAGTTTCGGACCGTTCAGGAAAGCAAATGTGGAGGAGCAGGAATGAGTGAGAAACTGAGTGATACGGCGCGGAAGACCACGCTGGAGCCGCTGTTCGAGAGCGGCTGGGCGATGGTCGAGGGGCGCGATGCGATCCACAAGACCTATGAGTTCGAAAATTTCGTCGAGGCGTTCGGGTTCATGACCCGTTGCGCGATCTGGGCGGAAAAGTGGGACCACCACCCGGAATGGTCGAATGTCTACAAGACGGTCGAGGTGACGCTGACCAGCCATGATGTGGAGGGCCTGAGTTCGCGCGATACCAAGCTGGCGCGGAAGATGGACAAGCTGGCCGACGCCTGAGCGCGTTGGCCGTGCGGCCTGGGCGTATCTGCGCCCCGGCCCCTAGCGTTTGTCAATTGTTGGACGTCAGACGAAATCGACCATTGCGTCATAAACTGACCCAAGCACCACGAACCGGAAGAATATTAAACCCTACGTTAGCGAGAGCTGCCATTCGAACCGGGTGCGGCGAAGGTCGGTTTCGAGCCCTTGCCAACTTTCGAAATTGAGCCCCCAGCCGGTTAACAGCCGCGCAGCGGCCCGGCCATCGTCAGCCCCTCCTTTGGGCTGGCGATTTGGCGAGGCTGGGCGCAACGATCCTTTCGAGGATTTGTTTGGCTGGCATATAGTGCTTTTTAACTGCCGTCGGATTGCCACCCCAGGGGCTGACGCTCGCCTCCGTTGGGAACGGCGGTAAGCTCCGCCTACCGGTTCTTGACCCAGACCGCGCTCAAGGTCCGGTCTGGGTCAGAAGTGCTTGAAGATCGGGCCGATATTGCGTGACGCGGCACCTTAGCAAGGTTCAGAAAACCAGCCCCATTGAGTCAAGGATCCTCGACGTTTCACATCAATCAGATCGCGTCGAGCAGGGATTCGCCGCCGGAGGTTTCGCAGACGCCGGGGTTGTCCTCGACGTTCAGGACCTTGACGGTGCCGTCCTCGACCAGCATCGCGTACCGCTTGGACCGCGAGATGAGGCCCGCGGGCGGTGCGGAGAAATCCATGCCGATGGCCTTGGTGAATTCCGATTGCGGGTCGCCCAGCATGGTGATGCCGGCATCGGTCGCGCCGGTGTCCTTGCCCCAGGCATCCATCACGAAGGCGTCGTTGACGGAGATGCAGATCACCTCGTCCACGCCCTTGGCGTCGAAATCGGCCTTGGTGCGGATGAAGCTGGGCACGTGCGCGGAGTGACAGGTGGGGGTGAAGGCGCCCGGCACGGCGAAGATCGCGACCTTGCGGCCTTTGGTCTTGTCGGACAGCGCGACCTCTTCGGGGCCGTCGGCGCCCATCTTGAGCAGCGTGGCATCGGGGAGTTTGTCGCCGGTGGTGATCGTCATTGTCGCATCCTGTCTTTCGTTTGCGTTTCGAATGCCTGTAAGTATAGGCCCTGACGGCCCGAGGGCCATGTGGAAATTGCAGGAGGGCACATGTCGGGAGTTGTTGTCGTGGGCGCGGGGCAGGCGGGCAGTTCGCTGGTGGCGAAGTTGCGGGCGCTTGGCTATGACGGAAAGGTGACGCTGATCGGGGAAGAGCATGCGCCGCCTTATCAGCGGCCGCCCTTGTCGAAGAAATACCTGTTGGGCGAGATGGAGCTGGAGCGGCTCTACCTGCGGCCCGAGAGTTTTTATTCCGAGAACATGATCGACCTGCGGCTGGACGCGGCGGTGTCGGCGATTGATCCCGCTGACAAGGTGGTTGTCGCGGGCGGGGAGGCGGTGCCTTACGAGCATCTTGTGCTGACCACCGGGTCGGTGCCGCGGCGATTGCCGCCGGCGATTGGTGGCGCGCTGGAGGGCGTTTACGTGGTGCGCGACCTGCGCGACGTGGACAGGATGGCGCCGGAGTTTCGCGACGGCGCCAAGGTGCTGATCGTGGGGGGCGGATATATCGGGCTGGAAGCCGCCGCCGTGGCTGCCTCGAAAGGATTGCAGGTGACGCTGGTGGAGATGGCGGACCGGATCCTGCAGCGCGTGGCGGCGCAGGAGACCTCGGATTATTTCCGCGCGTTGCATCGCTCGCGCGGTGTGGACATTCGCGAGGGTGTCGGGCTGGAGCGGCTGACCGGCGAGGGCCGGGTCAGCGGGGCACTGTTGAGCGATGGTACGGAACTGGAGGCGGATTTCGTCATCGTGGGCGTCGGGATCACGCCGGCCACGGCGCTGGCCGAAGCCGCCGGCGTCGAGGTCGAGAACGGGATCAAGGTGGACGCCCAGGGCCGTACCAGCGATCCGTCGATCTGGGCGGCGGGGGATTGCGCAAGTTTTCCCTTCCGGGGCGAGCGGCTGCGGCTGGAGAGCGTGCCCAATGCCATCGACATGGCGGAATGCGTGGCCGAGAACATCATGGGCGCGGAGAAGACCTATGTGCCGCAGCCGTGGTTCTGGTCGGACCAGTATGACGTGAAATTGCAGATCGCGGGGCTGAACGTGGGCTATGACCGGGTGGTGACGCGCGACAGTGAGGGCGGCGTGTCGTTCTGGTACTATCAGGGCGACACGCTGTTGGCGGTGGATGCGGCCAATGACGCGCGCGCCTACATGGTGGGCAAGCGGTTGATCGACAACGGCAAAACCGCGGATCCGGCGGTGGTGGCGGACCCCGGCGCGGACCTCAAGGCGCTCTTGAAGGCGTGAGGATCATCGGCGGCGAGTTTCGCGGGCGGCGGCTGGCCTCGGTCGGCAAGGGGGACGAGGGCGCGCGGCTGCGGCCCACCTCGGACCGGGTGCGCGAGAGCCTGTTCAACGTTCTGATGGCGCGGTTCGGGGACCGGGTGGAGGGGGCCGTGGTGCTGGACCTTTTTGCCGGCACGGGCGCGCTGGGGTTGGAGGCGTTGTCGCGCGGGGCGGCGCGGGCGGTGTTCGTTGAAAACGGGCGCGTGGGGCAAAGGCTGGTCCGGGAGAATATCGGAATTTGCGGGGTCGGGGACCGCGTGCAGGTCGTGGGCCGGGACGCGCGCAAGCTGGGGGCCGCGACGGAGGCCTGCGGGCTGGTGTTTCTCGATCCGCCCTATGGGAAGGGGCTGGGCGAGGCGGCGCTGGGTGCCGCGATGGCCGGGGGGTGGATTGCACCCGGGGCGTTGGTGGTCTGGGAGGAAGGCGGCGGCGTCGAGGTGCCGGAGGGGTGGAGCCTGCTCGATGAGCGGGGATACGGTGATACGGTGATCCGGGTGTTGGAGGCGGGGTAGGGGGCGGTTCTTTGGGCCGCGTGGGTTTTCACCCACCCTACACATGAGCGACCGTCGTCCTCGGACTTGATCCGAGGATCTCTTTGGTCGGGAGGTCCCCCCCGGATCAGGCCCGGGGCAGGCGGGATCAAGTCCGGGACAGGCAGGTCTGGCGCTCGCGTGGCTATCAGCCCTTCATCAGCTCCGGCAGGTCGCCGGTCAGGCCGGCGGCCTCGCGGATGAATGTGCGGCGCAGCGTTGGCATGGCCGAGAGGGCACCCATGCCGAGATCCCGCGCGGCGCGCAGGAGGGGGTTGTCGTTGGAAAAGAGACGATTGGTGAGGTCGGTCGTCAGCGCCAGCGTCGCGGTGTCGAAGCGGCGCCATTGCTGATAGCGGGCCAGTACGTCCGATGCGGCGAAATCCTCGCCCCGGCGGGTGGCGTCGGCGAGGACCTGGGCCAGCGCGCCCACGTCGCGCAGGCCGGCGTTGAGGCCCTGGCCGGCGATGGGATGCATCCCGTGGGCCGCGTCGCCGATCAGGGCCAGCCGCTCGGCCACGAAGGCGTTGGCGAGCGTCAGGTTCAGCGGGTAGGTGAAGCGCTTGCCGCAGAGGGCGATGTCACCGAGGAAATCGCCGAAGCGGGGGCGCAGGACCTCCATGAAGTCGGCATCGTCCAGGGCGGCGAAGCGGGCGGCGGTGGCCTCGGTCTCGGACCAGACGATGGAGCTGACATTGCCGGGCAGGGGCAGGATGGCCAGCGGGCCGGGGGGCATGAAGAACTGGTGCGCGATGCCGTCATGGGGCAGCTCGTGTTCGATGGCGGCCACGAGCGCGGTCTGGCCGTAATTCCAGCCGGTGCGGGCGATCCCAGCGCGTTGCGCGGTGCCCGAGGCGCGCCCGTCGGAGCCCACGACGATCCGGCCCGTGAGGGTCTTGCCGGAGGCGAGCGTGAGGGTGATGCCGGTGGGCGTGACGTCCTGCGCGGTGACGGTGTCGGTCACCTGCGCGATGCGGTCTTCGGCCTTCATCGCCTCGAGGAAAGCGCGGCGGAGGTAGCGGTCTTCGAGCATGTGGCCCATGGGACCTTCCTCGATCTCGGCGTGATCGAAATGCAGGAAGAAGGGGGCGGCGCCTTCGCCCGCGCGGCCATCGGAGACCTTGATTTCAAGCATGGGCTGGGCGTTTTCGGCCACGCGGGTCCAGATGCCGATATTGCTCAGCAGGCGCACCGAGGCCAGTGCGAGGGCATAGGCGCGGCCATCGAAGGCGGCATCCTCTCGCACGGTCGGGGGCAGGCTGTCGATGACGGTGACGCTCCGCCCCGATTGTGCGGCGGCGAGGGCAAGCGCGGGGCCGGTGAGGCCGCCGCCGACGATCAGGATATCGCTGTCATGGTCCATGCGGTTCAATATGTCGGCAGTGGCCGGATTGTCCATGCGCCGGATTGTCGTCAGGCGGGCTTGCGTTGTGCAGGGGCATCTGCATTGAATGCGGACGATTTTGCAGGAGCGCGGAGGATCCGGAATGAACGAGTGGCTGACGATGAGTGCGGCCGATCTGGGACGCGGGATCGAGGCGGGCGAGATCGGGCCGGTGGCGCTGACCGAGGCGTATCTGGACGCGATCGACGCGCATCCGGCGCGGGACGAGATTTATTCGGTGGTCACCCATGACCGCGCGCGGGCCGAGGCGCAGGCGGCGGAGGCGCGGGCGCAGGCCGGGCGGCGGCTGGGGCCCCTGGATGGCGTGCCGGTCAGCTGGAAGGACCTCTTTGACAGTGCCGGGACGGCCACGGAGGCCGGCACGCGGCTGCTGAAGGGCCGGGTGCCGGAGCGGGACGCGGACGTGCTGCGCAATGCCACGGCCGCAGGGCTGGTCTGCCTGGGCAAGACCCATATGAGCGAGCTGGCGTTTTCGGGGCTGGGGCTGAACCCGATGACGGCGACGCCGCCCAATATCAACGATCCGAAGCTGGTGCCGGGGGGATCCTCCTCGGGGGCGGCGGCGAGCGTAGCGCATGGGCTGGCGGCCTGCGGCATCGGCTCGGACACGGGCGGATCGGTGCGAATCCCGTCGGCGTGGAACGACCTTGTGGGGCTGAAGACCACGTCGGGGCGCGTGTCGCTGGGCGGGGTCGTGCCGCTTTGCGCGAAGTTCGACACGGTGGGGCCGCTGGGCCGCAGCGTCGAGGATTGCGCGCTGGTGCTGGCCGCATTGGAAGGCGGGCGGGCGGCGGACCTGGAGGGCGTTTCGCTGGAGGGGATGCGGTTTGCCGCGTTGCAGTCGGTGGTGTTCGACGACATCCGCGACGCGCCGCGCGACGCCTATTTCAGCGCGCTTGAGCGGCTGAAGGCGGCGGGCGCGCGGATAGAGGAGGTCGAGTCGCCCGAGGCCGAACAGGCGATGCCGTTGTCGGCAATCCTGTTCACGTCCGAGGCGTATGGCATCTGGGGCGACGTGATTTCGGCCAACCCGGACAAGATGTTCAAGCCGATTCGCGAGCGGTTCGAATCCGGGCGAGAGTTCCGCGCCTGCGATTACGTGGCGGGCTGGAACCTGCTGGCGGCGCTGCGCCTGCAGTGGGCGGAACGGATGAAACCCTATGACGCGGTGCTGATGCCGACGGCACCGAACCTGCCGCCGGAAGTTGATCGCCTGATGAGTGATGACGACTATTACGTGACCGAAAACCTGCTGGCGCTGCGCAACACGCGGGTGGGCAACCTGATGGGTCTGGCCGCGGTCAACCTGCCCACGGGCACCCCGGGCTGCGGGCTTTTGATGTGCGGCGAAGCCTTCGGCGAAGAGCGGATCCTGCGGGTCGCCAAGGCCGCCGAGGCGGCACTGGCCTGAAGCGGCGAAATCATTACTGGACGCAAAATGTTGCTGGGCTGATGCAAGGCGGCCACAATACTTGGCCTACTTTAGAGGTCTCCGCTAACCTCTTGCCAAAAATGCCACAATCCCCGGACCCCCGGTGGGTTTTGCTGGACGCAACGCAGGCGCTTTTGTAGATTTGGTCCAAACGGGGCGACAACGATCCCGTAACCTTGAGGCAGTGTAGATGTTTCCCGAGCGGTTCTCGAACCTTCCGGAATATGCGTTCCCGCGTTTGCGGAGCCTGTTGGACGTGCATGCGCCCGGCGGTGATGTGATCCACATGACCATCGGCGAGCCGCAGCACGATTTTCCGGGCTGGATTGTCGATGTGATCGAGAAGCACGCGGAAGAGTTTCGCAAATATCCGGTGAACGAGGGCATTCCGGCGCTGAACACGGCATTCTGCAACTGGGTGTCGCGGCGCTATGGCGTGGAGCTGAACCCCGACCGGCACGTGATGGCGCTGAATGGGACGCGCGAGGGGCTGTACAACGCGATGATGGCGCTGTGCCCCGAGACGAAGAACGGCAAGCAGCCGATCGTTTTGCTGCCGAACCCGTTCTACCAGGTGTACATGGTGGCGGCATTGAGCGTCGGCGCCGAGCCGATGTTCCTGCCTGCGACGCGAGAAACGGGGTTCTTGCCGGATTTCGCAGCCCTGCCCGCCGAGGTGCTGGACCGGGTGACGGTGGCGTATCTGTGCTCGCCGTCGAATCCGCAGGGCGCGGTGGCGGATGCGGATTACTGGAAGACGCTGATCGGGCTGGCGGAAAAGCACGATTTCAAGGTTTTCGCCGACGAGTGCTATTCCGAGATCTACCGCGCGACGCCGCCCGCGGGCGCGCTGGAAGTGGCGAAGGAGATGGGGGCCGACCCCGAGCGGGTGGTGGCGTTTCACAGCCTGTCGAAACGGTCGAACCTGGCCGGGTTGCGGTCGGGCTTTGTCGTATCGGGCCCGCAGAGCATGAAGCGGATCCGGCAGCTCAGGTCCTATGCGGGTACGCCGCTGCCGATGCCGTTGCAGCATGCGGCGGCGCAGGTCTGGGCGGATGAAAAGCACGTGGAGGTGAACCGCAGGCTGTACCGCGAGAAATACGCACTGGCCGACGAGATACTGGGCGGCGTGCCGGGGTATGAGAGCCCCGAGGCGGGGTTTTTCCTGTGGCTGCCGGTCGAGGACGGCGAGGCGGCGGCACTGAAGCTGTGGAAAGAGACCGGCGTGAGGGTTCTGCCCGGAGCGTACCTGGCGCAGGAGGCCGGGGGCAAGAACCCCGGTAAGACATACATAAGGGTCGCGATGGTGGCCCCAAAGAAGGAGGTGGCACGCGGCCTGACACGGTTGCGTGACTGTCTTTATAATTAACGAGGAAGAGGCGACATGGCATATCAGACGCGCGGACGTGACCCGTTGTTGGACAGCTCGATGGCGGAAGCAATCGAGAAGCGAGGCAAGGAACTGCTGGGACTGGCCCTGCTGGCGCTGGGTCTGGCCGCCGCGATGATGATCTCTTCGTACAATCCCGACGACCCGAGCTGGATGGCCGCGACGGACGCGCCGGTGCAGAACTGGCTGGGGCGCATGGGCGCGTCGATCGCGTCTCCGCTGTTCATGATCGTGGGCTGGGGCGCCTGGGGGCTTGCCATCGTGCTGGGCGCCTGGGGTGTCCGGTTCGCCACCCATCGCGGGCAGGAGCGGGCGGTGGGGCGCCTGATCTTCGCGCCGATCTGGATCGCGACGCTGGCGCTTTACGCGTCGTCGCTGGCACCCGGAGAGGCCTGGGCGGCAACGCACAGCTTCGGGCTGGGCGGACTTTTTGGTGACACGGTGCTGGGCGCGCTGCTGGCGATCCTGCCGGTTGGCGCGAGCTTTGGGCTGAAACTGCTGTCGCTGGTGTTGGGTGCCGGCATGGTCCTGCTGGCGGCGTTCGTGCTGGGGTTCACCCGGATCGAGCTGCAGCGGATCGCGCGGTTCCTGCTGGTGGGCGTGATCATGACATATGCCACGCTGCGTGCGGTCTTTGCCCGCGGGGCGGGCGCTGCCGCCGGCGCGGCGAAGACGGCGCAGGTCAAGGCCGCCGAGCGGCGCGAGCGCCGGGCGCAGGACCGTGCCGAGGCCGAGGAGTGGGCCCGCGCCGAGGCCGCCGTGCCGGAGCCGATCGTGCGTCGGGCCGCGCCCGCGCTGGCGGCCGAGCCGCGGATCACGGGCGAGCGCCGGAGCCATCCCGCCGCCCCCGAGGCCGATCTTTACGCGCCGGTGCCGGAAAAGGCCGGCGGGCTGCTGTCGCGGATGCCGTCGCTGATGCGCCGCCCCGAGCGTGTGCCCGAACCGGAACTGGTGGAGGCGTCGGAACTGCCCGACATGCCCGCGCCGAGCGATGACCGCGTGAGCGCCAAGATCGCCGACGTGATCAAGAGCCGGGTGCGCCAGACGCCTGCCCTGCAGATCGATGCGATGGCACCGCTGACCCGCGGCCGGGGGCGCAGGCCGGACCCGCTGATCCTGAACACGGCGCCGCGCAGCACGGCGCGCGCAGAGCCGCCGCTGACCGCGGGGCATGCCGCACAGACCCCCGTGGCCCATGCGCCGATGCACGACATGATCGAGGATGCACCGGACGACGCGGTGATCGAAGACGGCTATGACAGCTATGATGCAGAGCCCGAGGTGCCGGTCTATACCCGTACCGCGGCCCCCGAAGAGGTGCCTGCCGCCGAACCCAGGAAAGTGGTGCAGCATCCGCCGCGCCGCGTGTCGCAGCCGTCGGCCCGGGCGCAGGCCGAGGCGCAGCCCAGGCTGCAATTCGAGGACAAGCCGCGCGTCGAGTATGACTTGCCGCCGCTGAGCCTGCTGACCAATCCGGTCAATATCCAGCGTCATCACCTGAGCGACGAGGCGCTGGAGGAAAACGCCCGGATGCTGGAGACGGTGCTGGATGACTATGGCGTGAAGGGCGAGATCGTCAGCGTGCGGCCCGGCCCCGTGGTGACGATGTACGAGCTTGAGCCCGCGCCGGGCCTGAAGGCCAGCCGGGTGATCGGCCTTGCGGACGATATCGCGCGGTCGATGTCGGCGCTGTCGGCGCGGGTCAGCACGGTGCCGGGCCGGTCGGTGATCGGGATCGAACTGCCCAACGACAACCGCGAGATGGTCAGTTTCCGCGAGATCCTGTCGAGCCGCGACTATGGCGACGGCAACCAGAAGCTGCCGCTGGCGCTGGGCAAGGATATCGGCGGTGACCCGATGGTGGCGAACCTTGCCAAGATGCCGCATTTGCTGATCGCGGGGACGACGGGATCGGGCAAGTCGGTGGCGATCAACACCATGATCCTGAGCCTGCTTTACAAGCTGACGCCCGAGGACCTGCGGCTGGTCATGATCGACCCCAAGATGCTGGAACTGAGCGTTTATGACGGCATTCCGCACCTGCTGAGCCCGGTGGTGACCGACCCGAAAAAGGCCGTGGTGGCACTCAAGTGGGTCGTGGCGGAGATGGAAGACCGTTATCGCAAGATGTCGAAGATGGGCGTGCGCAACATCGACGGGTACAACAGCCGCGTGGCCGATGCGCTGGCCAAGGGCGAGATGTTCAGCCGGACGGTGCAGACCGGGTTCGACGACGAGACCGGCGAGCCGGTGTTCGAAACCGAGGAGTTCGCGCCCGAGAAGATGCCGTTCATCGTGGTCATCGTCGACGAGATGGCGGACCTGATGATGGTCGCCGGCAAGGAGATCGAGGCCTGCATCCAGCGGCTGGCGCAGATGGCGCGGGCGTCGGGCATCCACCTGATCATGGCCACGCAGCGGCCGTCGGTAGACGTCATTACGGGTACGATCAAGGCGAACTTTCCGACGCGGATTTCCTTCCAGGTGACCAGCAAGATCGACAGCCGCACGATCCTGGGCGAGATGGGGGCCGAGCAACTGCTGGGCATGGGCGACATGCTGTACATGGCCGGCGGCGGCAAGATCACCCGGTGCCACGGGCCGTTCGTCAGCGACGAAGAGGTCGAGGAGGTGGTGAATCACCTCAAGGCCTTCGGCCCGCCGGTTTACGTGGGCGGTGTGCAGGACGGCCCCGAGGACGACAAGGCCGACAAGATCGACGCGGTCCTGGGGCTGTCGACAGGTGGCAACACCGATGGCGAGGACGCGCTTTACGATCAGGCCGTTCAGATCGCCATCACCGACCGCAAATGCAGCACCTCCTATATCCAGCGCAAGCTGGCCATCGGCTATAACAAGGCGGCACGCCTCGTCGAGCAGATGGAGGATGAGGGTGTCGTGAGTGCCGCGAACCACGTGGGCAAGCGCGAGATCCTGGTGCCCGAGCAGTAAACCCGGGCAGGGGCCACGCCCCGGAAACAATTGCCCGCCCTGCGCGTTTCCCTGCTGGTGTTATTGGGGACATGGGGCGGCGCAATGGCTGGCGATGCGGAAACGGTTCTGAACCAGATCTACGAGCTGGCGGAGGACCAGAACGAAGTTTCGACCGACGATGTGGTCGAGGCCATCGGCGGGCGGGGTTTCGGCCCGATCATATTTGTCGCTTCCATGCTTGGGGCGTCGCCGCTGGGCGGCATTCCGGGCGTGCCGACGCTTTTTGCCGTCATCGTGATCCTGATCGTCATACAGATCCTGCTGGGGCGCCGGCGGTTCTGGATCCCTTCACGCCTTGCCGAACGCGCCGTCGCGGACGACAAGGTCACGCGGGCGGTCGACAAGGCGCGGCCGGTCGCACGCTGGATGGACCGGCATTTCGGTCACCGGCTGGAAGCGCTGACCGGCCAGCCGGCCCAGATCGTCGCGGCTTGTGTCGTGATGGCGCTGTGCGCGACGGTGCCGCCGCTGGAACTGGTGCCGTTCGCGGCGCTGATTCCCTTCTCGGCGATCGCGCTGATCGGGCTTGCGATCACGGTGCGGGACGGGGTGCTGATGATGGTGGCGCTGGCCGCCAGTGCCGGGGCGCTTTACGCGGCGCTAAACCTTTTGCCGGTCTGATGCGTTGGGGGTGGAACGGGCGTGGCCGCGATGCGATTCCGCCGATTGCTATCGCATAACATCGCGGGTGCGCCTATCTATGCAAGACCAAGAAAAAGAGAGAGGTCTCCCCTCATGCGTATTGTTGCCCTGGCCCTGAGTTTCCTGCTCGCCACGCCCGCGATGGCCGAGAAGCTGTCGCTGAACCAAATCTCGCAATACCTGAACAGTTTCAGTGCCGCCACGGGGGAGTTCACCCAGATCAACGACGACGGCACGATCAGCACGGGCCAGATCTATATCAAGCGGCCCGGACGGGTGCGGTTCGAGTACAACCCGCCGGAAAAGACGCTTGTGGTGGCGGATGGCGATACCGTGGGGATCATGGATCCCAAGTCCAACACCGGGGGCGAGGCCTATCCGCTGCATCGCACGCCGCTGAAGATCATCTTGGACCGCAACGTCGATTTCAGCCGCGCGCGGATGGTGACCGGGCACAGCAGCGACGGCACCAAGACCACGGTGCGCGCGCAGGATCCCGAACATCCGGAATACGGCAATATCGAACTGGTCTTTACCGGCAACCCGGTTCAGCTGCGCCAGTGGGTGATCAACGACAGCGGCGGCAGTCGAACGACCGTCGTTCTGGGGGACCTGACCACCGGCGTGCAGTTGGGCAATGACCGGTTCGTCATTCCCGGCAAGGACAAGTTCAAGCGGATCGACCGCTAAACCCTAGGGTCCGGCGGTCAAGCGGGGCGGCCTAGCGCCGCCCGCAGGCCCGAAGCTGCTGGTCGTAGATCACCGCCCGCTGGCCGACCTCTCCCGAGACGCGCAGGAGCCATGGCTTGGCGTTGTAACTGCCGCGGCTGTAGCCGGTGCGCCCCTCGTGATAGGCGAGGTAATGGTTGCGGGCGTCGTGCATCGGGATGCCGAGACGCTGGTTCGACTGTGCCATGTACCAGCCCATGAAGTCGGTCGCATCGCGGATGTCGTTGCGCCGCGCGGCATAGCGGTTGGCGTCCTTGACGTATTCGTCCCAGGTGCCATCCAGTGCCTGGCTGTAGCCGTAGGCCGAGCTTTGCCGGCCCATGGGAATCACCCCCAGCGTCCAGCGGAAGGGGGTACGCGCCTCGCCGTCGAACTTGCTTTCCTGGTAGATCGTGGCCATCTGCACCGGCACCGGCACGCCCCAGCGACGTTCGGTCGCGATGAAGGCCCGCAGATATTCCGGTTTCTGCGCCACGATGGCGCAGGCATTGTCCAGGTTGTTTGGCGGCGGGCCGCTGGGGCCGCCACCACAGGCGTTGAGTGTGGCCAGGGCCAGCAACGAAAATATAGTGCGAAGACGTCTGCTCATCTGCCTCTCGCTATGTTTGTTTTCTTTGAACTTTAACGAAAAATTTCGGCATTGGAAATGATGGATTTGCGCCTGCCGGGGCGCGCGGCGCGGCGCACTGTCGAATCATCGTTCACAGACTGTTTCCGGGGAAAATTCCCCGCTTCATTGGACAAAACACGCTTGAACGCAGTAGTCTGCGGGCATAGGGGCTAGTTGAATGTTGAAGACGCGTGCAAAATATCACCTCGGTCAGATCGTGAAACATCGCAAACATCCGTTTCGCGGCGTGATTTTCGATGTGGACCCCGAGTTTGCCAATACCGAGGAGTGGTATGATTCGATTCCGGAGGACAGCCGTCCGGTGAAGGATCAGCCGTTCTATCACCTTCTGGCGGAGAACGAGCAGTCCTATTACGTCGCCTATGTCAGCGAACAGAACCTGATTGCGGACTATTCGGGCGAGCCGGTGGGACACCCGGACATACCCGATCTTTTCGGCCCGTTCGAGGACGGGCAATACCCGCTGCATTTCCAGTTGAACTGAGCCGATCGGGGCGCGCCGTGGCGCACCCCGCCTTTATCGTCGCACACTAGTAGCCCAGGGCGCAGCCGTCCTTGCGCGGGTCGGAGCCGCCTTCGAGAACGCCGTTCTGGCCGATCGCGATGGCTTGTGCGCCACCGATCGCCTCGTCGGGGGTGACGACGTTATGGCCCATCTCGGCCAGGGCCTTGTGCACCTCGGGGGCATAGCCGGTTTCGACCCGCAATTCGCCGGCGTCGGGAAAGCAGCGCGGCGCGTCGATGGCGGCTTGCGGGGACATGCCGAAATCGCGCAGGTTCGACACGAAGCGGGCGTGGCCGTTGGCCTGGTACGCCCCGCCCATCACGCCGAAGGGCATGGTGACACGCCCCCCCTCGCGCAGCATCGCGGGGATGATCGTGTGCATCGGGCGCTTGCCGCCGCCCATCTCGTTGGGGTGGTCTGCCTGCAGGGTGAATCCGGCGCCACGATTCTGCATCAGGATGCCGAACTTTTCCGACGCGATGCCCGAGCCGAATCCATGGAAGATGGAATAGATCAGCGACACCGCCATGCGGTCGCGGTCGACCACGGTGATATAGATCGTGTCCCGGTG
>JBKAGF010000011.1:0-92661 GCA_046290265.1 Roseovarius sp. | reverse complement strand
CGCGCCCTGCGCCGCCGCCGCACCGCGCCGCAACTGCCCCCCGCGCGAGGCCGCACCGCTGACCAGCACCGCGCCCGCGGCCTCGGCGATCCGAGGTGTCGCATCCGCCGACCCGCCGTCCGATATCACCAGCTCACGGATCAATCCGGCCTCAAGCCCTTCGGCAAGGGCCGGCAGCGACCGTGCCAGCCCGGTCTCGGCATCCAGTGTCGGCATCACCACGGAAAGTTTCGCACGCATCCCCGCAAGCCCTGTAAATTCACCGTGATTTTCTTATATGACGGCCACAGCAATGACGAGGCCCGCCATGACCCGCAAGATCTACCGGATATCCGGTGCCGACGCCCGCAGCTTCCTGCAGGGGCTGGTGACCAATGACATCGAAAAGCTGGATCACGGGCTGGTCTATGCCGCCATGCTGACCCCGCAGGGCAAGTACCTGGCGGATTTCTTCCTTGTGCCCATGGACGGACAGGTCCTGCTGGATACCGACGAAACGCTCGCCGCCGGACTGATCCAGAGGCTGAACATGTACAAGCTGCGCGCCGATGTTCAGATCGCCGAAACCGCGCTGGCGGTCTGGCGCGGCACCACCGACCGGCCCGAGGGCGCGTTCGACGATCCGCGCCACCCGGCCTTGGGCTGGCGGCTCTACGGGGCCGAGGCCGGCGACGACGGCAGCGATTTCGACGCGATCCGCGTGGCCCACTGCATCCCGGAATCCGGCGTCGAGCTTACCCCAGACACCTTCATCCTGGAAGCCGGGTTCGAGCGTCTCAACGGCGTCGATTTCCGCAAGGGATGCTACGTGGGCCAGGAGGTGACGGCCCGGATGAAGCACAAGACCGAACTGCGCAAGGGCCTGGCCAGTGTCGCGGTGGACGGGCGGGCCCCTGTGGGCACACCGATCACCGCTGACGGCAAGGCGGCGGGAACCCTCTTCACGCAATCCGGCGACCGCGCCATTGCCTATCTTCGTTTCGATCGGGCGTCCGGCGCGATGCAGGCCGAGGAGGCGACGGTGCGCCTCGCGACATGACGTCGCGTCATGCCGTCGGCCGCAGATCCGGCGGATTTTCAGCGGTTCAGGCGCGGCTCAGGCGCGCTCGGCGTATTCCATCGTCTCGGTGTTGACGATGATCTCTTCGTCCTGGCCCACGAAGGGCGGCACCATCACCTTGACGCCATTGTCCAGCACCGCCGGCTTGAAGCTGTTGGCTGCCGTCTGGCCTTTCACGACCGGCTCGGTTTCCACCACGCGGCAATTCACCTTCTGTGGCAATGTCGCGTTCAGCGCTTCGCTTTCATAAAATTCGACGGTGATCGTCATGCCGTCCTGCAGGAAGGGCCGACGCTCGCCCAGCAGGTCGGCAGGCAATTCGATCTGCTCGTAAGTCTCTGAATCCATGAAGACAAGCATGCCGTCGGTTTCGTAAAGAAACTGCTGGTCCTTCTGCTCCAGCCGGACACGCTCGACTTTGTCGGCACTTCTAAACCGCTCGTTAAGCTTTGATCCGTTACGAAGGTTGCGAAGCTCGACCTGGGCGAATGCGCCGCCCTTACCGGGCTTCACGTGGTCCACTTTCACGGCGCTCCACAGGCCGTCATTATGTTCCAGGACGTTTCCGGGACGTATCTCGTTTCCGTTGATTTTGGGCATGTGGCGAAACCATGACAAGAGGTTGATCGATGTTCTGCCAACCCTATATCTACCCAAGTGATGGCGTGCAAGACGGCGGCATATCGCAAGACCTTGTTGGCGCGGTATGCAGCTCACGCAAGGGTGGTATGCGGTTCGGGGCTATCCGAATCGGATAAAACCCGTCATAACCGGCGCCACGCCCGAAACACAAGAGCAATAAAAACAAGGACGAAACATGAAAGATTTCGTTGACGGTACCGCTTTCAACGCTGAGCAAGGCAACCGTGCCCGCAAACTTTTCGCAGCCGTCGTACTGGCTGCACTGGACGACGCCATCGCCGACGACAAGAAGTATGGCAATGGTCCTGAACAAATCGCCCGGTGGGCACGTTCGCGCGATGGGCGCGAAGTGTTGTCCTGCGCCGGGATCGACCCGAACGAACGCGTCGTATCGGGCCTGATGGATTTCGTGGGCAAGGGTGTACGCACCTCGGTTGCCCTGTCGCGCGAGGAAAGCGAGCGCCGCAATGCCGCCGCCGCACAGGCCGAAGCCGCCTGATCCTGCGCGCCACCGAGTTGGAAAAAGCCCCGCCAGACCGGCGGGGCTTTTTCGTGTCTTTTTAAAGGGTCCGACGGCAGCCGCCCGCATCACGGCGCGCCGCAACCGCCGGCACCACATCAGCTTGAACGTGATTTTCGCGCGGTCCCGCGACACCGCGCGGAACGGGCCCTAGTCCAGGTCCTGCCCCATCATCGCGCGGTGGATCTCGCGCCGGACCAGCTTGCGCACATTGCGCGTGATCCTCTCGCCCAGCGTGCCCTGCAACTCCTGACGGACAATCTCGCTGACAAGGTCGCGCAGCGCCTCCTCGTCCAGGATCGTGTCGGCGTCTTCCCGGTACCAGGCGTCGTCCCCGGCTTCATCCGCCTTGCCCACGCTCTCGGTCTCGGTCTTGGTCTCGGACGGTCCCGTCTCACCGGACGCTCCCGCCGCTTCGCGCCTGTCGTCCAGGCGCTCCGGCGCATCCGCCTTGTCGGGGAATGACATGTCTTCATGCTCCATGTCTTCGCCCATCTCGTCGCCCTGCCGCGGCGCTACGGTGTCGACATGATCCTCCCAGGGCAAGGGTTCCGTCTTTCCGCCCGAATAGGCGTCGTCGGACGACCCGTCCGGTTCCCACTGGTCCTCGCGCGCGGCGACCGCGGCCTCGACCTCGGCGATCCGCGCCTCCAATGCCGAAGGCCCGGCCTCGGGCGCGTCACCCCCCTCGGCGTCGGACACCACGCCGTCCCCGGCAGATGTCGCCTCGTCATCCACGAAACCGGCACCGTCCAGATCTTCCAAGTCCTCGTCGTCGTGCCGCCGGTCGTCCGCTGCCGCATCGTGCAGGTCTGCCGATGTCAGCCACTGCTTCAGCTGCGCATCATCGGCGCCGGTCTCCTGACGCTCTTTCGTGAGGCTTGCGTCCCCGGCATGCGCGGCCTCGAAATCGCCCGGCGATGCTGTCGAAAGCGGTTCGTCCCGGACATCTTCAAATCGGAACGCGTCACAGTCCGCCATGTCGGATGCATCTGCATCTTCCATGCTCGCGGGGCTGTCTTCTTCGGGCTGGTCCGGTGCGACCTGCCACTCACCCAGCGTCAGATGCCCTGGCTCCGGGTCCTGCGCGGACCGGTCCGGTGTGCCGTCGGGCGGCGCGTCACGCTCCGGCGTGACACGAAAGGACGGCGTCAAGACAAGGCGTGCAGCGTCGGAGGGCGCTGCTGGTGCCGCATCGGCTGCGGCGCCGGTCCGGCCATCCGTCACACGGGCAGAATCAGCTGCCCGGGCCTCTTCCGGTCGCGCGGGCTGCGTCCCCGAATCCGACCGTTTCTCTACCGAAACGAGCCGACGAATAGACGACAGAACGTCCTCGATTTCCGCATTCGAGACGGGATCAGACATGCTCAACTACCATTCTTGCCTAAGCGCCAGTGTAGCGGCTGCCGCAAAATCGCACAACATATTAGAAGGCCGCCTTTTAAACGCTTTCCCCGCCCCGAGGCTCCGACCACCCGGCCGGGCCCGCGTCACTCGCGTCCCAGGGATTTCAGAACCCGGTCCAGCTGCTTGCCCTGCTTGCTCAGCGGCACCGGCGCGTCCTTTACAAGGTTGTAATAGGCGGCCGGATCGTAGGTCTGGACATTCAGGTTAAGGTCCTTGGCGGTCAGCTGACCGATCGAGGCCAGAACCTGATACGCGGCGACAGCCACGTCGACATCCGCCGAAATCAGGTTGGTCCGCGCGTTCAGCAACTCCTGCTCGGCATCCAGCACGTCCAGTGTGGTTCGCGCGCCCAGCGTCGCCTCTTCGCGGACACCGCGAAACGCGACCTGCGCCGCGCGCACCTGTTCGCCGCTGGCCTCGCGGACCACGCGCGCCGACTGCAGGATCGCAAAGGCATTGCCGACATCCTGCACCACCGCGTGACGCACCACATGCAGGTTGCCGCGCGCCGCGTCGCGCTGCGCCTGCGCCTGGCGCTTGGCCGAACTCAGCAGCCCGCCCTGATAGATCGGCGCCCGCATGTTCAGCCCGACGCTGCCCGACCGGGTGTAATCGCTGCTGCCGTCGATATCCTCGCCGATCCCGACCCGGCCCTCTGCGGTGAACCGCGGCTTCATCGCGGCATCCGCGGCCAGGATCGTCAGGTCTGCCGAAGCGACCTGGTGCTGTGCCCGCAGGATATCGGGATGGTTGCGCACGGCGATGTTCTTCGAGGTCTCGATGCCGCCCGACAGGTTCGGCAACTGGTTCGGCGACTGCAACGCCCCAGGCGCCCGCCCCACGGCGGCACGATATTCCTCTATCGCCTGCGCCAGATTGCCCTGCGCCTGCGCCAGCTCGCCCTGCGTGGCCGCCACACGGGCCTCGGCCTGGGCAACGTCGGTCCGCGTGACCTCGCCCACTTCGAACCGGTCCCGCGCGGCGCGAAGCTCCTGCCGCAGCAGGCGAAGGTTGTTCTGGCGCAGCGAAACGAACTGCCGGTTGCGCTCCACGTCGTAAAACGCGGCCACGGCGCGCAGCAGGACCTGTTGCTCGATGCTGCGAAGCGATTGCCGCGTGGCCAGCACCGTTTCCTTGGCCGAATCGATCCGGAACCGGGTGCGCCCGAAATCGAACAGCAGCAGTTCCAGCGTGATGCCGGTGTTGAAGGTGGTGCTGCGTGTGGTGTTGATGATCTGGCTGTTGCGACCCTTGCCGAAATCGCGGGTGATGTCGGCGGTCCAGCTGATGATCGGCCGCAGCTCCGACACGACCTGCGCCACATCCTCGTCCGCGGCACGCAACAGCGCGCGGTTCTGGTCCAGAAGGCCGCTGTGCTCATAGGCCCAGGCCAGCGCCTCGCCCAGAGTTTCGGATTTCGCGGCGCCCGGAACCGAGGCAAAGCCGGACAGGGCCACAGCGCCCGCCATCATCCACGCCCGCAGACCGAAGCGCACCCGCCCGTGCCGGGAAGCCCGAAGACCCACCGTCATAGCACGAATGCCGCGTGACGTTCGAAGCCGGAAAGAACCGGGGCGCCCGCGTTGAAGGCGAACCGCCAGCTGATCGCGCCGTCGATCTTGTATCCCACGCGAACCGCACCCAGCGCGCCTTCGGCGAAGAGACAGCACATGCGCCCGCCTTCCTTCAACTGGCCGGTGATGGCGTCCGGCAGGTGCTCGACCGCGCCCTGCAGCATGATGACATCGTAGGGTCCGTGCTCTGCAGCGCCGTCGGCCAGCGGCCCCTCGTGCAGAATCACGTTGTCTGCGCCCTGCTCCGACAGGATGCCGCGCGCCTCTTCGGCAAGTCCCTCGATCTCCTCGACGGCGACAACCGCCTCGGCCATCCGCGCGGCGACGGCTGACGAGTATCCAAGCCCGCACCCCAGGTCCAGCACCAGGTCATCCGACCGGATATCCAGCGCATCCAGCATCTTGGCCAATGTCCGCGGCTCCAGCATCACGCGACCGCCGCCAAGATCTATGTTCTCGCCCATATAGGCGGCTTCCCGAAGGTGACGGGGCACGAAGGCCTCGCGCGCGACCGACAGCATCGCATCGATGATCGGGAACTTCGTGACATCCGAGGGGCGTACCTGTGTGTCGACCATCACGGTCCGGCGCGCGGAGTAATCCGTCATTGGACATTCCTGTAGCTGCAGAATCCTCCATTCGGTTCTGCCACAAACCTGCGACCCTCACAATGCCATAAACCGACCGGTACAGTTCGTGGCAGCCGCGCCACGCCCCGCCTCTTGCTCCGCGGCGCTTCGATATGACCCGTCACTCCGATTGTCCTGCATTCATACATGCGCAAGGTCTGGACAACGCCCTCGCGAGACACTAATCAACCACCTCAGGCCATACAGGCCCACCACGGACGGCGAGTTGGCGGAGTGGTGACGCAGCGGATTGCAAATCCGTGTACACCGGTTCGATTCCGGTACTCGCCTCCATTTACTTTCAAGCACTTAACGTCCTCCGCATTTTGCCCGCTAGTGGGCGTTTACATTTGCGTTTACAGTTTTGCCCTCGCGACGCTGCTTCTCCCGGCCCAGAAGCTCCAAAACCTCGGCGCTTTCTGAGGGTGAAACAGCGGCATAGTGCTCAATTACGGACGCCGCGTAGCGCAGCGACCACCCCATATGATTGGCAATCTGATTGAGTGCCAAGCCAGCGCGGAGAAGCCGCGTGGCGGCCGTTCCACGTGTATCTTGCAAACGAAGCGATGGATCACTCAATTGTTGCTTGATGCGTTCACGGTAGCGAGCAATTGCCCGGCTGGCTGAAACAGCTTTCAAAGGGCTGCCTCGATCATTCACGAGTAGCACGAACTGGTCAGAGGGCGTCGCGTCAATCAGCTTACGCAGCTCAGGCGTCACCGGGATGTGCGCGATCCGGCCACGCTTTTGTGTCCGCACCCTGAACCGCTCCAAGCCATCAAACTGCTCCAGATTGCCGCGCGTGAGACGAACTAGGTCAGCTGGTCGCAGGCCGGTTTCGCAAGCCAGCGTCAACACGCGCCCCACCCACTCGGGAGCAACCGCCAGGAAAGCATAGCGGTCAGCATCGGTCCAAACAATTTCGGCTCGATCAACGGTATAGATGCGGTGCAGCCGATCACAGTAATGGGCTGAGATCTTCCCTTCATCCCGCGCCCAATTCAAAATTCGCACGGCGACAGTGCCCGCATAGTCATGCTGCTTTGGCGAATTTTTCCACTTGGCGCGCCACTCGTTCAGCTCTCCCCGCGATCTTGGATTTTCCCATAGCTTGGCGGGGTCTTCTTCAAACTCATTGGCAAAACGCAAGGCCCATGTTCGGTAATCTTGTTTCGTACGCTCCCCCTTGGGCATAGCAGTGCTGTCCAAGAAGTCATCCACCATGTGCGATGTCATATACTCGGAAGGCTGGCGCTTTTTCACTGCCTCAGCATAAGCCAACGAAAATCCCGGATCACGAGGCTCCCGTTCCCTTGACACCCAAAACTTCGGGCCGCCTCGCCAAGCGTAGAAATGGTATAAGACGCCTTCCTTAGTGACCCGGCGCACACGATGGACACCTTTTGGTAGTTTACTGCGCGGCACGGCGGGCTCTCCTTCTCGCAACAAGGTCATGCTCCTGACTGACGTTGCTTGCGGAGGGTGTTAATCCCTGGGCCGCATCAAGCTTGAACCGAACGAGCTTGGCGTCAAAATAGTTGGGATTTCGCCGGATCGGCTGGACATCCAAGCGTCGGCAGAATGAGCGAAAAGCGTCATTCGGTGAAGAAAAGCCAAACATGTGCGCCAGCTCACTAGCGCTGATTAAGGCTATTTCTGCTGTAATCAATTCCTTACTCACGTCCTTCACCCTCACAGCTTTCGTCTGGCGTCACCATGTTCCGCTCGATGAAGTCGGCGATTGCATCGTCCGGTAGATAGAATGCCCCGCCGATCTTGATGTGTTTCAGCTGGCGCGCGGCCATAAGATTTCTGATCCGACGCTCTGGCCACCCGCTCTTTTCTGCGAGCTCGCGCGGTGAAAGTAGTGAGCAACTCGACACAGCTCTTCCCTTTCGTGCAAAAATTTGCGATGCTGGGTTAAGAGCAACGCAATAGTGTAACTTTTTGCACGATAGGGCAACATGAGGCACACGTCAACTGGGCTGGAATTCATTGGCGCACGAATGCGCTCAGCGCGAGAAGCCGCTGGCCACTCACAAGCAAAGTGCGCCGCGCTCCTTGATGTGTCTGAGCGATCCTACAAGAGCTATGAACTAGGCAAACGTGAACCGTCTTTGAGGACCGCCGTCGACTTTTCTGAACGTCTCCAAATTGATCTGCGTTGGCTGATTCTTGGCGAAGAAACGGTGCCGACCAGCAACCTGATAGACCTAACCGAAGAAGTGGCCGCCGCCCTCCTTGAGCAGGCAACTACCGGATCGTTCACACCCAAAAAGTTCGGTCGCATCACCCGCTATGTGCTTGAGCAAAGCATTGCCAAGGGAACAGACCCGCAGACGGAAGCGAAGGAAGTGCTCTCCATCTTTCAAGATGAGACAGAGGAGTAGGTTATTTGGACTATGCAAAGCGGATAAATCGGTTGGCCGGACGTCTTCGTATAATGGGAATGGTTTTCGGAGTACTCGCGGCAATAATTTTTTTGGCGAGACAAAGCACCGAAACTGACATTTCTGTTATTCTGGCTACATCACTAATGGCCGCTGGCCTCACAGCCGGGATTACAGGCGAATATCTACTTCGGCTAATCCGGAAACATCCTAACATTGACCAACAGACATTCTAATGCCTCACATCCCTATATGCGCCCTGGACATGCCAACACAGAACGCTAAACTCTCCTCATTATGAAATATATCGATCTCTTCTCTGGTTGTGGTGGCCTTTCCCTTGGCTTGGCGAGGGCGGGTTTCGAATGCTTCGCCGCTATTGAAGCGCACACTGATGCATTTGAAACGTACAAAACCAATCTACTTTCGGAATCGACCTCGCACGCACACTGGCCCGACTGGCTCGACCGCACAGCAAATGACATCACAACTGTCGTCGAGAACAATCGAAGCGACTTAAAAAATCTGGCAGGAACAATCAGCCTAATCGCTGGGGGCCCACCTTGCCAGGGTTTTTCCATGAATGGCCGCCGAGACCCGGATGACCCCAGAAGCAGGATGGTTGAGGCGTACCTACAAATGGTCGAACTGGTCCAACCATCCATGGTGCTGCTCGAAAACGTTAGAGGGTTCACTTCGATGCCGCATAGCAGCGGCGGAACCTACGCGCATGCGGTTGAACGCCGTCTAGATGAGCTCGGATATGACACTTGGGCCACTGTCTTGGTGGCATCAGACTGGGGTGTGCCCCAAAAACGGCCGAGATACTTTTGTATTGCGGCCCGCAAAGGAATGCTGTCCGGAATAAACCCCCTCGAAAGGCTTCGGACGGCACGTCGCCCGTTTCTGGAGAAACGCAAACTGTGGCCCTCGCCAACAAGTGTGCAAGACGCCATCTCTGATCTAGAGACTGGCGAGAACGCAGCCTCTCTGGATCCTGAGTGGGGCGACCGGGGCTTTCGTGCAGTAACAAGAGCCGACGACAAACCTTTGTCTGCTTATCAACGTTTGATGCGCACAGATTCCAGCCAGCAACCGCAAGATCGCCGCTTGGCTCGCCACTCAGAGGCGACTACCAAGAAATTTTCCGACATCCTGTCGTCGTGTGAACGTGGCAGGAGCCTCCGTCCTGAGGATCGAGCGCGGCTCAACATGGGAAAGCGCTCCACCACCCCGCTGAGTCCCAACATGCCGAGTCCGACAGTCACGACTCTTCCAGACGATATGATTCACTACTCGGAGCCGAGGACGCTAAGCGTGCGAGAACTTGCCCGGCTCCAATCGTTCCCCGATTGGTTCGCCTTCAAAGGGCCATATACAACTGGCGGTTCGCGCCGCAAAGGCGCATGTCCCCGATACACACAGGTGGGCAACGCCGTCCCCCCTCTGCTGGCAGAAGCAATTGGCGAGACGCTAATCAAGCTACTATCAGAGCATGAGTTCGCGAAGCCGTCGCAGAGCTGCAAGGTTCTTGAGAAAGTCTCGGCGGTACCTCTCGAAGTCCTGAACAGTTAGTTGCTTTCCGCCATCTGGTCGACTGATAACCCAACCCTTATCAGTCTCTTCTTCTAGGGCGTGAGCCAATATATTGCGGCGCCCTAAAATTTCGTTGGGGTAGCCTTTAAGCTCTCTACGGACCTCTCTAATCTCATCTGCAATCCCGTCACCTCCAGTGATCTCCTTTACGACATTGAACAACACGCCACTGGAAGCTGAGTGATCCTTGAGCATTTCAGGTAAGGCGGTGATACCTGATAAGCGTTTTTTTTGCTGGTCAGAGGCGGCCTCAATCCTTTCCATGATTGTTCCAAGTAGAACATCGTGGTTTCCGTTTTTCTCCGCCAAACCTGAGATAATCAAACGCAGCTCAGCATCACACTCTGCAACCACTCGGGAAGCCAGCCCCCTCATCCCAGATAGCCGATTTAAGGCAGGGGAAATATGTGAGACGAGCTCTCCAACGCGAAGCGCCAAACGATCTCGGTGGGCACAATATGCCCCCTCAATTAGCCGATCTGCCATCATCTGCCTGAGCTTTGTCTCGTCCTCGGCACTATAGAACAAAATAGGAGTGGAACGGAAACTCGTTCTTACTTGAGGTGCTAACTCGTCTCCCCGCAGGCCATCTCCGAGGCGGAGATCAAGGAGGATCAACTCGTACTCGTGGAAGTGCTGCTGTCGAGCCGCAAAACCCTTTATTTCCTCTGGGCTTTGAACCCGGAATATCTCCGGCTCAAAACCCGCTCCCTGGATTGCTTCTTTGATAGCTTGAATTTCTGCGTCGCTTGCCTGATCTTCGATCCAACAGACACCAAATGTTAAATTCATCGAAACCTCATTTGGATAGTGTGATAATGAATGTAGCCCGTCCCTCTTCCCTATCTGGATCGAGGTTGATATCACCATTCATTTCCTGCAAGACCTTGCGTGAATGGTAGAGGCCAAGCCCCGTTCCCTCTACGTTGGAAGAGTATCCCTTCTCAAATATCTGCGCGGTGTCAATCCGATCCTCCTGAAGCCCGCGCCCATCATCGGTGACCCGTATAGCTACTTGTTTTGAGCTCTTGCCGCGCCCAGCAACGAGCTCCATCTTTGTGGCACCATGCTTCCGCGCATTGTCCATTAGGTTGTCTATCACCAGGACGAGATCGACCGGCCGGAATCGAGTCTCCAAAGAATGGCCATCTGGATCGAATGTGATAGAATTAACTCCGTCGCGACTTGGGCGCACCTGATTAATGTACTCGTTCAAGAACTCAATCACATCACCTTCTAGAAGGTCCGTCTCGAGATCAAACCGCGCATTGGACGCAAATCTGGCCACGGCCGTAAGACGGTCATTCTCCAAATGAATGTATTCAAGGTCATCGGCAATCCTTCGATTGCGCGCTCTAATATACCCTGCCGTGTCGGCTAGGTCCTCATCATCACCGCCTTTGGCTAAGTCTCCGGCAGCTTCAC
This sequence comes from Roseovarius sp., assembly GCA_046290265.1. Taxonomy (GTDB): domain Bacteria; phylum Pseudomonadota; class Alphaproteobacteria; order Rhodobacterales; family Rhodobacteraceae; genus Roseovarius. The sequence continues at coordinate 81,418 of JBKAGF010000011.1, read as the reverse complement.
TGACGTTTCGACTTAGTGATAGCGCACGATCTACTGCGCTTCCAATGTGTCCTGCATAAATTAGAACCTGATGAAGCAGTAAAGTCATCTGCTCAACTGTCATATCCTGCGTAGACGCCAGATAATGTGCTTGTTGCTCAAGCCTTGCGATACGCTCATCAGCCTGAGCTTTTTCCGCAATCGCCCTTCTAGCTACCTCGGCCGCTTCCCTTTCAGATTTTTCAAGTTCATCAATCCTGGAGCGCGTCTCTTCAACGCGCTTAAGCAGCCCCTCGTCCCCTCTTGCTTCTGCGATGGCGACAAGCGATTTCAACGATGCTTGTGTCGATCGCGCGTCCTGTTCGAAGACATCAATCGCCTCAGGATCGTAATACTCAAGCTCCAAATCAGAAGTGGCAGCCAGTTGACCAATTAGCTCAACCACGCGGCCACGAGTACTCAGCTGCTCTAGGCCACTGGAGTCTTCCCGCATTGCGTCGGCTTTGTCTTTCCATGTAACGCCAACGACATAACGCTCAAGCCGCAGGATAGCCTTGCGTCTAATTGCTTCGTAGAGATCACGAGTGTTCGCGTCCTCTATTAAGCCGCTGTCTCGACTCGAAGCCTCTCGAAAAACCCTCGAAGGAGCATGCACGTCGACACGCCCCATCACATCACGCGTGCCAAAATACCTTGAAGAACCTTGCTGTTTTCGACGATTCAGCCCGAATGTGTCATCGGTTTCCTCCCCAATCGGAAAAACACGAAACCCATTCAAAAACAGAAATATACTCCCAAACTCTACCGGACGAACGCCCATCCTTCTTGTGAAGGTCGCTTTCGCACTTTTGTTAAGAAAATATATCTCCGCGTCGATTTTTGCCTCATGAAGTCCGGAATATGTGTTTTCTTCGGATATACGGTAAATTGTTCGGCCGCGATCTATCAACTCCGTAGAAATACTCTCAGGTGTCAGCTTTACATCGATGCGAGTCGTTTTCTCATCCAAAAGGTCACGAATTTCGTTTGCTATTGGCCCCTCGATTTCATCTAGGGCTTCTCTGGATAAACTCGGATCACGTACAGCAACGGATACGGGAACATCGTCCGTTGTCCCAAACGGATCAATCAGCTTTCCCAAATAGCTTCTAAGAGAGGCTATTCGATCAAAGTCCCACCCCCCGCGTAAGTCACTGATCCGCAGCACTGTACCAGATGTCTTTGGAACCTCGACAATTGCGTCAGCGGGGAATGACGTTTCCTCGGATAGGACCACATCTATTCTATTGAAGAGATCACGGCTGCTCTCCTCGAATGCCTCCCAATCAACGTCAAGTCGGCTAACCTTGCCACTGGGCTTAGATCGCGAATAGAGTGCTAGGGAAGCTCCCAGGGTGTCACATGAAAAGCGACCTATACCCTTGCTGCCGGCATATTGACCAGCTGGTCGTATCCGATCCCTATAGTCTTCAGCACGCCCGTCATCCTCAGTTCCGTCAGCTTTTGCGGAGTAAGCAACAAAAAGCCATCGATCTTTGATCGTATCGCCATCCATGCCCTTTCCGTTGTCAGATATCCAGATCTCTCCATTCTCGATATCGAAGCCGATTTCCACGCTATCGGCCCTTGCATCGAACGAGTTCTTCACCAGCTCAAAGACAGCTACAAATTCGTTCGTGACAAGGTCACGACCTATAATATCCTTAAGATGGGAACTGATCCGAAAGTGTTCTTGAGTCATCGCCAGCCTAAGCTACTACAGGAGCATGAATTGTCGAGCATGAATTTGCAGGAAAAACGAGCACTTATGGCTCGCTTCAGAGGCAAAGACAGTAAGCCTGAGATCTTGGTTCGGCAAGCCTTACATCGTCACGGAAGACGCTTTCGACTGCACAGGAAGGACCTACCAGGCAAGCCCGATATCGTCCTGCCCCGATGGCGCACGGTGGTGTTCGTACACGGTTGCTTTTGGCACGCGCATCCAGACTGCAAGATAGCGCGTGTGCCACGAACCAACCTTGAGTTTTGGCAGGCAAAATTCAATGCCAACAAACTTCGTGATCAGGAAGTCCAGCGCGCTCTGCAGAACCTTGGCTGGCGGGTAGTCACCGTTTGGGAATGCGGAGCAAAATCCCCTGATCTAGAAGTTCTACTAGGAACCAAGGGCTTGGTCTGAGAGCAATGCCTCATTGCTTCGCATCGTGCCTGCCGCACATCTATCTGAATGTGCGCGGCGAGTGGTGTATGGAAGGCGCCCCACCCTAACGGCGGGCACCTCAGCACAGCGTCGAGATCAGGCACATCCTGCAACCTTGGCCTGACTAGTTGTTCTTTTCACGCTCCATAACAAGTTGCTTTAGCGCAAGAACAATCCACTCTTCTATCTCGGCCACCCGCATGCCGTGATCCAATGCCAGTTGACTTACCAAGTGCTCGATCCGAGGGTCCTTTGGCCCGTAGATAGCCCAATCGTTGAGGAGGTGATTATCAGGGTGATTTGGAGCAGGCATCTCCTCCCCCAAATGGGACAGAACAAGCGCCCGTAGACGCTGGCTCAAGTGTTCATCAGCGCTCATGTTCTCCTCCGGTCGGTGCGGCTCAGACTATGCCGTGTAGGGATCGTAGCGAACCTTTGGGGGGCTGTCTGCCCCCGCGCCTAGCGGCGCTCCCCCAGAGGATATTTTGGGGAAGATGAAAACTGTTTGGTGTCGCACCACTTCTATTCGCGCTGGCCGATCAGTGCGACTCTCCGTTACAGAGCTGGCGACGTCACCACTTCTTCGACCTGATAGTCAGTATGTTGCCACCAGAAGAAATCGTTGCCCAGGTCCAGCTCAATCCCGATGGCCTCGCGCTCTATCGACTGGGCAGGAATGCGGAGATCTCAGTACCCGAGGCGCGGAGGTTGATCCAAATCGGCTGGTGTGAACCGGATGTGGTCCGTGTCAGTAAGCCAGATGGTGTTTCTACAACCTTCGAATGCATCGCCTTGACGTTGGACGGCGCTCTGACGCTTGCGGACTTGGAGCTGGCGATTGCGCCGCTGACGAAAGAATGGGGAGAGCGCCGCGAGATTAGTGTCTTTGCAAGGGCCGCTCTGGCTATCACGACGAAGACGGCTGAACGCCGAGGTATTCAGCCAAGAGTTTTCTCCCGGCGCATCTTCTCCATCACGTTTCAGGAAGGCGTCGATGACCAGTACAGCGAAAGCGCTCGTGGCTGGTATCCTGGCAATATCGAAGACTGGCCAGTTGAAGAGCTGAAGTTGCGCTCGTTCTATGACAGGGAAAAACCCACCCGAGATGTGACGGTGCCGGCGCAGAATGGGAAAACTGACCAGCCGGAGTGAAAGGGTGGTGGTCTCCGTTAGGACGGGTTTGACTCCTGCATCCGCGTTGGACCGACCCAGAGACCTCCGAATATCGGAGGGCCGGTCCAGCGCGGATGTATCAGTCGCCCAGCCTGTCGGAGCGGTCTTTCATGCGCTGCATCTTTGCCCCCGTCCCGGTCGAAGGGCGGTGATCGCGTGCAGATGCCTGCGTGCGTGGTGTGTCCGACCCGGCATTCAACCTCCGGCTCGTGTCGCCTGTCGTGTTCGTAGGCGACTGGTTCCTTTGCTGTGGCCTCTGCGGCTGCGTCATCTTGCGGATACCCGCCCCAACGACCGAGGCCGCCCATCCCGAATTGATATCGCCGGTCAAAGTCCGCACGATCACAGGAATGGCGAGGACCATGCCCAGAGAGACCATAACGACAGCGAGGAAAGGCAAGGCCGCACCAATGCGACCGAGGTTCTCGACGCCGCCAACCCGGCTCTGGAGCACGCTGAAAAGCCCGAAGATGACGGACATCGTTCCGGCGATCACCACGGGGTAGAACGACCAGCTGATGATTGCTGCCAGCCAACGCTGGAAATAGTCCTGTGTCGCGCGGAACATCGACATAGCGATCATCACCGGCGCAAGGCCGATGAGGAAGGCCACCATCGCCTTCGCCAACACCAGGATAACGCCCGCAGCACCGCCGACCAGCGCCAGCAAGGCAGTGAAGAAGACGCTCAGCAACGCCCCTGCCATCCATGGCAAGCTATCCCCGATGGCGTTGGCATAATCGGCCAGATCATCGAGTACCTGGTCGAACCGCCGCGCGAAATAGGCCGCTCCGGCGCCGGTCTCTCCCGTGATCGAGCCGAGGATCGTGCCGGCGAGGTTGTCGAGGCCATCAGTAATGAAGGTGCTGACCACGTTGAAATTCACCCAGTTGAAAGCGAAGGCATTGATCAGCCCAATCTTGATCAGGAGCGGGATAAGGTCGTTCATATCCATGGGCTTGAACTGATAAGCCATGTTCACGAACAGGAGGATAATCGCCAGCGTAGCAGCCAGCATCACCGCGGCTCCCATCCCTGAGGTGACCGCCGCGAACTGGGATTCAGCGACGGTTTCCAGGCCTTCGTCAGCCGCTTCCACGAGAAAACTCACGACACCCATTATTCCGCCCCTTCACACAGATCGCGCACGGCATCCCGAAGTCCCGAGATCACCGGGAAATAGGCCGCATCGGCCCAGTCGTCGTATGTGGAAGACGGTCCGTCTGCGAAGCCGAGGTCTTGGTACTCGTCCTCGATGATCGACCATTCCGGCTGAAGCACGGCGCAATCGCAGCTGCCGGTGTCCAGCACCTGCTGGTAGCGGCGCAGGCTGTAGAGCTTGTCGGCTGCGACGGAGCGCCAACTATCGCGGAAGGAGGAAAAGGTCAGGTGGTCCGGTCGCGGGCGGATCGCGCAACCGTAGCGGTCGGTTTCTGCCGGTTGGATGGAATTGCTCAAATCGATCCGATCCGCCATCACCGGAGTGGCGGTTACGGTGAGAAACAAGATAGCTCGATAAATCATGCGGTTACTCCCGTCGTTTGTTCAGTGTTCAGTGTTGCTTGTTCGGTGTTGCGTGTTGACTGTCCGGTGTTGAGTGGCCACGGTCGCGTGTCGCGTGTCGCGTGTCGCGTGTTCAGTGTCCGGTGCTGCCTGTCCCCTGTTCAGTGTCGCGTGTTGCTTGTTCAGTGTTGCGTGTCCGGCAGAAAGTCGGATTCCCTGATCAATGGCGCAGTCCATGCACGTCCTCTCCGATCTCGTCTGTCACCGCGTCCCGAGGCGCTTCTGCGCCTCCAGCGCGAGCGACAGGCTGTCCTTCAGCTTCGACGGGGCCTGCGTGGTGTCGGGGCCATCCTGCATCCAGCCGTTCAAGGCTTCGACCAATGAGAGCTGCGACCTGAGCAACGCGATCATGGAGCTGCGCAACCCATCCAGTTCCGTTCGCCTGTCCTGACCGGAGGCGGCCAATTCCTGCGCGGATGCCTTCGAGGCTTCCGTCAACTGCTCGACGTAGCCCAGCAATTCGCGTTCGAGCGGCGTCAGACCATCCATCCCTCACTCCTTCGGGATCATCAGGCAATCGACCGGCTCTCCCGCCAGCGAACAGCGTGCCAGCGCCGCCCGACCGCTGCGCGGGATCAGATAGGTCGCCTCCGGCCGCTCGATCACCCTGAGCCCCATCGTGTTCAGGTTGGGCATCAGCCAGGTCATCACCGTCCAGGTCGAAACTCCGGCGCTGATCATCAGGCAGCAGGCCACCAGCATCGGCCACATCAGCGCCTTCCATTCCGGTCGCGCTGCGTTCGCGCTCTGCCGCATGAGGTGCTTCCTCACGCGCAGCAGGTAGCCTTCCGTATCGGTCTTGATTGTAGCCAGCGCGTTTTCGGCAATGGTCTTCAAATCGGTCCTGAAGCTCTGCAACTGTGCGTCGATCGAGGCGGCGTTCTCTTCCCTGATCCGCTCCACGTCCGCGTTCAGCTTCTCGCTCAGCCGTTGCTTCGGCTCTCCAGTCTTCATGGAAAATCTCTCCTTTCAGGCGAAACCGTTCTTCGGTCTCGGGGTCTTTGACGGTCAGGTAATTCGTGCCCGCGCGGGGCACTTCGAAGCCCGCATCGGTGAGTGCGGCGACCATCCCGGCGCGATCCGCGATCAGCCCTATGGAAATCTGGTCGGCGATCCAGGCATGGAGCCCGTCGCGCCCGGCGGCGCGGTCCGGGGCTTCCGACACCGGCTTGACCTCGGCCGAGCGTTCCACGTCCATCGGATCGGCCCAGCCGTGGGTCTTGTTCATCAGATCGCGCAGGCTGTCGAAGGCGCGCTCATAGCCGGGCGGGGCGATGTTGAGACTGCGCCCGCTGTGCAGCTCCATGCGCGGCGTGCAGAAATGCAGCTCGACGCGATCCTCGTGGGTGTGGCGCACCCAGAGGCAGGCGTAGCGGTCGGCATCAAGGCCGGCGAAGGCGATCTCCTCGAAACGGTCGATCACCTCCTGCTGCTGGTCCTCCGTGGGGGCGTCCTCGCGGGCGAAGCTGACGACGCCGGCGCGATAGGTCCATTTGTGCGGGCAAGCGTCGATCAGGTCGATCATGCCCTGGGGATCGCCGCGCACGACCTCCGGCAGCGGTTCGCGCGTCACGGTCATGGGCTGGCCGGACGCATCGCGGATCAGGTCGCGGTTGTCGTCATAGGCGAGCACGGTGCGGGCGGTCAGGTATTCGACCGGCCCCGTGCCGCCTCCCTTGCCGTTGGGGAAGAACTTGATCAGCATCCGGGCGGCCTCCGGTGCTGCGCAAGGATTTCCGCCAATCGCCGCTCGATGCCGACCAGCGCCGCCGCCACGCGCAGGGCCTCGACCTCGCTGGCCCGGCCCGCGCGCGTCGCCGTATTGAGCCACCGCGCGATCTGGTTGAGGTTCCCGCCATAGCGGGACACAGCCAGCACAAGCGCGGGATCGACACGGGGCGCGGGCTTGCGCCGCTTCGGAGCCGCGCCGGTGGCGAGCTGCCGAAGCATGGCGGACATGGACAGTCCGCGATCCGCAGCCGCCTGCCGGATCAGCGCCTTTTCCTCGGAAGAGCAGTAGAAGAACACGGCTTCCTGCTTTTCCGAGGAGACCGCGCCCCGCGCGGTCCGGTTGGGGTTCGAAGGGGAGGCTTGCCGCCCCTCGCAAGGCCCCGGTTCGACGGTCGAAGACCTAGAACCGGGTCGCCTTGCTGTTTGCTCAGACTGCATGGCGATGCTCCGCGATTTCAGACGCATTGCGGATCAGATTTCGCAGCACGAAGAGTTGGTCCCGCCACTCGGAGCTGCCCACCGGGGCCGGTGTCCGCGCCGGAAGCCAGAAGCCCAAGTGATGCTCGTGCGGTGATAATGGCAGGCTGCGCTCCAGCGTGGTCATTCCCTCCCTGGCCAGCCGCGCGTCCCAATCCCGGACAAAGCAGATACTCCTCGGGACAAAGACCAAGCGCTGGCCGTCCGGGTGCGGTTCGCCGGATTGCCCTTCATCGGGCAAATCCGGTGCGGGCGCGGGCGCGTGTTCTTTTCTAAGTTCTTGTTCTCTGTTCGGGGGGCGATCCTGTCCCCCTTTACTGGACAACTCTGTCCCGCTTTGCGGACAGGATTGTCCCCCTTTGGCACGTGAAAAGGGGACAACCTTGTCCTCTTCTCGGCGGCGGCTTTCTTCCTCCCGGCGGCGCTCCGTGGCCCGTTTCAGAGCGGCTTGTGTTGGCCGATAGCGCGAGGATTTGCCCTTGTTGGTGCCGCGATCAACGGTCAGGTAGCCTGCCGCTTCAACCTTGTTCAGCGCCCGCTTGACAGACTTTTCGTGTTTGCCGATGGCCGAGCCGATGGTCTTGAAGGACGGGTAGCTCTCGCCGGTTTCGTGGTGCGCATTCTTGAGTGCCAAGAAGAGCGCCACGCGCAGGGCATTGTCGTCCAGATCGTGGTCGGTGACCATCTCCAGCAGGTATTGCAGCTTGATCTTGCAGAAGGGCAGAAGCTCAGACATCGGCCCCTCCCGCGATTGCGATCACGCCGGTGGTCTGGTATTCATTGGAAACGAAGACTTTTCTTGAGCCGTTGAGGTGGGTGGCCGCCCCCTCAGCGGTTTTTCTTTCCCTGCGAAACGGCAGAAATCGGTTTACACTTGCCCTGTAAGCCCTTGATATTCTGCCGTGAACAAACCGGGTTCGTTTACAGAAAAACCCAACAAAAACATAAAATTCAGGCGGATTGCAAATCCGTGTACACCGGTTCGATTCCGGTACTCGCCTCCATTTCCTTGTTAATCGTATGCTTATTGTCCAGGCCAGCCACAATGACCCGAAAGGGAACACGCCCGCAGCAGGCAAAGGGCATGTCATGAATTTCCGGCCTCGGACGCGCTCTGCAAGCGACGGGAGGAAAGTCATGCCAATCCCCGCGAATTCATAACGGTGCGCGGACACAGCCCTGCTGCCCGGCCGCCGCAGCCTTTCAGGCCGGTTTCGGCCGGCCCCGCCCCACGGACGCGCCGCCGCCCCGATACGTCCTCTCCCCCAGTCCGATGCGCGACAGGTCCGTCTCGATCGCCTCGAGGAACTTCACCTCGGCCTCGGACTGGCGACGCGCGGGATTGCTCAGCAAGTGGATATCCACCATCGGCAGGTCATCATAGGGCGGCAACTGGCGGATGAGACCCGCCGCCACGTCCTGTGCTGCCACATGCAGCGGAAGCGCACCGATGCCGACATTTGCCATGATCATCCGCCGGATCTCGTTAAGGCTGGACGAAACCCCGCGCCAGTTGCGCGACAGGTTCAGCCGCGCGCGCAGCTTCGAGATCGCCTCCAGCGGGCCGCCCTCCGCCTCGGTCTGGAACGCCACGAACGGCTCCCCTTCAAGGTCCTCGGGCAGGATCCGCTCGGCGCCGAAAAGCGGGTGCCGGGCTCCGCAGAACAGCCCGAAATACTCCCGGTACAGCACCATCGTCCGCAGGTTCTTCGGCAGGGTCGACAAAAGACAGATGCCGAAACTCGCGCGGTTGAGCTTGATCATCGTCTCCACCTCGTCGCTTTCATAGACGGTAAAGGAATAGGTCACGCTGGGATGAGCCCGCGAGAACCTGTCCAGCACATCGTCGAAATGCTCCGAGATCACCGAGCTGGTCGTCGCGATCGACAGGTGGCCGCGCAGCTCCGCGTTGTCCTCGTCCAGGATCGCCGGAATTTGCGACACGGTGCCGAAGATCGTCGCGCACTCGGTATAAAGCACCTGCCCCGCGCGGGTGATGGCGAATTCGTTGGGCTTGCGGATCACCAGCGTCTTGCCGATGGTCTGCTCCAGCCGTTTCAGGGCGGCCGAAACGGTCGGCTGCTTCAGTCCCAGCGAGGTCGCCGCCTTCGAGATGCCGCGCTGTTCGACCACCACCATGAAGGTGCGCAGCAGGTTCCAGTCCAGGTTCCAGGGAAAGCGCCTGCGCTGCGGAAGGCTCATCGCGCCATCTCCATAGATTTCATCAATATTCAAGATGCTCGATATTTATTTGCGCGATACTACTGCGCATGCAAGTCTTTTCCCGAGCGCGACCATCCGCAGACGTCGCGCCGGCGGCAGGCATCCTGACGCCGATAACCAGCATGGAGACACATATGACCCTTCGCCGTACGATCCTGAAATCCGTTGTCGTTGCCGCCGGCCTCGCCGTGGCGGGGCTGAACGCTGCCGCCGAAGAGCTTGAAACCCTTAAGGAAAAAGGCGTCATCCGTATCGCGATGTCCGGCGCCTACCCGCCGTTCAACTTCGTCAACGACCAGAACGAGGTCGTCGGATTCGATCCCGCCATCGGCACCGAGATCGCCAAGCGCATGGGGCTCGAGGCAGAGATCGTCACCACCGCATGGGATGGAATCATCGGCGGGCTTCTGTCCAACAAATACGACGCCATCGTCGGCTCCATGACCATCACCGACGAGCGCGACGAGGTCGTGGATTTCGTCGGCCCCTATTATTCCGACAAGCGCGCCATCTTCACCCAGCCCGGATCGGGCATCACCAGCCTCGAGGATCTCGAAGGCAAGAAGGTTGGCCTCACCTTGGGGGAAACGCACGAAGACTGGGCGCGCGAAAAGGGCTATAATGTCAGCACGTACAAGGGCCTGCCCGAACTGCTCCTGGAACTCGAGAACGGCCGCGTGGACGCCATCGTGAACGATTCCATCGCCGCCATCCTCGCCATGGGCGAGAAGGGCCAGGAATTCGAGATGTTCGCCGATCCCACGACCGAACCCTTCGGCGCGGGCATCGCCATCCGCGAGGGCAATCCCGAACTTGCCGCCGCCATGCAGGAGGCGCTTGATTCCATGATGGAAGACGGCACCTATCTCGAACTCGCCGAAAAGTGGGTCGGCGCGGACATCCGTTAAACCCTTTCGCCCCGCCGCCATCGCAGGTTGGCGGGGCTTTCCGGGACCCTGCACGGCCCGGCTGACGGTCAAGCAGCGCTGCGACCGACCCAAGCCGGGTACGGGCATGCACCCGAACTCGCCGCACGGGGGCCATGCGCCAAGCCCCGGCCCCGCGACCTGCCAGAAGGACACGCCATGGACATAGAGTTGATGCAAAGGGTCTATCCCTTTTTCCTGCAGGCCGCCTGGGTCACCATTCAGTTGTCGGTGCTCACGGCCCTTCTCGGGCTGACCTGCGGCGCGCTCGGCGCCGCGATGCGTCTGTCGCGCCTCGCGGTCTTCCGCTTCCTCGGCGCGGCCTATGTCAGCGTCTTCCGCGGCACGCCCGCGCTCATCCAGCTTTTCATCCTCTACTTCGGCGGGCCCCAGATCGGCATTCAGCTCGATGCGTTCGAGGCCGGCGTGATCGGCCTCGGCGTCAATGTCGGCGCCTACATGACCGAAACCATCCGCGGCGCGATCATTTCGATCCCCAAGGGCCAGCGCGAGGCCGCCCGCACCCTGGGCCTCAGCCGCTGGCAGGCGTTCTACAACGCGATCCTGCCCCAGGCCGCCCGGCTCATGGTCCGCCCCCTTGGCGTGAACCTGAACATGCTGATCAAGTCGACGGCTCTGGTGGCTGCCATCTCGGTGGTCGAGCTTACCTACACCGCGCAGCGCTACATCGGCTCCACCTACAAACCGTTCGAGATGTTCCTGCTCGCGGGCCTTCTCTACATGGTCATCATCTACGTCACCGGCCGGGCCGTCGCCTGGCTGGACCGCCGCGTCCAGATCAACTGATCGGAAAGGAAACGCTTCATGGGTCTCGATTTCACGATCATCCCGCAATACCTGGACGTGATCCTGCTGGGGTGCCTCTGGACCATTCTCATCACCGTGGCCGCGGCAGTGCTCAGCTTTTTCGGCGGCATCGTCTTTGCCGTGATCGCGCTTTACGCGCCCTGGATCGTCCGTCAGCCCTTCCGCCTGATCGAATGGGTGTTCATGGGCACGCCGCTGCTCCTGCAGCTGTTCCTGATCTATTTCGGCCTCGTGCAGATCGGCATCGACCTGCCTGCCTTCGTCGCCGGCATCATCGGGCTGGGCCTGCACTTCGCGGTCTACAATTCCGAACTGATCCAGACCGCGATCCTGTCCGTCGACAAGGGCCAGATGGAGGCCGCCCGCACCGTCGGTCTCAGCCGTGGCCAGGCGCTGCGCAAGGTGGTCATTCCGCAGGCCGTGCGGGATGTCATTCCGCCCATCGGCAACAACATGATCGCGCTTCTGAAGGACAGCGCGCTGGTGTCGGTGATCGGCGTCAGCGAACTGACGCTCTCGGCCCAGCGGGTCATCGGCAAGACCTACCGCCCGTTCGAGTTCTACCTCGTCGCGGCCGCCTTCTACTATGTCATCAACCTCATGATGGAATGGGTGCAGCGCAAGATCGAGCGCCGCATCTCCATCTCGCGCTGACCCTCGGAGAGACACCATGACCGACCGGGACCATTTCGTCGAAATCAAGCACGCCCAGAAATCCTTCGGCAAGCTGGAGGTGCTGAAGGACATCAGCCTCAACGTCGCCCGCGGCCAGATCGTGGCGATCATCGGCCCCTCCGGCTCGGGCAAATCCACGCTCCTGCGCGCGATCAACGACCTCGACGCGCTGACGGGCGGCGAAATCTGGCTCGACGGCGTGCAGGTCAACCGCGACCTGCCCTACCGCCAGTACGAAAAGCATATCAACCAGATGCGCCAGGACATCGGCATGGTGTTCCAGCACTTCAACCTCTTCCCGCACATGACCGCCCGCGACAACGTCACCATGGCGCCCAAGCTGCTCAAGGGCCTTTCCAAGGCCGAGGCCGACGCACTGGCCGAGGAACAGCTCGACAAGGTCGGGATGCTGGAACGGATCGACTATTACCCCTCGCAGCTGTCGGGCGGCCAGAAACAGCGCGTCGCCATCGCCCGCGCGCTCGCCATGAAGCCCAAGCTGATGCTCTTCGACGAGGCCACCTCCGCCCTCGACCCCGAACTGGTGGACGAGGTGAACCAGGTGATGAAGAAACTGGCCGAGGAACACATGACCATGATCATCGTCACCCACGAGATGGATTTCGCCGCCTCGGTCTGTGACCGCGTGCTGTTCATGGACAAGGGCGTGGTGGTCGAGGAAGGCCCGCCCAGCGTGGTGTTCAAGAACCCCACCAAGGACCGTACCCGCGAATTTCTTCGCAAGCACCTCGCAGGCGCCAAGTGACCGACACGCAATCTTACCTCTTCTACCAGTCGCGCAACCCGCGACCGTTTCTCGACCATGGCGAGGGGATCTACCTGATCGACGAGGCGGGCAAGCGGTATATCGACGGCTCTTCGGGCGCGATGGTCTCCAATATCGGCCATTCCAACCCGCGCGTGCTGGCCAAAATGAAGGCGCAGATGGACAAGGCCACGTTCGGCTACCGCCTGCATTTCCGCACCCACCCGTCCGAGGATCTGGCGGCCAAGACCGTCGCCATGACGCCCGATGGCCTCGACCGCGTCTTCTTCGTCTCCGGCGGCTCCGAGGCGGTGGAAAGCGCCGTGAAACTCGCCCGCCAATACGCCCTGACCCAGGGCCATAACGCCCGCTACAAGGTCATCTCGCGCTTCCCCTCCTACCACGGCTGCACCTTCGGCGCGCTCGACCTCACCGGCTACGCCCCCCTGCGCGACCCTTTCGCGCCGATGCTGAGCGAAATGCCCAAGGTCGCCGCCCCCACCACCTATCTCGACCGCGACAACCTGACGGAAGAGGCGCGCGGCCTGAAATACGCCGAGCTTTTGCGCGACAAGATCCTCGCCGAGGGCCCCGACACCGTGCTGGCCTTCATCATGGAGCCCGTCGGCGGCGCCTCCACCGGCGCGCTGGTCGCGCCCGACAGCTATTATGGCCGCATCCGCGAGATCTGCGACGAGTTCGGCGTGCTCCTGATCTATGACGAGGTCATGACCGGCGCCGGCCGCACCGGCAAATTTCTCGCCGCCGAACACTGGGGCATCACCCCCGATATCGTCGCTATGTCCAAGGGCTTCGGCGCGGGCTACGCGCCCCTCGGCGCGATGGTCGCGGGCCGCCGCCTTGTCGATCCGGTGCTGGATGCGGGCGGCTTCGCCCACGGCTTCACCTATGCCGGCAACCCGCTGGCCTGCGCCGCCGGCCTCGCCGTGCTGGAAGAGATGGAGGACCACGACCTTATCGGCAACGCCGCCCGCATGGGCGACGTCCTGATGGCCGAACTGCGCGCCCTGATGGACCGCTACCCCTTCATCGGCGACGTGCGCGGCAAGGGGCTGCTCACCGCGTTCGAATTCGTCTCCGACCGCACCACGATGGAACCGCTCGACCCCGCGCTCAACGCCCATGATCGCCTTGTCGAACTGGCCTACGCACGCGGCCTCATTATCTATTCCCGCCGCACCCGGGGCGGCACCAAGGGCGACCATTTCCTCCTCGCCCCGCCCCTCATCATCACCGAGGCGCAAATCGCCGAAATGATGGCAATCCTGCGCGACGCCCTCGACGCCTTCGCGCGTGAGATCGGCCTGCCCGTGGAGTCAGCGGCATGAGGCTCCCCGACAAGCGCACCTCCATCGAGGCCGCCATCGCCCGCATCAGGGACGGCGCCACAATCATGGTCGGCGGCTTCGGCGTCCCCGGCACGCCCATGACCCTGATCCGGGCGCTGGTGGCCCACGGCGCGCGCGACCTCACGCTGATCAAGAACGACGCCAACGAGCCCGGCATGGGCATCGACCACCTGCTGCAAAGCGGGCAAGTCAGACGCCTCATCACCACGCATCTCGGCCTCAACAGCCACGCCATCGGCCTGATGAATTCCGGCGCGATCGAGGTCGAATTCAACGCGCAAGGAATCCTCGCCGAACGCATCCGCGCAGGCGGCGCCGGCATCGGCGCGATCCTCAGCGATATCGGCATCGACACGGAACTCGCCCGCGGCAAGCAGGTGGTCGAGATGGCGGGCACCCCCTACCTCGTCGAGCCCGCCCTGCGCGCCGACGTGGCCCTCATCCACGCCGACACCGCCGACCCTTTCGGCAACCTCGCCTATGCCGCCACGGCGCAGAACTTCAACCCGCTCATGGCCATGGCCGCGCCCTTGGTCATTGCCGAGGCCGAGCGCGTCGTGCCACTTGGCGACCTTGACCCCAACGCCGTCCACACCCCCGGCGTCTTCGTCGATCACGTCACGGAATTGCCCGAGGTATCAGAGGATTACGCCGTTGTCCGACGCTAGGGATCGCATGGTCGCCCGCGCCGCGCGCGAGATTGCACCGGGCATGGTCGTCAACCTCGGCATCGGCCTGCCGACCAAGGTGGTCAACCACCTGCCCTCCGATTTCCCCGTCTGCCTGCACACCGAGAACGGCATGACCGGCATCGGCCCCGCCCTCTCGCCCGACCGGGCCGACCGCAACCTGATCGACGCGGGCGGCGCCTATGTCACCCCTGTCCCCGGCTCGGCCTTCTTCGACAGCGCCACCAGCTTTGCCGTCGTCCGTTCCGGCCGGCTGGACCTCACCATGCTAGGCGCCTTCGAGGTCAGCGAGGCCGGCGATCTCGCCAACTGGAAGATCCCCGGCAAGTTCAGCCCCGGCGCGGGCGGCGGCATCGAACTCGCGCAAAAGGCCCGCCGCGTCGCGGTCCTGACCACCCATACCGACCGCGCCGGGAACCCCAAGCTGAAGCAAACCTGCGCCCTGCCCCTCTCGGCCAGCGGCTGCGTCGCCCGCATCTTCACCGACCTCGCCGTGATCGACGTCACACCCGACGGCTTCGCCCTGACCGAACTCGCCACCGGCACCAGCGTCGAGGACGTCACCCGCGCCACCGACGCCCCCCTTTCGATCCCCGACACCCCAATTCCGACCTTCTGAGAGACCATGACCGAAGACCTCGAAACCCGCCTCTGCGCCGCCGTCGACGCCGGTTTCGACCGGCAGGTCGCGTTCCTGACCGAACTCACGTCCCACCCATCCACACGCGGCAACGAGCAATCCGCGCAGGACTTCATGGCGACCGAACTCGCTGCGCGCGGCTACGATATCGACCGCTGGCAGATCGACCTCGACGACATCCGCCACCTCCCCGGCTTCTCCCCCGTCCTCGCCCCTTATAAGGACGCCGTGAACGTCGTCGCCACCCACCGCTCCAAAACCGCCAAGGGTCGCTCCCTCATCCTCAACGGTCATATCGACGTGGTCCCCGCCGGCCCGCTCGACATGTGGGACACCCCCCCTTTCGAGCCGCATGTGAAGGACGGCTGGCTCTACGGTCGCGGCGGCGGCGACATGAAGGCGGGCCTCGCCTCCAACCTCTTCGCCCTCGACGCGCTCCGCGCCTGCGGCCTCGCCCCGGCGGCGGACGTGCATGTCCAGTCGGTCGTCGAGGAGGAATGCACCGGCAACGGTGCACTCGCCTGCCTCGCCCGGGGATACACCGCCGACGCCGCCCTCATCCCCGAACCCTTCGCCGAACAGCTGGTCAGCGCCCAGCTCGGCGTCCTGTGGTTCCAGGTCCATCTTAAAGGTCTGCCCACCCACGTCGCCTATGCCGGCACCGGCGCCAACGCCATCGAGGCCGCCTTCCCGCTGATCCAGGCCCTGCACGACATGGAACGCCGCTGGAACGAGGCCTCGAACCGCCCGCCTGAATACGCCCACATGAACCATGCCCTCAATCTCAACATCGGCAAGTTCCACGGCGGCGACTGGACCAGCTCCGTTCCCGCCTGGGCCGTTTTCGATGTGCGCATGGGCCTGTTCCCCGGCCAATCCCTCGACGCGGCAAAACAGGAAATCGAACAAGTCATCCGCGACGCCGCGCAGCAAAACGCCTTCCTGCGCAACTCCCTGCCCGAAATCGTCTATCACGGCTTTCACGCCGAAGGCTACGCGCTCTCCCGCGACAGCTCTCAAACGGCCACCAACGCCGTCACAGCCCTTGAAACCGCTCACCACGCCGTCACCGGCACTGCCCTCACCCGCGAGCCTATCACGGCCACCACCGACGCACGCTTCTTCGGCCTTTACGCCGACACGCCCGCGCTGGTCTACGGCCCCCGGGCCGAGGCGATCCACGGCTTCAACGAACGGGTCGACCTCGACAGCCTCCGCCGCGTCACCCAGACCACCGCGCTTTTCATCGCCGACTGGTGCGGCACCGAGGAGGCCTGATCCATGCGCGACGCCGTCATCGTCTCCACCGCCCGCACGCCCATCGGCAAGGCCTATCGCGGCGCCTTCAACAATCTCACGGCCCCCAGCCTCGCCGCCCCCGCCGTCCGCGCCGCCCTCGAACGCGCCGGGCTTGAAGGGCCCGAAGTCGAGGACGCCATCTTCGGCGCTGCCCTCACCCAGGGCACCTCCGGCGTCAACGTCGCCCGCCACATCGCGCAGGCGGCAGACCTGCCCGACAGCGTCGCGGGCGCCACCATCGACCGCCAATGCGCCTCGGGCCTCAACGCGCTCGCCATCGCCTCGCACATGGTCCGGGCCGAGGCCGTGAACGTCGCCCTCGCCGGCGGCCTCGACAGCATCTCGCTCGTCCAGAACGACCACTGGAACGCCCACCGATACCGCGACCCCACCGTGCCCGACAGCTACTACATGGCCATGCTGGATACGGCAGAGGTCGTCGCCGCCCGCTACGGCGTCACCCGCGACGCGCAGGACGCCTATGCCCTGCAAAGCCAGCAGCGCACCGCCAAGGCGCAGGAAGCCGGCCTTTTCGCCGACGAGATCATCCCCGTCGAGACCACCAAGCTGGTCACCGACAAGACGACGAAAGAAACACACGAAGAGCCCGTCCGTATCGAACAGGATGAATGCAACCGCCCCGGCACCACCGCCGAGGGACTGGCGGGTCTCCAGCCCGTGCGCGGCGAGGACAAGACCGTCACTGCCGGCAATGCCAGCCAGCTCTCCGACGGCGCCGCCGCCCTCGTCGTCATGTCCGAAGCCGAGGCCACCCGCCGCAACCTCACGCCCCTGGGCGCCCTGCGCGGCTTCGCCGTGGCCGGTGTCGCGCCGCAGGAGATGGGCATCGGCCCCGTCCACGCGATCCCCCGCCTGCTCGACCGCGCGGGCCTCTCCACGGACGACATCGACCTCTGGGAAATCAACGAGGCCTTCGCCGCGCAACTCCTTCATTGCCGCGACACGCTGGGCATCCCTGACGACAAGCTCAACGTCAACGGCGGCGCCATCTCCATCGGCCATCCCTACGGCATGTCGGGCGCGCGCATGGCCGGGCATATCCTGCTCGAGGGCCGTCGCCGGGGCGCCAGGTGGGGCGTCGTCTCCATGTGCGTCGGCGGCGGCCAGGGCGCCGCCGGCCTTCTTGAAATCTTCTGAGGATCCCATGACCACGCTCCCCTCCAACCAGATCGCCTACCTCACCGCCCTGCGCCAGGCCCTGCACCGCCAGCCCGAGGTCTCCGGCGACGAGGTCGAGACGGCAAAACGCATCACCCGCGAACTCAACGCAATGGGGGCCGACCGCATCTGGCAGGGCCTCGGCGGCCACGGCGTCGCCGCCGAATTCACCGGGCGCGTCCCCGGCCCCACGGTCCTTCTGCGCTGCGAACTCGACGGCCTGCCGATCCGCGAGATCAACGACATTCCCCATGCCTCGCAGATCGACGGCAAGGGTCACCTCTGCGGCCATGACGGCCACATGGCCACGCTGATGGGCGTCGCCATGCGCCTCGCCACACGCCCTGCCAAGGGCCGCGTCATCCTGCTCTTCCAGCCGGCCGAGGAAACCGGCGCGGGCGCGCAGGCCGTGATCGAGGACCCGCAATGGCCCCAGATCCGCCCCGACTACGCCTTCGCCTACCACAACGTCCCGGGGCTGCCCCTGGGCGAGATCGGCCTGCGCTCCGGCCCCGCGAACTGCGCCTCGCGCGGGATGCAGATCCTGCTCACCGGCAAAAGCTCTCACGCCGCCTTGCCCGAGGACGGCCTCTCGCCCGCTCCCGCCATGGCGCGCCTGATGACCGCCCTGCCCGCGCTCAGCCGCGGCACCATCGCCGACGCCGATTTCACCCTCGCCACCCTCACCCACGTCAACCTGGGCGAGCCTGCCTTCGGCATCGCCCCCGCCGATGGCGAATTGCGCGTGACCCTGCGCACTATGACCAACGAGGGCATGGACCGGCTGATCGAGGATGCGACCGCGCAGGTAACAGCCGCCCGGGGCGACCTGGCGCTCGATATCCACTGGCACGACGTCTTTCGCGGCGTGGTCAACGACGCCGACGCCACCGAGATCGCCCGCCGCGCGGCCCATGACCTCGGGCACAGGGTCAACGAGATGCCCGCCCCCATGCGCTGGTCCGAGGATTTCGGCCGCATCGGCGATGACGGCGCGAAGGCCACGATGCTCTATGTCGGCGCGGGCACCGACATGCCCCAGTTGCACAACCCGGATTACGACTTCCCCGACGCGCTCCTGCCCGTCGTGACCGACCAGTTCGCTGGCATCCTCGACCGCCTGCTGGGCCTGCCCGACACATGACCGACCCCGCGATCCCCGACGCGTGGTGCGAGGTCCACCGCGACCGGATCGAGGCCAACATCCGCATCGCCCTGGCCCGCGTCCCCAAGGGCCGCCGCTTCTGCGCCGTCCTCAAGGCCGACGCTTACGGCCACGGCATCGCCACCGTCGTTCCCCTGGTCCGCGCGCACGGCATCGACTGCATCGCCATCACCTCGAACGCCGAGGCGCGCGCGGTGCGCGACGCAGGCTACACCGGCCAGCTGATCCGCCTGCGCGCCGCCACGCCGATCGAGACCCGCGCCGCCCTGCCCGACCGGGTCGAGGAACAGGTCGGCACGGTCGAGGCCGCCGAGAACCTCGCCGCACTGAAGGCCTCCGGCGCGCCCGTCCGCGCCCACCTGTCGCTCAACGCCATGGGCATGTCCCGCGACGGGCTGGAAATCGGCACGGACGAGGGCCGCGCCGCCTGCCGCGCCATTCTCGACCGGCTGGGCGACAGCATCACGGCCATCTGCACCCATTTTCCCGACAATGCGCCCGACGAGCTGCGCGCCAGCGCCGCGCTCTTCCAACAGCACGCCGACTGGGTCCTGGACCAGGGCAACCTCTCGCGCGAAGGCACTCTCGTCCACGCCGGCAGCTCCCTGACGCTGGTCTCCGATCAGCCGGTCCAGACCGACATGTACCGCTGCGGCGCCCTGCTCTATGGCATCCTCAAGCCTGAATGGGGCTTTCAGACCACGATGACCCTCAAGTCCCGCGTGGTCAGCGTGGCCGATTACCCCCCGGGCGCCACGGTGGGCTACGACCGCACCTGCGTTCTCGACACGCCCCGGCGCCTGGCGTGCCTGTCCATCGGCTATGCCAACGGTGTCCGCCGCGCCGGTCAGAACACCGGCACCGTCCTGATCGGCGGGCACGAGGCCCCCATCCTGGGCCGCATTTCCATGAACACCACCGTGGCCGACGTCACCGGCCTGGACGGTATCTCGGTCGGCGACATTGCGGTGATCTTCGGCGGATCGCGCGACACGCGCAGCACGCTGGACATGGCCGAGACGCAATTCGGCACGATCACTGCCGAGCTCTACACCGACTGGGGCCTGCGCAACCATCGGATCACGCGGTGAACCCGGTCAACTGCCCTTGACGTTGATCGAGAAACTCGTGCGCGCACCGGCGGGCGGCGGCGGAAAGGGGGCAGCCCTCTGGATCATCCGCACCGCCGCCTGGTCCAGCGCCGACGAGCCGGAACTGCGTGCGATCGAAACGCCGGCCAGCCCGCCGTTCCCGGCAATGCGGAACGCGACCACGGCGGTTCCACGCGACCCGACACGCGGACGCGGCACGCGCGATATCTTCCGCATCACCTGCCCGGGATAGTTGCTGGCCGCAGCGTTGCCACTTGCCTGCGACCGGCCGGTGCCCTGCGACGTGGCGGATTTCGCCGCCTGCGATCCCGTCGCGGTGCCGGTGCGCGCGTTCTGCTGCGCGTTGCCTTTGGGCTGTTGCTTGGGCTGCGACTGCGTGGTGCGTTGCGGCTTGGGCTGGACCTTCGGCGGCTCTGGCTTGTGCGCTTCCTCGAAATCCGCGCTGCGCGGCCTGGGCCGCAGCGACCGGGTCACCGCCGTGGGCGCCTCGTCGACCGGCTCCAGCGTCTCGGCCTGCTGCGGCTCTGTCGGCTGCACGCTTTCCTCCGGCACGGTCTCGGACGGGGTCACAGGCACCAGCGGCACGTTGGGCGTGATCTCGGCCTGCTGCTCCACGGGCCGGGCCTCTTCCGGCGCTTCCGTCGGCGCATCCGGCGTGGTCTCGGCCTGCTCCACGGGCTCGACCGTCTCTTGCGGCGTGACCTCGGCAACGGTCTCGTCGGGCGTTTCCTGCACAGTCTCCTCGGGGCGGTCCTGCGCGGTTTCCTCCGGCGTCTGCTCCGCCGTCACCTCCTCGGGCGGCGTTTCCTCGACGACCTCTTCGGTGGCGTCGGGCGTCATCACCCCCGCCGCCATGTCGGCGAAACTGTTGCCGATGCTGGCCTCCACACCGCCCGCATCGCCCTCGATCTCGATCTCCTCGCCCTGGAACACCGCCGCCACGACCGTGCCATGCACGATCAACGCCGCCGCTGCGGCAACCGTTTTCACAAGGCGCGACGACGCGATCATTCCAGCCCCCTTTGCGTGACGATCAGCACCCGCTGCGCCCCGGCCCCGCGCAGATCCCGCGCAAGGTTCACCAGCGTCTGCGCCGGCAACTCCTGATCGGGCACCACCCGCACCACCTCGCGGTCTTCCTCGCTCTGCCGTGACAGGAATTCCGCCGCCGACGCGATGTCCTCACCGCGAAAACTCATCCGTCCGTCCGGGTGCACCACCAGCGTGTCGGGCGGCGACCGACCGTCCAGGTCCGCCGTCCGCACCAGGCTCAGATCCTTGTCCAGCGGTTGCGACAGGGTGCCCGCCACCATGAAGAACACCAGCATCAGAAAGACGATGTTGATCAGTGCGATGGTCGGCTCCCGCCGCGCGGATGTCTGGCGCTTGCGCATCTCAGGACCCCAGCACACTGATGCTGACGCGGTCGATGCCGCGCAGCACGACCAGAAGATCGGTCAGCCGCTGCGCGCTCACATCGTCACGCAGGCTGACCACCACGGGCCGCGCGCCATCCTCCTGCGGCATGGCAGCAAATGCCTCGGTCAGGCCCGCGATCTCCATGTCCTGTCCGTTCAGGCTCAGCGTCTCGCCCCCCAGCCGCAGAAAGGTGATCTTCGCGTCGCTGCCGGCGCTGCCGCCCGCACCGGCGGCGGCAAGCTCCACCTCGGCAAAGCGTGAAAAGGTCGAAGACAGCATGAAGAAAAGCAGCAGCAGGAAGATCACGTCGATCAGCGACGTCATCGACAACCGCCTGCGCCGCGTCCGCTTACGCACGGCTCGGCTCCGCCTGGAAATCCGCCACATGCCCTGCCCGGCCCTGCGGGTGCAGCACCGTCGCGATCGCCCGTTCCGCCGTCACCCGTTCGTTGTCCATGCGGCTTTCGAACCAGCTCAGCACCATGGCCGTCGGCATCGCCACGGCCAGCCCCACGGCGGTCGTCAGCAGCGCGACCCAGATGCCGCCCGCCAGAAGCGAGGGATCGACCTGCGCACCGGCGTCCTGCAACGACTGGAACGCCTCGATCATGCCCAGCACCGTACCGAAAAGACCCAGCAGTGGCGCCAGCTGCGCGACGCTGTCCAGCAGGCGAAACCCGCGTTCCAGCCGTGCAAAGCGCGATTCCGCCTCGGCCTCCAGCCGCTTGCGATCCTTCTGTTGTGCGGAAAAGGCCATCTCGACCACCGGCGCAAGATAGCTCTTCGATCGTTTCAGCGCCGCCAGCGCCGCCGCCAGGTCGCCCGCGTCCCAGGCCTCGACCGCCTCTCTCATCGCCTTGTGCCGTCCGACACCCGCCGCCGAGAACTGCCACAGCTTGTACAGTACCGTGGCCAGCGTGATCACCGACACCACGAGCAGGATCAGAACGACCGGACCGCCAAGATCGGCGATCTGGCGCAGGCTTTCGACGATCCCGTTCATCCCGACACCTCGATATTCGTCCGCGTCTCCAGCTTCAGCCCGGCCTCGCAGGCATCGTCCGGCAGGTCGGCCGCCTCGCAGGTATGCGCGCCGTTGATCAGAACCTGCCCCAGCCCGTCACAGGCCATTCCGGGCACGGAAAACTGGCGCACCCGCGGACGTCCCGGCGGCAGCGCGCCGAAATCGAACAGCGTCAGCCGGTCGACCTGCCCCTCGCTGTCGAACAGCACCGTCTCGTAGACCGCCTTGTCGATCTGCGAAGCGTATCCGTTGATCACCAGAAAGGTCAGGGTGCAGCTGCTTTCATTCGCCTTGGTCGCGTTCAGCTCGATCAGGACGGCTTCGCCCAGGACCTCTTCCTGTGCCAGCGCGCCCTGCGCGCCCGCCAGTCCCGTCACCATCGCCGCCAGTGCGGTCGTGATCCGTTTCATCTTGCGTCTCCCTTTCACGTGGTCGCGTTCCGCGTCACCTCAGACGCGATCCGCGGCACGTTTCAAATCAATTCTCCGCGCGGTCAAGCGCATCGCGGCACCGACTTTCGCGCGAATTCGGGAGATCTGAAATGCGCCGCACCCGTCGCCCCCGGCACGCCTCGCCGGACTTTCACCTTGCGTGTACCTGGCGGAAGGGATCGGCTGGGAACGCAGTTTCGTCCGATGTCCCATGAATCCTTGGCGAACTCAATACCCAAACGAAACGATCAACTATTTGCCGACGGGCGCACACCGGATGCTGCCGTCAGGTGGGCAACCAAGCAAAAAGGGCGCGCCCAGATCCTGAGCACGCCCTTTCCTGTCATTTTTTCAGGGTGTTATACCCTGCTGGCCGCCGCGCTGCGCGGTCCGGCGATCAGCCAGATGATAAAGCCAAGCAGCGGCAGGATGATCACCAGAAGGCTCCACAGGACCTTCTTGCCGGTTGTGGCGTTCGAGCCGATGATCGACACAAGCGCCCAGATGTCGAGGACCAGCAGGATAAGGCCACCGATTCCACTAAGTTCCAACATTGTCTTTCTCCTTTCGGTTCGGTCTTTTCGTCGTTCGTGTCAGGCCTGGCGCAGTTCGCTGGCGCTCTTCAGCACCTCGTCGCCATCCTCTTGTTCGATCAGGTACGCGGGACAATCCTCGTCGGCATCGCGCGTCACGTCCGATCCCTTTATCTTGACGGTTGTCTTTGTGGTGTAGACCTTCTTGACCTCACCCTGACCGGTGCCATTGCCCCAGTCCCATTCAACCGTGTCACCCTTCGAAATCGCCACCTCAGTCGCGCCTCAGGGCATCGATCAGCTCTTCCTTCGTCATGTCCGAGCGGCCGTCGATCCCGACATCCTGCGCCTGATCGTAGAGTTCCGCCTTGGTCCATTCCTCATAGGGCGGCGCCTTCCCGCCCTTCTTCGAAGGCTCCATGTTGTCGTTGGCCTGCGCATTGGCGATCCGTGCCGCCTTCGACTTGCTGTAGCCTTTGTCGCGCAGGGCTTCGTAAGTGTCTTCGTCCTTGATGGACGATTCTTTCGACTGGGCCATGGCTGTCTCTCCGAATAATGCTGCGGATGAAACGCCATGCAGGCTTGTTTGTTCCCGGAAACCTGATGTATTTTCGCCGCTTATGCGAAAATCGCCGGCAATCGGAGACATCAATGACCAAGACGGACAGCGACGACCTGATCAAGCAGGAGAAGGAAAAGGAAGCGGTCGAGGAAGCCGCCGCCCTCTCGCCCCGGCTGATCTTCGAATCGATCCGCCGCAACGGTGAAGAGGAACTTGAACGCCCGATGACCGCCCTGTGGTTTTCGGGCTTCGCCGCCGGCCTGCTGATCTCGTTCTCCGTCCTGGCAGAGGCCGTGTTGCGCGCTCACCTGCCCGAGGCCGGGTGGCGCCACATCGTCGAGAATTTCGGGTATTCGATGGGTTTCGTCCTTGTCATCATGGGCCGGATGCAGCTTTTCACCGAGAACACGATCACCACGGTCGTGCCCGTCATGACCGACCCTTGCGCCCATACGATCGGACGCACCGCAAGGCTGTGGAGCATGGTGCTGGTGGCCAACGTGATCGGCGCCTTCTTTGCCGCGACCTTTCTGGCCCATGGCGGCGTGCTCGAACCGCCGGTCGCCGCGGCTTTTGCCGATATAAGCGCGCACGCCACCGGCATGCCCCCGCTCGAAGGCTTCATGCGCGGCATTCCCGCCGGAATCCTGATCGCGGCAATTGTCTGGATGCTGCCGTCCGCCAAGCGCAACGAGATCGGACTGATCGTGTTCTTCACCTGGCTGATCGCCCTTGGGGACTTTACCCACGTGATCGCGGGATCGGTCGAGATGGCCTATCTCGCCGTTCTGGGACAGCTCGGGTTCATACCTGCTGTCTTCGGTTTCTTCTTGCCAGTGCTCTTGGGAAATATCGTTGGCGGAACCGCGATCTTTACCGTGCTCACCTACGCCCAGGTCATGCCCGAGGTCGAGGAAACCTGACCCCCGGAAACACGAACGCGCGCCCTGCTGCGGGCGCGCGTATGTCAGATCCGCGCAGCGCCGGAAATCAGTTGTAAGAGGCGAGACCGACCTGCGCCTCGGGCGCATCCAGCGGACCGCCGTGGATATCCACGTCCCGCAGCGCATTGTTGCTTTCCAGCACGGTATGCACGCTCAGCACCTTGGTGCCATGGGTGGCGCTGGGGTCGTCGATGATGGATTGCAACTCCGCCCGTGCGTCCCCGTCAAGCGCGGCCATGTCGAAGGACACGACATAGTCTTTCAGTTCATCCGCCAGCGGCGCGGCAGTCGCGGCCATTGGCATCGTTCCGATCAGGGCGGCAAGTACAAGACGTTTCATCGTTAACTCCCTTTTGAAAAGGTTCATCAAGCCAACGCATTGAAAAGGCATAAGGTTCCCGGAAAATTAAAGCACCGCAGCCTGGGACGGGCTGCGGTGCTGGGCGCGTCTGGCGCGCCACGCTGACAGGGGACGGGGGATGCAGTCAGCGCTTACCGGTGGCGTGGCTCGCGTCGGTCTGACGCTCACGCCTATGTGTTCTTCTATGCGTTACCAGGCCGAATGCGACGATTGCGGCCAAAGTAACCAGGAAAACGCCTGGAACGATGATGTCGGCTATCGTGCCCGACTGCATCGCTCAGTTGGCGTCCTCGACGTTTGCCGCTCCGTCGCCGGTGGCCGGTGCGGCCTCCTCGACCTGTGCGGGCGCCGGGGCACCTTCCTCATCTTCACCACCGCTGATCACAAAGACGTAGAAAATCGCAAAAAGCACCGAGGCGAAGACGACTGCCAGGGTCATGCCGCCAAGCGGTCCCTTATGGCGTTTCGCCTGCTTTTCAACGTTCGTGTCGGGGGGCGTCATCCAGTCTCCTTATTTCGCTTTCCTTGAGTGGCCAACGCGGCACAAGGCAGTGGGTTCCGAAAAAAATGCAGCTCACGTCAAAAATTTCACAAGCGCCTCTTCCCCCCGCCGGAAACCGTCTCCGGCACTGCCAATTCCCGGGATATGGCGTGGTTTTCGCGACGTATCCGCGCGCGCTAGATTCAGCACCTCGGGATGCACATAGCTTTTCTGTGCGATGGCCGGCGTGTTGTGCAGCCGGTCTGCCGCGGCACCGGCCAGGGCCTTGATCGTGACCGCCTCGGCCGCCTCGTCCGCTGCCACCAGGAACGCCGCAAGCGTGCCGTGCCACGTGCGCAGCGTTTTCGACGTGGCCCGGGTCTCGCAGATCGCGTCCAGCGTCGCGTTCAGCTGGTCGGCCGATACGCCGCGCGCGTTTCCCTCCTCGTCCAGCCAGGAGACCAGCGACGGACCGGACAGATCCTGACACGCTTCCAGTACCTTTGCCAGCTTTGCGCCGTGCAATGTCTGCTCCACCGGCTTGCCGCCCTTGCCCCGAAAGGACAGGGACACCGTACCGCCCTCGATCTCCAGGTGGCGTGCCGTCAGCGTGGTGGCGCCGTAGGTGTGGTTCTCGTCGGTATAGGCCTTGGCGCCGGGGCGCAGCGCCGCCCGGTCGATCAATGCCAGAACCGCGGCAATCGCCGTCTCCTCGGTCCCGACCTCGCCCGACAGATGCCGGTCGATCCAGCGTCGCAGCCGCGGCAGACTGCGTCCGAACGCCCCCAGCCCGTCGAACTTGGTCTGCGACCGCTGCGCCGACCAGTCCGGGTGATATCGGTATTGCTTGCGCGTCCGCGCGTCCCGCCCGGTGGCCAGCAGATGCGCATTGGCCATCGGCGCCATCCACACCTCCGTATAGGCCGGCGGCACGGCCAGCGCCTTCAGCTCGCGCCGCTTCTTCGCGCAATCGATCCGCGTGCCGTCCACGTCGATATAGGAAAATCCCCGCCCGCGCTTTTCACGTCGGATGCCGGGATTGCTGTCGGGGTAATAGATCAGCCGCTCTGACACGGTCGATGTCCTCCATCTCTCAGATAAGAGGACGCGAAGACACCTGTCCTGGTTCCACGTTGCCAAGACGCGCCAATTCTAGCTCCTTGTGCACGACCAGCGCTTCATCCTGCCACGTCGCGACGCCCGCCTCCCGCAACCGGGTGAGCGTCTTGTTCGTATGCACCAGCGACAGGCCCACCGCATCCGCCAGATCCTGCTGACGATAAGGCAGCGGCACCCGGCCGTTCTTGGCCAGCCCCAGCCCGCGCAACCGCTGATAGAACCGGTAAAGCGCCCATGCCACGCGCGTCACGCCGTTCATCTGCCCCACGGCCACCAGCGCCTCGCCCAGCAACTGCTCTTCGCGCGCGGCAAGATGGGTCATGTCGAAGGCCCGCTTCGGCTGAGACTTGAACAGGCTCCAGAAATCCGAGCGGTTGAAAACGCAAAGCGTCATTTCGGTCGTCGCCTCGACCGAATGCTGCATTTCCCCCATCACACCGCTCTGCAGCCCTACGAAATCTCCCGGCAAAACGAAGCCCACGACCTGCCTGCGCCCGTCCGCCAGCGTCTTGTACCGCACGCCCATACCGGTCAACGCCGTGTAAAGCTGTGTCGAGGACGCACCTTCCGCCAGAATTTCGGTGCCCTGGTCCGCCTTCAGTTCCCCGGTCTTGAAGGACTGCATGAATTCGACCTCATCTGCAGTCATTTCTCCGAACAGATCCAGCTCTCGCAGGGGGCAGCTCGTGCAGTCAATTGCCAAAGTTTTCGCCTATGTCGCAGTTAAATGTCAGTGTCCCGATTCGATGTCATGATCGACAAATAATAGGAGGTAGTAAATGCAAAACGTATCGCCGCGCGACGACCTTGTTCTGGTTTCGTCTCGCAAAATGCTGGAGGCCGCGGACCTCGCGGATTTCGCGAAATCGCGTTCCCTCGGAGAGGTGATCGTCGAGTGCGATGCGGAACGTGCGCATGTCCTTCTGACCGAAAACCACTTCTCGATCGCCTTCATCGGCCTGCCCGATACCGAATCGCGCGGCGCCTTGCTGAATGCGCTGTCGGCCGGGCATACACATATCGTCCTGCTGGATGACAGCGGCAAGGCACAGGGGGGCGCCGGCCTGCGCGTCCTGTCACGCCCCTTCACCGACTGGGATCTCGAAAACGCGATCACCGCGCGTGATGCGGAATCGACACACTACAGGGCGGACTCTGCCTTTGCGTACATGAGCGTCCGCGAAATCGGGAACCCGGACGCCGCCTGATCGTTTACATCGAAACGAAACACTCGATGTAAACGAAAGGATAAGCCAGTGCATGTGGCGCTTGTTTTTCTCGGTATTGCCTTGATTGCCGGCATCTTCGGCTTCGGCGGCATCGCATCGGCCTCCGCGGGCATCGCGCAGTTGTTGTTCTTCATCTTCATCGCGATGTTCGTGGTGGCGATGGTTGTACGTGCGATCCAGCGTGGTGCGCCATGACGGCAATATCACAGAACGAAAAGACAGTTTGAGGGGCTGGCTTGCAACGCCGGCCCCTTTTCATTTCGCGCCACAAGGGCGATCTTGCGGCCATGCCCCGCCGTGGCGGGAAAACAGGCCGAGGGAACCCACCATGACGGACGTGCGCGAAAGCGGTGATTGCGGAAACTCTCCCAAGAACAGGTTCGCCCAGAGCATCGCCATCGCGATCGAGAAAGGCGAGCTTTCCGCCGATGCGTTTTCCGACGATGTCACCTGGCACGGCACGGCCGCCGCGCCGCTGGAAGGCATCGATGCAGTGCGCCGGTTTCTTCAGAAGTCCCGCCAACCGGCAGGCATCACGGTCCACCACGCGATCTCGCACGGCAAGGTCGCCGCCGTCAGCGGCGAGGTGACGCCCTCTGCCGGGGCAGCGCCGCGCCGGTTCTGTCATGTCTTCGTCTTCACCAGCGCCAAGGGCACGTGCATCCGCTCCATCCAGAGCTATGCCTGACCCCGGACCGCGTCGCCCTCCCCGTCCCGGGCGCAGACGTAAAAGCACCCCCCGTGACGTCATCGCGGAGGGTGCCCTGATCTCGGCTCGCTGCCTTGGCCCTGTAACTTGGCCCTGTAACTTGGCCCTGTCAGGCCTTCAGCGTCTCGGTCGACGAAAAGAACATCGCCTGGCTCACCGCCGAACGGACCTGATCGGACTGGTAAGGCTTGGGAATGAGAAACGCCGGCTCCGGCCCCTCCCCGGTCAGCAGGCGCTCGGGAAACGCCGTGATGAAAATCACCGGGATGTCCGGCGCGTTCTCCATGATCCGGTTGACCGCGTCGATCCCGCTGGACCCGTCCGCCAGCTGGATATCCGACAGGATCAGGTTCGGCGTCTCGTCGTTGAACAGCTTCACCGCATCGGACTCGGTGCGCGCGATGCCCGTCACCCGATGTCCCATCTCGCTGACGATGCCTTCAAGGTCCATCGCGATGATCGCTTCGTCCTCGATGATCATCACGCGGCCCGACAGCACGCTGGACATCTCGTCATAAGCGATGCTGACAAGCGAGCGCGCCTCGTCCTCGTCCACATCCATGATGACGCCCACCTCGGCAAAGGTGAATTCCTCGATCGTGTGCAGCAGCAGTGCCTCGCGCGTGTTGGTCGTCAGCTTGGCGAGATGCGCCTGCGCCTTGGCCGGAAGCCCGGTCTCATCGTCCGAAAAGGTGGCGCCCGATGTTGCCCAGATCGGTTGGAACACCTTGAACAGGGCGGTTTTCGGCGAAATCGAGGTGTCGAACACGCTGTGATCGCTCAGCACCGCCTCAAGAGTCGCCATGGCATATTGATCGCCACGCTCTTGCGACCCGGTCAGCGCGCGCGCGTACCGGCGAAGATACGGTAGATTTGCACCGATCTTCTCGCTAAGTTCCTCGGAATTGATTTCGGTCATTTGTTTGCTTCCAGTTTTTTTCTACTATCTTGGAACCTAACACCCAGCACGACGTTCAGTTCCAGACACAGTGCACAAATGTCAAACTTCGAGACAATAATGACCCGAGCAAAACGGACTTCAAGTGTGGAAAATACGATTGACGAAAATCTGAAGCGCGCGTTCGAGGATGTGGCCAGCGAGCCGCTGCCCTCGCGTTTTACGGATTTGCTGGAACAACTGAAAACGAGTGGTGCGTCCAAGGGCGCAGGTTCTGAATCGGACACCAATACATGAGCGACCCCCGCGAGGAACTGGTAGAGCATCTCGGGCCCATGCGCGCGTTCGCCATGAGCCTTACGCGGAACTCTGCGTTGGCCGATGACATGGTCCAGGACGCTCTGGTCAAGGCATGGACGAATATCGACAAGTTCGAGCCGGGCACGAACATGCGCGCCTGGCTGTTCACGATCCTGCGCAACACCTATTATTCCCATCACCGAAAGGCGCGCCGCGAGGTCTCTGATACCGATGGCGAACTTGCCGCGTCGCTGGCGAAAAAACCCGATCACGACGGCCGGCTTCAGATGCGCGACTTTCACGTCGCCTTCGACAAGCTTCCCGATGAACAGCGCGAGGCGCTGGTTCTGGTCGGCGCCGGAGGGTTCTCCTACGAGGAAGCAGCGGAAACCTGTGGCGTCGCCGTGGGCACGATCAAAAGCCGCGTGAACAGGGCACGGGCACGTCTGGTCGAATTGATGAACCTCGACGACGACAGGGCACTCGAAACGACGGATGCGGTGACGGCGGGTATCGTCTCCGCAAACAGAAGCGTTGCCTAGTAAGTCGAAAGCTCTGCTGGATGTGTACGGAACGACGGTCAACAGGCTGTCGTTTCGTCTTTTCGCGCTGCTCGCCATCGCCCTGTTCCCGCTGGGCGTCATTGCCGTCTACCAGACCGATCAGGTCCTGTCCGAAACCGAGAACCTGCGCCGCAACGCGCTTTTCTTCGAAACCACATCAACCGCGCGGGACGAACGGGAACTGATCCAGCAGACCCTGGGCTCTGCCGAGGGGCTGGCCGCGCTGTCGGTGCTCGACAACGCTCCGGCCTGCCGGCAGATCATGCGCGATTTCGCCGAGAACAACGCTCATATCGCCTTTGCCGGTTACACCAACATCTCCGGCATCATGGAATGCGGCTCCAGCGGCGATGAGGTGCGCGATTTCAGGGGGCTGGAACGGCTCGAGCGTGCCCTCGCCGCGGACGGCCCCAGCGTCTACGTCGCGCCGATCGGGTCGGTCACGCATCAGCCGGTGCTGGTGGTCAACCATCCCGTCTATACCGACCGCGCGCTGTCGGGCATCGTGTCGCTTTCCGTCCCGCTCCGGCTGACCAACCAGCCGCTGACCTCGCCCCGCTACGATCACGAGCTGCGCTTCGTCACCTTTACCGATGACGGCCAGATCATCTCGGCCAGCGGCGGGCGCGAGAATGCCAAGAATGTCCTGCCGCAGGAGTTCAACACCGAGAACCTCAGCCGCCAGGTCGGCACCACCTTCACCGGCATCAACGGACGCGGCGAGGAACGGATCTATGCCGTGGCCAGCATTTTCGAGGATCAGGTCAGCGTCATAGCCAGCTGGCCCGCCCGGTCCTCGATCTGGGGCGGCGCGCTGTCCTACTACATTCTCAACCTGCTCTTTCCGTTCGCGATCTGGGCGGCCGGCCTCGCCTTTGCCTGGTACGAACTGCGCCGCGTCGTGATCCGCCACGTGCGCGACCTGCGCTCCGCCATGCGCCGCTTCGCCCTCGGTCAGCGCGACGGGTTCCCCCTCAAGCTGCAAAGCCCCCCCGAGGAGTTTGCCGAGGCCGAGCGGGCCTTCAATCGCATGGCGATCATCATCGCCGAATCCGAGGCGCGCCAGGACAAGGACCTCAAGGACAAGGAGGTGCTGCTGAAAGAGGTGCACCACCGCGTCAAGAACAACCTTCAGATGATCGCCTCGATCATGAACATGCAGCTGCGCAGCGCCAGGACTCCCGAGGCGAAGTTCATGCTGTCCAGCCTGCAGCGCCGCGTCAACGGCCTCGCGATGCTGCACCGTACGCTTTACACCACGCCCGACCTGCTGACGATCGAGGCCAACGAGCTGCTCGAGGCCGTGATCACCGACATCGCCACCATGATGACGGTTCCCGGAATCAACATCGAGCGCGAGATCGACACGCTGCCCCTCTACCCCGATCAGGCGGTGCCGCTGTCGATGTTGCTGGCCGAGGCGCTGACCAACGCCCTGAAATACGTCGGCGCCGAGGCCGACCGCCAACCCGAGATCCGCGTCATCCTCAAGGAACAACAGGACGGCCGCTACCGGTTGAGCGTCATGAACAGCAAGGGCCCGGTCATGCCGCAGCCGATCCCCGATGTCGAAACCGTCAGCGGCCTGGGCACCAAGCTGATGAAAGCCTTCGTCAGCCAGCTCGGCGGCGAACAGGAAATAACCGAAGACGACACCACCTACAGGCTGGATATCGTTTTCGAGAGAAAGGACTTCGAGGCCACAACTTGACGCAGGCAGAAGACGATCCCGATTTTCAGGTAATGGTCACTGCGCACGAGGCGTGGCCGGTGTTCGAGCGTGCCGTGTTGAAGGCGCGGTCGCATATCGTGGCCTCGTTCCGGATCTTCGATCTCTCGACCGAGCTGCGCAGCGAAGAGGCGCGAAAGATCGGCAAGACATGGTTCGACCTTTTCGAACATCTGCTGTGCCGCGGGGTCCGCATCGACCTGACCGTCAGCGATTTCGATCCGGTCTTCGCCACCGAACTGCACCGCCTGACATGGCGCACCGTCCGGCAGGCCACGGCCCTGGCCGAAGTATCCGACTGCCCGGTAAAGAACCTGCGCATCCGCGCCCATCTGCATCCCGCCAAGGCCGGGCGTCTGCCCTGGCTTGCCTTCCTGCCCGCGGTCCTTCAACGCCGGTCCAAGCGGCTCATGGCGCTCAGCGACGACCAGAGAATGCGCGAGGCCGTGCGCCTCAGGGACGACGAGCTGCCGGAACTTCACACCACTTCGCACCACCAGAAGATCGCCGTCATTGACGACGAGGTCGTCTATATCGGCGGGCTCGACCTGAACGAACGCCGCTTCGACACGCCCGACCATGACCGCATCGCCGCCCTTACGTGGTCGGACGTGCAGATCCTCGTGCGCGGCCCCGAGGCGCTGGAAGCGGCGCACCACGTCAAGACCTTCCTGCTCAGCATCGACGCCTGCCGCAAACCCGCACCGATGAAGTACCTCCGGCGGACATTGTCCGCCCCGCGCAGGACCCAGCTGCCCTATGTCTCGCCCAAGACGCTCCTGCATGAAATCGAAGAGGACCACCTGAACGCCTTCCGCCGCGCCAAGGATCTGATCTATATCGAAACGCAATATCTGCGGGCCCGCGGTCTTGCCCGGCGGCTGGCAAAGGAAGGTCGCAAGCGGCGCGATCTGCATGCCATCGTGATCCTGCCCGGCCTGCCCGACGAGGTCGCCTATTCCAGCGAGGTCGGCATCGACGCGCGCTATGGCATGTCCCTCCAGCACGACTCGATTCAGATCCTGCGCGACAGTTTCGGCGACCGCGTCCTTGTCGCCACGCCGGT
Source organism: Roseovarius sp. (assembly GCA_046290265.1). Classification (GTDB taxonomy): domain Bacteria; phylum Pseudomonadota; class Alphaproteobacteria; order Rhodobacterales; family Rhodobacteraceae; genus Roseovarius. The sequence goes on along the minus strand of JBKAGF010000011.1, from coordinate 48,058 downwards.
GCAGCCGCGCTTTGCCGCGCGCGACACCAAGCAGACCCTGTCGGGGTCGCCGCTCATCCATGTGCACAACAAGGTGCTGGTCCAGGATGACCGCTTCGCGCTTGTCGGCTCGGCCAACCTCAATGGCCGCTCGCTCTACTGGGATACAGAGGCCGCCCTGCGCATCACCGACCCGGACCGCATCGCCACCCTGCGCGAAAGGCTGATGTCGCACTGGTGGTTCGAGGACCTGCCGCCAGAGGCGCGCCGCCACGACACCATGTTTTCCTGGTGGGCTCGCAAGGTCGCCGAGAACAGCGTCATGAACCCCGAGAACCGTCACGGTTTCCTCGTTCATCACGACAGCGCGCAATTGCGCGATACTTGGCTCAATCTGCCCGGCGTGACCGAAAACATCGTCTGATCCACCCTTCGCGCCGGAACTCGCAGCCGCCCCTCCGCGTTTGCCCTGTACAGATGAAACGACTGGCCGCCCCACTGTCGGGACGGCTTAAATCCCTGATATGATAGGAGAAATCGAGATGGATCGAGATCGCATCGAAGGCAACTGGACCCAGATCAAAGGCAAACTGCGCGAGATTTACGGCGACCTCACCGATGACGACATCGAAGAAGCGCGCGGCGAGCGCGAACAGATGATCGGCAAGCTTCAGGCCAAGGTCGGCAAGGACAAGGACGAGGTCCGCCGCGACGTCGACAGCATCCTCGCCGGCTTCTGATCCAGTCGTCCGGAACCAACAGAAAGGGCGCCCCGCAGCGGGCGCCCTTTTTCTATATCTCGCTCAGCGCGGCCTGCACCTGTCCGCGCGACACGCGATAGGCGCGCGCCGCCGCAACCAGCGCCCTGAACAGCAACCGCTGCCGCCGCGCATAGAACAGGTGCTCGGGATGCCATTGCACCCCTACCGCAAACGGGTCGGCCTGCCGCTCTATCGCCTGGATCATGCCGTGCGTATCACGAGCAGCCACCCGCAGGCCCCTGCCCAGCGCCTCCACGGCTTGCGTGTGCAGCGCGTTCACCCGCATCGGTTCGTCACCGCAGATCCGCGCCAGGTGCGAATTTCCCACCACGTCCACGTCACGCTTCGGCAGGATCGTTCTGATCTCCTCGGCCTTGCCAAAGGTCTGCCAGGCATTCTGATCCAGGGTACCGCCGAAGGCGACGTTCATCATCTGCGCCCCCCGGCAGATGCCCAGGACCGGCACCCCCCGGTCCAGCGCGGCATTGGCCAATCCGCGTTCCAGGTCGTCGCGCGCGCGGTCCAGGGTCGCCGATATCCCGATCCTGCCACCGTACAGTTCCGGCCCCACATCGTCGCCGCCGCCGATGATCAACCCGTCCACCGCGCCAAGATCCGCCGGCCGGCCCACGCCCCAGCGCACCGCGCGGCCTCCCGCCAGCCACAGGTTGAACCGGACCAGCGGAAAGATCCGCCACCCCGACCGGACCGAGGTTGTCACCGCGATCATCGGACGTGTCATGCAATCTCGGGTTTCAGGATGTCAGAGGCGATCCGGACCCAGCCACTGTCGCGACCCAGCAGCGGCGCCGCGCGCATATGCGCCAGCCACGCCTCCTCCAGCGTCTCCAGCACCGCCGAGGCCGCCACGACCTCGACCAGCCGCCACATCTCCCACGGCTGGCGCAGCGACCATCCGGGTTCGTTGATCCGGCTGTCGGGCAACCGAAAATGAAAGGTCGGACGCGCGGTCGTGCTGCGATCGTCGGGATAGCTTGCAGCATAAAGCTTCGGTATCGCATGCTTGAACAGCGGCAGCAGGTCCAGCGCATGATTGCGGGTCCGCACATGCGGGTCCAGCATGTCGATCACCGCCTCCAGCCTGTCCGGTTTCTCATCTATCAGCTGCTCGACCAGCGCCCGCGGCCATGCCGTCACGAAGGGCAGAACCCGGCGCGTCACATCGACCCCCGTCTGCGCCCGCAGCACCGGGTCCAGCATCCCGAAGGCGCGGATGATGCGCATCGTGTGCTCCGCCCCCGGCGCGACCACCTCGGTGTTCAGATGCACCCCGAACCCCAGGAACACACCGTCGCGCGATCCGCTGGCGCCCGCCGCCCGCAGCGCCGGAATGACCCTGTCCACGGTGTCCATCTGATCCGGCATCAGCGGGTCGGTGACAATCTCGACCGGCACGATGCCGCGCAGCAACTCCTTGAAACTCGGGCCGGAAGGCCAGGTCCCTTTCTTGCCCAGCACGGTATCCAGCTCGATCAGCAGGGTCCCGATCTCGCTGCCGGTCACGCGCAGGCTGTTCGGATCGCTGTCGTCCAGTTCGCCGCCGAACGTCTCGCACAGGATGGACGCCGCGCGCCGCTCGCAGAGCCCGGAAAACTCGATCTCTATTCCCGTCCGCCGCAGCCCGCCCCGATCCTTTGTGGTCACCGGAAGCGGCGCAAAGCGATATCCGTCAGCTTCCTGCCATGTCATGCAACCTGTTCCATCTTGTATTCGGACACCGTGCCACGCTTGAGCTGCGCAGTGACAAGGGAATAGACCCAGACAACCACTGGCAGCGCGACGATACCGCCAAGTGGCCCCCAAAGCCACAGTCCGAATACGATGGACAGGAAAACGATCAACGGGTTCACGTTCATGCGCGCACCGACCAGCGCAGGCGTCACGAACTGCCCCTCGATCGCGTTCAGCGCCAGGAACGACAGCGGCGCGACCAGCGCATAGGCCGAGTTGAACGCAAGCAGGCCGCCCAGCAGCAGGGAAAACGCAATCGCCAACGGCCCGAGATACAGCACGAAATTCGCAAGAAAGGCGGCCGCGCCCCACAGCATCGCATTCGGCATGCCGATGACCATCAGCAGGCAAAACAGCGAAACGCCCAGGCCGAAATTGATCAGCGTAATCGTCACGAAGTAATAGGCAACCGCCCGGTCCGCGGTTTTCAGCGCGACCCGGTACTGCGGCAAGGCGCTGTAAAGGTCGTCGCGCGTCAGCAGAAAGAAGAACAGCGTTCCGGCAAAGATCAGAAGCTGCGCCAACAGGTTCGGCGCAAGCCAGAGCGCCTCGACCAGAGAGGGAATCGCCTCTTCCACGGCATCCTCGCCGCCTTCCGAGATCGTGCGCTCCAGATCGAAGGTGATACCGCCGATGCTGCGCAGCGCGTAGGTCAGCTCATTCAGCCAGCCGCGAAACTGCTGCTGGATGCGCGGCACCTGGTCAACCAGCGCCGAAAGGACCGGCCCCAGCATCGCCAGAAGCACGAAAATCATCGAGGCACCGATCAGAAGCGCGAGTGCCGCACTCAACGAGCGCGGCACTCCAAGCGTTTCAAGGCGTGAAGCCATGGGTGACAGGACCACACCCAGTACAAGGGCGAATACGACCGGTGCGACCAGCGTTTGTGCCAGTTTCGCAGCCGCAACGACCGCGATGAAGCTCAGCGTTATCAGGCAAACCCGGATAAGCTTTGACGGGGCATGATCCATTACCACTTGTGTTAGTTACCCGGCCGCGGACTTGAACTGCTCGGACCCGGCGCGTACCGCCTCGGTGACGGCAGCCTTGCCCTTGTTTTCCAGTTCCTCGATTTCCGCGGTCAGCCGCTCTTCCGCCGCGCGCAGGAATGCGTCACGCCGTGCGCCCATGATCTCGGCTTCGCGGCGTGTGCTGGGCAGCAACGCGCCAAGCAGCCCGCCGATGCCCGCCGCGACAAGGCCGGTGACCAGAGGTTGCGAGTTATGCGTGTCGACGGCGGACTTGGCCGCACCACGTGCATACCGTTCTGCCGTTTCCTGCGCCTCGATCGCCTTCAGCCGCAGCGAAACCACACGGTCACGCGCTTCCGGCCCCAGCTTTTCAAGGCCGGTGTCCAGCATCCTGCGCATCCGCGAGGCAGAGGGCCCCGCCGGACGCGCCGCCGCGATCTGGGTGCGTTTGGCATTACGTTCGGCCGCTCGGGCGATCCGCTCGTCCTGGCTCAGTTCCGAGTTCTTGCGCAGGTTCGAAAACGCACCTGTCTGATGCGCCGCGCCGCCCGCCACGATGATCGCCGCGCCAATTCCCACCAGCGCCAGTCCGACGGGATTGTCCTTTGCGGATTGCGCGATCGAGTGCGTGGCGCTGCGCCCGAAGGCGGCGGCATCATCCACCGCCTGCCGCCCAAGGCGGCCCGGGTTCACGGCATCGGCAAAATCACCGATTGCCTCGGCCAGTCCGGCACGATGCTCATCGGCGTCTTTCTCAAGCTTTTCCATAGACTTCGCGGTCATTTTGGTTCTCCTCGAATAAAGCGATATCGGATTTCAGGCCTTCGATGGTCCGTCGCGGAAGCATCGCGCGCGCCGACAGGCAGCGCATCCCGATCAGACCCAGGACCAGCGTCATCACCAGGAACACGCCGAACACGATGGCGGCAGCGGCCCCAAGGCCCAGCCCCAGGTCGGCCAGCGCCAGAACTGCGACGACACCAAGCGCATGGATGCTGACCAGCGCGAACAGAAGTGCCGCGGCGATCAGGATCAGCCCTGCCTTGGCCGAGCGCAGGTTCTGCCGAAGTTCCCTCTTGGCCAGGTCGGCATGGGCCGCCAGCAATCCCCGCGCTTCGCGCAGGATGCGGGCGACGACCACGCCGAACGGTGGTTTCGGGTCTTGCAGCATCAGCCAAGTGTCCCGGTCGTGTTCGGGCTCTCCGGCAGATAGCCGGACCAGACGTCCTCGTCCGCGGCAATCAGCTCAGGGCCTTCGTCAGTCGGCGTGCTGGCGCTCAGGAAGCGCGCTGCGGCAAACCCCACAAGGGCAGCGCCCCCGAGGAACAGCAGCGGGTTGCGGCGTGCAAACACCGTCACATCGTCGACGAGATCCGGGATCGAACGCTCGCGCAGGCGATTGGTCGCGTCCTCCACGGCCTCACCGGCCTGCGACAGCAGCGAGCTGACGGACTCGTATTCGCCGAAGTCTCCGGCCGCCTTTTTCGTGGCGCTCGAAATCGTATCGCCATGCTGAGCCACGTCGTCGCGCAGCTCCTCGGCCCGCGCCTCGGCTTCCTTGCCGACCGCCTTCTTGCCGTCGTCAAGCATATCCTTTGCCTTGGTCTTAACGCTCATTGTCAGTCTCCTCACCGGTTCATAGTGGTTTTTGGAATCGATCATTCGGTCAACGCCCGTTGACCCAACTGGTTCCCGCCGGGACAGGTGAATTTCGGGGTGAACCCGCAGGGATCCGCTGCTGGCAAAAGTGCAGACGCAAAAAGACCGGGGCGCTTGGACGCCCCGGTCTGGAACTCGTTAAAGGTGAACGCTTATCCGCGGTTCAGCGCATCGGTGATGCGGTCGCGCAGATAGTCGATCGAGAATGCGTATTCCAGCGCCGTGCCTTCGGTACCGATCTGCAGCGACTTGGTCTGGATGCCGACCGTCGGCACCTGCAGTCCGGCAGCCGGGTCGATTTTCACGAACACCAGATCACCGGCTTCGCCTTGGGTTTCCACGTAGGACACAGTGCCGATGGGGTCACCCTGCACGGTGTAGATCGTCTCGCCCGGCTTCGCGAGCTCCAGGATGTTCTCGCCTTCGGTATTGTCCGAACCGGTTTCGTCCTTGGCCACTTCGTCATTGACGCCCATGTCGTCGCTGGCCTTGGTTTCGCTGCCGATCACGACAATGTCCTGACCTTCTTCCTCATACGTGTCGACGTCGACGACGGTCTGGCCGCCATCGGTGACATCGGCCGCGTTCTCCAGAACCTGGCCCTTGTTGGTAACGTCTTCGCCAACGGTGGATTCAGCATAGGCCGACAGGGCGCCGGCGGTCGAAAGTGCGGCTGCAAGTGCGATAGTACGGTTAAACATTGTTACCTCCGTTACGGTTAAGTGCAGCACCGTGCTGCGATCTGGGATAAGAACCGCGTGCCTTGCATCCAGTTCCGCGAAAAATTCGGATTTTTCTTGACCGGGTCTTCCGGCGCGATTCCCCTGACCCCGCCCCGGCCTCGGAATTCCAATCTAAATTACTGCAAATAATAGATTTTATTCTCCCGCGTTATCGGGAAATCCCGGGTTCCAAACCCGTCCGCAAACTTTTTCGTGAACTGCGCAGGGCCGCATCCGCGCCTGTGCGACGACCTTTTTCGGCAGAAATTACCGCGCGTGGTGAAGGCTGTTAACCCGCGCCCGCCCAAGGTATCGTTCCCGCGACCGACACCTCGCCCAGGCGGAGCGTACCCGACGATGCAAGCCTTTCTCGATCGCGGCCAGACCGCCCACGACCCCCAGACCTTCCTGAACCAGGGCGTGCTCAGACCCTCGCCCGAGGCGCCGGCCCGCGTCGCCATCCTGCGGGACGCCGCACTGTCCGCCGGTTGCCGCGTCTCGGAACCCGCCGATGCGGGCCTTGGGCCCATCGCCGCGGTGCACACCCCCGAATACCTCGCCTTCCTGCGCACCATCCACGCCCGCTGGTCCGCCATGGACGGGGCCGCGCCCGAGGTCATTCCCAATATCCACCCGCGCACGCGCGGCGACAGCTACCCCACCTCGCCGGTGGGCCAGGCCGGCTATCACCAGGCCGACACCGCCTGCCCCATCGGCCCGCACACCTGGGACGCCGCCTATGCCTCGGCGCAATGCGCCACCGCCGCCGCCGACGCGGTGACGTCCGGCGCGTCGCACGCCTACGCGCTCTGCCGTCCGCCGGGGCATCATGCCTATGCCGACCAGGCCGGCGGCTTCTGCTTTCTCAACAATTCCGCCATCGCCGCGCAGCGCCTGCTGGACGCGGGCCACCGCCCCGCCATCCTTGATATCGACGTGCACCACGGCAACGGCACCCAGGGCATCTTCTACGACCGCGCCGACGTGCTCACCGTGTCGATCCACGCCGACCCGGCCGATTTCTACCCGTTCTTCTGGGGCCACGCGCAGGAACGCGGGACCGGCCCCGGCCTCGGCGCCAATCTCAACCTGCCCCTGCCACGCCTGACGGGCGACGACGGCTATGCCCCCGCTCTCGACGCGGCCCTCGCCCGCATCGCCGATTTCGGCACCACCGCGCTTGTCGTGGCCCTCGGCCTCGACGCGCACGAAGCCGACCCTTTCAAGGGCCTCGCCCTCACCACCCCCGGCTTCACCCGCATCGCCCGCCAGCTTGCCGACACCGGCCTGCCTCTCGTGCTGGTACAGGAAGGCGGCTATGTCTCCGACCACCTGGGCACGAACCTCTCGGCTTTCCTCTCGGGGCTCTGACACCTGTCACGAAACCATCAAACTCCTCCTCTAGACCCGGGCGAACCGCCAGTAAGGACCGCTTCCATGACCCGCTTCACCGCCGCCGTATTCGACTGGGCCGGCACCACCGTCGATTTCGGCTCCTTCGCCCCCATGGGCGTCTTCGTGAAGGCCTTCGCCCGGTTCGGCCTCACCGCCACCATCGAACAGGCCCGCGCCCCGATGGGCGCGCCCAAGTGGGACCATATCCGCACCATGCTCGACATGCCCGACCTCGCCCGCCTATGGCAGGAAAAATACGGCCGCGCCCCCACCGACGCCGATGTCGATGAGGTCTACAAGGTCTTCGTGCCGATGAACGAGAAGGTGGCGGCCGACTACGCCACGCTGGTGCCGGGCTGCGCAGAGGCCATCGCGGACCTGCGCGCCATGGGCCTCAAGATCGGCTCCACCACCGGCTACACCCGCTCGATCATGACCCACGTCCTGCCTGTCGCCGCCGCACAGGGCTACACCCCCGACAACCTGGTCTGTTCCGATGACCTGCCCGAGGGCCGCCCCGGCCCGCTTGGCATGTATCAATGCATGATCGACCTCGTCGCCTACCCGCCCTCAACGATCCTCAAGGTCGACGACACCGCCCCCGGCATCAAGGAAGGCGTCGCGGCAGGTTGCGTCACCGTGGGCGTCGCCCTCTCGGGCAACGCAGTCGGCAAGACGCCCGAGGACCTGGCCGCCCTCACCGAGGCCGAGATCGCGCCGCTCCGCGCCCACGCCACCGCCCTGCTGAAAGACGCCGGCGCCGATCACGTCATCGACACCGTGGCCGACCTACCCGCCCTTGTCCGCCGCCTGGGCCACACATAGCCACCCGTGATAGCGCAGCACCGGCGCGCGCCCCCAGGGCAGCCCGATGGAGATCTCGAACCGGTAGCGCCCCGCGTCAGGACGCTCGCGCGCCGCGACCTTCGGCGCCAGCCATCTTGGCACCGGCAGCCCCAGGCACCGGAACCGCCAGTCCGTCAGCTCCAGGCCCCCCTCCGCCGGCACCAGCCGGCTGATGGCCACCATCGCGCCCATCCGCTCGGCCAGCCGTCCCTCTGGCGTGGCCCATTGCACGGTTTCCATCACCTGCCCCGCCATGCGGCGCGTCCACACATCCCGGTCCCCGCGCCCGCGCTTTTCGAAGCGCAGTTCCGCATCCTTCACCTCCAGCGGAAACCCCGCCAGCCGCAGCGCCGCACGCAGCACCGGGTTGCGTGTCACCTCCACCGTGATCCGCCCCGGGAACACCCCGTCGCCTGCATGCAGCGCCCGGCATTCCGGTCCCAGTGCCGCCATCCCGTCCGCGCCCAGCAGCCGCGCATAGACCGTCATCGCAAAATCCGCCGCTGCACTTGCGGGTCCGGCAAGGCGCACAGGTCCCCATGCCCGAACACCGCGTACCGGTTCCGCGCGATCCGCGCATAGATCCAGTCGCGCAAGCCCGCCGGCAACGCCCACACCAGCCGCATAGGCGCATAGGCCCGGTGCAGCCGCGGAAACAGCCGCGCCATCCCCTCCAGCGAGCCCCAGGCCCGCCCGTCCTCGATCATCAGCCACGACGCCGGGTCATCCGCGTCCAGCCCGTAATGCAGCAAAAGCGCCCGCCCCAGCGCGCCCTGCATCGGCGCAATCCGCACCCGGTCGTCCCGGTCCAGCCGCGCAATCCGCCGCGCCGCGCGAGAACACAGCGCACATTCCGCATCCATCACCACCACGATGCGGCCGTCATCGAAGTCCGGCACCGCCCCGTCGGACCGGAACGAATATGCCTCTCGCGCCTCCGGCTGCATCATCGCCCTCACGGTTTTTCCTGGCAGAAATACTCGAATGCGCTCCGCCCACGCCTTGCGTCACCGCCGGATCGTTATGCCAAACGGTCTTCACTGTTCCCGAAATACTCGAAAGAATGGCTCTCAGTCCACGCCCAGCATGTCCAGCAGGGCCTTCAGCGCCGCGTGATCCGCCGGGTCATGCGCCACCCGGCGCGACCGGAACAGGGTCGCCTGGCTGCGCAGGATCATCCCGTCCTCCAGCGTCTTCAGGTGATTGGCCTTCAGCGTGTCGCCGGACGAGGTGATGTCGGCAATCGCCTCCGCGGTCTCGTTCTTGACCGTACCCTCGGTCGCGCCCTGGCTGTCGACCAGCTGGTAATCCGCCACGCCGTTGTCGCGCAGGAATTCCCGCACCAGCCGGTGATACTTCGTTGCGATCCGCAGGCGAAACCCGTGCCTTTCCCGAAACGCCGCCGCCGCGGCATCGAGATCATCCAAGGTGCCCACATCCACCCAGACCTGCGGCACCGCCAGCACCAGGTCCGCGGCACCGAATCCCAGCACCTCGACCTCTTCCACCACCTGCTCCCAGAGGCCCAGCTTCTCTCGTATCAGGTCCTGGCCCGTCACGCCCAGGTGGATCCGGCCCGCGGCCAACTCGCGCGGGATCTCTCCCGCCGACAGCAGCACCAGCTCGACATTCTCGACGCCCCGGACAAAGCCCGCGTATTCGCGTTCCTCGCCGCTCCGGCCCAGTTCCACGCCGCGCTCGGAAAACCAGCCAAAGGTCTTGTCCATCAACCGGCCCTTCGAGGGCACACCGATCTTCACGCTCATGCCCCGCCTCCCAGTGCCACCACCTGGTCGGGCCGGATCACGCCCCCCACCGCCGGGATCTCGCGCCCCTCGCCCAGCCGCCGGGTCAGCGCGTCATAGCGCCCACCGGTGGCCACGGGTGGCAGGTCGGGCCGCTTGGGCACCGCAAAGCCAAAGACGAACCCGTCGTAATATTCCATCTGCGTCCGGCCATAGCTGGCCTCGAATTCCAGGCTGTCCGGCGCCACGCCCGCCCGTTCCAGGGCTTCCAGCCGGCGCGCCAGCAATTCGACCGCGCCCAGGATCGCGGGCATGTCCACCGCGATGTCCCGCAATTGCTCCAGCGCGTTGTCCGCGGTCTCGCGCACCGCCAGCACCGCGTCCAGCAACTCGACCTCGCGCGCCGCCAGCGGCGGCGTTGCCGCATCCTCGCGCAGCGCCTTGATCCGCGCCGCAATCTCGTCCGGCCCGCGCAGCCCGATCATCGGCGCGTCACAGGCCATAGGGTCTTTTGCCGCCAACAACGCCGCCCGGGTTTCCGGCACCGGCGCCCGGCCGGAAAACCGCTCGATCAACGCCCGGAACCGCCGGGGCCGCCAGACATGCCGGCGCAGCGCCACCTTGCGCCGCTCGGTCGTCTCCAGCCCGTCGACAGCCGCCATCAGCAGACCGATATCTCCGGTGACGGCCTGCAGGGGCAGGCCCTTCAGCGCTTCGTGGATCACCGCGAAGACCCGCGCGTCGGCCTCCGCCGGGGCCCGCCGGTCGAACATCTCGAAGCCGACCTGCAGGTATTCGTTGGCCCGGTCCGGGTCATCCTCCTGCCGGCGAAACACCTCGCCCGCATAGGTATAGCACGCCGGTTCGGCACCGTGCGCCATGTGCATCTGCACCACCGGCACGGTGAAATCGGGCCGCAGCATCTGTTCGCCGCGCAGCGCGTCCGAGGTCACGTAGGCCCGCGCCCGGATATCCTCGCCGTACAAATCCAGCAGCGTGTCCGCCGGTTGCAGCACCGATGTTTCCACCGGCACCGCGCCCGCCGCCTCGAACATGTCGCGCAGCCGCGCCGCCTCGGCCTTGACCGCCGCGCGGTTGTCCGGGGTGATACTCATCAGCCCGGGCCGCTTTCCTGGCCGTCCAGGATCTCGCGCACCTTCGCCACCAGCTGGTCGCGCGGCACCTCGAACTGGCTCGGGCGTTCCTTCCATTCTTCCAGAGTGGCGTTCTCGGCAATCTGCGCCCCCAGGACCAGATCCTTGATCTGCACGATCCCCTTGTCCTTTTCGTCACCGCCCTCGATCACCGCCACCGGGCTGCCCCGCCGATCCGCGTATTTCAGCTGGTTGCCGAAATTCTTGGGATTGCCCAGGTAAACCTCCGCCCGGATGCCCGCATTGCGCAGCTCCGACACCATCGCCTGGTAATCCGCCATCCGGTCCCGGTCCATCACGGTCACCACGACCGGCCCCTCGACCGTGCCACCGATCCGCCCCTTCTCGCGCAAGGCCGCCAGCAGACGATCCACACCGATGCTGACCCCCGTCGCCGGCACCGCCTGCCCGGTGAACCGCTTCACGAGGTCATCGTACCGGCCACCCCCCGCGACCGAGCCGAACTGCCGCTTGCGGCCCTTGTCGTCCAGGATCTCGAAGGTCAGCTCCGCCTCGTAGACCGGCCCGGTATAGTACCCCAGGCCCCGCACCACGCTCGGGTCGATCACGATCCGGTCCGGGCCATAGCCCTGCGCCGCCAACAGGTCGGCAATCGCCTCAAGCTCCTGCACGCCTTCCGCGCCCATCGCGCTTTCGCCCACCGCGTCGCGCAGGTTGGCAAGCGTATCCGCCGCGTCGTCGGCCTTGGAGGTCAGGAAGGCCAGCACCGGCCCCGCCTGCGCATCGCTCAGTCCCACACCGTCGATATACGCCCCCGACGCATCCAGCCGCCCTTTGCCCAGCAACTGGCGCACGCCTTCCTCGCCCACCTTGTCGAACTTGTCGATGGTGCGCAGAACCGCGTCGCGCTGGTCGCCTTCGTCAAGGCCCATGACCTCCAGCACCCCATTCAATACCTTCCGGTTATTCACCCGGATCAGGTAATCCCCACGCGGGATCCCCACCTCTTCCAGCGTATCCGCCAGCATCGCGCAGATCTCGGCATCGGCGGCCATGCTGGCCGTGCCCACGGTGTCCGCGTCGCACTGATAGAACTGCCGGTACCGCCCCGGCCCCGGCTTCTCGTTGCGCCACACCGGCCCCATCGCGTAGCGCCGGTAAGGCGTCGGCAGGTCGTTGCGATACTGCGCATAGACCCGCGCCAGCGGCGCCGTCAGGTCATAGCGCAGCGCCATCCAGTCGCCCTTGTCGTCCTCGCCCGCCTCCTGCCACGCAAACACGCCCTCGTTGGGCCGGTCCACATCCGGAAGGAACTTGCCCAGCGCCTCGACCGTCTCCACCGCGCTCGTCTCCAGCGCGTCGAACCCGTAGCGATGATAGACCCCGGCGATCTTGCGCAGCATGTCGGCGCGTTCGGTAACCTCGACACCGAAATAATCGCGGAACCCCTTGGGCGTTTCCGCCTTGGGGCGCGGGGCCTTCTTGGTCTTCGCCATGTCCCTGGTTCCTTGGCTGGGGTCTTTGCGGCGCGGTCTAGCCGAAGGCGGGTTGCGGGGCAAGCGCGGCAAGGCCGGGCGGCGCGCAAAGGTCAGGTTTGCGGGCAATTGACGCCCGGTCGAATATGATCATAATTTCACGGGACCCAAGCAAAGTGAGCCGATGCAGGAACTCGAAGAGAAAATCGCGCATCTGACCCGGGCCGTCGACGACCTTTCGGATACCGTCGCGCGGCAGGAAACGATGATCGCCCTGCTCAACCGGCGCGTCCAGATGCTGATGGAACGCGAGGCCGAGCGCGATCGATGATGGACGGCCAGGAGGTCGCCGGCGACACCCGCCCACCCCACTGGTAGGACGCCGCCCGTCAGCCGCCCTTGCGATCCTGCGCCAGCACGTCACCGCCATGCACCAGCAGCGTATTCCATGTGGCGTTGCTGCCGAACCGCTCGTACATGCTCACGAAAACCGTGTCGCGTTCCAGCCGGTTGATCCGGTTGCCGCAGGGTTTGCCCCGCCCCACCCGGCAGACCTTCGTTTTCAGCGCCTCATAGGCCTTGTCGGTGGTGCTGTAGGGCTGCACCTCTGCGGGCAGGCCATATCGCAATTGCTCGTGATCCGACGCACCGGCCAGAACCGCCACCGCGGCCGAAAACTGCCGCGCACAGCCATCGTCGAACCCGGTCAGGTAAAAGGTCCGCAGCGCCGTGCTTCCGGGCGCGGAATCGTAAAGCGCATATGTCCCGCGCCCGTCCGGCAGCGTTTCGACGGCCTGTCCCATCTCCCGGCTGCTCAGCCCGCAGATGCGGGCGACACGGCCGAAGGGCAGAACCGTGCCCGGCGCGATCTCGCTGGTGGCGCCGGAGGTAGGCGTATTGCGTCCGCCGCCCAACCCGAACAGCCCCCGCCGCTGCGGTTTCGCGTCGACCTCGCTCTGCGCGCCGAACGTCTCGGGCGGGGTCAGGCTGGCGGTCTGCGTGCCGCCCTCCTCTGCCGCACCCTCCTCGGTTGCCTCATCCGCGTCCGCCTGTGTCGCCTGCCGCTTTGCCGCGCCACCGCCGAAAAGCTTGGCCAGGAAACCGCCGCTGGCCGCCTCTTCGCGTGCGGCCTCTCCCGGTACCGCCTCCATCGTCTGGCTGTCCTCGGGCAGGTCCTGCTCCGATAGCCGCCCGATCTCGGCCTCCGGTGCGCCACAGCCTGCAAGGGCCAGCACACAAATCAATGCAATCTTCCGCATGGGCCTCCGAGGGGTTGCAGCGCATACATGCAGCTGATTAGCCCAGAACGGCCAGCCGGTCCACACAGGTGCGGCATCACCGGTGAACTGCCGCCGACCGGAGCAGGTCCGAACCCGGTTCGGCGGGTAGGGGCCAGGGGTCAGAGGTCCTCGACCATCAGCACGCCCTCAAGGCTCTTGATCGCGCCCTTGATTTGCGGCGTCACCGGAAATTCCCGGCCCGCGTCGATTTCCACCTCGCCGGGCAGCGCCTCGTTCATCAGGCAGAACCGGATCGGCCCGCGCCCGCCCCGTGCGGCGCTTTCGGGGGCGTTGCCCAGCACATGCGCCACCGATCCGATTGCCGACTCGGTCTCGATGAATATCCTCAGCCCGCTTGCCCCGGCATCGGCCACCACCGCGTCCGCCGGCTGCACCGACCGCGCCAGCAGCTTCAGCTGGTCGCTTTCCATCGTCGCCTCGACCACGATCACCACCTGGTTGCCGGTCTCCAGATGCTCGCGCGCCACCTCCAGCGTGTCCGAGAACATCGTCACCTCGTAACCGCCCGTCACGTCGCTCAGCTGCACGAAGGCAAAGCGGTTGCCGCGCGCCGATTTCCGCTCCTGCCGCCCGGCCACGACGCCCGCCATCTTGGCCACCACCGCGCCTGATCGCGCCGCCAGCTCGTTGACCTCGTCCAGCGTCTTGACGTCCTTGCGCTTCAGCGCCGCCATGTAATCGTCCAGCGGATGCCCAGACAAGTAAAAGCCCACGGCGGCATATTCCTCGGTCAGCCGCTCTGCCGGCAGCCAGTCCTCGACCGGGCTCAGCCGCGGCTCCGGCAGGTCCTCGCCCGCCTCGCCGAAGAGCGACACCTGCGCCGATCCCTTCTGTTCGTGGATCGCCGCCGAATAGCGCATCAGCGCCTCCAGGCTGTCGAACACACGCCGCCGGTTCCGGTCCAGCGCGTCGAACGCCCCCGACCGCGCCAGCATCTCCAGCGGGCGCTTGCCCACCGCCTTCAGATCGACCCGCCGCGCGAAATCATAAAGCGTGACGAACGGCTTCTCGTCCGCCCCGCCCCGGACCTGATCCGGGGCCTCCTCGCCGCCCTCGCGCCGTGCCGCCACGATCAGGCGCATCGCCTCGACGCCCACGTTCTTCAGCGCGCCCAGGCCATAATGCAGCACGCCGTCCTTCACCTGGAACGTCGCGTCCGAGCGGTTCACGCAAGGCGGCGCCCAGGGCAATTCCAGCCCCTTCTTCACTTCCTCGAAATAGATCGCCAGCTTGTCGGTCAGGTGGATATCGCAGTTCATGACGCCGGCCATGAACTCCACCGGGTGATTGGTCTTCAGCCACGCGGTCTGGTAACTGACCACCGCATAGGCCGCCGCGTGCGACTTGTTGAAGCCATAGTTGGCGAACTTGTCCAGAAGGTTCCACACCTCCAGCGCCTTGGCGTCATCGACACCGTTTTCCTTGGCCCCCGCGATGAACTTGGGCCGCTCGGCATCCATCGCCTCCTGGATCTTCTTGCCCATGGCGCGCCGCAGCAGGTCCGCGCCGCCCAGGGAATACCCGGCCATCTCCTGCGCGATCTGCATCACCTGCTCCTGGTAGACGATGATGCCCTGCGTCTCGTCCAGGATATGGTCCACCGACTTGTGCAGGTAATCGCGCTCGCTCAGCCCGTTCTTCACCTCGCAATATTTCGGAATGTTCTCCATCGGCCCGGGTCGGTAGAGCGCCACCAGTGCCACGATATCCTCGATGCAGGTCGGCTTCATCCGCTTCAGGGCATCCATCATGCCCGAGCTTTCCACCTGGAACACCGCCACGGTCTTGGCCTTGGCATAAAGCGCATAGGTCTTCTCGTCATCGAGCGGGATCTGCCCGATATCGTTCTCCGCCCCCTCGTTCGGCTCGTAGATCTGGGCCCCATCGGCGGCGGTATGCAGATCCCGCCCGCCCGCATGGATCTGCTCGATCGCGTTCTGGATCACCGTCAGCGTCTTCAGCCCCAGAAAGTCGAACTTCACCAGCCCGGCCTGCTCGACCCATTTCATGTTGAACTGCGTCGCCGGCATGTCCGACCGCGGGTCCTGATACAAAGGCACCAGCGCGTCCAGCGGCCGGTCCCCGATCACAACCCCGGCAGCGTGGGTCGAGGCGTTGCGCAACAGCCCCTCCACCTGCATCCCGTATTTCAACAGGCGGTCCACCACCTCCTCGTTGCGGGCCTCGTCGCGCAGGCGCTCCTCCTGCGCCAGTGCCTTCTCGATGCTGACAGGCTTCACGCCCTCCACCGGGATCATCTTCGACAGGCGGTCCACCTGGCCGTAAGGCATCTGCAAGACCCGCCCGATATCGCGCACCGCGGCCTTGGACAAAAGCGCACCGAAGGTGATGATCTGCCCCACCTTGTCGCGCCCGTACTTGCCCTGCACGTATTGGATCACCTCTTCCCGGCGATCCATGCAGAAGTCGATGTCGAAGTCGGGCATGCTGACCCGCTCGGGGTTCAAAAACCGCTCGAACAGCAGGGAATACCGCAGCGGATCAAGGTCCGTGATCGTCAGCGCATAGGCCACAAGGCTCCCCGCGCCCGAGCCACGCCCCGGCCCCACCGGGATGTCATGGTCCTTCGCCCACTTGATGAAATCGGCCACGATCAGGAAGTAGCCCGGAAAGCCCATCCCCTCGATGATCCCCAGCTCGAATTCCAGCCGCGCCTCATAGTCTTCCACCGAGGCCGCGTGCGGAATGACCGCCAGCCGCTCCTTCAGACCCTCCTTGGCCTGCCGCCGCAACTCGTCCACCTCGTCATCGGCAAAGCGCGGCAGGATCGGGTCGCGCCGATACGCGCCAAAGGCACAGCGCCGCGCGATCTCCACCGTGTTCTCCAGCGCCTCGGGCAGGTCGGCAAAAAGCGTCGCCATCTCGGCGGGCGACTTGAAATAATGCTCCGCCGTCAGCCGCCGCCGCGGCTCGGACTGGTCCACATAGGCGCCCTCGGCGACGCAGATCATCGCGTCATGCGCCTCGTACATCCTGGCTTCGGGGAAATAGACGTCGTTCGTCGCCACCAGCGGCAGCTCCATGGCATAGGCCATTTCGACAAAGCCGCGCTCGGTCTTGACCTCGGCCTCCGGCACGCCCGCCTCGCCCCGATGCCTCTGCAACTCGACGTAAAGCCTGTCCCCGAAGATCCCCGCCAGCCGCTGCATCAACGCCTCCGCCGCCGGGCGCTGCCCCAGTTGCAAGAGCTTGCCCACCGCCCCTTCCAGCCCGCCGGTCAGGCAGATCACCGACGCGCCATGCGCCTCCAGATCCTCCACCGTCAGATGCGGCAACTGCCCGTCCCCGCGCAGGTAAAGCGCGGAATTGAGCTTCATCAGGTTCTCGTAACCTTCCTCGTTCTGCGCCAGCAGAACCACCGGCGCGGGCGGCACCGGCCGCTTGCCCGGCTCGGGCGTCATGTATTCCAGGTCCATCTGGCAGCCCATGATCGGCTGCACCCCCGCCCCCTGCGCGGTAACGGAAAACTCCAACGCGGCGAACATGTTGTTGGTGTCGGTCACCGCCACCGCGGGCATCTGGTGCTTTGCACAGAGGTCCGCGAGCTTTTTCAGCCGCACCGCCCCTTCCAGCAGGGAATACTCGGTATGGACGCGAAGATGGATGAATCGGGGGGAGTTGCTCATGCCGCCACACTATCCAGCGCCGCCGCCCCCGCCAAGCCCGACATCTGCCCAAATCCGCATCACCCGCCTCCGCCCGACGCCGCGTATCCCACGCGCGCCATTGCCGTGCCCGCCCGGCTTGCGTTAACAGGGACGGGGAACCGTGAAACCGGGGGGACGACGGCGCGTGACGGAACCGCTGCTCAGCATCGAAGGGCTGACCAAGGCCTATCCCGGCGTGGTCGCCAACGAGGATGTCAGCTTCGACATCCGCGCGGGCGAGGTCCACGCGCTTCTGGGCGAAAACGGCGCGGGCAAGTCCACGCTGGTCAAGATGATCTACGGGCTGGTCAAACCCGACAGCGGCACCATGCACCTGCACGGATCCCCCTTCACACCGTCCGAGCCCAGCGACGCGCGGCAACAGGGCGTCGCCATGGTGTTCCAGCATTTCTCGCTCTTCGACGCGCTCACCGTGGCGGAAAACGTGGCCCTCGGCATGGAAACCCCGCCGCCCATGCGCACCCTCGCCGCCCGGATCCGCGACGTCTCGGAAACCTACGGCCTGCCGCTCGACCCCACCCGCATCGTGGGCGACCTCTCGGCGGGCGAACGCCAGCGGGTCGAGATCATCCGCTGCCTGCTGCAGGACCCGCGCCTGCTGATCATGGACGAACCCACGTCCGTCCTGACCCCGCAGGAGGTCGAGATCCTGTTCAAGACCTTGCGCAAACTCACCTCCGAGGGCGTGGCGATCCTCTATATCTCCCACAAGCTGGAAGAGATCCGCACCCTCTGCGACCGCGCCACAGTCCTGCGCCGGGGCCGTAACGTCGGCACCTGCGATCCGGCGCAGACCACCGCGCAGGCCATGGCCGAGATGATGGTCGGCAGCGCCTTCGCCGCCCCCGCCCGGCGCGACACCGAGCGCGGCACCCCGCGCCTTGTGCTCGACACGCTCTCGGTGCGCGCGCCCTCGGCCTTCGGCACGTCTCTCAAGGACGTCTCCCTCACGCTGCACGCGGGCGAAATCCTCGGCATCGGCGGCGTCGCGGGCAACGGGCAGGACGAACTCCTCGCCGCGCTTTCCGGTGAGTTGCCGGTGACGCCCAGCGCCCTGCGCATGAACGACACATCCATCGGCCGCCTGCCCCCGCAGGCCCGGCGCGACCTCGGCCTCTTCGCCGCCCCCGAGGAACGGCTGGGCCACGCCGCCGCCCCCGAGATGAGCCTGACGGAAAACACCCTGCTGACCGGCGCGACCCGGCAGGGCCTGTCGCAGCGCGGTTTTCTCCACTGGTCCCGCGCCCGCAGCTTCGCCGAGCGCATCATCGCCGATTTCGACGTCCGCACCCCCGGCGCGGACGTGGCCGCCCGCGCGCTCTCGGGCGGCAACCTGCAGAAATTCGTCATCGGCCGCGAGATGGCGCACGACCCCGAGGTGCTGATCGTCAACCAGCCCACCTGGGGCGTCGACGCCGCCGCCGCCGCCTTCATCCGCCAGGCGCTGATGGACCTTGCCGCCAGGGGCGCGGCCATTCTCGTCATCAGCCAGGACCTCGACGAGCTGATGCAGATCTCCGACCGTTTCGCCGCCCTCAACGCGGGCCGCCTGTCGGACATCCGCGCCACCGCCACCCTTTCGACCGATGAGGTCGGCCTCATGATGGGCGGCGCCCATGACATGGAGGTCGCCCATGTCTGATCCCGCCCGCGAAGAGTATCTTGCCTCCGGCGGGAGTATTTTCACCAAGAAAAAACCGATCCACGCCGCTTCGGCTTTTTCTTGGCAAAAATACTCAGGGCGACACGGCGCGGGAGGCGCCCCGTGCTGAAACTCGAGCGCCGTCCCCAGCCCTCCCGCACCTGGTCGGCGCTGGCCCCGGTGCTGGCCGTGGCGATCACCATGCTCGCCGGCGGCGCGATGTTCGCGGCGCTCGGCCAGGCGCCGGTCGACGCCATCCGCACGATCTTCTGGGAGCCGCTCTTCGGCGAGTTCGCCTTTTACCACCGCCCGCAACTGCTGGTGAAGGCCGCGCCGCTGATCCTCATCGCCATCGGCCTCGCCCTGGGGTTCCGGGCGAATATCTGGAACATCGGCGCCGAGGGGCAGTATATCATCGGCGCGCTCACCGGCGCGGGTGTGGGGCTGGCCTTCTATCCCACCGAGTCCGCCCTGATCTTCCCGCTGATGGTGATCGCGGGGGCCCTCGGCGGCTGGGCCTGGGCGATGATACCGGGCTTTCTGAAGGTGCGGTTCGGCACCAACGAGATCCTCGTCTCGCTGATGCTGGTCTACGTGGCCGAGCAACTGCTGGCCAAGATGTCCCTGGGCCTCCTGCGCAATCCCGAGGGGCGCGGCTTTCCCGGCTCGCGCAACCTGCGCGACTACCCCTCGGCGCATAACGCGGAAATCCTTGCCGGCTCGGGCATCCACTGGGGCGTCGTGGCCGCGCTGATCGCGGTGATCTTCGCCCATATCCTGCTCAGCCGCCACCTCTTGGGGTTTCACATCAGGCTCGCCGGCCAGGCCCCCCGCGCCGCCCGTTTTGCCGGTGTGCCACTCGCCCGGCTGACCCTGATCTGCCTTGGCCTCTCCGGTGCGCTGGCGGGTCTTGCCGGCATGTTCGAGGTGGCGGGTCCCGCGGGCCAGATCAACATCGACTTCAACGTGGGCTACGGCTTTACAGCCATCATCGTGGCCTTCCTGGGGCGCCTGCACCCGATCGGCATCCTGCTGGCCGGGCTGCTGATGGCGCTGACCTATATCGGCGGCGAGATCGCCGAGTCGAACCTCGGCCTGCCCGCCGCCGCCATCCAGATGTTCCAGGGCATGCTGCTCTTCTTCCTGCTGGCGGTGGACGTGCTGACGCATTTCCGCCTGCGGTGGAAAACGGCGGAGGTGGCCTAGATGGGGATCACCTGGAAACGGGTTGCACTGGCCACCCTCATCAACTGCGCCGTGGCTTTCGGATTGATCTTCTCGCCCTTGGACTTGGTGCCCAGAATGATCGCAATGCTTTCACTAGATCCCTGGAGCTGGGTTGTCATTCTCTTGTTCACTTCTTTCGTACCGGTGGCTATCTACGCCGCCGTCTTCGTCTCGAATCCCCGCTCAAAATGGAAATCCGAATTTGTCGTAGCGACCGGGATTTTGGTCGGTTTGATTGCGGGTTCGAAATTCGCCGTGCCGGTTGCGGAGCCAATCTGATGGACCTCTCCGCGATCAGCCCCACCCTTCTTCTGGCCTCGCTCATCGTGGCCTCCACCCCCATCCTGCTGGCCGCGCTGGGCGAGTTGGTGGTGGAACGCGCAGGGGTCCTCAACCTCGGGGTCGAGGGCATGATGATCACTGGCGCGATCTGCGGATTTGCCGTCGCGGTCCAGACCGGCTCGCCGGTCGCCGGATTTGCCGCCGCCGCCCTCGGCGGGGCGGTGCTGGCGCTGCTCTTCGGCCTGCTGACGCAACTCGCCCTGGCCAACCAGGTCGCCTCGGGCCTGGCGCTCACCCTCTTTGGCCTCGGCCTCAGCGCGCTTCTGGGCCAGGGCTACCAGGGCATCAAGCCGCCGCCCACCCGCGGTCTCGACATTCCCGTCCTGTCGGACCTGCCCGTCCTCGGCCCCATCCTGTTTTCCCACGACCTCATGGTCTATCTCGCCCTCGCCCTCGTCGCGGCCGTCTGGGTCATGCTGAAATACACCCGGCCCGGCCTGATCCTGCGCGCCGTGGGCGAAAACCACGACGCCGCCCATGCGCTGGGCCTGAAGGTCGTGCGCGTGCGCTTTCTGGCGATCCTCTTCGGCGGGGCCTGCGCCGGGCTTGGCGGCGCCTATCTCAGCCTCGTTCACGTCCCGCAATGGACAGAAGGCATGACCGCCGGCTATGGCTGGATCGCGCTGGCACTGGTGGTCTTCGCCAGTTGGAAGGCCGGCCGCGTCCTTCTGGGCGCCTGGCTCTTCGGCGGCATCTCGGTGCTGCAGCTGAACCTTCAGCCCACCGGCATCCCGATCCCGGTCGAATACCTTTCCATGTCGCCCTACTTGATCACCATTCTCGTGCTGGTCATCATGTCGGGCGACAAATCCCGCGCACCCGGCTCGCTGGGCCGCATGTTCCACGCCTCGCAATGAGGCCAACCAACCCATCAGGGAGTACCCCATGACCTTCACCCGAATACTGGCGTCGGCCACCCTGTCGCTGGCCCTCGCCCTGCCCGCGCTGGCGCAGGACAAGACCAGGGTCGGCTTCATCTATGTCGGCCCCGTCGGCGACGGCGGCTGGACCTACGAGCACGACCAGGGCCGCCTTGCCGTCGAGGACCATTTCGGCGACCAGGTCGAGACGGTCTTCCAGGAAAGCGTCCCCGAGGGCACAGATGCCGAACGCGCCATCACCCAGATGGCGCTGCAGGGCGCCGACCTGATCTTCACCACCTCCTTCGGCTACATGGACCCCACCATCGCGGTGGCGCAGAAGTTTCCCGACGTGAAGTTCGAACACGCCACCGGCTTCAAGACCGCCCAAAACGTGTCGGTCTATTCCGCCCGCTTCTACGAGGGCCGGGCGATCCAGGGTCATATCGCCGGCAAGATGACGGAATCCAACGTCATCGGCTATATTGCCTCCTACCCCATCCCCGAGGTGATCCGCGGCATCAACGCGGCCTTCATCCACGCCAGAAAGGTCAACCCGGACGTGGAATTCAAGGTGATCTGGGCCTACACCTGGTTCGACCCCCCGAAAGAGGCCGACGCCGCCACTGCCCTGATCAACCAGGGCGCCGACGTGATCCTGCAGCACACCGACAGCACCGCGCCCCAGGCCGCCGCCGAAAAGGCCGGCAACGTCATCACCTTCGGCCAGGCCTCGGACATGGCCGAATACGCCCCCACCCCGCGCGTGAGTTCCATCATCGACAACTGGGCGCCCTATTACATCGCGCGCACCCAGGCCGTGATCGACGGCACCTGGGAAAGCACCGAGACCTGGGACGGCATCGGCCCCGGCATGGTCGAGATCGGCGAGATCACCGACGCCGTGCCCGCTGAGGTCAAGCAAGAGGCGCTGGCGATGAAAGAGGCCATCGCGGCAGGCGACTATCACCCCTTCACCGGCCCGCTGAACCGCCAGGACGGCTCGGCCTGGCTGGCCGAGGGCGAAGTGGCCGATGACGGCACGCTCCTGGGCATGGACTTCTTCGTCGAAGGCATCACCGCCGAGATCCCGAACTGATGAACCCCAGGCCCCGCCCGATCCGGCGGGGCCCACCGTCCTCCTCGGGCTCGACCCGAGGATCCCCCAACCGCCATCCTCAGACTCGACCCGAGCCCCCCAACCGTCATCCTCGGGCTCGACCCGAGGATCTCCGCAACCGTCCTCCTCGGGCCAATCGGGATTGACCTCCGCGCCCTGCGTAGGGTGGGTGAAACCCACGCGCCCCCATCCACCAAATCCCGGCCCTGACCCGGCACCTTTCCCACGCAAAATCCCCTTGCAAGCCATAGCGATCCCGTCCCAACTGTCCTCATGACAGACACCCCGCCCCGCATCTCCGTCGCCCATCGGGGCACAGGCGCCCGCCTGCACGCGCCCGCCGCCGAGCGCAACGCGGACGCGCTCCTCGACCTCCTGCGCGCCCATGCTCCCGCCTCCGGCACGGCGCTCGAGCTGGCCAGCGGCACCGGCCAGCACGTCACCCATTTCGCGACCCACCTGCCCGGCCTCACCTGGCAGCCAAGCGATATCGCCGACGACCGCCTCGCCTCCATCGCCGCATGGTCCGCCGATGCCCCGGCCGGACGTATCCTGCCCCCGCTGCGGCTCGATGCGACCCGCCCCGGGTGGTCCGGCACCAGCAACGGCTTCGCCCTCGTCCTGGTGGTCAATCTCCTGCACCTGGTCTCGACCGCCGCCGCCCGCACGCTCATCGCCGAATCCGCCCGCGCCCTTGCCCCCGGCGGCCGGTTCGTCGTCTACGGGCCGTTCCTCCGCGACGGGCGGGCCACGTCCGAAGGCGACGCGCGGTTCGACGCCGCCATCCGCGCGGAAAACCCGGAAACGGGCTACAAGAACGACGCCGACATGATACGCTGGACCCACGAGTCAGGCCTCGAATTCGTCGCGCGCGCCCAGATGCCCGCCAACAACCTCGGCCTTGTGATGGTACGATCAAAGGAGGTTTCATGATCCGGTTTCTTGCCGCCGCGCTGGTGCTTGCCACCCTGACCCTGACAGCCGCCTGCGCGGGTCCGCAATTCGGCGACAACGACCCGGTAAGTTGGGACGGCGCACCGCCCTGGGCCTATGACATCCACGGCATCGACGTGGCGCGTTTCCAGAACAGCATAGACTGGTCCGCCGTGCGGCAGTCCGGCATCGAGTTCGCTTTCATCAAGGCGACCGAGGGCGGCGACAGGCTCGACCCGATGTTCGCCACCAACTGGCCCGCCGCCCGCAATGCCGGGGTGCTGCGCGGAGCCTATCACTTCTACTATTTCTGCACCCCGCCCGAGGTTCAGGCCCGCTGGTTCATCCGCAACGTCCCGAACGAGGGCGGCGCCCTGCCCCCGGTCCTCGACCTGGAATGGAACCCCTATTCGCCCACCTGCACCACCCGCCCGCCGGGCGCCGAGGTCCGCCGCCAGGCGCAGGTCTTCATGGACATCGTCGAGCGTCACTACGGCCAGCGCCCGATCATCTACACCACGCTGGAATTCTACCGCCAGACCGGTATCGGCCAGCTGAACGAGGAGTTCTGGCTGCGCTCCACCGCCCGAACGCTCGACACCACCTATCCCGGCCAAAGCTGGCGCTTCTGGCAATACACCGGCACCGGGGTCGTTCCGGGCGTGAAAGGCGGCGTCGACATCAACGTCTTCGCCGGCAACCGCGCCACCTGGCAGCGCTGGCTTCGGGCGCGCACCCGATAAGGCGCGCCCAGGTCAAATCCCGTTAAGTCACACGGCTCTTTCCCGACATCGCTGGCAGGACAAGAATCGCGTCAACAGGGGGAGGGTAGGACAATGTCGATCGTGAAACTTCCGCAACAAGCCCGGGCGGCCAAGGCATAAACCAACGCACCTGATGCACATATGATCGTCACGAAACCACAGATGCGATCACCGGCGAGGTGCTCGTTCGCTTCGAGCCCTTGTGTGACACTGATGTCGAGCCCCCAGCCGGTTAACAGCCGCGCAGCGGCCCGGCCATCGTCAGCCCCTCCCTTGGGCTGGCGATTTGGCGAGGCTGGGCGCACCGATCGTTCCGAGGATGTGTTTGGCAGGCATTAAGTGCTTCAGAATTGCCGTCGGATCGCCACCCCAGGGGCTGGCGATTGCCTCCGTGGTGAACGCCTTTCGAGGCCCCTATCCCATCTGCGCCGACGGGGTGGAACGGGAAATCTCCGCCTCCTCCTCGGTCATCTCCTCCGGCACGCCCTCGAACAGCGGCGTCGACAGGTAGCGCTCGCCGGTATCGGGCAGCATCACCAGAATCACCGACCCCTCCGGCGCGGTCTCGGCCACCTGCATCCCGACCGCGAAGGTGGCGCCCCCGGAAATGCCGGTAAAGATGCCTTCCTCCGCCGCCAGCCGACGCGCCCATTTCACGCCATCGGCCCCGGCCACCGGGATCAGCTCGTCATAATAGCTGTTGTCGATCGCCTCCTGGATCACGTAGGGAATGAAATCCGGCGTCCAGCCCTGGATCGGATGCGGCTCGAAATTCGGGTGGCTTTCCGTGGGCTGATGCCGGTCGTTGCGGGTATTCACATACCCCGAAGAGATGATCGCCGCATTCGCAGGCTCGCTCAGGATGATCTTCGTGTCGGGCCGCTCGCGGCGCAGCACCCGCGCCACGCCCGTCACCGTCCCGCCGGTGCCATAGCCCGTCACCCAGTAATCCAGCCGCTCGCCCTCGAAATCGCCCAGGATCTCGCGCGCGGTGGTGGCCTCGTGGATATCGGCGTTGGCCTTCGTCTCGAACTGGCTCGCCAGGAACCAGCCGTTCTCCTCGGCCAGTTCCTTGGCCTTGGTGTACATCCCGAACCCCTTCAGCGCCTTCGGCGTCAGCACCACCTTCGCCCCCAGCATCCGCATCAGCTTGCGCCGCTCGACCGAGAAACTTTCCGCCATCGTCACCACCAGCGGATAGCCCTTGGCGGCGCAGACCATCGCCAGCCCGATCCCGGTATTGCCCGACGTGGCCTCCACCACCGTCTGCCCCGGCGTCAGGCTGCCATCGGCCTCGGCGGCCTCGATGATGTTCAGCGCCAGCCGGTCCTTGACCGACGCCGCCGGGTTGAACGCCTCGGCCTTGACGTAGACGGTCACGCCCTTGGGCGCGATGCGGTTCACACGGATCACGGGCGTGTCGCCGACCGTGTCCAGAACGCTGTCATAGCGGCGGCCGCGCCCGCTGGTTGTTCGGCTTGTCATCGTGTCCTCCCGGGGTCTGGTTTTCCCCCGAGTCTTAACACAATTTTAACCGCTTTTGGGACGCTCCATTAAGAAACGCGCCGGTGCGCAAGGCACCGACGCGTTACCACTGAAATACCGACGTGATACCGACCCGGGTTTCAGCCGTTAACCTCCCGAGTCGCGCCCCCCTCACCCATCCTTGCGGATGGTCTCGTTCTTGGGATCATACGGGCTGTCGCAGGTCACGGTCGCGTCCCACAGCTTGTCGAACATCCTGACCTTCAGCCTGGTGCCTTCCACCGCCAGGTCCGGGGTGACGTATCCCATCCCGATCGACTTGCCGAAATGCACCGAATACCCACCCGAGGTCAGCCGCCCGACCCGCGTGCCATCCTCGGTGTAAAGCGCCTCGCGGCCCCACGGATCGGCATCCTCCGGCCCGTCGATCAGAACGGTGCAGCACTTCGAACGCACACCCGTTTCCTGCAATTTATCCTTGCCGTGAAAGTCCTTATCCAGATCGACAAAGCGCGGCAGATCGGCCTCCAGCGGGGTCGCGTCGCGGCCCAGCTCGTTGCCGAAGGCGCGATAGGATTTCTCCTGCCGCAGCCAGTTCTGCGCCCGTGCCCCGACCAGCTTCATGCCATGCTTCTCGCCCGCCTTCTCCAGCAGATCGAACAGGTAGTTCTGCATCTCGATCGGGTGATGCAGCTCCCATCCCAACTCGCCGGTATAGGCCACGCGGATCGCCTTCACCGGGCACATGCCCAGCTCGATCTCGCGGCAGGACAGCCACGGAAAACGCTTGTTGCTCAAGGCCGTAGCCGGATCGGCGTCCTTGATCACCTCGTTCAGAACGTCACGCGATTTCGGCCCCGCGATGGCGAAGACACCCCATTGGCTCGTCACGTCCTGGATCTCGATATACCCGAACTCTTCGGCCTTGTCGGCCGCCGCCTTGCGCAGGTAATCGGCGTCGTATTCCGTCCAGGCCCCTGCGGAGACACAATAATACGTGTTCTCGCCCGTCCGCACGATGGTGTATTCCGTGCGCGTCGTACCCAGCGACGTCAGCGCATAGGTCAGGTTGATCCGACCCACCTTGGGCAGCTTGTTGCAGGTGAACCAGTCCAGGAATGCCGTCGCACCGGGTCCCTTCACCACATGCTTGGTGAACGCCGTCGCGTCGATCAGGCCCACACCATTGCGGACGGCTTCCGCCTCGGCCTTGGCATGCTCCCACCAGCCGCCACGGCGGAAGGACCGCGCATCGTGGTCGAAATTGTCATCGGCATCCAAGGGCCCGAAATAGTTGGGTCTTTCCCATCCGTTGACGAACCCGAACTGCGCGCCGCGCGCCTTCTGCCGGTCATAGGCCGGCGCCGTGCGCAGCGGGCGGCAGGCGGGCCGCTCCTCGTCGGGGTGGTGCAGGATATAGACGTGCTCGTAGGCTTCCTCGTTCTTGCGGGCGGCGAACTCGGTCGTCATCCAGTTCGACGAATACCGCTTGGGATCGAGGCTCGCCATGTCGATCTCGGCCTCGCCCTCGACCATCAGCTGCGCCAGGTAATAGCCCGTGCCACCGGCGGCCGTGATGCCAAAGCTGAAGCCCTCGGCCAGCCACATGTTGCGCAGCCCCGGCGCGGGGCCTACCAGCGGGTTGCCGTCGGGGGTATAGCAGATCGGACCGTTGTAATCGTCTTTCAGACCAACGGTTTCCGTCGACGGGATCCGGTGGATCATTGACATGTATTCTTCCTCGATCCGCTCCAGATCCAGCGGGAAGAGGTCGGCGCGGAACGTGTCCGGCACCGAGTATTCGAACCGTGCCGGCGCGTTCAGCTCGTAGGGGCCAAGGATCCAGCCGCCACGCTCTTCGCGGACGTACCACTTGGCGTCGGCATCACGCAGAACCGGATGCTCTTCGCCACCTTCCTGGCGGTACTTGACCAGCTCGGCATCGGGCTCGGTCACGATGAACTGGTGCTCCACCGGGATCGCCGGCATCTTGATCCCCAGCATCCGCGCGGTGCGCTGCGCATGGTTGCCGCTGGCGGTCACAACATGTTCTGCGGACACGACAATCTGCTCGTCCGAGGGCACCAGGTTGCCGCCCTTCTCGACCATCTTGGTCAACGTGACATCCCAGTGATCGCCCTTCCATTCAAAACCGTCGGCCTGCCATTTGCGCTCGATCATAACGCCGCGCTGGCGCGCGCCCTTCGCCATCGCCATGGTCACGTCGGCGGGGTTGATGTAGCCGTCGGTCGGGTGATAGATCGCGCCTTCCAGATCGTCGGTATTGACCAGCGGCCAGCGCGCCTTGATCTGCGCGGGCGTCATCCATTCATAGGGCACGCCACAGGTCTCCGCGGTCGCGGCGTAAAGCATATATTCATCCATACGCTCTTTGCTCTGGGCCATGCGCAGGTTGCCCACGACGGAAAAGCCGGCGTTCAGCCCGGTCTCTTCTTCCAGCGTCTTGTAGAACTTGATGGAATAGTCATGAATATGCGTCGTCGCATAGGACATGTTGAAATAGGGCAGAAGCCCCGCCGCGTGCCAGGTCGAGCCCGAGGTCAGTTCGTCACGCTCGATCAGCATCACGTCGTCCCAACCGGCGCGGGCCAGATGATAGGCGATCGAGGTCCCGACGGCCCCACCGCCGACGATCAGTGCTTTGACTTGGGTTTTCATGCCGTCCGACTCCCTAGGCAGGTCTGCTGGCGAGCGTTGTACCACGCCTGTAAACAGGCGGCGGGCGCAGCCGACATGTCACGAAACAAAAACGACGCACCGCGCCCAACCTTGGGCACGGTACGTTCACGTTCCGTTAATTCTCAAGCTGTCTAGTCGCAGAAACTTCCCACGCAACGCTGTCCGCTTCGGGCGTTGCCACCCGACAGCTCCAGGCGCCGGGGCATCTCGCCGGGCTCGGCCTTCTGCGGCGTCAGGGCCTCGCCGGCCTCTCCCCCGACGACCGTATCGACCAGGCTGGACAGCAGCCCTCCGTCCGTCGCGGTCGCCCGCGAGGTGTCGCAGTCCAGCCGCAACGCGGCCATCTCGAAGCGGCAGCTCCCCTGCGGCAGGTCATGCCGGCGTTCGAACCCCGCGGCGGCAATCTCCATGCCCAGCAGCATTTCTTCGTCCGTGGCATTGCGGGCCGCGCGGAACTCCTCGAAGGCGACCAGGTCGATGGCCTGCGAATACACAAGGCCTGCATCGCGGTCGCTGATCTCTTCATCGACCTGCATCAAGACCTTGCCGCTGGCGGATGCCTCCATGTCCCGCGCCCTGTTGGCGGCGGCGACCTGCGCCGCATCCTCGGTCCCGGGCGCATCGCCGCCCTGTGCGGCCCGGGGCTGCGCGGTCTTGACGGGCACGGGCGTCACACCGCCCAGCGCGGCCAGTTCGGCCTCCAGTTCGGGCGACATCTCCGGCTCGGGCGCGTTGGCGGCCCGCGCGGCGGCCGCTGCGGTCTCGGCATCGGCCACCATCATCACGGTATCGACCATCTGCTTGATCTCGTCCTGCACCTCCTCGGCGGATTTTCCAGCCTTCACCGCTTCGACACCACGATAATACCCCAGTTCGATCAGCGAGCTGAAATCGGTGACCTTGCCTCCGGTGATGTCCACGTCGGATCCCAGCCCGCCAAGCCGCGTCGAATAGGCACTCAGAACCAGCGCGCCGGTGTCGATATTCTCGATCTTGTACTGTGCTTCCAGCGACCGCAGCCCCAGGAAGTCCGTCTTCAGCCCCCGCAAAGCCATGCTCAGCGTCACGGGATCGACCCCCTCGGGTAGGCTGAAATCATTGCCGACTCCGGGCTCGGGGCGCGGCAGAAGGCTGTTCAGCCCGTCGTAATCGATCCGGCTCAGGATCTCCTGGGTGGCCTCGCGCGACGCGTTGGCATGAACCTGCAGATGCACCTCGTTGCCAAAGCCGATCGCCCCTTCCAGATAGCGGAAATGATAGGGGCGGCTGCCATCATGTCCCAGCTTCTCTGTCAGGGCAATGCCGCCGGTCACGCCATAGCCGGCATTCTGTTGGAACACGTTCAGCATGGCGCCGTCCATCACGCTGGCCACGACGCCATAGATGGAATCCGACTTGGGCCGCTCCACCAGCTTGACCTCGACAAAGACGGTTTCCGTGCCGCGCTGATAGATCCACGACCGCTCCGCCCGCTCCTTCAGCTGCTTGACGTGGTCGCGCGCCTCCATCTGTTCGAGAAAGCCCTTGCCGGCGGACGTGCTCATCGCCCCGTCCAGCATCGCCTCGCGCGGCAGGATCGCCGTGTCATCGCCTTCCAGCAACGCGCGGCGGGTCCAGCCTTCGGGCGCCTCGGGCAGAAAGGCCTGGCCGCCCTGCCGCCACCGGCTCTTGCGCTCGCGCTCCTCCAGCCCGGCCATCTTCTCTTCCTTGGCGGATGACAGGCGGTTGGGTATGGACTGGAAATAGGCGCCCGGCGTCATCTGCCCCAGGGACAGCCCCGCCTTGCCTGACTGGTCGTAATAGTCGACACCTGCAAGAATGGTGCCCGCCGCCAGGACGAAGCCAATGGAATATACGTTGATCATGCGCCGCTCCAGGAAAGGACGCCGCATGAAATGGCACCGAAATCGGGCAGGAATTCGATGGCTGAGGGGCGATTTTCCGGCGCTGGCTATTCGCCAAGCGCGATGCCTTCCCGGCGCGGGTCGGCCCCGCCCCGCAGGCCATTCCCGATCGATATCGCATGCAGGCCCGACACCATGAACTGCGACGAAACCTCGAACCCCATCGCCTCCAGCGCCGGCTGCAGGTCGGTTGCCGTCGTCCCGGCCTCGATCTCAAAGGTGCCGAACCGGTTCACCAGATGCGGCAGGTCTATCGCCTCCTGCACGTTCATGCCCCAGTCCAGATGGGCAATGATCGTTTTGGCGACATACCCGATGATCTGGCTGCCGCCCGGACTTCCGACCGCCAGCACCGGGGCGCCGTCCTTCATCACGATGGTCGGGGCCATCGAGGATCGGGGGCGCTTGCCGGGGGCAACGCTGTTGGCGATGGGTCGCCCATCGGCGTGACTGGCGAAGGAAAAATCGGTCAGTTCGTTGTTCAGAAGGAATCCCCGCACCATCAGGCGCGACCCGAACCCGTTCTCGATCGTCGTGGTCATCGAGGCGACGTTGCCATCCGCGTCGACAACGGAAATATGCGAGGTCGACGGAAACTCGATCGAGTCGTCATCCGCAAGGTTCAGCGCGTGGTCGTAATCCGGCGCGCCGGCTTCGACCTCGGTCAGTGCCGTCTCGCCGCGCAGCAGGTCTGACCTGTCCCGCAGATACCCTTCGTCCAGCAGCCCCTCGACCGGCACCGGAACGTGGTCGCTGTCGGCCATGTAGCGGCCCCGGTCGGCAAAGGCCAGGCGGCTCGCGTCGCCGATCAGCCGCCACGCCTCGGCGCTCTCGGGCCCCAGTTTTGCAAGATCGAAAGGTGACAGCAGCCCCAGGATCTGGCCGACTGTCAGGGCCCCCGAAGACGGCGGGCCCATGCCGCAGATATCGTGCCCGCGATAGGGCGCGCAGACCGCCTCGCGCTCCTTAACGCGGTAGATTGCCAGATCGACCGGCCCCATGACGCCGGGGTTTCCTTCGGCACCGGTCACGGTCGCGACGATGTCGGCGGCGATATCCCCGGTGTAGAAAGGCGCGGCACCCTCATTGGCGAAACGGCGCAAGGTCTCGGCATAGGCCGGGTTCTTCAAAAGCGCGCCCTGTTCGATCCACTGGCCGCCGGGAAAGAAATAGTCCCGCGTCGCGTCGAAACGGAAAAGACGCAACGCGTCGCCCGCCACCATCGACGCCAGCCTGGGCGACACCTCGAACCCGTCTTCTGCCAGCGCGATCGCCTCCGGGAAAAGCCGGGGCCACTCCAGCCGGCCCCATTTCTCATGGGCCGCTGCCAACAGCGCGGGCGTGCCCGGCACACCCACCGACCGCCCGCCCACGACGGCATCGTAAAACGACAGGGGCTCGCCCTGCGCGTTCTGGAACAGGGTCGGGGTGGCCTCCAGCGGCGCCGCCTCGCGACCGTCCAGCGTGGTCAGTTCACCGCGCGCGGCGTCGTACCAGACAAGAAACGCGCCGCCGCCCAGGCCAGAGCTTTGCGGCTCCACCAGCCCCAGCACCAGTTGCACCGCCACAAGCGCGTCCGCCGCCGAGCCCCCCTCCTGCAAGACGCGCGCACCGGCCTCGACCGCCAGCGGATTGGCCGCGGCGACCATCCACTCGCGCGCCTCGACCGGGCGGCCGGCCTGCTTGGCGGCGACGGACTTTGCCACCGCCCCGGACGTGACCACCGATCCCGCGCCGGCGATTTCAGGTTGAACGCCATCGGCGGCCTGCTGCGCCCCCGCGGCAGCGGCCACGCACAGGAAAACACTTGTCAGGACAGTACGCATCGGTTCCTCCGGCAGTTGCGCCCCGGCCGGGACGCTACAGCATGGACGGCACGACCTGGTCCGGCGGTCGGTGGCCGTCGTCGAATGTCTTGATGTTCAGCAACACCTTCTCGCCCATTTCCAGCCGCCCTTCGACCGTGGCCGACCCCATATGCGGCAGCAGGACCACGTTCTTCAGTTCACGCAGGCGGGGATTGATCGACGCCGCGTTCTCGTAGACATCAAGGCCCGCGCCCGCGATCTCTCCGGCACGAAGCATCCGTGTCAGGGCATTCTCGTCCACGACCTCGCCCCGGCTGGTATTGACCAGCACCGCGTCCGGTTTCATCAGCTTGAGCCGCCGCGCGTTCATCAGGTGAAAGGTCGACGGCGTGTGCGGGCAATTGACGCTCAGCACGTCCATGCGCGCAACCATCTGGTCCAGGCTCTCCCAATAGGTCGCGGCAAGCGCCTGTTCCGTCTCGGGGCGCAGCCGGTGGCGGTTGTGATAGTGGATCTGCATGCCAAAGGCCGCAGCCCGCCGCGCCACCGCCTGCCCGATCCGTCCCATGCCGAGAATGCCCAGCCGCCTCCCGGCGATCCGTCCACCCAGCATCGCGGTCGGCGACCATCCCTCCCATTTTTCCTGCTGCATCATCGCCAGCCCCTCGGGGATGCGCCGCGTGACGCTCAGGATCAGGGCCATGGTCATGTCGGCGGTGTCGTCGGTCAGCACGCCGGGCGTGTTCGACACCAGGATTCCCCTCTGCCGCGCCGTGTGGACATCGATATGGTCCACCCCCGCGCCGTAATTCGCGATCAGCTTCAGGCTCTCGCCCGCCTGCCCGATCAGCCCGCCATCTATCTGGTCGCTCAGCGTCGGGACCAGCACGTCGGCGGTCCTGACCGCCTCGACCAGCGCCTCGCGGCTCATCGGCGTGTCGTCCTCGCGCAGGCGGACGTCGAACAGCTCCCGCATGCGGCGTTCGACCGCCTCCGGCAGGCGTCGCGTTACGACAACACTCAGTCGACCAGATGGCATGTCGCGTCTCCCCCGTCTTCCAAATCGCACATCTTTCTGTACAGTGACGCAGGACGACGCGAGGCACAAGAACCCCGGGTCAGATGGATGAGCAGTACAGACGTCATGAAACGGTTTTCCGCCCTTCTCGGTACCGCGCTGGTCGCGGTTCTGACATTGCCCGCCCTAGCCCAGGAAGCAGAGCGCGGAACGGTCACAAACCTGCCCCTGCCCCGGTTCGTGTCGTTGAAAGCCGCCGAAGGCAACGTGCGGCGCGGCCCCAGCCTGACCCACAGGATCGACTGGGTGTTCAAGCGCCGCGACCTGCCGCTGGAGATCACGGCGGAGCACGGCCACTGGCGCCGTGTCCGCGACCGCGACGGCCAGGGAGGCTGGATCCACTATTCGCTCCTGTCCGGCACCCGCACGGTGATCGTCGAGGACGAGATGGTCGACATCTATTCCAAGCCCTATCCGAACGCGATGGTCGTGGCGCGCCTGGAAATGGGCGTAGTCGCACGGATCGACGAATGCACCGTCGATTGGTGCAGGCTGATGGCCGGGGGATATCGCGGATGGGCGCAGAAATCGCATCTGTGGGGTGTGCAGCCGGACGAAATTCTGGACTGACAGCAGCCAATCCGGCGCCGCTGCGCGCTCCGCCAAAATATTTCATCTCGGCCCTTGAACCGCGCGAAAGAGCAGAGTAATTAGCGCGGCACCGTTGGGGTGTAGCCAAGTGGTAAGGCAGCGGTTTTTGGTACCGTGTACCGTAGGTTCGAATCCTACCACCCCAGCCACGAACTTCCTAAAATATTGATATAATGCACATTTTTAAATTTCAGCGCGTCGTTTCGGGCCTCTTTTGAGGTATAAAGATACCGCAGGCCGACAGATCTCCGATGTTCTCCCCGGTTCTCCGAAAAGTCTGGAATCGGCATTTGCGCGGTAGCAGTTTGGACGAATGCGATGGTGGGTGCATCGTCGATTTTACGGCCATGACCCAGCGGGGCGATTACCAGCAGCCGAAGCCAGAAACAATCTCAGTCGAGGTGCAAAAAGTGATTCAGATGCCGTGACTTACAGCGTCGCGAAGGCTTTGCGCTGCTCGGCCCAGATGGGCGAGACGGCATGACGCTTAAGCCAGTCCGAAGTCATGCCGACCGGCTGCCGGCCTTCGCGAACGGCCCGGATCACGTCCGGCGCCAGGAAGGCCAGTTCGATCACTTGCTGAACACGGCGTTTCGAGGCGTGTGACCGAAGACGCGAGATGCGCGCAGCGACGCGCTGCCTATTGAGCCATTTCCGCGACATCGAAATCAAAATCATCATCATAGCGGGCGTGGAGGAACTCCATGAACCGTGAATGGAACTGTCGCGTGTGCTCGTGGGCCAGCCGGTCGGCCTCGGAGGCGTCGCGAAGGCGGATCGCCTCGATGATGTCGTAATGGTCCGACGACAGCAGCCGATCAGCATCCGAGGCGTTGATGAAGTCGAAATGCATGTGGAGCATTCGGCGCCCCTCGTCGAGCAGGCGCTCATAGGCCCGCGCGAGAAAGGCATTCTTGCCAGCGGCGGCGACGCTCATGTGGAAGTCCCGGTTCGTCGCCGACATCTCCAGATAGTCGTTCCTGCGACACGCCTCGTCGAACGCCTTTGCTTCGGCAATCATCGCATCGACTTCGGCGTCCGTGCGGTTGCGTGCTGCAAGCCGGGTATTAATGCGCTGAAGATAGTCGAGCGCCTCCACATATCGCGGAAAACCGACGAGGTCGATCGTCGCGACCAGGGTCGAACGGTTCGACAGCATCTCCACCAGCCCGTCGGCCGAAAGCCGCACCAGCGCTTCGCGGATCGGCGAGCGCGACATCGCGAATCTGTGCGAGATCGTCGTCTCGTCCAGCGGCGCCCCGGGCTCAAGTTCGAGAGTCAGGATCTCCCGCTTGAGCTCCTCGTAGACATATCGGGCCCCTTTGCCGCGCGCCTGCCTTTCCACCACCGAGTTCTTTTCGCTCATTTTTCTCAACCTGTCCCGAGTTTCCGACGGGCAGCTTACCACAGCGTCCGCAGGAAATCTATTGACAGGTCGACAATGTGTCGACAAATTCTTGCATGCAGAATGTCGACAGGGAGAGACAGATGAAAACCACAAAGAAAATGATGCTGGCCACAACCATCCTCGCCGGTCTTGCCGGCGCGGCCACGGCCCAGGTTGCAGATGACAGCAGACTGAACACCGTCCTCGAGCGCGGCTCGCTGCTCTGCTCCGGGCACAACGGCTCGTTCCAGGGCTTTGCCGAGGTCGATGACCAGGGGAACTGGAAGGGCGTCGATATCGACCTCTGCCGGGCACTGGCCGCCGGTCTGTTCGGAGAGGCGCAAGGCAACCTCGAGGTGGTGCCGATTTCCTGGGCGCAGCGCTGGCCCGCGCTCCAGTCGGGCGACATCGACGTGGTCATCAAGGTCTCGGGCTGGACCCAGAGCCGCGACACCGAGCTGAATCTCGCCTTCAGCCGCCCCTATTTCATCGGCGCATTCCAGGCCATGTCGCGGGCTGATCTCGGCGCCGAGAGCATCGCCGACCTGGCCGGCGGGACGATTTGCGTCGGCGCCGGCACATCGACCGAGCGGGCGCTCGCGACCTACCTCGAGACGAAGGATATCAATGCCGAGGTTCTCACCTTCGAGAACGGCGACGAGCTGCGCAATTCCTATTTCGAGGGCCGCTGCGACGGCTTCGTGGAATGGGCGCCCAGCCTCGCGGCGTCGCGCGCCGATGCGCCTGACGGCCCCGAGAGCCACACCATCCTTCCCGACGTGATCGCGCTCGAGGCCGAGGGCATTGTCGTGCCGGAAGGCGACGACGACTGGCTCGACGTGCAGAACTGGATGCTGTCCTCGCTCTGGTTCGCCGAGATGGAGGGCATCACATCCGAGAACGTCGACGACATCCGCGCCGATCCGCCTTCCGAGACCGTCGCGAAATTCCTCGGGGTTTCGCCCGGTTACGGCGAGCGGCTCGGCCTCGATGACGAATGGGCCTACAACATGATCAAGGAAGTCGGGAACTTCTCCGAACTCTACGAGCGCAACATCGGGTCGGGGTCCCGCTATGGCCTCGAGCGCGGAATCAACGCGCTCTACAGCGATGGCGGCGTGTTCTACCCGATGATCATCGACTGATCGCAGGCCGACCGACCGGGGCGGCCCCCAGCCGTCCCGGTCCCGCCGATCTCCACACAAGTACCATTCAGCCGGAGGGCCGCGCCATGTTCGCGATCCTGAAGAACAGACGCATCCGCGACACAAGCCTGCAAGCCGCCTTCGCCGGGGGGCTGGTGCTGCTGGTCGTCGTGATGGTTCTCACCGCCCGGGAAAACCTTTCGGCTCAGGGGCTGACTTCGGGCTTCGGCTTTCTCGAACGCACGACCGGGTGGCGGATCAGCTTCTCGCTGATCGACTACTCGACCTCGTCGACCTATGCCCGCGCGATCTTCGTCGGGCTCCTGAACTCGCTCTTTCTCGGCGCGCTATCGCTGCCGCTCGCGACGGTGATCGGCATCGCCATCGGGGTCATGCGCACCTCCGGTAACGGGATGGCAGAATTACTTGGAACGATCTACGTCGAGATCTTCCGGAATGTGCCGCTGATCCTGCAGCTTTTCTTCTGGTATGCTCTCCTTCTGGCGCTTCCGTCACCCCGGAATGCCGAGCCGATCCTCGGTTCGATCGCTCTTACCGGCCGTGGCATCTACATTCCCGGCCTGAATGTCTCGGGCGGATCGGTCCTGGCTGCGGTTTCGATCTTGCTGGCCGGCGTCGGTCTCAGCCTGTGGGCCGGAAAAAGCCGGTGGTCTCGCACCCAGCACGTCCAGGCGCGGCGCGAGAAACGGATCTTGTGGGCTGTGACCGGTCTTCTGTTCGTCGCGGCCCTCTGGCTCGGACGCCTTCCCGACACCCCCCTTCTGACGCTTCCGGAACCGCGGGGCCTCAATTTTGACGGCGGCATCCGTATCTCGCCAGAGCTTTTCGCCTGCGTCATCGCCATCTCGGTCTATGGTGGCGCATA
This sequence comes from Roseovarius sp., assembly GCA_046290265.1. Lineage (GTDB taxonomy): Bacteria > Pseudomonadota > Alphaproteobacteria > Rhodobacterales > Rhodobacteraceae > Roseovarius. The sequence continues at coordinate 10,776 of JBKAGF010000011.1, read as the reverse complement.
TATCGCCGAAATCATCCGCTCCGGCTTCAACGCGGTGCCGAAGGGGATGCGCGAAGCCGGCAACGCCCTGGGTCTGTCGGGCTTCCAGATCTTTACCCGAATCCGCCTGCCACTCGCCATCCGGATCGTGATGCCGACAATGATCAACCAGTATGTCTGGCTGTTCAAGGCGACGACCATCGGTATCGCCATCAGCTTTACCGACTTCTTCATGGTCATATCGACCTCGATCAACCAGTCGGGGCAGACGCTGGAACTGATCGGCATCCTTATGGGCGGCTTCCTGGCCATCAACTACACGCTTGCCTGGGTGCTGAACCGCGTCAACGACGCGATTGCGCTCCGCGGCACACAGCTGAGGATGTGATCCAATGAGTGTCTCCTCTCCTGCCGAGATTTCGCGTCAACCTCTCCCGAAACTTCTCAAGGACAGGTATTTCGCGACAAGGATCGATGCGATCGTCACGGTCACGTTCGGCGCGGTGTCCCTGTGGCTTCTATGGTCGTTCTTCGAATGGGCCGTGCTGCACGCCTATTTCGATCCCGCCAACCGCGATGCCTGCGTGCAGTCAGAGGGGGCCTGCTGGGCCGTGGTCACGGCGCGGTGGCGGATCGTCCTTTTCGGGCTTTACCCTTTCGACGAACAATGGCGCTCGGCGCTGGCCTGTCTGGCCATCGTGCTCACCACGATCCTGAGCTGCCTGCTCTGGTTCTGGTCGGCCCTGCGCCTGGCGTTGCTCTGGGTCGTCGGCTTCACCGCCTTCTACATCCTGATGCGCGGCGGAATGCTCGGTCTCACGCCGGTAAATGAACGTGACTGGGGCGGGCTGGCGCTCACACTCTTCATCTTCGCGGCCGTCGTCCTGATCGGGATGCCGCTATCAATCGTCTTCGCGCTGCTGCGGCGGTCAAAGCTGCCCTGGATCTCGCGGACCATGGCGCTGGTGATCGACACGATCCGGTCGCTGCCGCTGCTTACGATCATGTTTGCCTTCGCGGTCGTGATCCCTTTTGCGACGCCGGACTGGATGAACGGTCAGCAACTCTACCGCGTGATCGTCGGCTACGCGATCTTCTTCGCCTGCTATCAGGCAGAGATCATTCGGGGCGGCATTCAGTCTTTGCCGGCCGGACAGGAAGAAGCCGCGAAAGCGCTCGGTCTCGGCTACTGGCAAAGGGTCGGCCACATTATCCTGCCGCAGGCGTTCCGAAACGCGCTTCCGCCGACAATCAACCAAGTCGTCATCACGTTCAAGGAAACCTCCCTCGTCACGATTATCGGTTTCTTCGATATTCTCGCTTCGGGGCGGGCGGCGTCGGGCACGGGCGAATGGTCTTTCGCCACCATCGAGGTCTACGTTTTCGTCGCCTTCATCTTCTTCGTCTTCGTCTTCTCACTTTCCCGCTACGGCGCGTATCTCGAACGCCGCCTTGGCGTGGGCACACGCTAATGGAGGCCGCCATGCAAGACCCCGCCATCCGGATCGCCGGGATGAACAAGTTCTATGGGCAGTTCCACGCGCTCCAGGACATCGACCTCACGGTAAAGCGCGGCGAGCGCATCGTCATCTGCGGTCCCTCGGGCTCGGGCAAGTCGACGCTCATCCGGTGCATCAACCGGCTGGAAGAGCACCAATCCGGGACCATCGAAGTCATGGGCACATGCCTCGACGACAATGTCGACCACATCGACGAGATCCGTCGCGAGGCCGGCATGGTCTTTCAGAACTTCAACCTGTTCCCGCACATGACCGTGCTGGACAACTGCACGCTCGCGCCGATCCTCGTGCGCAAGACCCCACGCGCCGAGGCCGAGGAAACGGCGATGCGCTATCTCGAGCGGGTCAAGATCCCCGAACAGGCGCACAAGTTTCCCGGCGAGCTTTCGGGCGGCCAACAACAGCGCGTCGCGATCGCCCGGGCGCTTTGCATGAACCCCGAGATCATGCTGTTCGACGAGCCGACCTCGGCGCTCGATCCCGAGATGATTTCCGAAGTGCTGGAGGTCATGGTCGGTCTCGCGAAGGAAGGCATGACCATGGTCTGCGTCACCCACGAGATGGGCTTCGCGCGTCAGGTTGCCGATCGCGTGATCTTCATGGCCGAGGGCCGGATCATCGAGCAAGCGCCGCCTGAAGAGTTCTTCAACAACCCCCGCAACGAGCGGACCAAGACCTTTATCGGTCAGGTCATGGGCCATTGATCCGCAAAGCGGTCGGCGGCTCGAGTTCAAGACAAGAAAAGGAAAACATATCATGAAACTGCAAGGCGTCATGCCCGCACTCGTCACGCCCTTTGACCAGAGCGGTAAAATCGACTTCAAGGCTTTTGAAACGCACCTGGGCAATCTGCGTGCCGTCGGCGTGTCCGGCTGGGTGCCGTGCGGATCCTCGGGGGAATACAACCTGATGAGCGATGCCGAGCGCGACGAGGTTCTGAAATTCGTCAAGGAGTTCGCGAACGAGGACGAGACCCTGATCGCAGGCACGAACGCGCCGCACACCGAAGGCGTCATCGAAAACACCCGCCGGGCCAAGGAAATCGGGTACGACACCGTCCTGCTGGCAACGCCGTTCTACACCAAGCCGACCGATGCCGAACTCGAGACCCACTTCAAGGCTGTTCTGGACGCCGTCGACGTGAACATTGTACTCTACTCCTACCCGGACAAGGACGGGATCGAGTTGAGCTACGAACTGATGGACGCACTTGCCGATCATCCCCGGGTCATAGGGATCAAGGAAAGCTCCGGTTCGCTGCAACGCGCCATTGGCATCGCGACACGCTACAAGGACCGTATCCAGCTTGTTTCAGGCTCGGACGACATCGCGCTCGACTTCATGTTCTGGGGGGCGGAATCCTGGATATGCGGCCCGGCCAACTGCATGGGCAAGGCCGTCTGCGATCTGGACCGCACCTACCGAGCCGGGGACCTTGCGAAGGCCAAAGAACAGATGGCGACGCTCTACAACGCCATGAACATCCTTGAATCGGGCAAGTTCGTGCAGAAGTTGAAATACGGCTGCGAGTTGCAGGGCACGCCGGTCGGCGAATGCCGTATGCCGCTGGGGCCGCTGACCGAGGACGAAAAGGCCGCCTTCCGCGCGGCGATGGAGCCGATCCTGAACTGGTAACCTCCCTGACTGGGGCGGTCCCGCGACCGCCCCTCTTTTTCGAAAGAAGGCCAAATTGAGCGACACGGGCAGCAAAACAGTCGTCATCGGGGCCGGCGTGATCGGTGTCGCAATCGCGCATGAGTTGCAAAAGCGCGGGCGGCAGGTGACGCTGGTCGACCGGGACGCCCCCGGGCGGGGCGCCTCCTTTGGCAACATGGCCTCGATCGCCGTGACCGAGTTCATGCCGGCCTCGCGCCCCGCCGTATGGCGCCAGATCCCCGGCTGGCTCCTGGACCCGGAAGGCCCCGTTCGCGTGCGACCGGCCTCCTTGCCGCGGCTCGTCCCGTGGTTTCTGCGGTTCCTCGCGGCGAGCCGGCCGGGCAAACTGCGCGAACTCGAGGCGCAGGGCGCTGCACTGTGCGAACGCGCGCTGCCTGATACCGAGGCATTGCTGCGCGAGATTGGCGCGGAAAGCGAGCTTTCGCAGGAAGGGTGCCTGTCGCTCTATACCGACGAGGCCGAGTTCCGTGCCGACCGCGATCATATCGAGATCCTCGAACGCTACGGTTTCCGGCACGAAATCCTCGGCCAGAATGCCGTCCGCGACCTTGAGCCCGAGATCACCACCAGGATCGGCAAGGCGGTGCTCTTCCCCGACAACCGCTCGCTGAAGGACCCCTATCGCTACGTCACGCGTCTGGTCGAGCGGTTCGAAGGACTGGGCGGCAAGATCATGCGCGGCAACGTCACCGGGTTCGAGCGCAGTGACCGGATCGACGCGGTAAGGCTCGACGACGGCACGCTGCTTGCAGCAAACGAGGTCGTGCTCTGTGCCGGTGCCTTCACGGCGCGGCTTTCGAAGAAACTGGGGGAACCGATCCCGCTCGAAACCGAGCGCGGCTATCACACCCAGATTTCCAGGCCCGGGATATCGCTGCGGCATTCCATCATCTGGCCCGCCCGCGCCTTCATGGTGACCCCTACCGCCGGAGGTATCCGCGTCGGCGGCACCATCGAGATGGCGGGGCTGGATGCGGCACCGGATTACCGCCGGGCAAAGATCACCGTAAAGCGTGCCCGCGAGGCGCTGCCGAACCTGAGCGTCGAGGACACGACCGAATGGATGGGCCATCGTCCGGCGCTGCCCGACACGGTGCCGGTGATGTCGGACTCCGCAAGGACGCGCGGCGTGTACTATGCGACCGGGCACGGACATCTCGGACTGACCTATGCCGCCACCTGCGCGCGGCTCATGGGTCAGCTTGTCACCGGGCAGAGGCCGGAACTCGACCTCCATCCCTATCGAATCAACCGTTTCTGAAAAGGAGCCGAAACATGACCGAAAAGGTTTGTCTGATCGTCGGCGGGGGCCGCGGCATGGGTGCCGCCACCGCGCGGGAAATGCATGGGCGTGGCTACAGGCTCGCGCTGATGTCGCCGTCCGAAAGCTGCGAAAAGCTCGCCGAGGAACTGGGCGGGGTCGCCCGCCGTGGCAAGGCCGAGAACGCCGAGGATATCCAGGGCATTTTCGACCTGACGATGAAGACCTGGGGCCGCGTGGACGCGGTGCTGATCCATGTCGGCGGCCCGCCCAAGGGCGACTTGCTCGACATCCCGGAAGAGGACTGGGACAAGGCCAACGATATGACGATCAAGCCGGTCATCCGGATGGCCAGGCTCGTCACGCCGGTGATGGAGAAACAGGGCGGCGGGTCGATCGTGAACATCACGACATTCTCGGCGCTCGAACCCTCGCTGATCTTCCCGACCTCGAGCGTCTATCGCGCCGGTGTCTCGGCCTTCACCAAGCTCTATTCCGACCGCTACGGGCCATCGAACATCCGCATGAACTGCCTTCTGCCCGGTTTCACCGACAGCCTCGACCTGCCGCAGAAATACGCGGACATGTCTGCGCTCGGCAGGCTCGGCAAGGCCGAGGAACAGGGCAAGGCGGCCGCATTCCTGCTATCCGAAGACAGCGGTTACATCACCGGCCAGAGCCTTCGGGTCGACGGCGGCGTCACGCGGGCATTGTGAGGCAGGCATGAAAGACCAGCTTTACATAGACGGCGCCTACGTCGCCTGTGCCTCGGGCAAGATGTTCGACGTGATCGACCCCTCGGACCGCTCGGTGTTCCACCGCGTCCCGGCGGGCAACGCCGATGATATCGACAAGGCCGTCAAGGCGGCGCGCCGCGCGTTCGACGAAGGCCCCTGGCCGCGGATGTCGGGTGCCGAGCGCGCCGCCGTCCTGCGCCGCATGGGCGACGAGATCGCCGCGCGCACCGACGAGATCGCCCGAATCGAGGTGCAGGACAACGGCAAGCCCCTGCCCGAGGCGGTCTGGGACATCGAGGATACCGCCGGTGTCTTCCACTTCTACGCGGATCTTGCCGAACGCTTCGACACCGAGGCAGAGCAGGATGTCGCGCTCGGCATGGACGGCTTCACCGCGAAAGCGGTGAAAGAGCCCGTCGGCGTCGCGGGCGCCATCATCCCGTGGAACTTTCCGTTGCTCATGGCGTCGTGGAAGGTCGCCCCAGCGCTCGCCGCAGGCTGCACGGTCGTACTCAAACCGTCCGAGTTGACGCCTGTCAGCGCGCTGGAACTGGGCGGCATCGCCGAGCGTGCAGGGCTGCCGGCGGGGTGCCTGAACATCGTCACCGGGTTCGGCCTCGACGCCGGCGCGCCGCTTTCCGAGCACCCGATGGTCGACAAGCTGGCCTTCACCGGGTCCGTTCCGACCGGGTCGCGGATCATGGCCACGGCGGCCAGGGACATCAAGACGCTGAGCCTGGAGCTTGGCGGAAAGTCCCCGCTGGTAGTCTTCGCCGACACGCCGATCGAGGAAGCCGTCGAGTGGATCCTCTTCGGCATCTTCTGGAACCAGGGCGAGGTCTGCTCCGCCACCTCGCGCGTGCTGATCGAGGAAGACATCTACGAGCCGCTGATGGCGCGGCTGGTGGAGGAAGCAAAGAAGATCAGGATCGGGCACGGGCTGGAAGAGGGCGTGCTTCTCGGTCCGCTGGTCAGCCCGTCGCAGCACGAGAAGGTCCTGAACTGGATCGAAACCGGCAAGCGGGAGGCGCGCCTCGTGACCGGCGGTGGCGTTCCCGAGGGCCTTGAGGGCGGCTGCTATGTCGCGCCGACGATCTTTGCCGACATCCCCGAGGACGCGACGATCTGGACCGAGGAAATCTTCGGCCCGGTGGTCTGCGTGAAATCCTTCAGGACAGAGGAGGAAGCAATCCGGCTTGCCAATGACTCGCGCTTCGGCCTTGCCGCCGCGGTGATGTCGAGCGACCTCGAACGCGCGAACCGGGTGGCGCGCGCCTTCCGCGCCGGGATCGTCTGGATCAACTGCTCGCAGCCGACCTTCACCGAGGCGCCGTGGGGCGGTTACAAGCAATCCGGCATCGGGCGCGAGCTGGGTGAGTGGGGGTTCAACAACTACCTCGAGGTCAAGCAGATCACCACCTGGGATCGCCACAAGCCCTGGGGCTGGTATCTGAAGGAGTGAGCAAATGCGCTGGACACGAACTCTCCAGACCGTCGACGTGCACTGCGCCGGGGAAATCGGCCGGGTGATCACCGGGGGCGTCCTGAACGTCCCCGGCGACACCATGGCGGCCAAGCTGCATCACCTGAACCATGTGGACGACGGCCTGCGCCGGTTTCTCTGCTCGGAACCGCGCGCCGCGCCTGCGGGATCGTTCTGCCTTCTGGTGCCGGCGACGCTGCCCGAAGCCGACGTGGGCCTTGTCATCCTGCAACCGGACCAGGCGCATGCCATGTCCGGGTCGAACGCGATGTGCGCGGCGACGGCCATGCTCGAAACCGGCATGGTCGCGATGACCGAGCCCGAGACGGTGGTCACGTTCGACACGGCGGCCGGGCTCGTGCGCGCCAGCTGCGCTTGCTCGGACGGCAAGGTCACCAGTGTCGCCATCGACATGCCCGCATCCTTCGTCAGAACGCGGGGCGCGACGATCGAGACCGATGAATGGGGAAAGGTCACCTATGACCTGTGCTTCGGCGGCGTGTTCTATGCCCTTGTGGATGCGGCTGAACTTGGCCTGACGCTGACGCCCGAGAACGCCCGTGAAATCGCCACGAAAGGGGTGCGCCTGCGCAATCTTATCGCGCCCGAGTGCGCGGCCGGCCACCCGACCGTGCCCGAACTCGACGGGCTCGCCTACGTGATGTTCCACACCACCGACCCCGACGGCGTGCTGCGGACATGCACCACGCTGCGCCCCGGTCGCGCCGACCGGTCCCCCTGTGGCACCGGCTCGAACGCCAACATGGCGGTGCGGCACGCGGACGGCACGGTCCGCCCCGGCGACCGGATCGTGTCGAGGTCGATCATCGGCAGCGAGTTCGTGACGCAGTTCCTCGAGGAAACCATGGTCGGGGACGTGCCGGCGACCAGAAACCGGATCTCCGGCCAATGCTGGATTTACGCGATGACACAGATCGGCCTCGATCCGACGGACCCGTTCCCGCAGGGGTTCACCCTGTCGGACACGTGGGGTGGATGACATGGAAAAGCCGAGAGCACTCGAAGGGCAGACGGTCCTTTTGACCGGCGCCACCGGCGCCATCGGTGCGGCCATCGGCCGAACCCTGGCCGGACAGGGGCTCGACTGCTCCTGCACTATGCCGGCAATCGCACCGGCGCCGAGGCGCTGGCCGCCGAGATCGGCGGCGGTGCGCTGTGCCTCGGCGCCGATCTCGCGGACCCGGCGGGACCGGACGATCTCTGGAACCGTGCCGAAGCCGCGGCGGGGCGCATCCATGGCCTGGTCAACAATGCCGGCATCCGCAGCGAAGCCAGCGTCGATGCCGACCTGCAAAGCTGGCAGACCTACTGGGCCCGCGAGATGCAGCTCAACTTCACCTCTGCGGTGGACCTCACGCGGGCCGCAATCCTGCATTTCCGTGCCAATGGTGGCGGGCGGATCGTCAACATGGCGAGCCGTGCGGGACAGCGCGGATACGGCGGAAACGCCATGGCCTACGGGGCCTCGAAGGCGGCGCTGATCAACCTGACAAAATCGGTGGCGCAGAGCTTCGGCAAGGACGGCATCGGATGCATTGCCCTGGCGCCGGGATGGGTCCGAACCCCGATGGCTGAGGACGTCCTGGACGACGCCAGCCGGATCGAGGCGCTGGCGGCCATTCCGACCGGCGCCATGGCCGAACCGGACGAGATCGCAGCGGCGGTGGCCTTTGCCCTTGCCCCCGCGAATGTCGCGCTGTCGGGCGCGGTGATCGACATCAATGGTGCCAGCTATCTGAGGTAACGACATGAGCGACCGTTTTGGGAACCGACGCGTGCTTGTCACGGGCGCGGCGGGCGGAATTGGCAGCGCCATCGCGCAGCGTTTCGCACAGGAGGGCGCGCGCGTCCTGGTCACCGACCGCGAGCAGTCAGGCCTCTCCGCGCTCGCGGACGAGATCGGAGCGACCGCGATATGCGGCGACATCTCCAGCGCCGAGGGGTGCAGGACGATCATCGCCCAGGCGGTCTGCGACGGGCCGCTCGACATCCTGTGCAACAACGCCGGCATCAACCGGCGCGGCGACATCATGGCGATCAGCGAGGACGACTGGGACCTGAGCTTCGCAGTCAATATCGACGCGATGTTCCATCTCTGCCGCGCCGTCCTTCCCGGCATGATCGAGGCCGGCCACGGCGCCATTGTCAACACCGCCTCGCAATGGGGTCTGCACCCTGCCCCCGGCCACATCGCCTACAACGTCACCAAGGCGGCGGTGGCCAGCTTCACCCAGAATCTCGCCCGCGACATGGCCCCGCTTGGCGTCCGCGTGAACGCGGTATGTCCGGGCGAGATCCGGACGCCAATGCTGGAGGCGGGCGTGGCGCGGTCGGGCCGCACCATTGCGGATCTCGACGCCAAGGTGCCCTTCGGCCGTATCGGCAAGCCCGAGGAAGTGGCGGCACTGGTCGCCTTCCTCGCGTCGGACGAGGCCGCCTTCATGTGCGGCTCGCTGGTCGAGATCACCGGCGCACAGGCCGTCGCCTGATCGCAGAAGCTGGGCGGCGTGCCGGCGCCCACGACCTCGCGGACAATCGCTCGATGTTGCGAAAGTGGTGCGGCGTTGGTGCTGCGGTCCCCTTGTGGACCCCTTGATAGCAAATCCAGTCCGGTTCAGCGCTCGACCGTTCCGTCACAGCTTGCAAGAACCACACTTACTCTCCGAAAACCTCTGCGGCGGGCCGCACGCTCCCCGGATTGGCGGCACGATACCCCGGAAGGGTCTTGATCGCGCTCGTGAACTCGCGGCTCTGCATGGCGGCGATGACCCGCTTCATGGCTTCCGACGCCAGCAGCGCGTCGCGACAGACGAACACGTAATCCTCAGTCACCAGGGGCAGGAACTCCAGGTTGAACCGACGCGCGGCGGCCTCCACGCCAAAGCTCGCATCGGCCATGCCGCTCGCGACATAGGCCGCGACGGCGGCATGGGTGAACTCGAAGGGCGGATGCCCCCCGCCAATGTCATCCGGTTTCATGCCAAGCTGCGCAAGGATCTCCTTGAAAAGATGCGCCGTCCCCGAGACCGGGTCGCGCGCGACAAACCGGATATCGGGGGTCTTCAGGTCTTCGACGCCCCGGATCCCCAGCGGATTGCCGGCCCCCAGCATCAGGCCCATTTCGCGGGTGACGAAGCTGATGACGCTCAAACGCTCTCCGGTCAGGAACTCCCGGTTCGCCTCGATCGCCTGCCGACGCAGCGGCCCCTGCGGCAGATGCAGTCCGGCAAGATCGCATTCGCCCCGCTTCAGTGCCATCAGCGAGGTTTCGTTGCTGACATAGCGCAGGTTGAAGACCATGTCGCCCTGGCTGTCGAGGATGCGCTGCAGCTGTTCCACGGCGAACCCGTGGCTGGCATGGGCACGGATCTCCGTGGTGGCCTGCGGCAGAAACTCCGCCAGTTCCCCCTCCAACTCGTGCACCAGGTTGGCGAGCTGCGGCATCAGCCGGGCTTGCAGCCGCTGCCCCGCCCAGACCAGCCGTTCGCCGAACGGCGTCAGGTTGGTGCCCTTGCCGCGTTTGCGCTCCACCAGCGGGGTTTCGAAGAAGTCCGACCATTTCTCGATCAGGTTCCATGCGTGCCGGTATGAAATCTGCGCCTGCTCGGCCGCGCGAGTGATCTTGCCGGTCGCGCGGATCTCGTTGAGGAAATCCAGCATCACCATCATCGACGGCTCGTCTTCGGACTTGCGAAACCGCCAGACGGGGACAATCTCGATCTGCATGTGGGTCTCCTTAATATGCAAAGCAGTGCATAACTTTGAACGGTCATTTCGACCTATATGCAGCAAATATCATATTTTTCAAAATAAATTCGCCACTAAGTTGAGATCATGCGGCCTCAAAGGCAAGAGGCCGAGGATGAAATATGAAGTATTATGCATAAGGAGAAGACGCCATGCCCTATGATATCTCGACCACCCGCGCCGACCTGATCATTCATGGTGAACGGGTGCCCGCGCGCTCCGGTCGCAGCTTTGAAACGCTCAACCCGGCCACCGAGCAACCGCTCGCACAGGTCGCCGAGGCGGGCGTCGAGGATGTGAACGACGCGGTCGCCTCCGCCCGAAAGGCGCTGACCGGCGACTGGGGCCGGA
>JBKAGF010000010.1:0-93551 GCA_046290265.1 Roseovarius sp. | reverse complement strand
AGGGTATGCAGCCGCCTTGCGACGGCTACTGGACCGACGTCGCGAAAATCCTACAAAGGCGGGAGACATCATGAGTGTCGCCGGGCCCCGTGCGATGTCACATACGCCCATCGGAGTTTTACTGCCGATGATGGCGGATAATGATACGGACGCGGTGCCTATTATCGAGTACGGCAGGATTGTCGGCATCGTTACAAGAACGGACCTTATTGCAGGGCTTGCGCGAAGTGCCGCTCGTCAAAGCCTAACCGACCGATCTGCGAAGCCCCAAGACACGGCTTGATTCAAAACGGGTGTGAAAGGACGTGCAATTTTGACCCCGTAGAGGGTTGATCGGTCGCCGGGGTGTATCTCGGACTGATCGTGACCGGGCGACCCTTCGGCATCGTGATGGCCGGTCGCGGCGTAATCGCTCTGGCGGGCATCGTCGTTAAGCACATTGTTCTCATCGACACCTTCAACAAGTCGCCGCTCCGGTGCATCGGCACGTGAAGCGGCACTCCGGACAGAAGCGCAGCGCCTTCGTCCGGTGTTGCTGTCGCGGCATCCAGGCTGGTCTTGGACGTCCGGCATGGGCCGTCCCCACCCGCCGATCCTTTGATTGATACCGCTCGGTGTCCGACGGCTGTAGAAAGCACATTGTTGACTTGAAGCGAACATCGGTGAGCCGGTCATATTCGCCCTGAACCTGCTCTTGCACTTGCAGTTGTGGCACACCGGCTCCATAAGGCAGCAGCACTCAGGGGTGACGGAAAACGTTCATGCGAATGCTCGACACATTCATCAAGCCGATGCATCCGGAAGGTAGAAAGTTCGTTGCGATCTTTGCCGGTGCGACGCTCCTGTTGTTTTTCCTGTCCGACATCCTGGGGTGGATCGGCGTAGGGCTTACGGTCTGGTGTTACTATTTCTTCCGGGACCCCGAGCGTGTGCCGCCCTCGCGAAGCGGTGTCATCGTCAGCCCGGCGGATGGCATCGTCTCGTTGATCGAGAAAGCGGTTCCCCCCGAAGAGCTTGGGATGTCCGGTGAGGCGCTGACCCGCATCAGCGTCTTCATGAGCGTGTTCAACTGCCATGTGAACCGGATGCCCGTCGAAGGCCGGATCGAAGCGGTCGCCTATCGGCCGGGCAAGTTCTTCAATGCCTCGCTGGACAAGGCCAGCGCGGACAACGAACGCAACAGCCTGCGCATCGCGATGCCGGACGGGCGGGATATTGCCGTCGTGCAGATTGCGGGGCTGGTGGCGCGGCGGATCGTGTGTTTCGTCAAGGTGGGCGATTCCCTGTCGACCTCGGAAAGGTTCGGGCTGATCCGGTTCGGCTCGAGGCTGGATGTCTATCTGCCCGACGGGGTTGTACCCTTGGTTCATGTGGGGCAGACCATGGTTGCCGGAGAAACAGTATTGGCCGACCTCACCTTGCCCGATGCCACGAGATAACCAGACCCCGCGGGACCGCGCCGGCAGGAACAGAAACGAAGCCGCGCTTGTCCAGTTGCTGCCCAACCTGATCACGCTTGCCGCGATCTGCGCGGGCATGACGTCGATCCGGTTCGCGGTTCAGGGGGATTACATGTTCGCGGTGCAACTGGTGCTGCTGGCCTGTGTGCTGGATGGCGTCGACGGCCGGGTCGCGCGTTTGTTGCGAAGCGACAGCAAGATCGGTGCGGAGCTCGACTCGCTCGCGGATTTCCTCAACTTCGGTATCGCGCCGCCGTTGCTCCTGTATTTCTGGGGTCTGCAAGAGATCCGAAGCGCGGCATGGATATTCGTGCTTTTCTTCTCGGTCTGCTGTGTGATCCGGCTGGCCCGTTTCAATGTCGACCACAAGTCCGAGGATGCGCCCGGGTCGGCCACCCACTTCTCGGGGGTTCCGTCGCCTGCCGGCGCGGTGTTGGTGATGATGCCGTTTTACCTGTCGTTTGCATTCCAGAACGACAAGCTGCCGGGCCTCGCCATCTGCATCTACATGGTTTTCGTGGGCCTGTTGATGATCAGCGCCGTGCCGACAATCTCGCTCAAGGGTGCAAGGATCTCGCGGGCGAACGTCAAGTTCTTCCTCGTCGGCGTTGTCCTGGCCGGGGCCGCTTTCTTTACATTCACCTGGATTGCGCTGTTCGTGCTGTCCTCGTGCTATCTGCTCATGGTGGGATGGTCCGCGGTCGGCAAGGCGAGAGACCTCAGAAAGTAAGGAGAACGCATGGATATCGAGGCCGTCAAAACGTCCTACGCGCGGTGGGCCCCAATCTACGACAGGACATTCGGAGCAGTGACGAATGTCGGGCGGAAGCGTGCCGTCGATTATATCAACTCGCGTTCCGGGAGCGTTCTCGAAGTGGGCGTGGGCACGGGACTTTCGCTCGAGCATTACGGCCCGGAGACGCAGATCAGCGGCATAGACTTCAGCGAGGACATGCTCGCCAAGGCCCGCGACAAGGTGGAGCGCCTGAATTTGGGTCATGTAAGGGAATTGCGGCAAATGGATGCCCGTAACCTTGATTTCCCGGACAATCACTTCGACACGGTCGCAGCGATGCATGTCCTGTCAGTCGTCCCCGAGCCCGAACGCGTGATGCAAGAAATCGGCCGGGTCTGCAAACCGGGCGGCAAAGTGGTGATCACGAACCATTTCGTGCGCAAGACAGGCGCGCTTTCCGTTCTGGAGCGGGTGCTGGCTCCGGTGGCCAACGTGATCGGCTGGCACTCCGATTTCGAGATAGAAACCGTGCTTGGGTCAGAGTGTCTCAGGCTGGACGTGCAGAGGCCCTTGCCGCCCCTTGGCATGATGACGTTCCTGGTGTTGGAGAAAGCGGCGGAGCATTAAGGTGCGGACGCACCGATGCGCACCCGAAGTCGAAGTAAGAAGCTCCCTCGCCCCAGGACCGGACGTTTCCTTCGCAGCCAAAGAACAGACTGAACTCAAGTAGAGCACTTTTCAGAGGGGGAGGTCAGGGATCGGATAGCCGGAGACCGTTGCACCGCCACCTTTCCCTGCATCCCATGTCCAGCCAGCCTGCAGGGATTCCGTTGCGTCGTGGCGCTAGACCTCGGAAAAAGACCGGACCTTTCCGCAATCGGTTTCCCTCCCGGGTGTAGCAGGGTTAAACCTCCTGCACGCAGTCGGAACGCGCTGACCGACCGCAAATCCAGAATTACAGAAGTAATGCGAGAACCCGGATGAGCCCCTCCGCCACACTCTATTTCTGCGACACCTGCGATGCTCTGGACCTCGCCCCGCTGACCAAGCTGCTGAAGGCGTCCGACCTGGCAGGGCAGCTCGGAATGGTGGAACGGGGCTGCATGAACGGCTGTGCCAACCCCGTCTCGATGGCGCTACAGGCACCGGGCCGCGCGACCTATTTCTTCGGCGGGGTCGACCCTGTCGCGGACGCTGCAGACATCCTGGCCACGGTGCGCGCCTACCTGGTCGCCCCGCAGGGCTGGATAGAAGACGCACAGCCCTGTGGCCGGTTGCGGTTCTGTCTTGTCGGCCGTGTTCCGGCGCTCAATTGCTGATCGTCACCGTCCGGGCCACGCGCGTTCCGTCCACGGCAAGTGGCCGGTGATCGTTGCTGTTCAGGGCAACCTCCAGCTTGACCTCGCCCGCGGGCAGCGTGTCCAGATGCATCCATGGCCCATAGACCCGCGCCAGCTTGACGCCGTTGACATAGACATGGGCGTGTCCTTGCCCCGCAACATGATCACGGCTGGCGTTCTCGGGGGAAAAAACGAAGTTCCGGGTCATGATGTGCAGGTTCCACCCGTTGGATGGATCGCGCGTCACCTCGATCTCCAGCGCCGGCGCATCGTCACCCGCCGGAAGCGACAAAGCGCCACCGTGATCATGCGCAGCGGCACTGGCGTGTTCCGTGTGAGCGCCATGATGCGCAGGATCGCCGTGATCATGCCCGTCCAGGGTCACACCATTGGCCGCCGCCAGGGTAAATCCAAGGCCCCCTCCGAAAACAAGGCCTATGACAAACATCGGTACGGCACGATTCATGATCGGGTCCACATTTGCGATGCCGGTAAACGGGCGCGCAGAATGCGCGCCCGATGTTACCTGTGCGGTTTTCAGGTTGCCCGGGCGTAGCCGGCCGTTTCGTTTTCCCGCGCCCAGAAGAAGCCGGCAAAGCTTCCCAGGATGACCCAGGCCACCAGGCCAATGCCAAGCGCGCGCGATGCGAAGAGCGCACCAATCTCGGTTGGAACGGGTCCGGTGAAGACCTCCGGCTCGGGTGCCCCGATGACATGCGGTGCCAGCAGCAGAACCACCGCACAGGCCCAGGCCGCCCAGTTCCGGCCGAACGCAATCAGCCACATCGCGATCGCCGACGCCAGCACGGTGGCGAACCACCACAGCTGTCGCGGTTCGACATCTGCCGCGGCCACACCCGGCACCTCCGGCGCAAGCGTGAAGCCCGGCGCGAGATGAACCGCCACAAACCCGGCCACGCCCCAGAGGATACCCGCCCGCGCGTCTATCCGCGCACCGCGTGTTTCCGCCAGCGACATCAGCACCACCAGAACCATGGCGTAGCCAGAATAGATCAACATCGTGAAGACTATGCTCAGGCCGTCGCGCACGGCGTCGAAACCGGGCAGCTCCGGCGCCGCCGTAACCGTGGAGTCGCTTCCGAAGTGAACCAGTTCACCGGCTTCGTAAAGCTCGGCGTGAAGCAGCACTGGCTGCACGAAATACAGCTGCAACAGGGCGATGATCAGCCCAGAGGCAGCCCCAGCGAACAGGGCGCTGGTCAGCAGACGCGTGAACATCGGTCAGTGGCAGGGAAAGCCGGTGGCGTGACGCACGTCATGCGCCGCGTCGTGAAGCGTCGCGGCCTGCACATGGCCCGCAACGAAGACGATACCCAGGCCCAGCGCGGCGACCGCGACAAGAGAGACCAGCGTCGATACAGAACCTGTCTGCGCGGCAACTGTGTTTTTTGCGTTCATAACAATACCTCTTTGCCTTCACACCCGAAGGCCTTGTGGTTTCAGTCGCGACCGGCAGGTCTCCTGGCTTGCGGGTCGTCATCGTCTGGCTGGCCTTCCCGGATTTCTCCAGTGGCATATTCAGCCGGATTCGCCGCTTACAGTTGCGGGGACAGCCACGGAATTGCCGGCGGATCGTGCCGGCGCACCGTGTTCCCTGTTCTCCATCTCATGACAAGATGAAACCGATCCTTTTCGTTAGTCTAGCAAGCCGGCGAGTCTGTCAACATCGCAGGAAGCCGTCACGGGGCAAATCTCCGGTTCCGGGTGCGTTCTGCCGCATTGCGGACGGATCTCCGCCTCTGCTTTGATTCGTTCGCCGTGCTTGCCAAGTCCCGCACCGTTCTGACATAGGTGCAAGGAATGCGGCACGCGCCCGTCATGTCAGGCCGCGGTCCGGCCATGCCGGCACGATGTGGCCCGTGATACCAGAAGACCCGCAAACCCTGTCGGTTTGTCCATCGCGAGGGCCCCAGATGGCGGAACACCCCAAGCCCAGTCCGGCCCGTGTCTTTTCCCCGAAGGAACGGCAAAGCCTTTATGACATCATCGCGGCGCGGCGGGACGTGCGGAACGAATTCCTGCCCGACCCGATCGACGAAGACGCGCTGCGCCGGATACTCGATGCCGCCCATGCCGCGCCCTCGGTCGGCTTCATGCAGCCGTGGAATTTCATCCTGCTGCGCGACCCGGCGCGCAGGGCCCAGGTGCATCGCCTTTTCACAAAGGCCAATGAAGACGCCGCCGCCATGTTCCCCGATGACCGCAAGGCCGCCTATCGCGCGCTGAAACTGGAGGGCATCACAAAATCGCCGCTCAATATCGTGGTGACGTGTGATCGCACCCGCGGCGGCAAGGTTGTCCTGGGGCGGACTCACAACCGCGACATGGACCTCTATTCGACGGTCTGCGCGGTTCAGAACCTCTGGCTGGCCGCCCGCGCAGAAGGCATCGGCGTCGGCTGGGTCAGCATTTTCGATCACCGCGAAGTCGCGACGCTGCTTAACATCCCCGAGCACGTGGAACTGGTGGCCTATCTTTGTGTCGGGCATGTAGACCATC
This sequence comes from Roseovarius sp., assembly GCA_046290265.1. Classification (GTDB taxonomy): domain Bacteria; phylum Pseudomonadota; class Alphaproteobacteria; order Rhodobacterales; family Rhodobacteraceae; genus Roseovarius. Next base: position 87,495 of record JBKAGF010000010.1, on the reverse strand, counting down.
TGTATGAACAGCCCGAACTGGCCGCCAAGGGGTGGCGGCAGCGCTTGTCGCTCGATGACCTGATCATGGATGAAGGCTGGCAGGACTGACGTCGGCCCAGGCCCGCTAGAGGCAGGCCAGCGTCACCCAGATCGCGGTTTCCGAAACCAGTTGCACGGCGCCCAGGACATCCCCGGTGTGACCGCCGATTTTCCGTCGCGCCTGCCAACCGATGAGACCGGCCGCAACCGCGCAGGCCAGCAGCACAAGGGGCGAGACCAGCAGCGTCACCAGCGCCAGACCGGCTACAACTGCGCGCGCGGCCCGGCTGCGGCCAGCCGCGCTATGGCCCAGCCCGTCGGCGCGTGCGGCGGGCAGGATTTCCTGCGTGGCAACCATGGCCCCCCGGCTGACCATACCGGCGCCGACAAACGCCCAAAAGCCGGGGTCGATATGGGCGACTGATACGGCCCAAAGGGCCGCGACCAGTCCGACGGCGACCACACCGTAGCTGCCGATTCGGCTGTCGCGCATGATGTCCAGGCTGTGCGCCTTGTCGCGCCCACCGCCGATACCGTCGGCATAATCGGCCAGCCCGTCGAAATGCAGCGCCCCGGTGATCAGGGCCAGCGCCGCCAGCGACAGCAGCGCGGCAACATCCGCCGGCGCGCCCACCGCACCGGACAAGGCGTAGACAACCCAGGTCAGTGCTCCGACCATTGCGCCGACCGGCACGAAAGCCCACCGTGCCGCAACAAGGCTCGGCACATCTGCTCCGGAATGCCCGGTCGGCAGCCGCGTCAGCAGCATCACCGCAAACCGGAATTCGGCGGCCCGCTCGGGCAGGTTCATGGTCCAGCCACCCCGGCTTCGGCGAATGTCGCCATCCCGTTGTGGCAGGCCAGCGCCGACCGCAGGACGCCCAGCGCGATCGCAGCACCCGACCCTTCGCCAAGCGCCATGTCCAGGGACAGGATCGGCGACATGGCCAGTTCGGACAGCAGCCGCGTATGCCCCGGTTCGCGACTTGCATGGCCGACCAGGCAGTGGCTCAGGAACCGCGGATCGGCCACATGAAAAGGTGCGGTCGCCGCGGTGCAGATGAATCCGTCAAGGATCACCGGAATGCGCGCGGACCGCGCCGCCAGCACCGCACCGCAGATCGCTGCCTGTTCCCGCCCGCCAAGTCTTGCCAGAATGCCAAGGCCCCGCGTTCCCGCGTGAAGCGCGCAAGCCCGCGATACGGCATCCGTCTTGCGCGCGAGGCCCGCCGCGTCAGATCCGGTGCCCTGCCCCACCCACAGCGCCGCATCCCCGCCAAATGCTGCTTTTGCCATCGCGGCGGCAATTGTCGAGTTTCCGATACCCATCTCGCCAAGAACCAGCACGCTTGCAGCGAGGTCCACCGCCTCGGCCCCGCGGCGCATCGCGTCCAGCGTTTCGGCCTCGGACATGGCCGGCGCTTGGGTGATATCGGCGGTGGGCCGGTCGAGATCCAGCGCGATCACAGAAAGGTTGGCACCACTGACGCGGCACAACTGGTTGATCGCTGCGCCGCCCTGCTGGAAATTCGCCACCATCTGCGCGGTCACGTCCTGCGGAAACGGGTTTACCCCATGCGCGCAGACACCGTGATTCCCCGCGAACACCAATGCTTGTGCGTGGGTGATCTCCGGCCGGTCCGTGCCTTGCCACCCGGCCATGAAAACGGCCAGTTCCTCCAGCCGCCCCAGCGCGCCGGGCGGCTTGGTCAGGCTGTTCTGGCGCGCCCACGCCGCCTCGGCCGCATCGGAATCGGCCACAGGCAAGCTCGCATACAGCTTCTCGACAGCGTCAAGGGATCGAATCTCAGAAAGGATGGTCATTCGGTTTCACCTTCACCGGATATCCCGCCACGCTCAGCCAGACCTCGTCGCAGGCGGCGGCGACGGTCTGATTTACATGCCCCGCCGCGTCGCGGAAGGTACGGGCCAGCCGGTTCTCTGGCACGATGCCCTGTCCGACCTCGTTCGTGACGAAAATGACCGGGGCGGTCTGCTGCCCCAGTTCCTCCACCAGCCTGTCGACCTCCGCCCGCCAGTCCCGTTCGGCAAGGATGAGGTTCGTCAGCCACAACGTCAGGCAATCCACGAGGCGCGGCAACTCGCCGTCGGTCTCGCGCAATGCGCCTGCCAGATCGGTCGGCGCGTGGACATCTTTCCACGCCGCGCCGCGCCGCGCCCGGTGCTGGGCCACCCGGTCGGCCATTTCGTCGTCATCCGCATGAATGCGGGCGGTCGCGATATAGATCGCCCGCCCGGCAGGCCGCAGCGCCAGACGCTCTGCCAATGCGGACTTGCCCGAACGCGCACCGCCAGTGATCAGTATCGACTTTTTCATTGCAGCGTGGGAAAGCACCTTTCGACCGAAAAAGAAAGCTGAAAGCCGACGCCTTGCAACCCTTTGCGCCATCCGCGGCCGAGTTGATCCTGATCCGTCACGCCCCCGTGGCGGACCCGGGCCGCCTTTACGGGCGGACTGATGTCGCCGCCACGCTGGACACCGATGCGACGCGCGCGCTTGGCAAGCAGCTCGCATGCGTCACGCGCGTGGTCAGCAGCCCCGCAAGACGTTGCCGTCAGACCGCCGACGCGGTATTCGGTCGGCACGACCGCGATGCAAGGCTCTGGGAACAGGATTTCGGCCGGCACGAAAATCTGGCCTTCGACGACCTGCCCGATATCGGCATCCTCGACAGCGCCGCGCTGGCCGCGCACCGTTCCCCTGGTGGCGAAAGCTTTGACGATCTTTGTGCGCGCGTGATCCCCGCCCTCGTCGAACATGGACGCCACGCATACACACGCGGTCCCGTGGCGCTCGTTGTTCATGCCGGCGTGATCCGCGCCGCGCTCGGGCACGTGACCGGATACCTGCCCGGCGGACTGGCCTTCGAGGTGGCGCATCTTTCAGTGACGCGTCTGCGATGTGGCCTCGACGGGCCGCTCTCGGTGATCGGGGTCAACCGCACATGAGACAGGTCACGGTGCACGGCCATTTCGGCGAGTGGTTTCAGGGGCGGATCGGTGCTTCGGGCCCGGTCGCCCTTGTCACGCTGGTTTGCACACCGCTGGTGGTGACGGCACCGTCCAAGGACGAATTTCCGTTCACCGCCGATCAACTGGCCGGGTTTGCACGCGCAATCGGCGTAAAGGCGCTGCCCGGCGCGCGTCGCAATTTCCCGCTTGGCATCGGTGCCGGAGGATCGACCGCGACGCTGGTCGCGGCTGCTCGATCGGCCGGCTTTGCAGGCCCCCCAGACCGTCTCGCCAGGGCGTGTCTCGCGGTGGAAGGTGCGACCGATCCGCTGATGTACGACGCGCCCGACAGCCTGCTCTGGGCCTCGCGAAGCGGCGAGGTGCTGCGCCGGATGCCACCCCCGCCCCGCGCCGCTATTCTGGGCGGTCTTTGGGGCGCGCCGGTTCGCACCGACGCCAAGGACGTCGCTTTCGAAGACGTCTCCGACCTGGCCCGGGACTGGGCCGCCGCGACCGAAGCAGGGGATCTGCCGCGTGTTGCCGCCATCGCCTCGGAATCCGCACGGCGTTGCATCGCGCGCCGTGGCCCCGACGATCCGATGAATGATCTTGCTCGGGACCTCGGGGCGCTGGGAACGGTACGCGCACATACCGGCTCGGCCCGAGGGCTTGTCTTCGCGCCAGGGCAAATTCCGCCCCGCGCCGCCGCCGCCATGAACGAAGCCGGCCTCGAGGATATTCTCGGCTTCGAGACAGGAGGCACATGAGCTTTGCCCTGATGATGCTTGGCGCGATGGCGCTCGATGTGGCGATCGGCTGGCCTGACCGCCTATTCTCCCGTATCGGACACCCCGTGACCTGGTTGGGGCGCGCGGTCACCGCGGCCGAGCGTCGCCTGAACACCGGATCGCGTCCCTGGCGGCTGGTGGCCGGTGCCGCGACGGTGCTTGCCTTGACCTTGCTTGCAGCCCTGCCCGCGCTCGCGATCCAGTCCATGCTGCCCGGTGGCATGTGGGGCGCACTCATCGGCGCGGTTCTGGCCTGGCCCCTCATCGCGCTACGCTCGATGCATGCGCATGTTGCAGCTGTGGCGCGGCCCCTCAGGGCTGGTGACCTCAGCCATGCGCGCCATGCGGTCAGCATGATCGTCGGGCGAGATCCGTCAACGCTGGACACGCCGGCCATTGCGCGGGCCGCCACGGAGAGCCTGGCCGAGAACACGTCGGACGGCATCGTGGCGCCAGTGTTCTGGGGCTTGATATTCGGTCTGCCCGGCATCGCGGCCTACAAGGCGATCAACACAATGGATTCCATGATCGGCCACCGAAACGACCGGTACGAGGCATTCGGCAAGGCCGCCGCCCGGCTGGACGACCTTGCGAACTGGCTGCCTGCCCGGCTGACAGGTGTACTGTTCGCGCTGGCCTCGGGGGCCCTCTTTCACGCTCTGCACGTCATGCGGCAGGATGCGCCGCGGCACCGGTCCCCAAATGCCGGGTGGCCCGAGGCCGCTATGGCCGGGGCGCTGCATGTCCGGCTGTCTGGTCCGCGCATCTATGGCGAGAACATCGCACGGGAACCGTGGCTGAACGGCGCTGCGCCCGACCCCAGCCCGCAGGACCTTGACCGCGCCCTGTCGCTCTATCGCCGGACGATGGCTCTTTGTGCCCTTGCACTGGCCGGTATTGCTTTGCTCTAAGGTGCCCATGACACAAGCCCGAGATCACGGTGGCAATCTGGATGCCGCCATCGCCCGGCTGGGCGGCGCGCCCGAAGACTGGCTGGACCTGTCTACGGGGATCAATCCCGAACCCTATCCGGTCCCGCGAATTCCCGGCGATGCCTGGGCCGTGTTGCCGCGCAAATCCGACATGGCGCGCCTCTGCGACGTGGCATCGCGCGCCTACGGCACAGCCATGCGGGTGATTCCGATGAACGGTGCACAAGGCGCGATCCAGCTGGTACCCCGATTGGCCCGTCCGGGGCGTGCGGTGGTGCTGGCCCCAACCTACAACGAACATGCCGCCGCATTGCGGGCCTGCGGCTGGCAGGTGGACGATGCGGCATCAATTGCGGCGCTGCGGGGTGCCGACCTTGCCGTGGTGGTCAATCCCAACAATCCCGACGGGCGGTACACGTCGCCGGATGAACTGCTCTCGCTTGCGGCCACCGTCGGTCTGCTGGTCGTCGACGAAAGCTTTGCCGACCCGGACGCCCGGCTGTCCATCGCGTCCCGCACCTGCCCCGGTAACTGCATTGTGCTGCGATCCTTCGGCAAGTTCTACGGTCTTGCGGGCCTGCGCCTGGGCTTTGCGCTGGCGTCCGGCGCCACGGCCGACAGGCTTGCGGACCTGGCCGGGCCCTGGCCGGTGTCCGGCCCCGCGATCGAGATCGGCTGCCGCGCATTGGCCGACACCGATTGGCAAGCGCGCACGGAGGCACGCCTTGCCGAGGATACCGCGCGAATGGATGAACTGGCCGATCGGGCTGGCTGGACGCTGGTTGGCGGTACGCCGCTTTTCCGCACCTACGAGGTTTCCGACGCCGCGCAAACACAGGACGCGCTGGCACAACACCGCGTCTGGTCACGGGTTTTCCCTTATTCGGACAGTTGGCTGCGGATTGGTCTGCCGCCAATGGCGCGCTGGCCACAACTGGAGTCCGCCTTGGCGGCGCTGTGATCTACCGGGCCAGCGCCAAAAGGCCGTCGACATCCAGATGGTCTTCCAGATGCGCCGCCAGCGCATCGAGCGTGCGGTCGACCGTCGCCCGATAGCATTGGTCGGACACCTCGGCGCCTGCGGCCCCAAGCCATGCCGCACGGAACCCGTCGTCTTCGAACATGCCGTGCAGATAACTACCGGCTACGCGTCCATCGGCTGAAACCGCACCTTCCGGGGTGCCGCCGACTTGCGCAAAGGGGCGTGCCCGGTCCGGGCCATCGCTGCGCCCGATATGGATCTCGTATCCCGTAAAGGACCGATCCAGCCCCACGTGGTGCGCGTCGACCTGCGCCAGGCTCTTGTCGCCCCCCATCACCGTCTTGATGTCCAGCAAGCCCAGCCCCGGCGTATCCCCCGGCGGTCCCTCGATCCCGTCAGGGTCCGAGACCATCCGGCCCAGCATCTGGTAACCGCCGCAGATGCCCAGGACCCTTCCGCCCCGCCGGTGATGTGCCAGAAGGTCGATGTCCCATCCCTGCCGCCGCAGGAAATCCAGGTCGCCGCGCGTCGATTTCGAACCCGGAATGATCACCAGGTCCGCGTCGCACGGCAGCACCTGCCCCGGTTGCAGCATCGTGACCCGCACGCCCGGCTCCTGCGTCAACGGGTCCAGATCGTCGAAATTCGCGATCCGCGACAATTGCAGGCAGACGACGTGAAACGCGCCCTCGACCGGGCTGTCGGCAATGTCCAACGCGTCCTCCGCCGGCAGCCGCCACGCCTCGGGGAACCACGGCGCCACGCCATAGCCGCGCCAGCCGGTGCGCGCCTCGATCTCCCGGTAGCCATCCTCGAAAAGCGCCGGATCGCCACGGAACTTGTTGACCAGAAAGCCCCCGATGCGCGCCGCATCCGCCTTTGGCAGGACCGCCTGCGTGCCTATGATCTGCGCGATGACGCCGCCGCGGTCGATATCGCCACACAGGACCACCGGCACATCCGCCGCCTCTGCAAAGCCCATGTTCGCGATGTCACCCTTGCGCAGGTTGATCTCGGCGGGTGAGCCTGCGCCTTCGACGATCACAAGGTCATGTTGTGCGCTCAGGCGGGCGAAACTGTCCTGAACGGCCGCCATCAGCGTCGGCTTCAGGCTGGAGTATTCCAGCGCCTTTGCCGTGGTCAGACGCTTGCCCTGCACGATCACCTGTGCGCCCACATCCGTTTCCGGCTTCAGCAGGACAGGGTTCATGTCGGTATGCAAATCCACCCCGCAGGCCATCGCCTGAAGCGCCTGCGCACGGCCGATCTCGCCACCGTCCGCCGTCACCGCGGCATTGTTCGACATGTTCTGCGGTTTGAACGGCGCCACACTCAAGCCCCGATGTCGCGCCGCCCGGCACAGTCCCGCTACCAGCATCGACTTGCCGACATTCGATCCCGTGCCCTGGATCATCAACGCGGGCATGGGCCGGCCTCGCTACCCGGTATTGCCTTCGGGCGCTGTGCCCCGCCGGTCGCGATGGACCACATCAGAACTCAACGCCTTTCTGGGCCTTGATCCCGTCCCGGAACGGATGCTTGACCAGGCTCATCTCGGTCACAAGGTCGGCGGCCTCGATCAGTTCGGGCTTGGCATTGCGCCCCGTCAGGCAGACATGCGTCATCTCCGGTTTCTCGTGCAGCAGGAAATCCACGACCTCGTCGATGTCGATATAGTCATAGCGCAGCGCGATGTTGATCTCGTCCAGCAGCACGAACTTCATCTCTGGGTCGCGAATCTGCTCTTTCGCGATGCTCCATCCGTTCTGCGCGGCGGCGATATCGCGGTCCCGATCCTGCGTCTCCCAGGTGAATCCCTCGCCCGAAATGAAGAACCGGCACTCGTCCGAGAACCGGTTGCGCAGCATCTCGGCCTCCCCGGTCACCCAGTTGCCCTTGATGAACTGCACCACCGCGCAAGGCATCCCATGCGCGATACAGCGCAGAATCATCCCGAATCCCGAAGACGACTTGCCCTTGCCCGGCCCCGTATGGACCATGATCAGGCCTTTCTCCTCGGTCTTGTCCGCCATCATGCGGTCGCGCGCGGCCTTGATCTTCTTCATCTTCTCGTTGTGGCGGGCAGTCTTTTCCGCGTCAGACGGGTCGGACATGGGACGTCTCCTTGACACAAGGTGGGTTTTCGCAGCATGTCGCACCCTGTTGGTGCCTGTGTAAACAGGTGAAAAGGGAATGTGCAGCGCATCGCGTCAGGCACAGCCGCCCCCGCGACCGTGAACCGGGAAGGTTTCCACCGCCACTGGCGCAATGCCGGGAAGGCCGGAAACCGTGGGCCGAAGGGCCCGAAACCGCAAGCCGGGAGACCTGCCAACAAGAAGGAACAGACGGACCGGACGGGGTGTGCCGGGCTCGGATGGGTGGCCACCCGCCACTCCCGCGCGCCCCCCGACATTGGAGGACACATGAGCACGCCCATCGAGCTGCTGATCTGCATCAAGTGCCGCAAGGGGCAGGAACTCCCCGAGGACGAGCGCCGCCCCGGCCAGCGCCTCTATGACGAGATCGCGGCACGGGCGCTGCCCGACGGCGTCACCGTGACACCCGTCGAATGCCTGCAAAACTGCGACGCGGGCTGCACCGCCGCCATGCGCGGCGGCGAACGCTGGACGTATCTGTACGGAAATCTCGACGAAACGGCGCATCCCGACATGCTACTGGAAGGCGCGGTCCTCTATCAACAGACCGAGGACGGGCTGATCCCGTGGCGCCAGCGCCCCGAACATTTCAAGCGCAACTGCGTTGCGCGCATCCCACCCCTGACAGCAAAGGCTGACCAATGACCGATCTCGCGAAACTTCCCGTCACCGTCATCACGGGCTTCCTGGGCTCCGGCAAGACGACGCTGGTGCGCCACCTGATGCAGAACCCCGGCGGCCGCCGCCTGGCCGTGGTCGTCAACGAATTCGGCGATGTCGGCGTCGACGGCGAAATCCTGAAAAGCTGCGCCATCCCCGACTGCCCGGCGGAAAACATCATGGAACTGGCCAATGGCTGCATCTGCTGCACCGTGGCCGACGATTTCATCCCCACGATCGAGGCGCTGATGGCGCTCGACCCGCGCCCCGATCACATCCTGATCGAAACCAGCGGTCTGGCCCTGCCCAAGCCTCTGCTCAAGGCGTTCGACTGGCCCGACATCCGCTCGAAGATCACCGTCGACGGCGTCATTGCCCTCGCCGATGCGGAGGCCGTTGCGGCAGGCCGCTTTGCCCCCGACGTGGCCCGGGTCGACGCGCAGCGTCTCGCCGATGACAGCATTGACCACGAAACCCCGCTGTCGGAAGTGTTCGAGGACCAGATCTCCTGCGCCGACATCATCCTTCTGACCAAACCCGACCTTGCCGGCCCCGAAGGCGTGGCGCGCGCCAAGGAGGTCATCGCTGCCGAAGCCCCCCGCCCGCTACCCGTGGTCGAGGTGGCCGAGGGCGTCGTCGATCCGCGCGTGATCCTCGGGCTGGAAGCCGCCGCCGAGGATGACATGGACGCAAGGCCCAGCCATCACGACAACCATGACGATCACGAGCATGACGACTTCGAATCCGTCGTCATCGACATCCCGGAACTGGGTGATCCCGCCGATCTGGTCAGCCGCATAGAGGATCTGGCCAACAGCCAGAACATCCTTCGCGTCAAGGGCTATGCCAGTGTCGCCGGCAAGCCGATGCGCCTTCTGGTGCAGGCCGTGGGCGCGCGCGTGCGCCATCAGTACGACCGCCCTTGGAAACCGGACGAGGCCCGCCGCGGGCGTCTCGTGGTCATCGCCGAGCATGACGACGTGAATGTCGATGCGATCCGCGCCGTGCTGGCCCCGGCCGAGGCGGCCGAGTAACCGATGCACGTCGTCTTCCGCGAAAGCCACGGTCTGGAAGAAACGGACACCCCGACCGACCTGGGCCAAAGCCCGGCGGATCTGGTGGTATTGTCGTTTTCCGACAGCGACCTTGGCGCCTTCGCGGAAGGCTGGCATCGGCGGCGCGACGGCCTGCCCGGTCTTCGCCTGGCAAACCTCACAGCCCTGCGGCACCCGCTGTCGGTCGACACCTATGTCGAACAGACGCTGACCGGCGCCAAAGGCATCCTGATCCGGCTCATCGGCGGGGTGCCCTACTGGGAATACGGGCTTCAGCAGGTCCTGGCGCTGGCGCAGGAAAAAGGCATCGCGCTCGCCGTCCTGCCAGCCGACGGCCGGCCCGACCCTCGGCTCGACGCCTATTCCACCCTGCCTGTCTCGACCCTGCGGCGCCTCGCCGAGCTTTGCGACAACGGCGGCAGCATCGCGGCGCAGGCCGCCCTGCAACAGTTGGCACTGGCCGCGGGCCTTTACGCCGCGCCGGTGCGCGGGGCCAAGGTGCTGCCCATGGTCGGCGCCTGGACGCCCGAGCACGGCGCCTGCTGCCCGCTCGCCGACCTTCCCGTCACGCAGGCCCGCATCCTGATCGTCTTCTACCGCTCCTACGTGGTGGCCGCCGACCTTGCCCCGATCGAGGCGATGATGCGCGCCTTCCAGGCGCAGGGCCACCACGTTCGCGCGCTCTTCACGCCCTCGCTCAAGGCCCCCGAGGCGGCGGGTTGGCTGCGCCGGCAGGTGCAGGCATACGGCCCACACGCCATCGTCAACGCCACGGCGTTTTCCGGCAAGGGCGATGACGGCACCTCGCCACTCGACGCGGGCAACGTGCCTGTGTTCCAGGCCGCGCTGGCCACCTCCACCCGCGACGCCTGGGACGGCTCCGAGCGCGGCCTGTCGCCCGCCGACCTTGCGATGCATGTCGTCCTGCCCGAGGTCGACGGCCGGCTGACCGGCGGCACGGTCTCTTTCAAGGAACCCGGCGTGCGCGATCCCGATCTGGAGTTTTCCCGCTTCGCGCACCGGGCCGAGCCGGACCTGACCGCGGCGCTGGTTTCCCGCGTGCAAGGCTGGCTCGACCTTGCCGCCACGCCCGCCGCGTCGCGTCATCCGGCGATAATCCTCTCCACCTATCCCGGCAAGGACTGGCAGATGGGCCACGCCGTGGGCCTCGACGCCCCCGCCTCGGCGCGCGCCATCCTGTCTGACCTCCGCGAGGCCGGCTACACCCTGGACGCGACACCTGCCGCACTGGAAGACCGCCTGCTGGCGCGCGACATGCGCCTGCCGCTTGACGAGTACAAGACGCTGCTGGCGCGGCTGCCCACACCTCTGCGCGAGGATCTCTACCTGGCCTGGGGCCGTCCCGAGGACGACGCCGACGCTGCGGACGGGGACTTCCGTTTCGCCGCCATCCGCCTCGGCAACGCCATTGTCGCGCTGCAACCCGAACGCGGCACGCCGAAGACCCGTGACGACGATTACCACGACCTGTCCCGCGTGCCGCGCCACGCTTATGTCGCCTTCTACCTCTGGCTCCAGACCGAAGCCGACGCGCTCATTCATATCGGCGCGCATGGCACGCTTGAATGGCTGCCAGGCAAGGCCGTTGCCCTGTCGCCCGCCTGCTGGCCCGAGGCACTGACCGGGGCGCTGCCCGTCATCTACCCTTTCATCGTCAACGACCCCGGCGAGGCCGCGCAGGCCAAGCGCCGCATCGGCGCCGTGACCCTGGGCCACGTGCCCCCGCCGATGCGGGCCAGCGCAGCCCCCGACCGCATGTCGACGCTGGAATCGCTGCTCGACGAGTTCTCAACCGCCGACGGCCTTGACCCCCGCCGCCGCGACCGCCTGCAGGCCGATATCCGCGCCGAGGCGCAGGCCCTCGGGGTCGAGGACGATCTGGGCCTCGACCGCGCCACATCGACCGCCGAGGCGATCACCCGCATCGACCGTTTTGTGTGCGACATCAAGGAAAGCATGTTCGGCGACGGCCTGCACATCTGGGGCCGACCGGATACCGACGCGGAACCGATGCAATACAGCGCCCGGGCCGAGCGGCAATCCCTGCTCGAGGCGCTCGACGGACGCCGCATCGCGGCCGGCCCCTCCGGCTCGCCCTATCGCGGCCGCGATGACGTTCTGCCCACCGGGCGCAACCTCTTCACCACCGATCCGCGCTCGGTTCCCACGCGGTCCGCATACGCCCAGGGCGTCAAGCTGGCCGAGGAACTGGTCCGCCGCCACCTGCAGGAAGAAGGCGACTGGCCCCGCGGCCTGATCGTCGATCTCTGGGGCTCCGCCACCATGCGCACGGCGGGTGAGGAATTCGCCATGGCCCTGCATTTGTTGGGCGTAAGGCCGGTCTGGGACAAGGGCTCGGAACGAGTTTCGGGTCTGGAGGTTCTGCCTATCGCCGAACTCGACCGCCCCCGTGTCGACGTCACCCTGCGCGTCTCGGGCCTCTTCCGCGACGTGTTCCCTACGCTCTCGGGCCTCTTCTCGCAAGCGGTGCGTGCCCTCGAACAACGCGACGAAGCCTCCGACTGGAACCCCTATGCCGGTCACGCCTCGGGCGCACGCGTCTACGGCCCCGCCCCCGGCAGCTTCGGCCTCGGCATGGGCGCCGCACCGGAAACCTACACCGCAGAGGCCCGCACTCATGCTGGCGAGGCCTGGCTCTCCGCCTCCGCCTGGGCGCTCGACGGCGACGAGGCCACGCGCGACGACGCCGGCATCCGCGCCCGGGTCGAAAACGCCGACAGCTTCGTGCACCTTCAGGATCTGCCCGAGACGGACCTTCTGCTCGCTGCCGACTATGCCACGCACGAGGCCGGGTTCGCCGCCGCGCAATCGGTCACCGGCGGGCGCGCCGCGCTATATCACCTCGACAACACCGATCCCAACCGCCCCCGCGCCCGCTCCCTTGCCGAGGAGATCGCCCGCGTCGTCCATGCCCGCGCCACCAACCCGGGCTGGATCGCAGGCATGAAACGGCACGGGTTCCGGGGCGCCGCCGAGATCGCCGCCACGCTCGAACACATGGCCGCCTTCGCCAATCTCGCGCAGGTCGTCGGCCCGCATCTCTTCGACGCCTACCACGACGCGACGCTGGGCGACCCCGACACCGACGCCTTTTTGCGCGAGGCCAACCCCGAAGCATATGCCGCCATGCAGGACCGGTTCCGCGCCTTGCTCGATGCCGGGCTATGGCAAACCCGCCGCAACGCTATTCTGGCCGGGCTCGAGGACAGCGCATGAGCGCCGCGACACACCCAATCGTCAAGGGCTGGTGCCCCGGCGCGCACCGCCCGATGATGTCGGGCGACGGGCTGGTCGTGCGCGTGCGGCCCTTCCGGGCCGAACTGACCAATGCGCAGGCGCTGGCCCTGTGCGACCTGTCGCGGCGATACGGCAATGGCGTGATCGATCTCACCTCGCGGGCCAACCTGCAACTGCGCGGCGTCACCGAGGCCGACCATCCTGGCTTACTTGCCGCCCTCGACTCGCTCGGCCTGATAGATGCCGACCCCGCCATCGAGGGGCATCGCAACATCCTCGTCCCCGCCCGGCGCGATGCGGGCGGGCTGACCGACCGGCTCTATGATCGGGTCCTCGCCACCCTTCCGCAGCTTCCCGACCTACCCGAGAAGATGGGCTTCGCCATCGACACCGGCCCAGACGCATGTCTGGTCGACGGCTCGGCCGATTTCCGGTTCGAACTGGACACCGCCGGCGCTTTGCTCCTGCGCGCCGATGGGGCCGCCAGGGCCCGCCCCGTGACAGAGGCTTCGGCCACATCCGTCCTTCTGGACCTGGCGCAATGGTTCGCCAAGACCGGCGGCCAAGCGGCAGGCCGCATGGCGCGGCATCTGGCCACGCACTCCCTTCCACAAGATTGGACTGTCGCGGAACCGCGCACCCAATCCGCCCGCTGCGTCCCGGGCCCCGTACCCGAAGGATTCATCCTCGGCGCACCGTTCGGCAAAATGGCCGCCACGGACCTACAAACCCTTCTCGAAACAAGCGGCGCATCGCACATGCGCCTGATGCTGAACCGTCTCTTCCTAATGGTGGACGGCGCGCCATACGACACGCCTTTCGTCACCGAACCCGGCAATCCGCTCATGTCCGCCCACGCCTGCCCCGGTGCCCCCTTCTGCCCCCAGGCAACCGTGGCCACAATGGACACCGCCCGAGATCTGGCCCCTCATATTTGCGGCACCCTGCACGTCTCCGGCTGCGCCAAGGGCTGCGCCCTTCCCCGCGCCGCCGACACAACCCTCACCGGGCGCGACGGGCGTTTCGACCTTGTCCGCAACGGAGCGCCGTGGGACACACCCCACGCAAGGGGCCTCAGCCCCGAAGACCTGAACGAGACCATTTGATGCCATACGAATACGAAAAGGACGGCGCGGCCATCTACCGCGAAAGCTTCGCCACCATCCGGGCCGAAGCCGAGCTGGCACGGTTCGACCCCGACGAAGAACCCATCGCAGTTCGCATGATCCACGCCGCCGGCATGGTCGGGCTGGAAAAGCATGTGCGCTTTTCTCCGGGCTTCGCCAGCACCGCCCGCGCCGCGCTTGAAAACGGCGCGCCGATCTTCTGCGATGCGCGCATGGTCTCCGAAGGCGTCACGCGCAGCCGTCTTCCCGCCGACAACGAGGTGATCTGCACCCTGCACGCCGACGGCATCGTCGAGCGTGCGCGCGAAATGGGCAACACGCGCTCCGCCGCCGCGCTGGAACTGTGGCGCCCGAAACTGGCCGGCGCGCTCGTGGCCATCGGCAACGCGCCCACTGCTCTTTTCCATCTTCTCAACATGCTCGAAGACCCGGACTGCCCGCGTCCGGCGGCCATCATCGGCTGCCCCGTCGGCTTCGTCGGCGCGCGCGAATCAAAGGATGCGCTCTGGGCCGATCAGCCCGTGCCCTGCTGCATCGTCGAGGGCCGCCTGGGCGGCAGCGCCATCACCGTGGCCGCCATCAACGCCATCGCGAGCCGCGCGGAATGAGCACGCCCGGCACGATCTGGGGCGTGGGCCTCGGCCCCGGCGACCCCGAGCTTCTGTCGGTCAAGGCCGACCGCCTGCTGCGCGGCGCACGTCACGTCGCGTTTTTCCGCAAAGCGGGGCGGCAAGGGCAGGCGCGGCGCATTGTCGAGGGGATGCTGCGCGACGATGTCACCGAGATCGCCATGGAATACCCCGTCACCACCGAAATTCCGCTGACCGATCCGCGCTACAACGAAATGCTGTCGGCATTCTACCAGACCTGCACCAAGCGCTTATGTGCCTTGTCCAAGGCAGGCGAGGACGTGGTGATCATCTGCGAAGGCGATCCGTTCTTCTACGGCTCTTTCATGCACCTGCATTCACGCCTGCGCATCGACTGCCCGGTGCAGGTCGTCCCCGCCATTACCGGCATGTCCGCCGCATGGACGGCCACGGACTCGCCAATCACCTGGGGCGATGACATCCTTTCGACCCTGATGGGTACCCTGCCCGAGGATATGCTGGTCGAACACATGACGCGGGCCGACGCGCTGGTGATCATGAAGATCGGTCGCAACATCGATAAGATCCGCCGCGCCCTGCGCCGGGCGGGCCGGTACGATGCGGCGTGGCTGGTGGAATACGCCTCTATGCCCAACCAGACAGTGCAGCGCCTGTCCGAGGCCGAGGACAAGATCACGCCCTATTTCTCGATCATCATCGTGCACGGCCAGGGCCGGCGTCCATGACGGGCAGCGTTGTCATAGCAGGCCTCGGTCCTGGCGCCGACGACCTGGTGACGCCCGAGGTCACCGCAGCGCTTGCCCAGGCCACCGATGTGGTCGGCTACATTCCCTACGTTGCCCGCGTGGCCGAACGTCCGGGCCTCACGCTGCACCCCTCCGACAACCGTGTCGAGTTGGACCGCGCTCGCCACGCGCTTGAGATGGCGGGCGAAGGCAAGCGCGTGGTCGTCGTCTCTTCGGGCGATCCGGGCGTCTTCGCGATGGCCTCGGCAGTGTTCGAGGCGGTCGAGGCCGGCCCGGAGAACTGGCGCGACCTCGACATACGCGTCCTTCCCGGCATCACCGCCATGCTCGCCGCCGCCGCGCGCGCCGGGGCACCCCTCGGACACGATTTCTGCGCCATCAACCTCAGCGACAATCTAAAGCCCTGGGCTTTGATCGAAAAGCGCCTGCGCCTTGCGGCAGAGGCGGATTTCGCCATGGCCTTCTATAACCCACGGTCGAAATCCCGACCCGAAGGCTTTGCCAAAACACTCGACATCCTGAACGACGCCTGCGGCGACGACCGCCCGGTCATATTCGCCCGGGCCGTCAGCACGCCCGAGGAGTCGTTGTGCGTCGTGCCCTTGTCAGAATGCACGCCCGAGATGGCCGACATGAGAACGGTTGTCTTGGTCGGCAACTCCACCACCCGCCTGATCGAACGGCGTGGCTCGCCCATCGTCTACACGCCGCGCGCGGTGACGCCATGAAGCCAGCACAGAACCTCCTCGACGCTATGCGCCTCGGCGCGTGCCGGGATGGCGGGCCGGTCGATCATCACCACCGGAAGGCCAAGCTGCCGCGCCGCGATGATCTTGGCCTGCGCCCCCGTGCCGCCCGCGTTCTTGGACACGACCATTTCGGTGCCATGCGCCCGCATCAATTCCAGGTCGCCCTCCACCTCGAACGGACCGCGATCGACGACGACCTGCGCCTTGGGCAGCGGCACACGATCCGGCGCATCGACCAGCCGCAACAGGTAGTCGTGCTGCGGCTGCGCGGCGAAGGCGGGCAGGTTCATCCGCCCCAGAGCCAGGAAAACGCGCCGCGCCGGACCGGCCAGCGCAGCCACCGCGCCCTCTATATCCGACACATGGGTCCAGCGATCCTCCGCCCCGGCCTGCCATGGCGCCCGGGTCAGCGCCAGCAGGGGCAGGTCCAACGCATCACAGGCGGCGACCGCGTTGGCGCTCATCTGTGCGGCAAAGGGATGGGTCGCGTCGATGACATGGGTTACTCCCTGCGCCTTCAGGTGGTCAACCAGCCCGTCCACACCGCCAAATCCGCCGATGCGCACCGGCAGCGGCTGCTCGGCGGGGGTCTTGACCCGTCCCGCAAGACTGATCGTGGCCCGCACGCCCTGCGCGGCCAGTGCCTGCCCCATTTGCATAGCCTCGGTCGTGCCACCCAGCAGCAGTACGGTCGGTGTCATGTCTGAGGCTCCGTGGCTGACGATCATCGGTCTGGGCGAAGATGGCCCGGAGGGCCTGTGCGCCGCAAGCCGATCGGCACTGGAAACGGCGGAAATCGTCATGGGGCCACAGCGGCACCTGTCACTGATCGAGACGCCCGCCCGCACGATCCCCTGGCCTGTGCCCTTTTCCAAGGGCATCGAAGACCTTCTGGCCCTGCGCGGAACACCCTGCGTCGTCCTGGCGTCCGGCGACCCGTTCTGGTTCGGCGCGGGCACGACGATCACCGGGCATTTGGACCGGAACGAGTGGCACGCCTATCCGGGGCGGTCAACGTTTTCCCGCGCCGCGAACCACCTTGGCTGGCCCCTCGACCGCACGATCTGCACCGGCCTGCACGCAGCGCCGCTGACCCGACTGCGCCCACACCTGTCCCCGGGCGCGCGCCTGATCGTCCTGTTACGCGACGGGGACGCGGTGGCAGAGCTTGCAGCCTACCTGTGCGACACCGGTTTCGGCACCTCAGAGGTAACCGTGATGGAGGCATTGGGCGGCCCTCGCGAACGCATAACGCACGCCACCGGCGACGACCTGTCCGGCAGCTTCGCCCATCCCGTCTGCGCGGCGATAGAGGTTGCGGGCGACGGTCTTGTCCTGCCCCGCGCGTGTGGCCTGCCCGACACGTTCTTCGAATCCGACGGCGTGATGACGAAGCGCCACATCCGGGCGCTGACACTCTCTGCACTGGCTCCCAAACCCGGCGAGCACCTGTGGGACATCGGCGGCGGCTCGGGCAGCATTGGCATCGAATGGCTGCTGTGCGATCCAACGCTATCCGCCACCGTCATCGAACCCCACGACGACCGGATCGGCCTGATAACCGCGAACGCGCAGGCGCTGGGTGCCGACCGCCTGAATGTCGTCAAAGGGAAGGCCCCCGCCGCCCTTGACGGACTGCGACCACCCGATGCCGTCTTCATCGGCGGCGGGCTGTCGCGTCAGCTTCTGGCTCGTCTGGAAGCCCTCAACGATATCCGCATCGTGGCCAATGCCGTGACATTGGAATCCGAGACTTTGCTCGTTAATGCCCAGGCCCGCGTTGGAGGCGACCTGACCCGCATCGAGATCGGGCAGGCAAGGCCCGTCGGCGGCCGGCGTGGCTGGGCACAGTCCTTCCCCATCGTGCAATGGAGCTTTCCATGATCGTGGCGGGTTTCGGTTTTACCACGCGGGCCACGCATGCATCCTTTCGCGATGCGCTTGCCCTGACGGGTGGCGTGCCCGATGCGTTGGCCACGGCGCAGGACAAGCTCGCTCAACTGGCGCCTTTCGCCCGCGAACTGGGCCTGCCCCTTCATGCCGTTTCCTCCGACCAATTGACGCGGCAAGACACGCAAACCCGTTCCGCCGCCTCGGAAAAGGAATATGGTACCGGCTCGGTCGCCGAAGCCGCCGCTCTTGCCGCCGCGGGGCCGGGCTCGGCGCTGCTGGCCCCCCGCTGCATTTCAACCGACCGCATGGCCACCTGTGCCCTGGCCCAAGGAAAGACCCCATGACCGTTCACTTCATCGGCGCCGGTCCCGGCGCGCCCGATCTTCTGACCCTGCGCGGCCGCGACATCATCGCGTCTTGCCCGGTCTGCCTTTACGCCGGCTCTCTCGTGCCCGAGGCGGTGCTGTCGCATTGCCCGAAAGACGCGCGTATCATCAACACGGCGCCGCTCGATCTCGAACAGATCATCATGGAAATCCAGTCTGCCCATCAGGACGGCCAAGATGTTGCCCGCCTGCATTCCGGCGATCTGTCGGTCTGGTCGGCGATGGGCGAACAGATGCGCCGACTTCGGGCACTCGACATCCCCGTCTCGGTCACGCCGGGCGTGCCGGCGTTCTCCGCCGCCGCCGCGGCACTGGGCGCTGAACTGACCCTGCCCGGCATCGCGCAATCCGTGGTGCTGACCCGAACGCCCGGTCGCGCCTCGTCGATGCCTGCGGGCGAGACGCTGGCCAACTTCGCCGCCACCGGCGCGACGCTGGCCATTCACCTGTCGATCCAGAACCTCGACACCGTCATCGCCGACCTCTTTCCGGCCTATGGCGCCGACTGTCCGGTCGCCGTGGTCTACCGCGCCTCCTGGCCGGATCAGCAGATCATCCGCGGCACACTCGGCGACATCGCCTCCCGCCTAAGCGAGGACATCACGCGCACCGCACTGATCCTCGTCGGGCCCGCGCTGTCAGGTGAAGGCTTCGACGAGTCCTGCCTCTATGCCGTGGACTACGACCGCCGCTACCGGCCCCAAAGCGCCGACAGCCCATGGTCTGACTGGACCCCGGAAAGCGAAGGTACGTCATGAGCGCCGGCCTGATGATTTCGGCGCCCTCCTCGGGCACAGGCAAGACCACCGTGATGCTGGGCCTGCTGCGGGCGCTGGCCGAAGACGGGCTCAAGGTGCAACCGTTCAAGTCCGGCCCCGATTACATCGATCCCGCCTTTCACAAGGCCGCCTGCGGACGCGACAGCTTCAACCTCGACGGCTGGGCCATGGGCAAAGGCCTTTGGCAGGCCATCGCCGGGCAGGCCGCAGGCGCGGATATCTGCGTCGCCGAAGGCTCGATGGGGCTTTATGACGGCGTCGCCACGCGCGGCCAACAAGGCTTCGGCTCAAGTGCGGAAACCGCGCTGGCCATGGGCTGGCCCGTGGTGCTGGCGCTCGACGTCGGAGGCCAGGCACAATCCGCCGCCGCCACGGCTCTCGGTTTCCGGCAATACATGCCCGATTTGCCCTTTGCCGGGGTCATCCTGAACCGCTGCGCCTCGCCCCGGCACGAGCGGCTGACCCGGCTGGGGATGGACCGCGCCGGGATGCCCGTGCTGGGCGTCCTGCCCCGGCGCGGCGACCTGACCCTGCCGGAACGCCACCTCGGGCTAATCCAGGCAGTCGAGCATCCCGACCTCGACGCCGCCATCGCCGGATACGCCGCCTTCCTGCGCGAGAATGTCGATCTGGACGCGATCAAATCCGCCGCTCGCGGCGCGCCCCTGCCCGCGCCGGCCGCCTTGCCCCGCCCGCCCGCGCAACGCATCGCCATCGCCCGCGACGCTGCCTTCAGCTTCACCTATCCGCATCTTCTCGAAGGCTGGCACGCCGCCGGGGCCCAGATCCTGCCCTTTTCCCCCCTGGCGGATGAAGCGCCGGACGCCGACGCCGATCTCGTCTGGCTGCCCGGCGGCTATCCCGAACTGCACGCAGGAAAACTGGCCGCCGCCACGCAGTTCCGCGCCGCCTTGCGCAAACACGCCGAGACGAAGCCGGTGCACGGCGAATGCGGCGGCTACATGGCGCTCGGCCAGGCTCTCATCGACAAGGAAGGAACGCGCCACGAAATGGCCGGGCTTCTGGGCCTCGTCACGTCCTATGAAAAGCGCAAATTTCACCTCGGATACCGGTGCGCAACCCTTTCGGCCCCCATGCCGGGGTTCGATGCAGGCGCAGCCCTGCGCGGCCACGAATTCCACTATTCCACCATCCTCGACCAGCCCGACGCACCGCTGGCGCAGGTCGCGGATGCCGATGGCAACCCGGTGCCGGAAACCGGCTCGATCCGGGGACATGTGTCCGGCACGTTCTTTCACCTCATCACCGGAGACGAAACGCCATGACCGGCTTCGTCTCTTTTGTATCCTCGGGTCCGGGCGACCCGGAATTGCTGACGCTCAAGGCCGTCGACCGGCTCAAGCGGGCCGACGCCGTGCTCTTTGACGACCTGTCCTCGGGTCCGATCCTGTCCCATGCACGGCGCGGCGCCGACCTGGTGGGCGTGGGCAAGCGGGCCGGTCGCAACTCGCCCAAGCAGGACCACGTCAGCCGCCTGCTCGTGGACTACGCCCGCATGGACCAAAGGGTCGTTCGACTGAAATCCGGCGACAGCGGCGTGTTCGGCCGGCTGGAGGAGGAAATCGTTGCATTGAAAGCGGCCGGCATCCCCTACGAGATCATCCCCGGCATCCCTTCGGCCAACGCCGCCGCCGCGGCCGCCGGCATTCCCCTGACCCGCCGCCTGACCGCCCGGCGCGTGCAATACATCACCGGCCATGATGTGACAGGCGCATTGCCCGAAGACGTCAACATGGCCGCGCTGGCCGATCCGGCGGCAACGACCGTGGTCTTCATGGGCAAGCGCACCTTTCCGCAACTGGCCACGCGCCTGATCGAGGCCGGGCTGCCGCCCGAAACGCCCGCGATCCTGGCCGAGGCCGTCAGCCGTCCGGAACAGAAGATCACCCGCCACACGGTCGCGACCCTTTCAGACCTGCTGGCGCAAGAGAGCAGCGACCATCCCGCGCTCATCCTTTACGGATCGCTGGCAGACACATGATACAGAGACGCATCGCCCAGCTCCGCATTGTCGGCGCATCGGGACTCAGCGGGACCGGACCACACCCATGATCAAAAATCTCTGGCTCATCGGGATCGGAACGGGCAACCCCGCGCATGTCACGCTCGAAGGCGCCAAGGCGCTGCGCGACGCCGCCACCATTCTTCTTCCGACAAAAGGTGACGACAAGGAAGACCTCGCGCACCTTCGCCGCTCGATCATCACCGCATCAGGCAGCGCGGCCCGCATCATCACTTTCGAATACCCCGTTCGCGACCCCGCCCTGCCCTATCAGGACCGCGTCGCAGCCTGGCATGACGAGATCGCCCGACGCTGGACCATGGCCTTGGACGGGCAGCCGGAAAACGGCCCGGTGGCACTGCTCGTCTGGGGCGATCCATCGCTTTACGACAGCACGATCAGGATCGCCGAACGCCTCTTGCCCAGGCCGTCGATCCGCGTCATTCCCGGCATCACTGCCATCCAGGCGCTGACCGCGGCACACACGATCCCGCTCAACACAGTGGATGGCCCGGTTCGCATCACGACCGGCCGGCAACTGCGCGAAGTCGGCCTGCCCGCACAGGAAACCACGGCTGTCGTCATGCTGGACGGTCTGTGCTCATTCCAGCAACTCGACCCCGCGGGGCTGCATATCTGGTGGGGCGCTATCTTGGCTCGGACATGCAGATCCTGATCGAAGGTCCGCTCGCCGCCGTCGCAGGGGAGATCGTCGACACACGCGCGAACGCCCGTGCCCGACATGGCTGGATTATGGACATCTACCTGCTCCGACGAGTCTGACCGCAGCTGGTGCTCCGGGGCCCGGCCGCGCCTGGCTCGGGCCGCTGCATCACCTGTCCGGGCGCCCACCGGACCGTTTACCGCCCGGGATCTCGACGTTGATCTCCAGGCTCGAGATGTCCTTGTCCCGGTCCATCCGCACATCGACATGCTCCATATCCACATCGACGTATTTCCGCACCGCCGTCAGGATGTCGCGCTGAAGATCCGGCAGGTAATCGGGCGTACCCGAGCCATGCCCCCGTTCATGCGCGAGCAGGATTTGAAGGCGGTCCTTGGCCGTCTGCGCCGATTTCGGACGACGCGCGCCGAGTGTCAGGCCGAAGAGGTTCATGCCGACCGTCCGAACAGCCGGTGAAAGATCCCCGGACGGCGTTCGCCCGCGATCCGCATCTCCACCTGCCGGCCGGTCAACCGCGCAACCGCGTCCTCATAGGCGCGCGAGGCGGCGGACGGCTCGTCCAGGATAACGGGCGTGCCGATATTCGACGCACGCAACACCGCCTGGCTCTCGGGGATGATCCCCAGCAGAGGAACCGCAAGGATCTCCAGCACATCGTCGACCGTCATCATTTCGCCGCTCTCGATCCGGGTCTTGTCGTGACGTGTCAGCAGCACCTGTGCCTTGACCGGGTCAGCACCCTCGGTTTCCGCCCGGCGCGTCTGGCTGCTGAGCAGGCCAAGCACTCGGTCGCTGTCGCGAACCGACGACACCTCGGGGTTGGTCACGACCACTGCTTCGTCGGCGAAATACATGGCAAGCTGTGCACCGCGCTCGATACCTGCGGGACTGTCGCAGATGATAAAGTCGAACTCCCGTTTGAGCTCGTCCAGCACCGCCTCGACCCCCTCCTTGGTAAGCGCATCCTTGTCGCGCGTCTGCGAAGTGGGCAAGATCGACAGGGTCTCCAGCCGCTTGTCGCGGATCAGCGCCTGCTTCAGCCGTGCATCGCCCTGGATCACGTTGATGAAGTCGAACACCACCCGGCGCTCGCAGCCCATCGTCATGTCAAGGTTCCGAAGGCCGACGTCGAAATCGATCACCACCGTCTTGTGACCCAGCTTGGCCAGTCCCGCCGAGATTGCCGCCGCCGAGGTGGTCTTGCCCACTCCGCCCTTGCCGGACGTGATGACAATGACCCGACCAAGAGGCGGCTCTTCTTTCAATTGCGTCGTCATGCGATCGCCTCCATGCATAGTTTCTCGTCTTCGAGGAATATATGTGCGCACCGGCCGCGCACGGCGGCGTCAAGCGTCTCGCTGGTCTGATAGAGCCCCGCGATGGCCACCAGCTCCGCGTCGAGCTTCCGGCAAAAGATGCGCGCCTTTGCGTCGCCATGTGCACCGGCCATGGCCCGCCCCCGCAACGTGCCGTAGACATGGATACTGCCGCTGGCCACCAGTTCCGCACCCGAGGCCACGGACCCGACCACAGTCAGGTCGCCGCGCTCGGCCACCACCGTCTGGCCCGACCTCACTGGGGCCGTGACGAGCTTGTTGTCGGGCGGCAGCAGCTTCTCGATCCCGCGCTTGCGGCGAGCGCCATGGTCCTGCGCGGGCGCGTCCCGACCGGCTGCGGCGATCGGGATCAGGCCCATCGCCTGCAGTGCCGGCAGGTCGACCGGGCCTGCGTTCTGCACGCCGAAGACCAGCAGATTGCGTTCGCGCAGAGCCTTGGCAAGATCGCGGATTTTTTCCGTCGTGGCGATGCCTGGAGCCTTGGCAAAATCAAGCACCACCGGCGCCTCTGAGAAGAACTGCGGCGTCTGCTGCAATTGCTCGTCCAAGGCTTCGTAAAAGGCGCCGTCCGGCGGCGTGCCTTCCAGCCGGATGGCAAGTGCGGTCAGGAACCGGCCGCGAATCTGGAATGGTCTGATTGTGGCCGGCGCGCGTGCGGGCCGGTCCTTGGCGTGACGTGACGACACGGGTTTGCTCTGCTCCTGCTCTCTTGTCGGTAGCGACTCGGTGCGCTCCGTTTTTTATCTGGCTATAGCGTCGGCGCCCCGGTGCCACGTCGAAACCCGAACTCGGCCGGATATAAGCGGGAAGCCGCTGCCGATCCCCCTGCTCCCCCTGTCAGATCGTGTCCCTCAGGCAGGGCTATCCGTCACTGGGCGCGACGGATTGCGCTGACAAACGCTTCAGGACGTAATTCAGGCAGGTGGGCCTGCCGGTCATGCATCACGTCATTGCCGGTACGCGGTGCAACTCCGTCCGCCCGCTTGCCTTGAGCAAAACACACGGTCTTCCCCCCGCGCACCGCCATGGCAGGCCGGCTGGACCACGCGATTGGGTCAATGCCACACATGCCCCGGATCAGCGGCTTGCGCATGATCTCGTCGTACTTGGGAACTCGCGGGAACGGGCGCGACCGGCCTCAGGATCGGTTCGCCCCTGTGTCCGGCCCGCCATCAGGCCCTTTTCCTACGCGCCGCCTTCAGTTTCGTGGCAATGTCTTCCAATTGCTCGCGACCCAGCGGCTTGGTCACCACCTCGACGACGACAGGGCAGGCCCGTGCCCGCGCCATGTCGCCGGGATCGACCGATGATGTCAGCATCACCACCACCATGCCGCAGAAACGTGTTCCGAACCTGGCCACTGCCGCATCCAGAAATTCGAACCCGTTCATCCGGGGCATGTTGATGTCAAGAAAAATCACGTCGATCGCCGGATTGTCAGGGCGCGCCAGGAACTCCAACGCCTCTTCTGCCATGGCGAAGCCGATCATGGTCCTGACCAGGCCAGTTCGCTTTATCAGGCGTTCGCAGGCGGCGTGAAAGAACGCATCATCATCGATCAGGACAACGGTATCCAGCGCCTCGTTCAGGTCAGACATCTTCGGCAACTCCCGTATGCAGCGTGAAAATACATCCCCCGCCCGGGTTCTCGGACAAATCCAGCGTTGCGTGCAGGCAACGGGCAATTCGCCGGCACATGGTCAGACCCAGCCCGCTGCCCGCGATCTCGTCATGGCGGTGCAGCCGCCCGAACAGCTCGAACACCCTCTCGCGGTATTCCGGTGCGATTCCGATGCCGTTGTCGATCACCGACACGGCCACTTGGCACCCGTCTTGCGACGGCGCGCAACGCACAGCCACGACCGGCGCGCGGTCCGGGTGGCGAAACTTCACCGCATTCGACATCAGATGCTGGAACAGCAGGCGCAGCATGACCGCATCGCCGGGCACGACCGGCAGGTCGTCCCGCAGCACCTGCGCCCTGGCGGCCACGATTTCGGCCCGCAGGTCGGCGACGACATCATCCACCACGTCATTCAGGGCACAGGGGACCAGACTGGCCTCGGCGCCCACCAACTCGGTGTAGTGCAGAAGATCCTCGATCAGGGTCGACATTCGCGCTAGCGTCTGCCGGCTCATGTCGATCAGTTCCGCCGCGCTGCCGCCGAGGGGCGGATCATCGCCCGACTCGGCTTCGGACAGCAGCATCGTGACGGTCTGCACCGGAGATTTCAGATCATGCGACACCGCGTATACGAAGGATCTCAATTCCGCGTTCGCCTCGTTCAACTGCGCGTTGCTCTTTTCCAGCTGCTGCCGGGCCCAACGCTCTCGCCGCGCCATATCGTTGGCCGCTTCCAGCTCCGCGTTCAGTGCGCGAAACGGATTTGCCAGCGCATCGGTGCCTTCCGACACCAGCACGTACCTTTCCGTAACCGGCGCGCCCGACCGGATCGCGCCGACGCGGAAACGCCATGGCCCGTCTGCGGATGCGTCGGTGTCGCGCGGACGCAGGATCAGCACGTCTCCGGAGGCTGCGGCACGTATTTCGCGCGCCGCCGTAACCGGCGCGATATCGAATATGTCCGACAGGCACATCTCATCGGTCCGTCCCGCCTGCGCGCCGGCATGCCGAAATTGCCGTTCGGCCCGTGCATTCACGGTGCATATCAGACCCGCGCGATCCACGATCATCGCCGGGTTCGGTAGCGCGCGGAACCCGCTGCTTTCGCTGGGCTCCGGCAGGGCCGGGCTATCCGAAGTATTCGCGGCCACCCACACCCTCCGAGAATGCGATGACCACCCGGCAACGCGGGTCGCCCCGGGCGATGGCCTCAGGGATTTCAATCCTGGCATAACCCTGGTTGTTGGCGGCGATACGTCCGAACACACTGGAAGTCATCATGCACAATGTTTCCCGGTCGACGACATGCTCGGCAAAGGGGCAGGCGCGATTGACCAGCACGATACGGTCCTCGGTGATCGATTCGATGGCGAACCCGCCCTCGATCCGCGCCTTCAGGTCCACCAAAACCGAGGCGATCTGGCGCAGGTCGAGGTGATCGACCCCCAGTCGGGCGCGGTATTCGGCATCCATCCGTTCGCCGATCCTCGTGCCGACACAGGCGATGAATCCTTCCGCATCCGCCTTGCCGACGCGGCTTTCCAACACGCCGGCCAGCTCCCTCAAAAGCTCGCGCAGGAACGCGTCACGGTCGCGCGAAAACCCGTCATCCGGACTGTGGAACGAGAGGTCTGGCATTGAAATTCCCCCGGTTTGCTGCGGCGATGGCACGGGTTTACCAGACAAAAGCTAACGAAAGGCAAACTGGTTGCCTGCTCGCCCTCCCCGCAGTTATTTTTATCCAAATTTATCATTTATTTAAAATACTATGGCAAAACAGGTTTCATATGTTGATAATAATTTTTCATATTTCAATCAAATTCGACTCGACACCCACCCCCGGCACCGCGACATTCTAGGCGGAAACTGTCTTGCGACGGGTTCCTCTGGGAGGAAGACACACTTGGCTGACACGGGCACATATCCGGCTCACGAAACGGGCCGTATTGCGGAAACGTCATTGGCAAAGGCGATACGCCTGCTGCCTATCGTGGCCGAGCGCAACGCGACGGGCGTCACCCTTTCGACCGTGGCGCGCAAGGCGAACCTGACCACGGCGACCGCCCGAAGGCTTCTGCAGGGGCTAGTCGACGGCGGGCTGCTCAGCTTCGATCCCTATTCCAAGATCTACACGTTGGGCATCGGGATTTTCAATCTTGCAGGTGCGCCCGGGTCGCCACGCCAGTTCGATCCGCTGCGCATGGAACTCAGCCCGGCCCTGAACGAGATCGCAACCGTCACCGGCGAGTCCACCTTTCTTTCCGTGCCTTTCAACGACGAGGCGCTCTGCATAGACGCGTCGGGGGATACCTACGCGCTCTGCGCCAACACATTGCGCGTCGGAGCCCGGCGCCCGTTGGGCGTGGGGGCCGGCAGTGCCGCCCTTCTCGCGGCATTGCCCGAGGACCAGTGCGACCGACTGATCACCGCCAGCAGCGACATCTTCAGCCGGTACGGCGAACTCAATGCGGCCGAGGTCCGGCGCATGGTTCGGCACTGGCGCGAGCACCGCTGGCTTATTAACCGATCCATTATCATCCCCGAGGTCAGCGCCATCGCGGTCGCCGTCTTCGACCAGACCGGCCAGCTCAGGGCCGCAATCTCCGTCGCGGCACTTCAGTCCCGGCTGACCCCCCGGACCTGCAAGGAATTCGTAGCTGTAATGACCCGCGCCATCGAGCGGGCGGGTTTCAAGACTTAAGGCAAACCACGCATGTATCCCATCCACTTCTTCGACCGCGCCGCAAAACTCTGGCCCGATCACATCGCTATCGAACATGGCGATGAATCGCTCAGCTACAGCGCGCTTCACGCCCGCGTTCAGGCCTTGGCGTCCGGCCTCCAGAAGCTTGACCCCGAGTTCGGCAGCCGCGT
This sequence comes from Roseovarius sp., assembly GCA_046290265.1. Classification (GTDB taxonomy): domain Bacteria; phylum Pseudomonadota; class Alphaproteobacteria; order Rhodobacterales; family Rhodobacteraceae; genus Roseovarius. The sequence goes on along the minus strand of JBKAGF010000010.1, from coordinate 59,816 downwards.
CGGAATCTGCAGCTACAACACAATCGATCACCTTGTCTGCTGGCTGGCCGTTCTGGCCGCGGGCAAGGTCTGGGTGCCGCTCCAGCCGATGAATGCCGCCACCGAACTGGTGCGCGCCGTCGCCTTCACCCGTGCCAGCATCGTCATCTTGCAAAAGGATACGGCGGAAAAGCTCGCCGGCGCCGAGGCCACGTTTCTCTATTCCGACCCCGAGGGCGGTGCCGGCACCACCGGAGCGCTCTGCCGGGACCATGCGGGCCAGACCCCGGCCTCGGCCGACCTTCCGCTCTCCGCCACCCAGGCGATCAAGTTCACCGGCGGCACCACCGGCTTGCCCAAGGGCGTGATGCAACCCTACCGCGCCTGGAATACCAACATTGCCACCCAGGTCGCCGCGTGGTCATTGGGCGAAGGCCAGCGCTATCTTGCCGCCGCACCCATCACCCACGGCACCTCCACCTATATCCTGCCGACGCTGGCCACCGGCGGCACGCTGGTGCTGCTGGACCGGCCCCGCCCCGAACAGACCCTTGATTTCCTCCAGAACTCGCGGATCACCACCACCTTCGTGCCGCCCACCGTCCTCTACATGCTGATGGAACTGGAAAACGTCCGCGATGCCGACTACGCGCATCTCAAGAACCTGATCTACGGCGCGGGCCCCATGCGCCCTGACGCCATCGGCCGCGCACAGGACATCTTCGGCCCCTGCCTTGCCTCTACCTACGGCCAGACCGAGGCGCCGCAGATTGCCACGATGATCTCGGCCGCGGAGTTGAAGGACCCCGCAAAGCGCGCTTCGGTGGGCCGCGAGACCTTCCTCAGCCGGGTCGAGATCATGGACGACAAGGGCCATATCCTGCCCGCAGGAAAGATCGGCGAAATTGTCATTCGTGGCGACCTGCTGATGACAGGTTACTGGGACCAGCCCGACATCACCGCAAAGACTCTGATCGATGGCTGGCTGCACACCGGCGACCTCGGCCAGAAGGACGAGGAGGGCTATCTCTTCATACGCGGCCGCGCCAAGGAGATGATCATCACCGGCGGCTTCAACGTCTACCCGGCCGATGTCGAGACCATCATGGGCGAACACCCCGAGATCATCGACTGCGCCGTCTACGGCGTGCCCGACGACAAATGGGGCGAGGCCGTGCACGCCGCAGTGCAGGTGCGCGACGCGACCGCCGTCACCGGAGACGAGATCATCGCCTTCATCCGCGAACGTCTCGGCCCGGTCCAGACGCCCAAATCCGTCAATTTCCGTAACAGCCTGCCGCGCAACGCGATCGGCAAGCTTCAGAAAAACCAACTCGCCGAAGAGCACGCCGCCGCGCGGGCCGACGAACTTCAGAAAGGCTGACGCATGTCCAAACCAGCGCCCACGACCTCGCTGTGCCGCTATACCGACACCGAGATCTTCTATCGCAACCAAAACCTCGTGGACGATCTGCTGACCGATGATAGCGATTTCGTCACCGTGATGATGCAGCACATCCTGAACCGCCCGGTCAGCCCCAGTCAGAAGCGCGTGATGAACGCCATCCTGATCGTTATGATGGAACACGGGCTCACGCCCAGCGCCATCACCACCCGCTCGATCTACATGTCCGCCCCCGAGAACCTGCAAGGCGCCGTCGCCGCCGGGCTTCTTGCTGTCGGCAGCCAGTTCGTCGGCACGATCGAGAACAATGCCCGCCTACTGTCGGAACTGGTCGATCTCGACGCCGACGCGCAGGCCGCACGTGCCGCCGAGATCGTCCGCGAACATCGCGCCCGCAAGGCTCACCTGCCCGGCTTCGGCCATCACCTGCACAAGCCCGACGACCCCCGCGCGCTCAAGCTGCTGGAGATCGGCGAGAAAGAATCCGACAACCCCCGCTATCTGCGCGCGTTGAAAACCCTTTCGGCCGCCGTCGACGCGGAATTCGACCGCCACATCACCATCAACGCCACCGGCGCCACCGCCGCCCTTCTGGGCGACATGGACATCCCCGTGAACCTGATGCGCGGCTTCGCGGTCATCTCCCGCGCCGCCGGCCTTGTCGCGCATATCGCCGAAGAGCAACAGAAACCCTCCGGTCGCTTCATCTGGGAAACGATCGACAAGGCCATGCCGTTCGAGGAGTGATCCATGAGTGACTTCGCCATAGTCACCGGCGGCGCCCGCGGTATCGGCGCGGCGATTGCGGAGCGGCTCAAGGCCGACGGGCTGCGCGTCGCCGTGGTGGACCGCATCGCGCCCGAGCATGACCACGCCGACGAAGTGTTCGAGCTGGACCTTTCGGATGTCGAGGCCACCCGCACGGCGCTGGAGAAATTCTGCGACGGTCGGCGCGTCACACGGCTGGTCAACAACGCCGGCATCGTCGAGCCCGCGGACGTCGCCACGACCGATCCCTATTCCATCGACAAGGTCGCGGCGGTCAACCTGCGCGCGCCGCTCGTGTGCCTGCAGGCCGCCCTGCCCTCGATGAAGGAGGCGCGGCTGGGCCGGGTCGTGAACATATCCAGTCGCGTGGCCCTGGGCAAGGAACTGCGCACCGCCTATTCGGCCACCAAGGCCGGTCTACACGGCATGACCAAGACCTGGGCGCTGGAACTGGGCCAGCACGGCATCACCGTTAACGCGCTCGGCCCCGGCCCCATCGCCACAGAACTTTTCAACAAGGTGAACCCGCCGGGCGACCCGCGCACCGAAAAGATCATCGCGACGGTGCCCATGAAACGCACCGGAACCCCTCAGGACGTGGCAGATGCTGTGTCCTTCTTCTGTTCCGACCGAGCCGGTTTCGTGACCGGACAGGTCCTCTACGTCTGTGGAGGCATGACCATCGGATCGGTCTGAAGAAGCATCCGGAAACGACTGGAAGAAAAGACTTGTCATCAAAGGAGGAGACCAAGATGAAACTCAATCGTAGAACCCTGATCGGCGCCGTCAGCGCCACGGCGGTGCTGGCCTTCGGCAGCTCTGCCATGGCGCAGGATTACCCGACCAAACGCATCACCCTGATCGTGCCCTACAGCGCCGGTGGTGCAACCGACGTCCTGGCCCGCCAGGTCGCAGACGGGCTCGCACAGGTGCTGGACGAAACCGTGACGGTCGAAAACCGCCCCGGCGCCGGCGCCACGCTGGGCACCACCCAGGCGGCCAAGGCCCGTCCCGACGGTTACACGCTCTTCATGGGGCAGGTCTCGTCGCACGGTATCGCGCCCGCGGTCTACAAGAACCTGCAATACGATCCGGTCGAGGATTTCGCCCCGATCAAGCTGATCCTGTCGATCCCCAACGTCATGGTGGTCAACAAGGACAGCCCCTACCAGACCGCGCAGGAATTCCTCGACGCCGCCAAATCCGAGAACATGACCTTCGGCTCCTCGGGTGTGGGCAGCTCGATCCACCTGTCGGGCGAGATGTTCAAGGCCCGCACCGGCGCCGACATGACCCACGTGCCGTTCCGCGGCAGCGGCGAGGCCGTTCCGGCGCTCCTGTCGGGTGACGTCGACGTGATGTTCGACAACCTGCCCTCGGCGATGCCCCACATCCAGTCGGGCGCCCTGCGCGCGCTGGCGGTCACCACGCCGGAACGCTCCGAACACCTTGAAGATGTGCCGACACTGGACGAACTGGACGTGTCCGAGCTTGACGGCTTCGCCGCACGCTCCTGGTTCGGCCTGTTGGCCCCGGCTGGCACCGATGACGCAGTCATCGCCACGCTGAACGAAGCAATGGACGAAGTTCTCGCAAGCGAAGGCTTCAAGAAATTCGCCGACACCCGCGGCGGTCAGATCGAGGGCGGCAGCCCCGAAGATTTCGCCAAGTATATCGAAGGCGAACTGTCCAGCTGGAAAGCCGTCGTTGACGAGGCCGGTGTTACGGTCGAGTAATCCCGGCGACAGATCACAAGTGGCGGCCCGTACCGGGCCGCCACGCTTTCAAGGCGGCCTGGGAGGGAAAGCCATGAGCGAAACAGATACCGACACCGTCGCCCGCCGGGGACGCCGTCGCGAAATCACCTTTGCGGTGCTGACGCTTCTGGCCTCGCTGCTGTTTGCCTTCGTCGTGATTCCGGCCGGCGTGACCTCGCCCGCCTCGGTCAAGCACCTGCCCCTGTCGCCCACCTTCCTGCCCTACGTGCTGACAATCGGCGTGGGGCTCTTCGCGCTCGTCCACCTGCTTGAGGCGATCTTCGCTGCCCATATCCCGGGCGAGGACGGCAATCCGCTGGGCGTGCATCCCCGCTGGTTCAGCCGGCTTGCGATGCTGGTCGTCCTGTTGCTGATCTACCTGATATTGCCTGAAACGCTGGGCATGCCGCTGACCGCCATTCTCGTGACCATCGCGCTCATGGCCATCGGCGGCGAACGCCGCCCACTCGTCCTGCTGGGGGTGGGCATCGCCGTGCCCGTGCTGGTCTATCTCTTTTTCGCCCATATCGCGCAGGTGCCCCTGCCGATGGGCCTCTTCGAAGACTGGATGTGATCCATGCTTGAGAATATTGCCACCGGCTTCGAAATGTTCTTCACGCTGGGCAACCTGCTGGCGATCACCGCCGGCGTTTGCCTCGGCGTGACCGTGGGGGCGATCCCCGGCCTTACCGCGACCATGGCCGTGGCGCTCGCCCTGCCCTTCACCTTCAACCTCGACCCCGTCACCGGCATCCTGCTGCTGGTGGGCGTTTACAAGGGCGGCGTCTTCGGCGGCTCGATCACTGCGATCCTCATTCGCGCGCCGGGCACGCCCGCGGCCGCCTGCACCCTGCTGGATGGCTATCCGCTTGCCCAGCAGGGCCAGGCGGGCAAGGCGCTCAACATGGCGCTCTACGCTTCGTGCATCGCCGACTTCCTGTCCAACCTGTCGCTTATCTTCTTCGCCAGCCTGATCGCCGGCCTTGCCCTTGCCTTCGGCCCGCCTGAATATTTTTGGCTGATCTGCTTCTCGCTGACCGTGGTGATTTCGATCTCGGGGTCGTCCCTGACCAAGGGGCTGATTTCCGGCCTGCTGGGCCTTCTCACGTCCACCATCGGGCTGGACCTCGTCTATGGCACGCAACGCTTCACCTTCGACAACTTCAACCTGATGGGCGGGGTCAGCTACATCCCCCTGCTGATCGGCCTCTTCGCCCTGCCCGAGGTGATCGACTTCTACATGCGCAAGGTCGCGCCCTTCACGGTCAAGACCGCCGACAAGAGCCGCGTGACCCTGGCCGAATTCAAGCGCAGCATCTCCGCCATCGTGCGCGGCAGCTTCATCGGCGTGATCATCGGCACCATCCCCGGTGCCGGCGCCACGGCCGCCGCTTTCCTGTCCTATGGCGAAGCGCGCCGCACCTCCAAGTCCCCCGAAACCTTCGGCAAGGGCAATATCGAGGGCGTCGCCGCCGCCGAGGCGGGAAATAACGGCGTCGCCGGCGCCACGCTCATTCCTCTCCTGGCGCTCGGCATTCCCGGCGACGTGGTGACGGCGGTGATCCTGGGCGCGTTCATGCTGCAGGGCCTCACCCCCGGTCCGCTGATGTTCCAGGACAACATCACCATCATCTATGCCATCTTCATAGGCATCATGCTCAGCTCGGTCGTCCTTCTGGGATCGGGCAAACTCGCGATCCGCTATTTCTCACGTATCGCCGACATTCCCCGCCACATCCTTCTGCCCATCGTGCTCATGTTCTGCGTTTTCGGCAGCTATGCCGTGCAAAGTCAGATGTTCGACGTGGGCGTTATGCTGGCCTTCGGCGTGCTGGGCTACATCATGATGAAGATCGACATGGCTGCGGCGCCCTTCCTCATGGGCTTCATCCTCGGCCCGCTCTTCGAAGACAACCTGCGCCGGTCGTTCCTCATTTCCGAGGACGTGACGATCTTCTTCCGCAGTCCGATCTGCTGGATCTTCATCGTCATCACCATCCTGTCGGCGTATGTCGGCGTCCGTCGCGAGCTGCGTGCCACCCGCGCCAAGCGCAGCGCGCTGCGCACATCGGGTGCGGCATGAGCGGGGGCGCGGACAACGGTCTTGCGGGCCGCATCGCGCTGGTGATCGGCGCGGGGTCAATCGCGTCGGGCATCGGCATCGGCCGCGCCATCGCGATCAGCCTCGCCCGCGATGGTGCCAATGTCATCGCGGCCGACAACGATCTTGCGTCGGCCGAGGAAACCGTGGCCATAATCGCCGACGAAGGCGGTCGCGCCGAGGCGGCCCAGGTCGATGTCCTTGACGACGACAGCGTTACCGGCCTGATCTCGGGCATCGAGGCCCGGCACCGCCGCCTCGACATCCTCCACTGCAACGTGGGCCTGGGCAAAAGCGGCCCGTCCGAAAACACCACACCCGCCGACTGGCGTCGCATCAGCGACGCCAACCTCACCTCGCTGCACGTCGCCGCGCAGGCCGCGATCCCGATGATGCGTGCCAGCGGCGGAGGCGTCATCACCGTCACCTCCTCGATCGCGTCGATCCGGCACGTGGGCTATCCCCACCTCGCCTATTCCGCCACCAAGGCCGGCGCCAACCAGTTCGCCCGCGCTTTGGCGGTGGAACTCGCACCCGACAACATCCGCGTCAATTCCATCATCGCGGGTCTCATCGACACCCCTCGCATCGGCGTCACGCTGGCCAACAGCTACGGCGACCGGACCGAGGCGCAGATGCGCGCCGCCCGCGCCGCGCAATGCCCGCTGGGCCGCATGGGCAGCGCCTGGGACATCGCCGAGGCGGCGGTGTTCCTGACCTCCGACAGGGCGGGCTACATCACTGGCACCCAGCTGGTGGTCGACGGTGGCCTGTCGGCCAGCATCCGGCAGGCGATGGATGCCTGACCGCCCACCCACGTCGGGCCGGTCGCGGTTCGTCCTCAATGCGGGGCTGGCCCTGTACCTGCTGGGCACGGGGACCGCGGCCATCTTCGCACCGGTGCCTGAAATCCCAGCGGTGGCGGCGCTGATGGCGCTGGCCCTGCTCAATCGGCAGGCCCTCAACCGGCCCGCATGGATCATCGGCAGCCTCGTCGTCATGCTGGTCACCTGGGGCCTTGTCGCAGGCTGGCTGGACGAGGCCGGGGCACTATCGCGCGTCACCTTCCTGTCCGCCTTTTTGGTCGCGCTCGGCATGCTCAGCCGCGCCGCCTCGCGCGCGCCCGACATCCGAAGCGCCGCCGTCGTGGTAGCCAGCCGTCCGCGCGGCGCGCGCTATCTCTTCGTTTCACTGGGCACACATATCTTCGCGATCTTTCTGAATTTCGGCGCGGCCAGCCTGATGGCCACGCTGCTGGCCCAGACCCGTGACAAGCTGGAACGCCAGAACTCGGTCGAGGATGTGACCCTGTCGATGCTGCGCGGCTTCGGCGCCATGCCGATGTGGTCGCCGCTCGCACTCTCGACCATCGTCACGCTGTCGATCCTGCCCGAGATCAACTATTTCGAGGTCCTGCCCTATGGTCTGGCCGCCGCCGCGCTCTACCTTGCCGCCGGCTACATGGCGCGCAAAGGTCCGGTTCCCGCGTCCGGCCCGGCACCAACCACGCCGGTCATGCCCACGCGCTCCGAACAGCTGATTCTTCTGCGGGTGGTGGCACGTGTCGCCCTTCTCGTAGCGGTGGCCTTCGCCCTGCACCGGTTCGCGGATCTTTCGATGCCCGCATCCGTTCTGCTGGCCGTGCTGATCTTTTCGCTGGCATGGTGGATGATCCAGGTCACGTCAGGCAGCGCTCCCGGCCTGCACGAGGAACTTGCCGCCACCGCGTCAAGCGGCGCCAACGAGATCGTCATCGTGTCCTGCGCGGGCTTTCTCGGCGCCGTCGTCGCGTGGTTCGTCTCCAGCTTCGACGGCGACCTGCCCGTTCCGCCCGATGCACTCGTGCCGGTCCTCATCGCGCTCGTGCCCGTGGGTATGGTGCTGGGCGGCGCATCGGCGCTGAACCCGATCGTCTCGGCAAGCATCCTTCTTGGCCTTCTGCACCCGCTGGTGCCCGAAGCGGCCCTGCTGTGGCTGGCGCTGGCGGCGGTCATCGGCTGGGGCATCACCGCCGCCTCCACGCCGTTCACCGCCAACGTGCTCATCACCACCCGCATCATGCAGGTGGCTCCCGGCCCGCTTCTGCGCCGGCACAACATCCGGCTGACGGTCCTGTCACTGGTCGTGCTGGGCCTGTTCTGCGCCGCCGGTTCCTACATATCCCTGCAAGGCTAGGACGTACATATGACCCAGAACATGCAAGCCGTCTTCGCAACCCGCCCGGGCGGTCCGGACGTACTCGAGCCCCGCGAGGTCCCCATACCGGCGCCGGGGCCGGACGAAGTGCTGATCCGTGTCGAGGCCGCGGGCGTCAACCGCCCCGACCTGCGCCAGCGACAGGGCGGTTATCCCCCGCCTCCGGGCGTGACCGAGGTTCTGGGGCTGGAAGTCGCAGGCGAGGTCGTCGCCTGCGGTGCCGAGGTGATGTCCTTTGCCGCAGGCGACAGGGTCGTCGCGCTGGTCGCGGGCGGCGGCTATGCCGAATACTGCGTGGCCCCCGCCCCGCAGGTCTTGCCGTGGCCTGCCGGTCTTTCGGCGGTCGAGGCCGCAGCCCTGCCCGAAACCTATTTCACCGTCTGGACCAATCTCTTCCGCATCGGGCGCCTCGCCGCGGGCGAGACCGTCCTGATCCACGGCGGCGCCAGCGGTATCGGCACCACGGCGATCCAGATCGCGCGCGCCATGGGCGCCACCGTCTATGCCACGGCGGCCACGGACGAGAAATGCCAGGCCTGCCGCGACCTCGGTGCTACCGAAGCCATCAACTATCGTTCCGCACGGTTCGAGGAAGAGATCGCCCGTCTCACCGACGGGCGCGGCGTCGATGTCATCCTCGACATGATTTGCGCCGATTACCTCGACCGCAATCTCGCCTCGCTCGCCGTGGCAGGGCGACTGGTCATCATCGCCTTCCTTGGCGGCGGCAAGACCGACCTCGACATCGAAGGCATGATCCGCAAGCGCCAGACCCTGTGCGGCAGCACCCTTCGGCCACAGTCCCCACAGGAAAAGGGCCTGATCGCCGCCGACCTGCTGGCCCGGGTCTGGCCACTTCTAGAACAGGGCAAGGTCAAACCGGTCATCAACTCCGTCCATCCTCTGGCCCGCGCCGCCGACGCCCATGCCGAGCTCGAGGACGGTGGCCATGTGGGCAAGATCGTCCTGTCGGTGCGCTGACTGTCAGGCACCGTCTTGCGGCGGGCCGCTGGTGCGGCGGATCATCAGGTCGGGCGGGATCAGGGCCGCGGCATCGGCGGGCACCTCGGAGGTGACCAGCTGCACGATGCCCGCCGCCGCCCGCGCCCCGATGGTCCGCGCGGGAATGCGCACCGTGGTCAGCGCCGGCTCGAACTCGCGTGACCCCTTGAAGTCCCCGATCCCCGTCACCGTCATCCGCCCCGGCACCGAGATCCCGTGCCGTGTCAGCGCATGCAGCGCGCCCCAGGCCAGCACGTCATTGCCGCAGATCATCGCCGTCGGCAGCTCCCCTTCCCCGATCAGCGTCTCGACCGCGCTTTTTGCCGTCGCCACGCTGTAGGGCGCCACCAGCTGCCAGCGCTCGGGGATGGTGCAACCCGCCGCCAGCAGCGCGTCTTTCACGCCCGTCAGCCGCAACATGGCCCGGTCGTTGCCCTCGACCGGCGGAAACATCGCCGCCACGCGCCGGTGACCCAGCGCCGCCACATGCTCCCCGATCAGATAGCCAGCCCTGTAGTTGTCGGACCCCACACACGGAAAAACCGCATCGGGAGAATAGCTCCACAACAGCAGCGTCGGCATCTCCTGCTGAGTCAGCAGGTCCAGCGTGTCTCTGCCATGTTCGATCCCCACCAGAGCCACGCCGTCAACGCGGTGCTCAAGCATCTTGCGCACCAGGCTGTATTCCCGGTCAAGGTTGAAGCCATGCGATGCCAACAGGATGGTGAAGCCCAGATCCTCGATCGATTCCGAGAAACTCTGGATCATCTCCGCAAAGATCGCCTGGTCCACCGTCGGCACGATCAACCCGATCGTACCGCTTCGGATGCCATGGATGGTCTGCGCCGCGCGGTTGCGGATATAGCCCAGTCGCCGCACCGCGGCATCGATTTTCTTCCGAGTCGTCGCCTTCACCAGATCGGGGTGATTGAAACTGCGCGACACCGTCGAGGGCGAAACCCGCGCCGCACGCGCCACAGCAATAATATCTGTCTTTTTGTTTTTCTTATCCGCCACTTGCGCGTGTCTTTCACCCTAAAAATGAAAACATTTGCAATATTGTTTTCATTCCATACCCTTTCCTTTCAACCGCGACAAGCCCACGGGAGGATACGGCTTGGAGTTCCTGATGTATTTCGGCGACGTGTTCTCGCCGTTCAATTTCATGTTGCTTCTGATCGGCACGATCGGGGGGCTGATACTGGGAGCCACTCCGGGTCTGTCGCCGACCATGGCAGTGGCCCTGCTGATCCCCTTCACGTTCAAGCTCGACGCCACACAGGGCCTGATCCTGCTGGGCGCGGCCTACACGTCCACCGTCGCCGGCGGTGCCGTCAGTGCGATCCTGCTCAAAATCCCCGGCGCGCCTGCCAACATCGCCACCACGCTCGACGGACACACCATGGCCAAGAAAGGCCAGGGCGCGCTTGCCCTGCAGCTCTCGTTCATCTCGTCTGCCATCGGCGGAGTGTTCGGCGTGCTGCTCCTTATCTTCCTGACCCCGGTGCTGGCGCAATGGGCGCTTGCCTTCGGCCCGTCGCACCTGTTCTGGCTCGCGATCCTCGGCGTCACCGTCATCGGTTCGCTCGATTCAAATTCCGTGGTCAAGGGCCTTCTGTCGGGCTGCATCGGCCTCTGGCTTGCCACGATCGGCTTCGACGACGTGATGGGTACCCAGCGCTTCATCTTCCACTCCAGTGTCGCGGGCGGGATCAACATCATTCCCGCGCTGATCGGCCTTTTCGCCATCCCGCAGGTGATCACCATGTTCGCCAAGGGCCGGCACCAGACCGACGCCGAGGTGATCAGCGTCGAGAAAAGCCCCATAGGCGGTGCCATCCGCGAGGTCTTCCGCCGGTTCCGCGCTCTTTCCATCGGCACGATGACCGGGTCGTTCATCGGCCTCATCCCGGGTGTCGGCGGACAGATCGCAGGTCTTGTCGCCTATGATCAGGCGCGCAAGACCAGCCCCGAACAGAAGAAGTTCGGAACCGGTCACAGCGAAGGCGTGATCGCCGCTGAAAGCGCCAACAACGCCATGGTCGGTCCCTCTCTGGTGCCGCTCCTGACCCTGTCGATCCCCGGCTCGCCCACCGCGGCGGTGCTGCTGGGCGGTCTTCTGATCCACGGCATCTTTCCGGGAAGCGACCTTTTCGAGAACTACCCGGACGTCGCCTGGACCTTCATCAACTCCATGCTGATCGGCCAGATCCTGATGTGCGTCTTCGGCCTCTACGTGGCGGGGCTCGCGGCGCGCGTCGCGCAGGTGCCCAACGCCGTGATGGCCGCCGTCGTTCTGGCCCTTGCCGTCTTCGGCAGCTATTCGGTCCAGACCTCCATGGGCGACGTCTTCATCATGGCCGCGCTTGGCACCGGGATGTATTTCCTCGAACGCTTCGGTTTTTCGGCAGCGCCTCTGGTGCTTGGCCTCATACTGGGCCCCATCGCCGAGGCGAACTTCGTGCAGGGCGCCATGATCGCGACCGCAACGTCCAGCATCGGCACCTACTTCTTTACCGGATTGCTGAACCTGACGCTGATCGGCATCGTCGTAGCCTCGATCGCCTACTCGGTCTGGATGGAACTGCGGATGCGCCGCTACACCACTAAGGAAGACGCGGTCGAGAAAGAAGAGGCATTGTCATGACCGACCGCCCCCGCAACCAGCATATCGTCGCAAGTGGCCTTGTCGCCGCGGTAGGCATCTGGGTCGCATGGCTCAGCTTCACCGGGGAACCGGCCCGCGCCTTCCTCTTTCCGCGCATCATCTCGGTGGCCTTCGTGGCCCTTGCACTCTGGACCTTCGGCAAGGCGCTTCTGGGCAAGACCAAGGTCGGCCCCGGCCTCAGCCGCATCGCGATCCGCAACATCCTGCCGGGTGTCGTGGTGATGCTGGTCTACATCTTCTGGGCCGCGCCGACATTGGGCTTTTACACCGCGTCGACCATTGCTTTCTTCATCCTTCTGACACTCTACGATCCCGCCCCGCACGGCGAGGCCCATACATGGGTCAAAAGGGTGCTGATCACGGCCGGTTTCACGGCCGTCATGTACGGTCTCTTCGCAATGCTGCTCGGGGTCTTCACCCCGCGAGAGATCCTTTTCTGAGAACCACGAAGCGAAAGACAACTTTCCAAGGGAGGACCCAACCAATGAAGAACCTGTTTGCAGCCGCGGCCATCGCGCTGACCGGCCTGGCCGGAACCGCCATGGCACAAGAGAACTATCCCGAGCGACCTATCATGATGATGGTCAGCTACGGCGCGGGCGGCGCCACCGACTTCCAGGCGCGGATCGTCACCATGACCGCCGGCAACGAGGATGCGCTCGGCATGCCGATCGCCATCGTCAACAAGCCCGGCGCGGGCGGCCGCGTGGGCTGGAACTGGCTGGCTACGCAGGTCGACGCAGACGGCTACACGCTGGGGGCCTACAACGTGCCCCATTTCATCGCCCAGTCGATCGAGGGCGGCGTCGAATACAGCACCGACAGTTTCGAACCCATTGCCAACTGGGGCGCGGACCCGGCGGTTTTCGTGGTCGGCGCGGACAGCGAGTTCACCTCGATGGAGGACGTGGTCAACTACGCCAAGGAAAACCCCGGCAAGCTGACCTTCTCGGGAGCCGGCCTTTTCGTCGGCCACCACATCGCCGCCCTGCAGCTTGAAAAGGCGGCCGGCGTGAAACTTGCCTATATCCCCAACAACGCCGGCGGCGCCGGGGCCATGAAGGCCGTGATCGCGGGCGAGGTTCTGGGCGGTGTTAACAACCTCTCCGACGCTTTCCGCGCCGAAAAGGCAGGTAACATCAAGATCCTCGGCATTTTCGACACAGAGCGCAGCGACTTCCTGCCCGACGTGCCGACGATGCAGGAACAGGGCTTTGACATCGACAACGCGTCGGTCAACTACCGCGGCGTGATGGTGCCCAAGGGCACGCCACAGCCCGTGATCGACAAACTGGCCGAGGTCGTGCCCGCCATGTTCGAGAACGACCGCGTCAAGGGAAAGATGGAAGCGGGCGGCTCGCCCATGCACGTCATGACCCGCGACGAGGTGATCGAGATGTGGGCAGCCCGCGAGGAAACGCTGAAAGAGCTGCTCTCCGGCCTCTGATCCGTCACACTCTGGGGGCGCGCGCCTGCCGCGTGCGCCTCCCTCTCCAAGGAAAGGTTTCTTCCCATGAACGCCCCCGATCCCATCGCCGAACTGGACGCAATCATCGCCCGCGCCCGCGCCGCCCAGGCCCGCTACGAGGCCGAAGGCAGCCAGGAGCGCTACGACCGCGCCGCCCAGGCCGTCGGCTGGGCCATCATGGAGCCGGACCGCAATCGTGAACTGGCTGAACTGGCCGTGCAGACCACCGGTCTCGGCAATGTTCCCGACAAGATCGTCAAGAACCACCGAAAGACCCTGGGCCTTCTGCGCGACATCAAGGATGTGATCACCTTCGGCATCATCCGCGACGACGCCGCCACTGGCATCACCGAGATCGCCCGCCCCAAGGGCGTCGTGGGCGCCATAGTGCCGTCCACCAATCCGGCGGCGACCCCCGCCAACAACATCATCAACGCCTTGAAATGCGGCAATTCCATCGTCGTGGCCCCCTCGCCCAAGGGCGTCGCCAGCTGCGAACGCCTGCTGGAGTTCATCCATGCCGAATTCGCCAGGATCGGCGAGGACCCCGATCTCGTCACCATGGTTCCCGCGCCGGGTTCCAAGGACAAGACCCAGCGCCTGATGGAAACCTGCGACGTGGTCATCGCCACGGGCAGCCAGAACAATGTCCACCGCGCGCAGACCTCCGGCACCCCGGCCGTCGCCGTGGGTGCCGGCAATGTCACCGTCATCGTTGATGAGACCGCCGAACTCGCCGCCGCCGCCGAGAAGATCCGCGCGTCCAAGACCTTCGACAACGCCACTTCCTGCTCGTCCGAGAACGCGGTCGTGGTGGTCGAGGCCGTGCGCGCCGATTTCATCCGGGCCATGGCCGCCGCCGGCGGCGCGGTGGTCGAGGACGAAGGCGCGATCGTCGCCGCCCTGTGGCCCGACGGGCATCTCAACCGCCAGGTCATCGCCCAGGACGCCAACAGGATGGTCGACGCGCTGGGCCTTCGGGGAAGGGTGCCGGAGGGTACCGAATACATCGCCGTGCCCACCAGCCGCATTGGCTCCGAAAACCCGCTGACGGGCGAAAAGCTCAGCCGTGTGCTCGCGCTCTATACCGCGTCCGACTTCGATGACGCCGTCCGCATCACCCGCGACATCCAGCTCTTTCAGGGGGCAGGCCATTCCGTCGGCCTGCACTCGACCGATAACGCCCGCCCCATGACTCTGGCGCGGGCCATCCCCACCAGCCGCGTGATCGTGAACCAGCCCCACACCTTCGCCACCGGCGGTTCGTTCACCAATGGCCTGCCGTTCTCCCTTTCGATGGGCTGCGGCAGCTGGGGCGGCAATGCCGTGGATGAAAACGTCCACTGGAAGCACTACATGCAATCCACCCGGATCGTCCGTGAAATTCCGGCGAACGAGCCTTCGCTCGACGAGATCTTTGCCGACTACTGGAAGGCCTCAGGCCAATGAGGCTCGCGTCCGATACGCCGCCCGAAGGCACCGTCCGCGACTGGCTCGCCGCCCGCGCCCGCGCTGGCGGCACCGCAATCGTTTTTCCCGAGGACGGCACCAGCCTCGCCTGGCCATCTCTTCAGGAGGCGGCACTCGCATACGCACGCGCTCTCACGGCGCGCGGGGCTGCCCCGAGGGAAAGTGTCGCCATCGTCTCGCCGAACAGCCGCGACGGCATCATCGCCCTCTACGGCGCGCTCGCCGGCGGCTTTCGCGCCACGATGATCAACCTCGCCGCGGGCCGCGACGCCATCGCCTACGCCTTGGAGCATTCCGAGGCCCGCCTGGCCTTCGTCCACGACGCCTGCGCCGAGCAGTTCGAGCCCGCCAACACCACCGGCATCACCCCGGTCCCCCTCTCCGAACGGGCCGAGGCCGAGCTGCACCCGGTCACGCCTGCCGATCACGCCCTGCTGATGTACACCTCCGGCACCACGGGACGCCCCAAGGGCGTCCTGCACACCCATGCCAGCCTTCTGGCCGGGGGCTGGACCACGGCGATCGCCCATGATCTGACGGAGGCCGACCGCGGCTTCTGCATCCTGCCGATCTATCACATTAACGGTCTCTGCGTGACCGTCATCGGCACGCTGGTGTCAGGCGGGTCGCTCGCCGTCACCTCGAAATTCTCCGCCTCACGCTTCTGGGACCAGGCATCAGAGGCTGAAGTCACGTGGTTCTCCGCCGTCCCCACCATCATCTCGCACCTGCTGCACGGCACGGGCGAACCCGACGACGCCTGCCGCGCCCGCCTGCGCTTCGGGCGCTCCGCGTCCTCGGCGCTGGCGGTCGAAACCCAGTCGGCCTTCGAGACACGCTTTTCCGTCCCCATCATCGAAACCATGGGTCTGACCGAAACCGCGGCCCAGATCCTCTCCAACCCCCTGCCGCCCGCCACGCGCAAGATCGGCTCGCCGGGGCTGGCCTATGGCTGCGAGGTCCAGATTCAGGATATCGATGGCGCGCGCGTCGCCGCCGGCACCGAAGGCGAAATCGCGGTGCGCGGCCCGAATGTGATGCAGGGCTACCTCAAGAACGCGCAAGCCACGCAGGACACGTTCCGCGACGGCTGGCTGCGCACCGGCGACCTTGCCCGCATGGATGCCGAGGGCTACATCTTCGTCACCGGCCGCCTCAAGGAACTGATCATCAAGGGCGGCGAGAACATCGCCCCGCGCGAGGTCGACGAGGCGCTCTACACCCACCCCGACGTGATCGAGGCCGCCGCCTTTGCCAGGGCCTGCACCACCTATGGCGAGACCGTCGAGGCGGCTGTGCGGGTGCGCGCGGGATCGTCCCTCAAGAGCGACGAACTGATCGCCCTCTGCCGCGACCGTCTCGGCGCGTTCAAATCGCCGGACGAGATCCATTTCCTCGACGAGCTGCCCAAGGGTCCTTCGGGCAAGATCCAGCGCCTGAAACTTGCCGAGCTTCTCGTCCCTGCAGGGTCATAGGCCCCACCGCCCGCCGGGCCTCGCGCCACTCGGTTTCACTGTTCTTCAAATACTCCTGCCGACGGAAATTCCTTGTCGTGTCCTGTCCGACAACACTCCAGTTCGACTGATGTCCGCCTCGAGCCCGTTAAATTGACAAGCATAACCCTCGAACAGTCAGAGCCTGCACTCGCGGCCCTCGCCGCGCTCTTTCTGGCTCGTCCGCATCTGATCGGCATGTCCGCGATGTGACGCGAGTTCGGTCACCCATCAGGCGACAAATCCGTCCGCGTTTCCGATGTGCCGACCGATGCGTACTTGGCACGCCCCCTCTTCAAATGTCCACCATCCGAAAGGTTGCGGGCAAAGATCAGGCAGACCATTGCCCAGGCCCCGCCCGCCAGCCAGCCAGCGGCAACGTCGGTCGGCCAATGGACACCCAGATAGACCCGGCTGACCCCGACCAGTACCGTCAGCAGGACCGCGACGCTCATGACATAAACCTTGAGATGGAAACGCGGCTGCACGCGGGCGATCAGGACCCCCATCGTCAGGAATGCGACGGCCGCCATCATCGAATGGCCCGAGGGGAAACTGGCACTATGCACAAGCGACCCGTGCGGCACGAGGTCGGGCCGTGAGCGGTCGAAGAATTCCTTCGCGAAACTGCTGATGAGAATGCCACCACCGACGGAGACCAGGATATAGATCGTCGTCGTCCATCGCCTCAGCAGCAGGAAGAAAACAGATACGACCAGCGTCATGAGCGTCAGTGCGGCGACACCCCCCAAGGCAGTAAGGTCGCGCCCCATCTCTTCGAGCCACCACGGGCCAATCGGATCCG
Source organism: Roseovarius sp. (assembly GCA_046290265.1). Lineage (GTDB taxonomy): Bacteria > Pseudomonadota > Alphaproteobacteria > Rhodobacterales > Rhodobacteraceae > Roseovarius. The sequence continues at coordinate 42,704 of JBKAGF010000010.1, read as the reverse complement.
AAAGGTCTTCGGTGCTCCGCAACATCAGCAGGATGTCGCGGTCGATATCGCTGGTCGCGCCTTCGATAACCTCGTCGACAAGTTCGGACAGCGCCCAGGTCGTCGCAACGATGACGCTCAGAATGACGACAAAGGTCATCTCGACATTGTGGCGTGCCTGGCGAAGCAATCCTGAAAACTGGCTGATCTTCATTTACTGACAAGTCTTTCGTTAGGTCACCAAAGGCAAGTGGAACGCGTTATCGCCGACCGCAATACGGTATTCCTGCTGACCGAAAATTCAATCCGGTCGCAATTGCATTCAGGACCGGCAAAGACGGCATTTCCAGACAAATATTGCAAGTTTTCAGGATTAGTGATGTGGTCACATAATTGCATTCGAAAAACGTCTGCAGACAAGAAACCAAATGGGAGGATACATGATGAACAGGATCTTGACCTACGGCGCGACGCTATCTGCCGTGATCGCGCTGTCCGCCGGCGCGGCGTTCGCGCAGGCCGAAGAGACCGCCCAGCTCGACAGCCAGTACACCGACGCGGACGGCGACCTCGTTGCCGACGCGCCCGAGGATGAAGGCGCCCTGCGCGACCCCGACACGCTGGTCTTTGCCTACACGCCGGTCGAGGACCCGGCGATCTATGAGGATATCTGGACGCCCTTCATCGAGCATCTGGAGGAAAAGACCGGCAAGGACGTACAGTTCTTTGCGGTTCAGTCGAACTCTGCCGAGGTCGAGGCCATGCGCTCGGGCCGCCTGCACATCGCGGGCTTCTCGACCGGCCCGACGCCTTTCGCGGTGAACCTCGCAGGGGCCGTTCCCTTCGCCATCATGGGCGCCGATGACGGTCAGTTCGGCTACAAGCTGCAGATCTACACGCAGGCCGACAGCGACATCAAGGAAGTGGCCGACATGGCCGGCAAGCGCATCGCACACACCTCTCCGACATCCAACTCGGGCAACCAGGCGCCAAGGGCCCTGTTCCCCGACCTAGGTGTCGTCCCGGACCAGGACTATGAGGTGACCTATTCCGGCAGCCACGATCAGTCGATGCTGGGCGTTGTGGCAGGCGACTATGACGCCGCACCCGTCGCCTCCGAGGTGGTCGACCGGATGGCCGAGCGTGGCCTCTATGACCCCGAGGATGTTCGCATCGTCTGGGAAAGCGATCCGTTCCCGACCACCTCCTACGCCTACGCGCACGACCTGACGCCCGAGCTGAAGAAGAGCATCGAAGACGCATTCTTCAGCTTCGACTTCGAAGGGACCGCACTGGGCGAAGAGTTCACCGGCGTGTCAAAATTCATTCCGATCACCTACAAGGATCAATGGCGCGTCATCCGCCAGATCCAGAAGGCCAACGGCGTCGAGTATACGCCTCAGGGGCTTGCAGCGGAATAATGCGCCACATCGACAGGACCGGCGCGCCGCGTGCCGGTCCTTGTCCGGAGGAACAAGCGAATGCTGAAGATTACCGACCTGGTCAAGCGCTACAATGGCGGTGACCCGGTCCTCAAGGACCTCGATCTTACCATCGAAGGACAGACCGTCGTGTCGATCATCGGCTCGTCGGGCGCGGGCAAGTCGACCCTCCTGCGCTGCATCAACCGGCTGGTGGAGCCGACGTCGGGAAGTATCAATCTTAACGGGACCGAACTGACGCATCTCCGGGGTGCCAAGCTGCGCGCGGCGCGGCGCAAGATCGGGATGGTGTTCCAGGGCTTCAACCTCGTGGACCGGCTGACTGTGATGGAGAACGTCCAGTCGGGTCGGCTGGGCTACATCCCGACATGGGCCGCGATCCTGCGGCGTTATCCCAACGCGGACATTCGCCGCGCCTACGAACTGATGGAGCGTGTCGGCATCGCGCATTACGCCAACAAGCGCGCCGACCAGCTTTCGGGCGGCGAACGACAGCGCGTCGGCGTCGTGCGCGCCCTCATGCAAGACCCCGATATCCTGCTCGCGGACGAGCCGACGGCCTCGCTCGACCCCAAAACTTCGGAACAGATCATGGGCCTGCTGCGCGACCTTGCGGGCGAGCTGAAGCTGCCGGTGGTGATTAACATCCACAACGTGACCGAAGCCAAGGAATACACGGACCGCATCGTCGGGATGCGCTATGGGCGGATCATCTTCGACGACGTCCCGGCCAAGCTGGATCAGGAGGCTATGGACAGGATCTATTCCGGCAGCCCGCACGCGGATCGCAGCACCGATCCGGTGGCCGCGCAATGAGCAACCATCCCGACACCTGGCGCCGACCGCCCTTCATCGCCAACCGGTGGCTTCGCTGGGCCGTCTATATCGGGGCGCTGGTTTACATGGTCTGGGTGATCGCCACGATCCCCATCGACTGGCAACGCGTCGTCGAAGGCGTGGACCGCGCCGGGCGTATCTTCGGCGGAGCGATCCCGCCAAGCTTCGAACGCAGCGGATTGCTCATCGACGGCTTTCTCGAAAGCATCAAGATCGCCATTCTCGCGACAGCGGGCGGCGTCATCCTGTCCATTCCCATCGCCTTCATGGCCGCGCGCAACGTGGCCCCGTTGCCCATCTTCTATCTGGGACGCTTCATCATCATCGTGGCACGCAGTTTCCACCCGGTGATCGTCGCCATCATCTTCGTCAAGGCCGTGGGTTTTGGCCCGTTTGCAGGGGTCCTGACGCTGGTGGTCTATTCCATCGGTTTCGTCGCCAAGTTGCTGGCCGAAAGGATCGAGGAAATCGACATGGGACAGGTCGAGGCGATGCGCGCCGCAGGTGCGCCATATGTATCGACGCTCTTCTACGCGATCTTCCCGCAGATCATGCCGCGCCAGATCGGCCTGACCATCTACCAGCTGGATTCGAACCTCCGCGCCTCCGCCGTGGTGGGCATCGTCGGGGCGGGCGGCATCGGCGCAACGCTCGCCAATGCCTTCGGACGCTACGACTATGACTTCGCCTTCGCCATCACCATCGTCATCGTCGCGGTGATCCTCGTGTCGGAAGGCGTCTCTGGCTACATCAGGAAACGAGTGGGATGAGCAGCATATCCGAGCAGTTCGGCCGCGAGGACTGGTCGCGCTACACGCCAAAGCAGAAGGCCCGGCGGTTCGGCATTTTCGCCGTCTGCGCCGCGGCCATCGCCTGGGCGCTGACCTCGATCGAGGTCGTCTGGGCCTGGGTTTGGGATTCGCCCCAACAGATGGGCGACCTTTTCGGCCGCATGTATCCGCCCGACGCGACCAATCTCTGGACGATCCTGCGCGTGCTTGTCGAGACGGTCAACATCGCAACCATCGCCACCGTCATCGCCGTCTTCATGTCGCTGCCGGTCGCCTATATCGCCGCGCAGAACACGACCCCCAACCGCGCGACACTCTGGCTGGGGCGGCTCATCCTCGTCACGTCACGGTCGGTCAACACCATCATCTGGGCGCTGCTCTTCGTCGCGATCTTCGGACCCGGCGTCCTGGCCGGGATCGTGGCGATCATGTTCCGCTCCATCGGCTTTATAGGCAAGTTGCTGGGCGAGGCCATCGAAGAAATCGACAGGCGCCCGGTCGAGGCGCTGGAAGCCACCGGCGCGTCGCGCTTCAAGGTTATCGTCTACGCCATTATACCGCAGGTCATGCCTACGTTCTGGGCCGTGTCGATCCTGCGCTGGGACATCAACCTGCGCGAATCCACCGTTCTGGGACTTGTCGGCGCGGGCGGCATCGGAATCATCCTGCAGGGCGCAATCGACACGTTCAACTGGCCCGAGGCCGCAACCGTGCTGATCGCGATCCTGGTGCTGGTGATCCTCGGAGAGGTTGTCTCGGCCTTCCTGCGCCGCCGCATCCTGTGATCCAGGGCACCGCCGAGGCGTTCGAGGTCTATCTCGGAATCCGGCACCGCCTGCCACCGGCGACGTTTGCCGGCGCGCCGGTCCATGCGCCAACGCTTGCCGATGTGGCAGACCCTTTTGACGTGATCCTGTTCGATGCCTATGGCGTCCTGAACGTGGGTGAGGCGCCAATTTCGGGCGCGGCCGAGCGCATCGCGGCGCTGCGTATGGCGGGCAAGACGGTGATGGTCGTCTCGAATTCGGCGGGGTATCCCAAACGCCAGATGATGGAGCGCTACGCCCGCCTCGGTTTCGATTTCGCTCCCGACGAGGTCGTGACCAGTCGTGACACCCTTCTGGCCTATCTTGCCGATGCGCCTCACCGGCACTGGGGCTTGATGCTCTCGGACAACCACGGAACCGAGGAGTTCGAGAATTTTCAGACCACGTTTCTGAAGGATGACACCGATGCCTACGCGGCAGTCGAGGGGTTTCTCCTGATCGGTTCGGACGGCTGGACGGAACGGCGCCAGCAGCTTCTACAGGAGGCACTTGTCAGACGACCACGGCCCGTGATCGTGGGCAACCCCGACATCGTCGCGCCGCGTGAGATCACCCTGTCGCTGGAGCCCGGATATTACGCGCACCGTATCGCCGATCTTGACGCGGGTGACCTCGTTTTCCTGGGCAAACCCTTCCCCGGCATCTACGAGATTGCCATGGCGCGCCTGCCGGTCAGGCCCGCACCATCGCGAGTCCTCATGGTCGGCGACACCTTGCACACCGATATTCTGGGCGGACGGCATATGGGATTTGCAACTGCCTTGGTCACCGGCTTCGGGTCACTGGTAGGATTGAGCGAATGCGATGCCATTAAAAGATCCGGCATCGTACCGGACATCATTGTCGATCAGATATGACGGTGACGTGCCCGGCCGTGCAAACGGCCCGTGCCGACCCCGCTCCGGGCCCGGGCCGGGACCTCTCATCCCAACCAGAGCCACAGGCCCTCGCCCGAACTGTCAGCGCCTTTCCGTCGCAAGCAGTCCCGCTAACCACGCCCGCCCGGTCACACCCCGATATACCGCTCCGAGACATCCGGCGTCAGGTCCCCCATCGAACCCGCCCAGACCGTCTCTCCGCGCTCCAGCAGGACCGCACGGTCGGCCACCTGCGCCAGTTCTCGCACCGACTTGTCGATCACCAGCAGGGCCATTTCCGTCGCATCCCGCAACTGCCGCAGCGCCGTCCAGATCTCCGCCCGGACCAGCGGCGCCAGCCCCTCGGTGGCCTCGTCAAGGATCATCAGCCTTGGGTTCGTCATCAGGGCCCGGCCAATGGCCAGCATCTGCTGCTCGCCACCCGACAGGGACACCGCCACCTGCCCCGCGCGCTCTTCCAGCCGCGGAAACAATTCCGCCACGCGCGCCCGGTTCCATGGGCCGGGACGGGCCGCCGCCAGCAGGTTCTCCGCCACCGTCAGGTCGCGAAAGCACCGCCGCCCCTCGGGCACCAGCCCGATCCCCAGCCGCGCCGCAGCGTGGCTCGGCAGGCCGTGCAGATCCCGGCCGTCGAAGCGCAACACGCCCTTACTCGGCATCATCCGGCAGATGCTGCGCACCGTTGTGGTCTTGCCCATCCCGTTGCGCCCCATCAACGCCACGGCCTCGCCCCTGTTCACCTCCAGGCTCACGCCGAACAGCGCCTGGCTCACGCCATAGCGCGCCTCAAGGCCCTCGACCCGCAACAGGCTCATGCCTCCTCCCCCAAATAGGCGTCGCGCACTGCCCGGTCCGCCCGGATCTCCGCCACCGTCCCCGTGGCGATAATGCGCCCGTAGACCAGGACGCTGATCCGGTCCGCGAGGGCAAAGACCGCATCCATGTCATGCTCAACCAGCAGGATCGGTGCCGTGCCGCGCAATTCGCTCAGGAATCCCGTCATCCGTCTCGAGCCTTCCGCGCCCAGCCCGGCCATAGGTTCGTCCATGACAAAGACCCGCGGCCGCAGCGTCAGCGCCACCGCCACCTCCAGCTGCCGCCGCTGCCCGTGCGACAGGTCGGCGCACCGCGTCGCCGCCGTGTCTGCCAGCCCGACCTGCTCCAGCGCCGCCTCCGCCCGGCCCCGCAGTTCCGCATCGCCCAGCGCCCGCCCGAAGAACCGCCAGGGCCGCCCCGTCGCCCCCAGCACCCCCAGCATCGCGTTCTGAAGCACCGTATCCTCCATCGCCAGCTGCGACACCTGGAACGTCCGACCCAGCCCGGCCCGCGCCCGCGCCGCCGCACCGGTCCGGGTCACGTCCCTGCCGCCCAGCCTCACCTGCCCCGCATCCGGCCGCAACATCCCGCAGATCTGCTGGATCAGAGTCGACTTTCCCGCCCCGTTCGGGCCAATCACCGCGTGGATCTCCCCCGCCTTCAGATCGATCGAGACATCCTCGCTTGCCGTCAGCGCGCCGAACCGCTTTGTGATACCTTTCGTTTCCAGCACCGGTTCAGTCATGCGCCATCGACCTTCCCGCCAGAAGGCCCACGATTCCGCCCCGCGCGAACAGCACGATCATCAGCAGGATCACTCCTAGCCAGATCAGCCAGAACTCCGTCAGCCCGCCCAGCCAGTGTTCCAGCACGACGAACAGCGCCGCCCCCACCACCGGGCCGAACAGCCGCCCGACTCCGCCCAGGATGACAAGGATGATGATCTCGCCCGAAAACTGCCAGCTGAACATCGTCGGGCTGACAAACCGGTTGAGGTCGGCGAAAAGCGCCCCCGCCAGCCCCGTGATCGCTCCCGATATGACGAACGCCACAAGCTTTAGCCGCATCGGATCCAGCCCGACCGTCTCGACCCGCACCGGCACCTGCCGTGCCGCATTCAATGCCAAACCGAAAGGCGACCGCATCAGCCGCGCGTTCAGCCACAAGACCGCGCAGAGGATGGCGAAACACAAGCCGAAGAACTGGATCGGCACCAGCGTGTTCAACCCGGGAAAACCGTTGCGCACATAGATCGACAGGCCGTCCTCGCCGCCATAGGCGCTCCACGAAATCGCGAAGTAGAAAAACATCTGGCCGAAGGCCAATGTGATCATGATGAAATAGACCCCGCTCGTGCGCAGGCTCAGCACACCGATCACCAGCGCCGCCAGTGCCGAGGCCCCCACGGCCACGATCCAGATCACCGGCATCGACTTGGTGCCTTCGATCAGCACCGGCCACTCGGCCACAGCACTATAGGTCTGCGCATGATGCGCCAGAATTCCCATCGCATATCCGCCGATGCCAAAAAACACCGCGTGCCCCAGGCTCACCAGCCCGCCCAGTCCCAGCGCGATGTTCAGCCCCACGGCGGCCAACGCCAGAATCGCCACGCGCGTCGCCAGCGTGATAGTGAAGGGCTCGTCCGCCACAAACGCCCAGAGCGGCACCGCAACCAGTCCGGCCAGAACCGCGAAATTGACCCACCACTCGCGCCCCATGCCCGCGATCATGCCTTGACTCCGAACAGACCCGTAGGCCGCCACACCAGCACCACGCTCATCAGGATATAGATCGCCATCGACGCTAGGGATGCGCCCACCTGCGTGCCCGCCGCCGGCTCCATGAACAGCTTGAACAGCTCGGGCAGGAAAATCCCGCCCAGCGTGTCCGTCAATCCCACCAGGATCGCCCCCACGAAGGCCCCCCTGATCGACCCGATCCCCCCGATCACGATCACAACGAAGGCAAGGATCAGCACCGGCTCCCCCATGCCAACCTGCACTGACTGGATGGCGCCCACCAGCGCGCCCGCCAGCCCCGCCAGCGCCGCGCCCAGCGCAAAGACCAGTGTATAAAGCTTCGAGATATCCACGCCTAAGGCCGCGATCATCTCCCGGTCGTTCTCGCCCGCGCGGATGCGGATGCCCACCCGTGTGCGTTCGATCAACAACCACAGGCCCACCGCCACGGCCAGTCCCGCACCGATCAGCGCCAGCCGGTAGAGCGGATACTGGATGCCCCCCGGCAACGTGACCGGCCCCGACAACGCATCGGGAATGTCCAGGTACAGCGGGAAAGAGCCGAAAAGGTACCGCGTGCCTTCGGAAAAGATCAGGATCAGCGCGAACGTGGCCAGCACCTGGTCCAGATGATCGGTCGTATATAGTCGCCGGATCACCGCCACTTCAACAATCGCGCCCACCGCCGCCGCCACGGTTAGCGCGGCGCCCAGCGCCAGCAGGAAGCTCCCCGTCGCCGCCGCCACTGCAGCCGCGGCAAAGGCGCCCACCATGTAAAGCGACCCGTGCGCGAGATTGATGAGCCCCATCACCCCGAAGATCAGCGTCAGGCCCGCGGCCATCAGAAACAGCATGACGCCGAACTGAAGCCCGTTCAGAACCTGTTCGATGATCAGAATGCTCGACATGCCCCCTGCCCGGCTCCCCTGCCCGTTCGCGTCCCCGATGGCGCGCGTTTAAACCATGCCCGCGCCCCAACGCCAAGCCCTCCCGGCCCCCTGCGCACCCGTCTTTTTCTTGGCATAAATACTCAAGCCCGGCCTGCCGCTCGCGCGCCGACCGACAAGGCCGTGCGCCGGCTTTCGCCAGGCCGGGCCGCCGGGGCGCCGCAGCGGGATCGACTCGCTCCGTCCCACGCCGTCGCCACATGAAGCGCCCTCCGGCAATCGCGGCCATCATGACGCATGATTATCTATAAATAACAGCCGCTTGCCATTTAACTTCATTTTAAGTCAGCCCACCTAACATCGCCCCGGTGTATCGCATATTCAGTCCGAAGGGCCCCGCATGACAGAGACATCCATTCCCGACGACGGGCCGATTGACCTTCCCGAGCGTTTGGATTTCGCCGCCTGCGAAACGCTGGCGCAGGATTTCGAGGCACGGCGCGGATCGGTGCTGCATCTGCAGGCCGGGCGGGTCGGTTTTCTCGGCGCTCTCGCCGCCGAGATCCTGTTGCGGGCCCGGCAGGACTGGCAGAACGACGGCGTCGATTTCCACGTCGTCGCGCCTTCGCCCGCGTTTCTCAAGGGCTTGGACCTGCTTGGCATTCCCCGACACGCCCTGTTTCTAGAGGATCCCGCATGACCCGCATCCTTGCCGTCGACGATTCGCGCACCATGCGCAGCATGCTGCAACAGGCCCTCACCGGCGCCGGATTCGAGGTCGAACTGGCCGAGGACGGAGTCGATGGTCTGGAACGGTTGGCGGACGTCGATCCCGACCTGATCATCACCGACATCAACATGCCGCGGCTCGACGGGTTCGGGTTCATTGACGGCGTGCGCAGGGGCGACAGCGTCTCGACGGTCCCGATCCTCGTTCTGACCACTGAAAGCGGCGATGCGCTCAAGCAGCGGGCGCGCGATGCCGGGGCCACCGGCTGGATCGTCAAGCCCTTCGACGAGGAAAAGCTCGTCCAGATCATCCAGCGGCTCGTTGTCTGAGAAAGGGCGCGACATGAACGATCTCAACCAGATGTTCTTTCAGGAATGCGACGACCTGCTCGAACAACTTTCCTCGGGCCTCAGCGACCTGGAAAACGGCGCCGGGGACGACGAAACCGTGAACAGCATGTTCCGGGCGGTCCACTCGATGAAGGGCGGCGCTGGGGCGTTTGGCCTCGATCAACTCGTGGCCTTCGCCCATGCCTTCGAGAATGTGCTCGATGATATCCGCAGCAACCGACTTGCCGTCGGCGACCACGTGGTGACCCTCCTCCTGACAGCCAGCGACCATCTGGCCGATCTGGTCGAGGCGGCCAGCCAGGATCTCGATCTGCCACCCGACCAGGGGGCGTCGATCCTCAGTGACCTCAAGCATGTCAGCGGCTCGGCCAATGGCGCATCCGGCGACACGTCCGAAGAAACCGAAGACCCCGCGTTCGAGCCGACGGTCCTCGCGATCGACGGCGCGCTGCCATCGCTTGTCGACATGGGCGTGCCCGAAGGCGACGGTACGGTGACGATCCGCTTCCGGGCCTCTCGCCAGCTCTATTCCAACGGGCATGACCCGGCGATCCTGTTCCGCAGCCTTGAAACGCTCGGCAGCCTTCAGGTCGAGGCCGATCTGACCGGGCTGACACCGCTGCGCGACGGTGCCTGGTCCGACCCGGGGCTGAGCTGGACTCTGACCTTCACCGCCGACGATTCCGTAGACGAGGCCGCGATCCGCGAGGTATTCGAATTCGTCGAAGGCCTGTGCGAGCTCGAGATCAGCTCTGCCGCATTGCCACCCGGGGCGCTCCCGCCCCTGCCCGATCCCTCTGCCATCACACTCACCGACGCGGTGCCACCGCCCGAAGGCGTACCACCTCAGGTGGCGTCACCGGCGACTGCCAGCACCGGTACGGATGCCTCGGGCACCAATGCGCCCCGCGCGTCAGGCGCCGGGGCGACGCGCGCCGCCAGTTCGCGGACCAGCACCATCCGGGTCGATCTCGATCGGGTCGATCGCCTGATCAACCTCGTGGGCGAGCTGGTGATCGCCGAGGCGATGCTGCGCCAGTCGATGGATGAGATGCCCAGCTCCGCCAATGGCGGCGTCGACGAGGCCATGAGCCAGCTCAAGACGCTGTCCGGCGCGATCCAGGAAAGCGTCATGGCCATCCGGGCGCAACCGGTCCGCAGCCTTTTCCAGCGCATGTCGCGGATCGTGCGCGAGACCGCGCGCGAGGCTGGCAAGACGGCCCGCCTCGTTACCCTTGGCGACGCCACCGAGGTCGACAAGACCGTGACGGAACGCCTGGTCGAACCGCTGACCCACATGATCCGCAACGCCATCGACCACGGGCTGGAAGCGCCCGAGGCGCGCCGCGCCGCGGGCAAGGAGGAGCGTGGCACCGTCACGCTCGAGGCCAGCCACCGCTCGGGCCGCGTGGTCATCGTCATCAAGGATGACGGGGCCGGCATCAATCGCGAAAGGGTTCGCCAGATCGCGATAGAAAAGGGGCTCATCCGGGCCGAGGACGATCTTGGCGACAGCGATATCGACAACCTGCTCTTCCGGCCCGGGTTCTCGACCGCCGGCGAAATCTCGAACCTGTCCGGGCGCGGTGTCGGCATGGATGTGGTCCGCAACGAGATCCAGTCCCTCGGCGGCCGGGTCAGCCTGCAATCGGTGCCCGGACGCGGCACTTCCGTTACCGTCTCGCTGCCCCTGACGCTCGCTGTCCTCGAAGGCATGGTCGTCAAGGTGGCGGACCAGTCGCTCATCGTACCCACGCTGCCCTTGCGCGAAATGCTGCAGCCGGGTCAGGCAAAGGTGCACACGCTCTGCGACGGCGACAGCGTCCTGGCCCTGAACGGCGAGATGGTCCCGATCCGCGACCTCGGCGCCGCCCTGGGGTTCCGCCCTGCCCCGAACGGTCTCGGGTCCCAGTCACTGCTTCTGATCGAAGGCGAATCCGGCCATCGCTACGCGCTGGCGGTGGATGGCATCGCCGAACAGCGCGAGGTCGTGATCAAGGGGCTGGAACAGAACTACCAGAAGATCCCCGGCATCGCGGCCGCCACGATCCTGGGCGACGGAAAGATCGCGCTCATCGTCGACACCGACCAGATGATCACGCCACCGGGCCAGGGCGCATGGGTCGACCGCGCCTGGCCCGATACCACAGGAGACGTCCAGCATGCATGACACCCAGACAGAGATGCAGAAGGCCAGCCGTGTCGAGATCGTGTGTTTCACCGTCGAGGACCAGGATTTCAGCATCGAGATTTCCCACGTGCTCGAGATACGCGGCTGGACCAGCACCACGACCCTGCCGCACGCCCCCGATTTCGTCGTCGGCATGATGAACCTGCGTGGCACGGTCCTGCCCGTCGTCGACCTTTCGCTGCGGCTCGGCTTCGGCAAGACCGAACCCGGCAAAAGGCATGTCATCATCATCGCGCAGATCGACAACAAGATCGTCGGATTCCTGGTCGACGCGGTCTCGGACATCATCACCGTCGACGAATCCGAAATGCAGGCGACGCCGGACGTGTCTTCGGCCCGGACCCAGGCATTCATCCGTGGCGTCCATTCGCTCAACGACAAGCTCGTGCGCGCCATCGACGTGCGCGAGGTGCTGCCGCAAGAGGTCCCGCTGAGCGCATGACCCAGGACCAGCAGGCGCCGGAACCCACCCTGATCAGCGCGGACGACTTCCAGATCGTCTCGGGCCTGCTCAAGCGGATGACCGGTATCCACATCGGCGGCAACAAGCGCGCCATGGTATCGGGACGGCTGGCCAAGCGGCTGAGGGCGCTGGGCATCGCCTCCGTGCCCGCCTATTGCGACCTGTTGCAACAGCCCGGCAATAATGCCGAGGTGGATGCCTTCATTTCGGCGCTGACAACCAACATGACCCGCTTCAACCGCGAGGATCACCATTTCGCGCATCTGAACGACCGCGTCCTGCCCGCGCTTGCCGCGACGGCTCGAACGGGCCGGCGCGTGCGCCTCTGGTCGGCGGCCTGCTCCACCGGAGAGGAGGCGTATGACCTGGCGTTTCGCGTGCTCGAGGCCTGCCCCGAGGCGGCCCGACTCGACGTGCGCATCCTGGCTACCGACATCGACAAGTCCGCGCTCGAAATCGCCCGTGCCGGGGCCTATCCCGCGACCAGCCTGTCGAACCTGCCCGACGGTTTTGCCGAACGCTACATGGATGCGGGGACCGCCGCGCCCGGCATGGTTTCCGTCAGGTCGGCGCCACGCGACCTCGTCACCTTCCGCTGTCTCAACCTTAACGCCGACTGGCCGTTCAAGGGGCCGTTCGACGTCATCATGTGTCGCAACGTGACCATCTATTTCGATGCCGAGACCCAGGCCCGGCTGTGGCGGCGCCTGGCCGACCGCATCTGCCCCGGCGGCGCGCTTTACGCAGGACATTCCGAAATGTTGCCCGACAACGTCGCCGCGCGGTTCGCACAAGAGGATCGGGGCGCGTTCCGTCTTGGCCGCGAAACGCCCGCCCCCGCCCCGACGGCACCCACCGAACAGACCCGAACGGAGGCCTGAGATGAGCCTGAGAGACAAACTTCACATCCTCGTCGTCGACGACATGTCGACAAGCCGCGGTCTGCTGACTCAGGCGCTCGACGAGCTTGGCATCACCAACTACCGAACCGAGGCGGACGGCCACACCGCGTGGAGCAGCCTTGCCTCCAAGCCGGTGCACCTGGTGATTTCGGATTTCAACATGCCGCGCATGGACGGGCTGCAACTGCTCGAAGCGATTCGCTCGCATCGCGCGATCGCGCGGACCGGCTTCATCCTGGTGACCGGACGGGCAGACAGGGAGATCATCGAACGCGGAACGCGGCTGGGCATGAACAACTATCTCAAGAAGCCTTTCCAGACCGCGCAACTCAGGGCCTGCATCGAGAAAGTCGTCGGGCGCCTCTGACGCCGCGTATTCATCAACCACCAGGAGCGCAGCTTGCCCCCCCGTCCCACATCCCGCATTCTCGACATCCTCGCTGACGAGACCGATGATCTTGCCGCGATTGCGCAGCGGCTGGACGCCCTCATTCCGCGGCTGGTCGATCATCTGCCGGATCACGGCGCCGCAGACCTGCGCGACCTTCAGCGCATCGATGCGCTCTGGCAACATCTGCGCGACATCTCGCGCGTGCTCAAGGCGGTCTCATGCCTGGTCGGGCCGGAGGCGCGGGTCGATGTATCGCACCTCATCGACGAGGTCCGCCTCGACTATTTTCGCCACCGCCTGCTGGACGATCCGGTCGGGCCCGATCTCGGGCGCGGGGACGGCGAGCCGATCCTGTTCTGAACCTTTGCAGACCCGCCTCGAAAGGACCTTTCGCGATGCAACAGACGGTCAAGACAACCGATCTCCCTCCCCCGCCGGGCGCCGAGGTCGACTACCCCGTGGAACAGGTGCTGACCCAGACACCCGTGGTCATCCAATACGCCAAACCAGGAATTCTGCAGCGTAGCGGCGATGTCGAAGGAAGGATCTGGTCGCGCGCCCACAAGGTCGTGCGCCACGCGGACACGCCACGCGGATTGTTTCACATCATGTGGTCGCGGCTGAAGGCGGGGCGCCCTGTATGCACCTATGTAAAGAACACCACCGGTGATGGCGGGTTTTACTGGGTTTTCGCGATCGTCACGGCGACGCGGGACGGCTACCTTTCCGTGCGCATCAAGCCTCAAAGCGAATTTTTCCGGATGACGCGCGATATCTATGCCGAGATGATCGCCGAGGAGGCCCGCGGCCTCGCCCCCGACAAAAGCGCCGAGTGGTTGCTGTCGAAGCTTGGCGAACACGGGTTTGACGATTTCGACGCCTATGCGAATGCCGCGCTTCAGGCAGAGTTCGCGCTGCGCCGGGATATCGACGAGAACGCCGATGCCGACCTTCGGAAAATCGCCAGGCTGACAGAGCTTATGTCCGAGGCCGAGACGCTCGTTCATAAGATCATCACTGTCTTTCAGCAGGTCCGCGGCGAGCCGATCAACCTGCGCATCTTGTCGGGCCGGCTGGAGGGTGCCGGCGTGGCCATCGGAACGATTTCCAAGAACTATGAAACGATGTCGGCGGACATGTACCAGATGATCGAGCGGCTGCGTTGCGACGAAACCGGGCTTCTGGTGCGAATGCGCGCGGCCCTGGGACATGCTCGAAATGCCTCGCAGATCGCGGCACTGATGGACCTCACCGCGCGACAGTCCGCGGCTAAGTCCGATGCTGCGAGCCGAAACCGGGGCGGCCGCGAAATCCTCCACGCACAATCCGAATCCCTGGCCGAAATCAGCCGGGTCACCGTGTCCGAGGTCGCGGCAATGGGCAAGATTGTCCCGGATGTCTGCCGCCAGTTGCGGCGCCGGATCAACGGGCTCGACCTCGTCAAGCTGCTCTGCCGCGTGGAAAGCGGACGTATGAGCGATATCGACAGTGGCCTGGTCGGCATCATTCACCGGCTGGAAGAAGCGCATCATCAGACCGATCGGCACCTTGCCGCCCTGTCAGCCACCGCCTTCCAGATCGACGCCACGTCCAAGGCGCTCTGATCCGCGCCGGTTCAGGGGATCTTAAATGTTATCGGCGTAAATGCCGGTGGACGGTGTCCATTTTCAACCAACGGAGGGTTCCATGAAACTCGCAATCTCCACCCTGACCGCCGCCTGGCTGCTTGCCTCCGGTGCACATGCCGCCGATGAACTCGACGGTCCGCTCACCGACCTGGCGAACGGGCCCATCACCGAATGGATCAGCGCCCCCGTCGTGCTGGAGGCTCTGCGCCGCCAGAATGCCGCGCATGCGTCGCTGACTCAGGACGAGATCATCGCGCTTGATACCACCTGGCGAGAGCAGGTGGTCTCGGGCGGCGCCCTGATCGACAATGTGCTCGGTAATGATCTTTCCGGCCATCTCAGGGCATTGCAGGAACAGGGCGCCGGTCGCTACACCGAGATTTTTGTCTCCGACATCCGCGGTCTCAACGTCGGACAAAGCGGCCTGACCTCGGATTACTGGCAGGGCGACGAGGCGAAATGGCAGGTGCCGCACGACACGTTCCGCATTCACGTCGGCGAAGTCGAGTTCGACGAGTCCTCCTCGACCTATCAAAGCCAGGTCAGTGTTCCGATCATCGACAATGGCAGCTTTGCCGGGGTGATCACCGTTGGCATCGACGTCGAAATGCTCGCAGCCGCAAACTGACCCTTCCTGCACACAGGAGCCCATGATGACCACGACTGCCCTTTCCACCGACATACGCCGCGGCCGGATCAGGACCGCCATTTCCTCGCTCAGCATCCGCGCGAAACTGGCAGGGGCAGTCGCCCTCGGGTTTCTTCTTACCTTCTGCGTCTGCTTTGCACTTCTCAGCGCCAATCTGCGTGCAATGAGCCTCGCGGACCAGGCGGGAAACGAGACCCATCTTGCCCAGTTGCTCGCCGGTCAGATGCGGGCGCCCTTGCAGTTCAAGGATGGCGCACGGCTGGCCGAGATCTATGGCCCGGCAACGGTCACGGACGAGTCTCTCATTTCCGTCGCAATCATGCACATCTCGGGCCAGATCGTTGCGGCCCACGATGCGCGCGACGCGGCGCCGCCCCGCCTGCAGGAAGCTCTGGATCGGGCCGTGTCCGACAAGACGGTCTCGCACATTCAGAACGGCGAGATCAACATCATCGCCGTTCCTGTCCTGGCCAAGGATGGCGTGTCCCTGCTCGGTGCGGCGGGGTTCGCTTGGGACAACGGGATATACGTGCAGGCCCAGCAAGCCCAGATCCTGCGAGTCCTCGGTCTCAGCGCCGTGGTCGCCCTTGCGGGGCTGGCGGCCATCGTGCTGGCGGTGTCGATGCTGGTGACGGGGCCGATCAAGGCACTGAGTCAGGCAATGCAGGGGGTCGCGGATCACGACTATGCCACGGCGATCCCCGGGACGCCCCGGCAGGATGAAATTGGCGCGATGGCCCAGCAGCTGGAAGGCTTCCGGGATACCCTGGCCCGTGACGAGGCCGAAAGCCGGGCGCGGCATGAAAACGCCGTGTTGCGCCAAAATCTTCTTCACCATCTCGGAGAACGCATGTCGCGGCTGGCCTCCGGACGCACCGATTGCCCGATCGACATTGCCGATTTCGAAGGGCTGGATTCCGATCACCTCGCGATCTGCAATAATTTCAACGAAGTGGTGGCCAACCTGCGCCAGATGCTTTCGACCATCATGTCGACCGCGGAAAGCGTGCGCACAAGCTCGCAGGAAATCTCCGAAGTGGCCGAGGACCAGTCGCGCCGATCCGAATCCCAGGCCGCCACGCTCGAGGAATCCGCCGCTGCCATCGAAGAACTGAACAACAGTGTGCAGAAAACCGCCAATCTCGCGGTCGATGCCAATGACCGGATTGCCGACAACAAGCGGCGGGCGGCGACCGGCGGCGCCGTCGTTGACCGGACTGTCAAGGCAATGCGCGACATCGCGGAATCCTCGCAGCAGATCACGGCCATCATCGGTGTTATCGATGACATTGCATTCCAGACGAATCTGCTGGCCCTCAATGCCGGGGTCGAGGCCGCCCGCGCCGGCGATTCCGGCCGCGGGTTTGCCGTTGTCGCATCCGAGGTCCGCGCACTGGCCCAGCGTGCGTCGGATTCGGCGAATGAAATCAAGGAACTGATCACGCGATCCAGCGAACATGTGACCGAGGGAAGCGAACTGGCGAACCAGGCAGGTTCGGCGCTCAGCGACATCATCGATGGGGTCAACCATGTCTCTGACTTGGTGTCGCTGATCGCCACCGGGTCCAGTGAACAGGCGGCCAGCCTTGCCGAGATAAAGGAGAGCGTCACCGAACTGGACAAGGTGACCCAGCAGAACGCCGCGGTGATCGAGGAATCCTCCGCCGCCAGCCGCAGCTTGAGCCACGAGGCGCAGCGCATGACCGATATCCTCCGTCAGTTTAGCCTCGATGAACTCCCGCATGCCGTCAATACGCCCGGTGGCGATGGCGCCGGCCCGGTCACCGGCTGGGAAGACGAAATGGCCAGGACCGAAAACCGTGCTGCCCCGGTCGATCCCCGCTCCGTGGAACAGCAGGGCGCCTCCCCTCGGCAGTCGCACAGGCAGGCCACGCCCGCGATCGCGGTGAACGCAGAGGAAGACTGGCATGAGTTCTGATCGACGTGACGCCGGCACTTCCTTGCAGGAGGTCGGATGACATATCGTGAGCTTCGCGATCCGCCGCGCAAAACGGCATCCGGGGCGCCCGCGTCACGGTCCGTCGACGGCGCAGTCTTCGTGCCGCTGTTCCAGGGCGAGACGCGCATTTCCGATCGGCGGGACGAGGTCATGACGACGATCCTGGGATCCTGCATCGCGACATGCATGTGGGATTCGACCGCAGGCGTCGGCGGGATGAACCATTTCCTCCTGCCAGGCGAAACAAGTGACCGGGGCAACAACATGCGGTATGGCGTCAACGCCATGGAACTGCTTGTGAACGGCTTGCTCAAGAAAGGGGCCGATCGGCGAAGGCTCGAGGTCAAACTGTTCGGTGGTGCCAAGATGTTCGAAGGCGGCGCCGAAATCGGCGCAAAAAACGCCAGCTTCGCCAAATGGTACATGGACAACGAAGGCTTCCTCGTCACCGGAAGCTGCCTTGGCGGAACCCGGGGCCGCAAGATCCGTTTCTGGCCCGCGTCCGGACGTGTCCAGCAATGCTTCATGTCCAACCTCAGCGACCCGGCGGTTCCCGCTTCAACCGCCCGCCGGGATGACGGTACATCGCAAGGCGACGTCCAGCTCTTCTGAAACCCGAGCTGTCGCGCCGGCTCACCCTTCCCCCGGCCCAGCCCCGCGTGGGGCACGCCTTTCCGTCAGCGTGCGACGCGGCCCCATCTTTGGCGAGCGTGCCG
The DNA here is from genome assembly GCA_046290265.1 of Roseovarius sp. GTDB lineage: Bacteria > Pseudomonadota > Alphaproteobacteria > Rhodobacterales > Rhodobacteraceae > Roseovarius. The sequence goes on along the minus strand of JBKAGF010000010.1, from coordinate 24,525 downwards.
CGGAGATGCGCGGCAAATCTCCGGACTCCTTTCCAGCTTTGCGACGAACTCTGTGCCTGTCATCTAGTGGCCTGCGAATACGTGGAGCGATCCGGCGCAGGCCGCGGCTCTTCATTACCCCGCGAAAAGCTCAAGATCAGCGGTTACGGGAAATCGCGCGCAGGGATTGCGTATTCTCGCGCGCCGTCGGGTCCCCTGGCGCGACCACCGGCTGACCCGTGCGGAACATCGCCATCTGATGCGACAAATCCCGCGCGTCACGCGCCAGGACCTGGCTGACCGCCGTCGATTGCTCGACCATGGCGGCATTCTGTTGCGTGACGGTATCGAGCTGGCCCACGGCACTGTTGATCTCCGACAGCGAGGCCACCTGATCCGAAGCGCCCTGGGTGATCTTTTCGACATGCGCATAGATCCGGGCAACGCCCGACACGATCTTCCCAAGCTCGTCCCCCGCCTGATGCACCAGCCCCACGCCCGAGGACACGTCGCCGGAGCTTTGCGTGATCAACTGCTTGATCTCGTCCGCGGCCTCGGCCGACCGCTGTGCCAGAAGCCGGATCTCGGATGCCACCACGGCAAATCCGCGCCCGGCATTACCCGCGCGGGCGGCTTCGACCCCGGCATTCAGGGCCAGCAGGTTGGTCTGAAAGGCGATGTCGTCGATGACCCCGATGATCTGCGAAATCTGGTTCGAGGATTGTTCGATCTTGGACATCGCCCTTACCGCATTCTCGACCACGCTGCCGCCATGTTCCGCGGTGACGCGCGCCGCGTTCGCCGAGGTCTCGACGTCCCTGGCCCCTTCGGCCGTTTCGCGTGCCGTCGCGGTCAGGTCACGGATTGCCGCCGCGGTCTCTTCCAGCGTCGCGGCCTGGCTTTCCGTCCTGCGCGACAGGTCGGTCGATGCCTCGCCGACCTCGCCCGCCGTGGTCTCCACCGCGGCGGCCACGTGCTTGGCGGCCGTGATCGCCTGGGAAAAGTGACCGATGGCAGTGTTGAAGGCGGTTCCCAACCGGTCCAGATCCGCAACCCCGCAGGGGTCAAGCTCCTGGGCAAGGTCACCCTCGCTCAGCGCGTGCAGCGCGGCCGCGATCCTTTCGATGCCCCGCCGTCTGGCGCTGACATCGGTCGCGATCTTGACCACCCTCGTAACGGTGCCATCCGCGTCGATATAAGGCGCGTAGGTCGCGCTGATCCACACGGTCGTGCCATCCTTGGCCACACGCGGGAACTGGTCGGTAAAGGATTTTCCCGCAGCAAGATCGTCCCAGAATGCACGGTAACCGGGGCTGCGCGCCTGGTCCGGCCGGACGAACATGGAGTGGTGCCTGCCCACAAGCTCGGACAGCTCAAACCCCATGACGGAAAGGAAATTTTCATTCGCCGTCAATATCTCACCGTCCGGCGTGAACTGGATGGTGGCCTGCGTCCGGTCGATCACGGACATGAAGACCTGCGCGACATCCACACCGCTCCGCGCACGGGCCGTCCTGCTGCTTTTACCGAACACGTCATGCTCCCTTGCCGCATATACCTGGCGCGATCCTAACGGAATCGGATTAAGAAACCGCTGATGCGCACGCAATCGCGGCAGGTTCCGCAAAAGAAGCCCCCTCCGACCGGCCCCGACGCGGCTTGCCCTATCCGCGCCGGGCCGCGTCGATCGCGGCAATATCGATCCTGCGCATCGGCATCATCGCCTCCATCACGCGTTTCGCCGTGTCGCCCCCAGCCCGCATCCCGTCGATCAGCGCGCGCGGTGGGATCTGCCAGCTGATACCCCACCGATCCTTGCACCAGCCACACATGCTCTCGGTCCCGCCGTTGCGCGTGATTGCCTCCCAGTATCTGTCGGTCTCGGCCTGGTCGTCCGTCAGCACCTGGAACGAGAACGCCTCGCTGTGCCGAAAGGCAGGCCCGCCGTTCAGCCCGACACAAGGCAACCCCATCACGGTGAACTCGACTGTCAGCAGTTCGCCCTCATTGCCATCGGAAAAATCGGACGGGGCGTTCACCGCGGCACCTACAGCACTGTCGGGAAAAGTGTCGGCGTAGAATCGCGCCGCCTCTTCCGCTCCGCTCTCGTACCACAGGCATATCCGGGTTATTTCCCTGGTCATCGCCATCTCCTTTGCTGACCCGTCGCCTACCATCTGTTGCCGCGGCGCTCCGGCTGGCGCCGGGTCGGCCCCGCCCGGCCGCTCATTCGCCGGCCGTCACGGGATCCCCCGCCACCTCTGGTGAGCCGCCTTCTGGCGCGCCGCCTTCTGTCGCCATGTCCAGCCCGTGGGGCCAGGGCGACCGCCATGCCGGCAACGCTTCCAGACGCTCCAGCCATGCGAGGACATTGGGGAAGTCCGCCAGCGGCATCCGAGCGACCTTCCAGTAGGCCGCCATCGACGCCGCCTGGAAGTCGGCGATACTCAGCCGGTCCAGCGCAATCCAGTCCCGGCCCTGCATCCGCGCATCAAGGATACCGGCATATTTGCGCAGTGCATCATCGGTACCGGTCAGCGCCTCCGGATCGACCGACGCGTTCAGAAAGGTCGGCTTGACCACATATTCGAAGTATCTCGGCCCCACTGCGGGGTTCCAATGCGAGTCCGCCCAGGACAGCCATTTCAGCACGTCGATCTGCTCGTCCCAGTTGTCTGCGGGCCAGACATCCGATCCGGCCTTTCTTGCAAAATATGCCATGATCGCGGACGCCTCGAAGAGCACCGTGTCGCCATCGACCAGCGTGGGTGCCTTGCCGTTGGGGTTCAGCGACAGGTAATCGTCCCGTGTCATCTCTCCTGCGGCCGGATCCAGTTCCACCGGTTCGAAATCCAGCCCGAGATGGCGGGCCATCGCCAGTACTCGGCGTGGGGCCTGCGCTCTGATCCAGTATATCTTCATCACCAGTCTTTCCTCCCGTCAGATTCGCGTCTTGCACTTGATTCATACCAACCGGTTGGTATAATATCAACGAAAAGGAAAACCTCATGCCAAGACCAGCGAAAGCCCGCGACGCCCTTTTGTCCGAGGCGCTCACGATCATCCGCAGAAAGGGATACGCCGCCACCTCGGTGGACGATCTCTGCGCCGCAGCCGGAGTGACCAAGGGGGCGTTCTTCCATCACTTCAGCACGAAGGAGGCGCTGGCCATCGCCGCCGCCGAGCGATGGAACACGATCACCGGGGCGCTGTTCGCCGGTGCCGACTATCACCGGCAAGCCGACCCGCTAGACAAGATCCTGGCCTATCTCGCCATGCGCCGTGACATGATCGACGGTCCCCTGCCCGAAGTGACCTGCTATCTCGGCACCACGGTGCAGGAAACCTACGCCACGTCCCCGGCCATCCGCGACAGTGCCGGCGCGGGCATCGCCGCCCATGCCCGTACCCTGCGCGACGATATCGCCGCGGCCATCGCCGCGCATCCGCCTGTCCGCCCGGTCGACCCCGACAGCCTCGCCCTGCACACGCAGGCGGTCATCCAGGGGGCCTTCGTCATCGCCAAGGCCACGAACGATACCGCAGCGGCCCGGTCCAGCATCGACCACCTGATTGCCTATGTCAGCCTGCTCTTCGGCTGGAAGGCCGGCTGAGGCCGCGCACCTTTCGGCGGCGGCCTGCCATCCGCCTTTACTGCCGGGTGGACGGGATTATCTTGTCGAATGCGGGCTGCCAGCCCGCCGCCACGCCCGCCCTGAAAGGATGCCGATATGTCTCGCAAGATCACCATCTGGACTCTCGACAGCGTTCCCGATGGCCCGCGCGGCTTCGTGCGCGACCTGCGCCTGCGCTGGGCCTGCGAAGAGGCGGCGCTCAGTTACGAGGTCATGACCGTACCGGCCGGCGCCCCCACCTCCGAGCACTTGGCGCGCCAGCCCTTCGGACAGGTGCCATTCATGGATGACGGTCCGGTCCGGATCTTCGAGAGCGGCGCCTGCCTCATGCATCTGGCGGAGAAAAGCGAGGCGCTGATGCCCCGCGATCCTGAAAGCCGGGCCGAAACCCTGCAATGGCTGGCGGCCGGCCTCAATTCGATCGAGATGGTGACCGTGCCCTGGTGGTTCCTCCAGGTCACCGGCGCCACCGACAACGGTCTCGAAGGCTGGCTGACCAGCCGCTCGACCATCTCGAGCGCGTGCTGGGCGAACAGGAGTGGCTGGTCGCCGACCGCTTTACCGTGGCCGATCTGCTGATGGCGGACATCCTGCGCGTGGACAGGCTGCGCAAATTCGGCAACCGCCCCGCGTCCGAGGCCTATGTGGCGCGCGTGACCGGCCGCCCCGCCTTTCGCAAGGCCCATGCCGACCAGATGGCGCATTTCGCCGCGTCCGACTGACCCTCCGGGCCGGGCGGCATGACCGGGTGAACCGGCCATGCGCTGACCCGCTCCGCGACAACGTCACCGGCTTGCGGATCGCCTCGATACTGGTCTTCGAGATCGCAGTTCACCATCATTTCTGTCATCAATGCCGTGTTCGGCATGTTCACCGCCAGCGCCATGAGGGCGCACCGACCAGTTCGTCATGTTCGGGGCGCACCACGAGGCTGATCTGCCCGACAGGCTCGAACCCTTCGCAACGCGCGCCAGGATGCACGTTTATTCGGAAAAGGCCTTTTCGGCTGTGCCGCCGGAACAAGACAGCACTTGCGCCGTCAAGAAGTTGCTCTCGCCGATGAAATCGGCGACGAACCGCTCCGCCAGCCGGTCGTATATCTCGCGCGGCGCACCGATTTGCAGGATGCGGCCCGCCGACATGACAGCGATGCGATCCGCCATCGTCAGCGCCTCTTCCTGGTCGTGGGCCACGAAGATGAAGGTGATCCCGGTCTCGTGTTGTCGCCGGTCCCTTAAATCTTGCTGACGTTGCGCAAGTCGATCGCAAACTCGTCTTTCACCGGATCCGACATGACGATCTCCTATGCCAAGGCGCCAACGCGCATGCTTTCGGCCCGAAACCCCAAGATTCCGTGCCGCCCGCCTCAGGACAGGCCATAGATCTCGGCCGCGTCTTCCGCGGTGAGCAGGCCCTGGGCAATCTCGCGCTCAAGGACCTCGCGGTCGCGTTTCCTGGGGTCACCGAAGCCGCCTCCGCCGGCGGTCTCGATGACCAGCCGGTCGCCCTTGATCAGTTCGGTATTTCCCTTCGAGGGCAGGCTGATGCATTTGCCGTCACGCTCCACCGTGAACCGGGAATGCTGCCCGCTCTGGCCGTCGAACAGCCCCCAGGGCGCAACCTTGAACCTGTCCGAATAAGAGTTGAACGTGACGCCATCCGCCAGAATGCGATAGACTCGCCGCGCCCCAAGACCGCCGCGGCGCTCCCCTGCGCCGGCCGATCCACGCCTAAGCGCGTATTCCTCGACCCGCATGAAGGGATAATCGGTTTCCAGCGACTCCACCGGCACGTTGGAGCAGTTGCCGACATACCCGTCCACGACATCGGCACCGTCCGCACCGGCCGACGCGCCCCAGCCGCCGCCGACGACTTCCATGTAGACGCGATACCCGTCGGGCGACATGTGGCCCATCCCGATTGCATTGGTCGTGTCGTGCCCCGACGCCAGAACCTGGGTCGGCACCACGTCGGACATGGCCAGCATGATGGAGTTATAGACACGATGGCAGGCATTGTTCCGGGCCCGCACGGCACGCGGTTCGCTGGGATTCAGGAAACTGCCATAAGGCACGTTGATCGAGCGGATCGGACGATAAAGCCCGTCGTTGACCGGGATCCGCCCCCCGCCCAGCAGGATGCCGATCGCGCCGTAGGCGGCCGAAACTGTCGCCGCCAGCGGCGAGTTGATTATGCCCTTGGTCTGCGGCGCGCTGCCCTCGAAATCAAGCTCCAGCGAGTCGCCGTCGACCTTGATCTTGACGGCCACGCGCAGCGGGTCCGGGGTAAAGCCGTTGTCGTCGACGAAATCCTCGGCCTCGTAGGTGCCGTCGGGAATCGCGCTGATCGCCTCTCGGGCCAGACGCTCGGAATAGTCCTGCAATTCGGCGGCACCGGCCAGAACCGTCTCTTCGCCGAAGCGTTCAAGCATCTCGATGAAGCGCGCTTCGCCCGTCCGGTTGGCAGAGAACTGGGCGTATATGTCGCCCATCACCTCGTTGGGCGGGCGCACATTGATGCGGATGAACTGCTCCAAAAGGCCATCGCCCATGTCGCGCTGCACGTTGAAGCGCGACAGAGGAATCCGCAGCCCCTCGGAATAGACGTCATTGGCCGAGGCATTGGGCCCCGCCGCGCCGCCGCCGGTGTCGATGTGGTGCCCCAGCGAGGCACTGAAGGCGACCAGCCTGTCGCGATAGAACACCGGCGTGAACAGGATGATGTCATTCAGGTGCTGGGCACCGCTGTAAGGATCGTTGGTGATCAGCCCTTCGTCGGGCTGGATCGTCGACAGGTCGAACTTGGCGGCGAAGGCCTCGAAAACCTTGCCAAACGAATTCATGTGGATCGGACAGAACTGCGCCTGCGCGATGATCCGGCCATTGCGATCCAGAAACGAGGTCGAACAATCGCGCGCTTCGCGGATGATCGTCGAATAGGCGGACCGGACAAGCTTTTCGCCCATTTCCTGCGCGATGCCGTGCAGCCCGTTGCTGATGATGTTGAAGGTGGCTGGCGAAAGTTTCTCGGACATCTGGTTAGGCCTCGCTGGTCAGGATAAGGGCGCCGGTGCGGTCGACCGTGGCGGTCCAGCCCGGCGGCACCAGTGTCGTCGCCGTCGGCTCTTCGATGACGGCGGCGCCGGTGATCTGGGTGCCCGGCACCAGGTCTCCGCGCCAGTAATAGCTGCAAGAGACCGGCGCACCGCCAAAGGTGATCTCTCCGGTATCCGCCGGCTGCGGATCGGCGGTCGGGTCAATCGGCCGTGTCAGCGACCACATGACTTCGCTTTCCGTGGCGATCGAGGCCGTCAGCCTGAACGTCACGATCTCGACCTCACCCATCGCGGAAACCGCGCCATAGCGGGTCTCGTGCGTGGATTTGAACAGGCCCAGAACATACTCCTTGCCCTCGCGTTCCAGCCGATCCAGATCGACATCCGACAGCAGTTCATATCCCTGCCCCTTGAAACGCATCTCAAGCTCGTACTCGAAGGCAATGTCCTCGGGCGTGCCGCCGAAATCCGCGAACTCGGCCTCGGCCTGCTTGCGTATGCGCTCGAAGGCCCCTCGCACGTCGTCGGCCACGCTGTCGCCGACCGGCATCAGTTTCGTCTCGCGGTAGATCCGCTTGAGGTCCGCCACCAGCAGCCCGAGGGCCGAGAACAGGCCCGGATAGGGCGGTACCACGACGCGCTCGACCTTCAGCTCGGTCGCGGCGAGCGCCCCGATCATCGGGCCCATGCCGCCATAGGCGTAGATCGCATATCCCTTCGGGTCATGCCCGCGCTGCACCGACACCAGGCGGATGCCCTGGCTAACATGGGCCACGCTGATGTCGATCATCGCCTGGGCCATCGCGTCGGGCGTCTCGCCGCTGTCTGCGCCAAGCGCCTTCAGGGCCTCCGTCGCCCGCTCGGGCTCCAAAGTCATGCGGCCGCCCAGGAATCGTTGCGGCCGGATCCAGCCCAGTTGCACCAGCGCATCGGTCAGCGCCGGGTCGGTGCCGCCATGGCCGTAACAGGCCGGTCCGGGGCGCGCGCCCGCCGAGCGCGGCCCGACCTGAAGCATTCCGCCCGCGTCGATCCATCCCAGGCTGCCGCCACCCGCACCGATATTCGCGATGTCGATGCTGGGCAGGCCCACGGGCAGGCCGTCCACCTCAGTTTCCGAGGTAATGCCGGGCGCCCCATCCGCAATCAGAGAGATATCGGCGCTTGTTCCGCCCACGTCCAACGTGATGACGTTGTCATCGCCGATCGCCTCGGCCATCCGCACGGCACCGATCACCCCCGCGGCCGGGCCGGAATTCAGCATCTCCACCCCGCGCCCGTGCGAGCCGCTGCTGGGCAGAACCCCCCCCGACGACTGCATGACGAACAGGTTGCACCCCGGTGTCCCGGCATCGAGATGCTGCTCCAGCCGCTCCAGGTACCGCCCAACCAGCGGCACGAGGTAAGCGGCCATGGTGGTGGTCGACGCCCGCTCGTATTCCCGGAACGTGGGCAACACATCCGACGACAGGACAACGGGAAGGTCCGGTCGACGCTCGGCGACGATCTCGCGGATGCGCTGTTCGTGCTGCGGGTTGCGGTACGCGTGCAGCAAGCAGATCGCCAGCGCCTCGGGTTTCTCCTTTTCCAGCAGCAGGTCAAGCGTCTCGATCAGCGCCGCCTCGTCCAGCGGGGTGACAACCTCTCCGCCGGCACCCACCCGCTCGCGCGCCCCGACACTCAGGTTGAGCGGCACCAGCGGTTCGGGCTTGTGGCAGGCAATCGCATAGACGTTGGGGCGCAGCTGCCGCTGAAGCTGCAGAAGGTCTTGGAAGCCTTCGGTCGTCAACAGCGCAGTCCGGCAGCCCTTGCGCTCGATGACCGCGTTCGTCGCGACGGTCGAGCCGTGAAACAGCCGGTCCAGTCCAGACAGATCCTCGTCCAGCGCCGAGTTCAGGCCGTCCAGCACCCCGATAGAGGCGTCATGCGGCGTGGAGGGCACCTTGTGGCTGTGTACGACACCGCCTTCGATCCAGATGAGATCCGTGAATGTACCACCAACCTCGATTGCCATTTTTACCATGTTTTCCGTCCTGTATGCCGCGGTGGCGGCAGAATGCATTTGTCCTGTGACGCGACACGGATGCATCGCGCCTTGCGTGCTCCGCACGCAGATGGTCGGTCCATGATCGGTATGCTCCCTCCCAGCCCCGGAACGGCACAGCGGTCGGCAGTTCCGGTCGGATTGCAGGACGGGCCAGCGCCCCCCTGTCCGATCTGTATGAGAAAAAGGGTATTAGTTAATCATTTTGATGCAAGATAATAAAATTAACTATTTGTGTTAGTAAATTTTACGAAAATTGCAGATCAAGCCCGTTATTGCTTCGCGATTTCAGGAAATAAGTTCGCATTTCTCGCGAAGTTTATTGATTTGCGTCAACATTGTTGGCGGCGGTACCTTGCGAAAGGCACGACGACTGCGCAGCCCAGCACTTTCTCGTCGCCGCCGACCTGCGCCACAGATCCGCGCCCGATGCCGCGGGCAGATCACGAAAACGCGTCAGACGGAGGGAGCGATGCACCGAGCCAGCTTTCATATCGACCGCTCATTCTCAGATGCCGACGAACCCATTACAAACGGCATGCAAAGCCTCGCCACCGCCAAGCGTACCCCCTACTGGACAGAGACTGCCGGCCCCCGAGCCGAGTGCCCGCCGCCACAGACGGACCTGCGCTGCGATCTTGCCATCGTCGGAGGTGGATTTACCGGGCTGTGGACGGCGCTGGAAGCGCGCCGACGCATGCCGGATGCGAGGATCGCGCTGGTCGATGCCGGGGTCTGCGGCAATGCCGCCTCCGGGCGCAATGGCGGATTCTGCGCGCCGTCCATTTCTCACGGCATCGGCAACGCCATGCAACGCTGGCCGAAGGAAGCCGAGGCACTGGTGCGCCTGGGAATGTCCAACCTCGACGATTTCGAATCCGACCTTGCCGAGTTCGGCATGGACGTGGAGTTCGAGCGCGAGGGCAAACTGACCGTCGCAGCCACTCCTTGGCAGATCGAGGGACTGAAAGCGCAGCAGGCCCTGAGCCGCCGCTTTGGGGGTGAGTCCCACTTCCTTGAAGGAGATGCCCTGCGGGAACATCTGATATCACCGGTCTATTCCGCCGGAATTTTCGAGCCGAACTATGCCCTCCTGAACCCCGGCAAGATGGTCGCGGAGTTGCGGCGCGTCGCGTTGGCCCTAGGCGTCGACATCCACGAGCACACCCCGGTGACCGGGATAACACAGCAAGCTGGCGGCGTGGTTTTGACCACGCCCGGCGGGCGGATCGAGGCAAGCCAGGTGGTCCTGGCAACGAACGCGGCACCACCGCTTCTGCGCCGCCTGCGCAGCGCGGTCATCCCGATCTTCGACTACACGATCGTGACCCGACCGCTCAAAGACAAGGAGCTTGCCGCGATTGGCTGGACCGGCCGATACGGTATCGCCGACAGTGGAAACCAGTTCCACTACGTGCGCAAGACGGCGGACAATCGTATCCTCTGGGGCGGCTTCGATGCGATCTACCATTACGGGTCGCGCCGCGACGCCGCCTTTCTGACTGAAAGCGCCAGCTTTGCCCGAATTGCCGAGAATTTCGCCAACGCCCTGCCACCGCTCGCGGATGTGGCGCTGACCCATGCCTGGGGCGGGATCATCGACACGTCCGCCCGCACCACGTTCTTTGCCGGAACCGCGCAGGGCGGGCGCGTGGCCTATGCCTTGGGCTTCACCGGGCAAGGTGTCTCCGCCAGCCGGTTCGCGGCGCTGACGATGCTCGACCTTCTGCAAGGGCGCGAGACCGAGAGAACGGCACTGAGCATGGTGCGCCGCCGGCCCTTTCCGTTCCCGCCCGAACCTTTCCGCTGGCTTGGCATTCGCATGGCCCAGCACGGCCTTGCGCGCGAAGACGCCACAGGACGCCGCTCGGTCTTCAACAGGGTTCTCGACAGGTTCGGCGTCGGGTTCGATTCATGAAAGGAAACAGCATGCCCGGCTCTCCCCGACACGTCCTCGATTTTAGTGACACCGCCGTGGACGGCAAGGAAAGCACAATCTCTGACCCGGCTGCCGTGGACCGGCCCTATACCGCCCGCAGCTGGCGCCATTTCGAGCGCCCCGAGAGCGGCGCACTGGCCGGCATCTGGGAGGCCGAACCGCATCTGGAGCGGGTCGACTGCGACTATGACGAGCTGTGCCATCTTCTCGAAGGGCGGGTTCGGCTGACCGATGCGGACGGTGTCACCCAGGAGTTCGGGCCCGGCGACAGCTTTGTTGTCGCCGCAGGCTTTACCGGAACGTGGGAAAACCTGACGCCCGTACGCAAGGTGTTCTTCATCCTGCAACCCGACCGGGGCTGAGCTACGCCGGTGCCGGGGACCCGCGCCAACCGTCAACCCATCAGCGACGGCAGATAGAGGCTGATGATAGGGAAAGAGATCAGCAGCGTCAGCGTAATCAGGTCGACGGCGATGAACCAGCTGACCCCGCGGAAGATGGACACCAGCGAAACCCGGTCGCCCAGGGCGCCCTTGACGATATAGACGTTCAGCCCGACCGGCGGTGTGACCAGTCCGATCTCCAGCAGCTTCACCAGGATGATGCCGAAGTAGATCGGCTCGATCCCGGCTTCGCGGGCCACGGGCAGGATGATCGGCATCGTCAGCAGCAGGATGCCGATTGAATCAAGAAAACACCCGAGAATGAGGTAAAGCACGGCGACCATCGCGATCACGATCAGATCGGTGGATCCGAGCGACAACAACGACTCCGCGATGTAACTCGGCACACCGCTGAGGGTCATGAACTTGCCCAGCAATGTCGTCCCGATCACGACCATGAAGATACCCGCGGTGCTGGTCAGCGTCGCCAGCCCGCTGCGGTAAAGCGTCCGCCAGCTCAGCGACCGCCGCACGACCCCCAGCACGATGGCCAGCATCGCGCCGACGGCCCCCGCCTCCGTCGGGCTGAAGAGACCGATGAATATCCCGATCAGAACCCCGGCGATGATTGCCGGCAAGGGCCAGATTTCCCTCGCAGCATCGAGGAAATCCCGGCGCGTGAAGGTTTCGGAAACGGCGGGTGCCAGTTTTGGATTGAGCGAACAGCGGATGACGATCATTGCGATGAACACGGCCGCCGACAACAGGCCCGGCAGAAACCCCGCCATGAACAGCTTGGCAATCGAAACCTCGGCCAGATAGCCGTAAAGCACCATCAGGATGCTCGGCGGGATCAGCGACCCAAGCGTGCCGGAGGCGGCGATGACTCCGGTTGCCAGACCGGGGTCATACCGATAGCGCAGCATTTCCGGCGTCGCGATGCGGGCAAAGGCCGAGGATGTGGCCACGCTTGACCCCGACGCCGCCGACAGCATCGCGCAGGCCCCGACGCTTGCCACGGCCAGCCCCCCCGGCAGCCATGCCAGCAGGATGCGCATCGCCCGGAAGAGGCCGGCGGAAATCCCGGCTTCGGACGCCACGAACCCCATCAGCAGGAACATGGGGATGGCCGTCAGGTTCCAGTCGCCGACAAAGTTGAACGGCACTGCCGTCAGCATTCCCCAAGCCGCGCGCGGATTGAGCAACACGGCGATCCCCACGAAGGAAACCAGGCCCAGCGCGACACCGATCTGTATGCGCAGCAGCAACAGGATCAGCCCCGCGCCCAGCCCGAGAAATCCGATTGTCAAATTTTCCATTGCTGTCCCAGTTCAGGTCTCGACGTCATCGGGCGCGTCCGGCGACGGGTTGAAGTCCGGGTCCGTCGCCGCCTGCCATGCATTCGCAGCCACAACCAGAAGGGCCGAGGCGAAGCCTGTGGGCAGGGCCAGCTTTGCCGGCCAGATGGTCAGAAAGACCGCGCCCATCATCATTTCGTTCATCTCGAGGGACCGCAGGGCATCCGCGCCGGTCTGCCAGAGCAGAAAGCCGAAAAAGGTCGCCGTCACCAGGTACCCGGCCACGAGCACCCACCGCTGCAGTCTTACCGGCAGCATCTGGTAGACCAGGTCGACCGAAATCGGCTCATGCTTCAGTTCGACGAAGGCCAGCGGAAGAAAGACAACCAGTACCATGTGATAGACCGAGATGATCTCGAGGTTTCCGGGGATCGGACGGCCGGCCAGATTGCTGGCCAGCACGTCGATGACCGTCTGAAGCATCATGAGGAACAGGCTCACGGTCGCGAGGACGGCCAGGAAGATGCCGAGACGTCTTGTCCAACGCAGTAACATCAATCGTTCCTTTCAGGCTGTCCCCGCTGACCCGGCCATCACTTCAGGCCGTAGGTCGCGACATCGAGCTTGCCATAGATCTCGTCCTTGAAGATCGCCTGCAGCGCGGCCGCATCATCCCGATCCACTTCGGCCAGCAGACCCTGCCACTTTTCGTAGGTCTCGTTGAAACGCGTCAACAGATCCTCGGCACCTTCAACGTCCAGCCGTGCCGCAACGTCCAGCGCCATCGGCTCCACTTCGTTGGCAACGAACCCGTCGAGCGCCGCCTGCAGGTCTTCGCCGGGTTCGTGCACAGAAACTCCGTGATCGCCGGCTTCGCCAAGCGCTTCCTCGACCGACTGCTCGAACGCGATGGTCATCGTCACGAGGTTGTCAGAAATGCTGTCGACAAGCATCTGACGGTTCTCCTCGGACAAATCCGACCAAGCAGGTTCGTTCATGGCGTATTGCCACCCCGCGAAATACTGCCCCAGGTCCAGCATGGTCACTTCCTTGGCCACGTCCCAGAGCGACCGCGACTTGAGGTCGTTGGGGGAATTGGCGGCACAGTCGAGCTGACCCTTTTCCAGCCCCGTGAACATCTCCGAGGACGGCACGTTGACTGCGGCCGCGTCGACGGACCCTGCCCAGGACGCGTGAATCGGGCTCGGCATCCTGATCTTCTTGCCCGATATGTCGTCCAGTGTGACGACCGGCGTGGTGCACATCAGCGCATAGGAGGGCGAGGCGTAGCTCCCCAGGAAGACCACGCCCTGCTGCCGGAACATCTGCTGCATCTGGTCGTCGTTCAGGTAGAAGTCCGCGACCGCCGCCGTCAGGACCATGCTGTCGTTGTAGGAAATGCCCAACGCTGCCAAGGCATTGTCCGCCGGCAGGTCCGAGGGGGTATATGTTCCGGCGTGATAGGTCATGTCCACGATACCATCGCGCAAGCCGGACAGATGCGCGCCCGGCGGCAACACGGAATCCCCGGTATAGACCTTGAGCGTTAGCGCCCCGCCCGATTGTTCCTCCAGCGCCTGCGCCAGAGCCTGATAGCCATCCTTGACCAGCGGATAGGTATCGGGAAACCAGGTACTTGCCGTGATCTCCTGCGCCGCGGCGGGCACCGTCGCGGCCGAGCACAGACCCAGCGCGAGGGCTCCTGCAATATGTTTCATGCTACTTTCCTTTTCCCTGTTGTTAGTTTTTTTTGCATTCCGGACCGGCAGTTTTGTCCCGGCCGCGTCACTCTTTAAGACTTTGCCGCACCCGCGCCCTCATTAAGGGCCGGACAGATTTCGCCCTTTGCCGGCACACGGCTCTCTGGCCGTTCCGGCCACAAACCGTCGCCATGGCCAATCCGACATGGGCGGGAGCCACGTGACGCCCGCCGCCTCCGGAACAAAAGGCATACCATGCAGGGCAGTCATTGCTTGAAGCGCATTTCGCTGGATACAGCCTGCAGATCTGCGGATTTCGTCCCGGGCCAGCGTATTCGCTTGTCTTAAAAAAGTTTCTTTCATTAGTCTGGTTGACGCAAGATAAAAAAATTGCTGTTGTGTGTTAATTGAATTATCAAAATATAGGGCGACATGCTGAACCTGACCGCGCTCAACACGTTCCACGAAGTCGCCCGCAACGGCGGCATTGCGGGGGCCGCTTCGCAACTCAATGTCACCGACGGTGCCATCCGGTACCAGATCAGACGGCTGGAAGAGGACCTTGGCGAGCGACTTCTGGTTCGAAGCAAACGCACACTGACCCTGACCTCGGCGGGCCTGTCGTTGTACGAACGGCTGAACCACGCGTTCCAGGACATGGAAAGAGCCTGCCAGTCGCTCACCTCCACATCCGGCATGGATGACGAGCTGAACATCGCCTGCGCCCCGGCTTTCGCGGGCTCCCGTCTGCCCTCGATCATCAAGGCGTACTGCCAGCAGTTTCCGTTGATGACGGTGCGGGTCTTTCCCATGGGCATGGTGGACGACAGTATGGATATCATCATTTCCTACGGGGAACGTCCGGTGCCCGGAACACGCGAGGCGATTCTCCGGGATGAGGTGTATTTCCCCGTGTGCCGGCCAGAACTGAGATATGAATGGAACGTCAACAGTCCCGCGGATCTGGCCAATTGTACCGCTCTTCACGCAGACCAGGGCGCCGACTGGATGCGGCTGCTCAGTACCGCATCGGAATCTAATTTGCAGTTCGCGCAGGAAATATTCTTTCCCAATGCGGCGGTCTCGTTGCAGGCGGCGCGTCGGGGCTGTGGCGTCACGGTCGGTACATCAATATTGTGCGCCGATGACTTGCGCAGCGGTACGCTGGTAAGGCTGCTGGACATCGAGGTGCCGGCCCCGAACCCCTATTTCGTCATTCAGCCGGGTCAAAAGGAAAGCGCAGAGCGGTTTGTAGAAACGCTGATGTCCCAGCTTGAACGTGACTCTCGATCCGCGTGACCTGCGTCTCCGCCGGACCAGCCGGAAGGATAAAACGATGACGCTTTTGTTCTCGAAAGACGCTGATTTGCCCCAATCAGGCGGCACAGCCTGTCCCCGTTTTCGCGGACAGTCCACAGCGCTTCATCTTGTAGTTTCACCGCTTTGAGAGATGCCTGCTCAGCAAAGGACGCCGGGCGCACTTGTCAGGCGGTGCCCTGCCGCACCCGTTCAACGATGCTGGCCTTCAGATAGGCCGTTCAATTGCTTCGGGTTGCTTTCACTGTACCCTAACTGATCGGAATCCACGGATTCAGTGCGATTTGGGAAAACATGTACCCTTAATTTCAATACAGCAATGAAATTAAGGGTACAGGTCTCCATTGAAATCGTTGGGAAATTCGGAGCCATCCTGATCAATTAGGGTACAGCGAAAACGTCAGTCGGGTGCTTCGACCAGGATTTTCACATGAGACTTCTCCGCGGCAAGCGCTTCGAAGCCTTCTGCGACGATCTCATCCAAAGGGATCCGCTTGGTTACCAGTTGATCGGCGCTGAAATACCCTTGGGTCATGAGCGCCATCACTGCCGGGTAGACGTTGCGATAGGCGATGGTGCCCTGCAACTGGCGTTCCTTGAGCACGACTGTGTTGGGCTGGAAGGAGGCCTCCTGTTCCCAGATCGACACGACCAGAACCTGTCCCTCGTGGCGCGTGGCGTCGATGCATTGCGGCAGAACCTGAGGTACGCCGGTCACCTCGAAGGCAACATGAACCCCACCCGTCGCGCCCCGAACCTCCGCGACGGCGTCGGTCGCGGTTGGGTCTATCGCCGACGTCGCGCCAAGATCCAGCGCCTTTTTCCGCCGCACCTCAGAGGGCTCCACGACGTGAATCTCCGACGCGCCGGCAACGCGCAGCGACTCCACAACCAGAAGTCCGATCGGACCCGCACCGAAGACAGCGGCCTTGTCACCCGCCTTGATCTTCGAAAGGCGCACCGCGTGCAGGGCGACGGCCGCAGGCTCGACGAGCGCGCCTTGTTCCATGGATAGCGCCTCGGGCATCTTGTGCACCATGCGGGCGGGTACAACGCTGTGGGTGGCAAAACCACCGTGCCCGCCGGACAGACCGACGAAACCGAGGCTGTCACACAGGTTGTATTTACCTTCCAGGCAAGCGGCGCACTCGCCGCAGGCAAAGATCGGTTCGATGGCGACGCGGTCGCCCACCGCAATATCCGTGACGCCTTCGCCCAGTTCCGCGACGGTACCACAATATTCGTGCCCCATGGTGATCGGCGCCTTGTCGTGGCTCAGGGGGTGATCGTTATCCACTGGCACGAAAATCGGCCCGGCCAGATATTCGTGCAGGTCGCTACCGCAGATCCCGGTCCATGCGACCTTGACCTTCACCTCGCCCTTGCCCGGTTTCGGTTCCGGGATGTCTTCGACGCGAATATCCTTCACGCCATGCCAACGTGCTGCTTTCATTTCTTTTCTCCAATTACAGTAAGGGGTGCGCCCGGCGGGAGGTAGATGCCGGGCGCTTGGGCGCGCCATGTTAGGTGCTGCCCGGTCACGGTATCACGACAGGTGATGCACCTCCTGCAGGCCGTAGACGGGCGTGTCGATGCCTTCCATCCGCGCCTTCAGTTGCAACGCAAGGTACAAGGAATAATGGCGAGACTGGTGCAGATTGCCGCCATGGAACCAGAGGTTGTCCTGCTGGGTCGGCTTCCACATGTTGCGCTGCTCGCCTTCCCAGGGGCCGGGGTCCTTGGTGGTGTCGGAGCCGAGCCCCCAGACCTTGCCAACCTTGTCTGCAACGTCCTGGCTGATAAGGTCCGCGGCCCAGCCGTTCATCGAGCCGTATCCTGTCGCCATGACCACCAGGTCGGCGTCCAGATGCGTACCGTCCGACAGCACCACGCCGGTCGCGTCAAAGCGCTCTACCTGGCCTTTCACCAGCTTTACCTCGCCATCAATGATCAACTGGCTGGCGCCCACGTCGATATAGTACCCCGAGCCGCGTCGCAGGTATTTCATGAACAGGCCAGACCCGTCATCGCCCCAGTCGAGGTCAAACCCGGCCTTCTCAAGCCCAGCATAGAACTCGGCATCCCGCTCGCGCATCTGGTCATAGAGCGGGATCTGGAATTCATGCATGATCCGATATGGCAGCGAGGCAAAGATCATGTCTGCCTTCTCGGTCGTCACGCCGTTGGCCACCGCCTCCTCGGAGTAGAGCGCGCCGAGCCCGATATCCATCAACGTATCGGACCGCACGATATGAGTAGACGAACGCTGGACCATCGTCACATCGGCATCTGCCTCCCAGAGCGCGGCACAGATGTCATGGGCCGAGTTGTTCGACCCGACGACGACCACTTTCTTGCCGCTCCAGGCATCCGGGCCTTCATGCTGCGAACTGTGCTGGATCGTGCCCTTGAAGCTGTCCATGCCGGGAAACTCCGGCATGTTGGGCTTGCCGGACATGCCCGTGGCCAGCACCAGCTGTGTCGGATGCAAGGTGACTTTTTCGCCGTCGCGGTTGACGGTGACGGTCCAGGTGCCTGCTGCCTCGTCGAACTTGGCGCTGATGACTTCGGAGCGGCTCCAGTAGTTCAGTTCCATGACCTTGGTGTACATCTCCAGCCAGTCGCCCACCTTGTCCTTGGGCGTGAAGACCGGCCAATTATCGGGGAACTTGATGTAGGGAAGGTGATCGTACCAGATCGGGTCATGCAGGCAGAGCGACTTGTAGCGTGACCGCCACTGGTCGCCGGGCCGGTCGTGCTTGTCGAGAACGATGGCCGGCACGCCGAGCTGGCGCAGGCGTGCGCCAAGGGCGATGCCGCCCTGCCCGCCACCGACGATCACGGTGTATGGCTGTTTGGAATATCCAAGCTCGGCGGCTTCGGCTTCGCGCTTTTCCTTCCACGACTTGCGGTTCTTGGCGGCGCCGTGTTCTGCGCCCATCGGGCGGCGCTTGCCGCTGTTTTCCTCGAAGCCCTTCAATTCCTGCAGCGCGGTCAGCAGTGTCCAGATCCGCCCATCCTTCAGGCGCATCAGGCCCCAACCGCGGCCCACGGCGGTTTCAAACGTGATCCATGCGGTGACGACACCGCCATCCTCGTCAGGAGCTTCGTCTTCCTGGATAGCGAAGGCGTGCGGCTTGGTGTGTTTCAATTGCGCCGTCAGCATGTCCTGAACTCCAGACGGCCCTTCTACCGTCTTGAGGTTCCAGGTCACGGCAATCAGGTCGCGCCAGTAACTGTCGGTGGCAAACAGAGCGCTCGCTGCCTGCACGTCGCCTTCCTCCAAGGCGGCGTTCAGGCTGTCGAGCACCTCTTGCACCTGCGTGGTGACTGTCGAATCGAGCATTGCGGTTCCTCCTCATCAGCAATGTGATGGGCAAAGAGTGGCGAATGGCCCTGTGGCCAATCCACGGAAATCCGGTCAATGTCGGCCTATAAGTGATTGCCGCGCTCAAGCATGTTGCACACGCAACAAGACGCAACATCTCAGTCGGGCGCGCGCAACCCTTCTTTGCGGATGCGGCGCAGAACCGTCGACCGGTTGACCCCCAATCGACGCGCGGCACGGGCCATGTTCCAGTTGCAGGCGTCCAGAACCGCCTCCAGATCCTGCTCGTGCGCCCGAGATTGCGGGGCGGGAGGTAGATCCGGCAAATCGATCACGTTGGTTTCCGCCATTGCGCAGGCCACATCCAGCACATTGCCAAGTTCGCGCAGGTTGCCCGGCCAGTTGCGCGCAGTCAGTTCGGCCCGCGCCGAAGGTGTCAGGCGCATTTCGCCTCCACGGCGACGCCTCAGCAGGCGATCGATCAGCCAGCCAAGGTCTTGCCTTTCGCGCAGGGGCGGCAGTTCCAGTGCGGAGCCGGACAGGCGGAAGTAAAGCGCAGATGGCATGATCTTTTGCGCCATCAGGTCCGACGGCGCGTATGCGGTGGTCGAAATCGGGCGCAGATCCGGGTTCGCATCCAAAAGGCCCGCCAGAACCCGTGCGGTGTCCGGCTGCAAATCCTCGATTCGGCGCAGCAGCAACGTGCCCGGCCCCGACTGACCGTTAAGCGCGTCACGCAACTCTTCGGGCTGCGTTCCGGCACAATCAATGGCAACGAAGCGCCCGCGGCGGGAGGCCATATGAATGGCGCGGGCCAGCTTGGTCTTGCCGCTGCCGCTCTCACCGCAGATGAGCAACGGCACATGCGTCGGCGCGAGCCGGTCCGCCTGCGTCAAGAGCCGGATCAAGGTTGGATCGCTTCCAGCGAGGGTTGCATGGAAACCGCTTAGCGCGCGTCTTTCCGAGGCCTCCGCTCCCACCGACGCCCTGCGCGGAGCCTGTGGTGATATGGCATGGCCGAACACGGCGCCGCCGTCTCCCAATGCCACGACCCTTTCCTCGGTGGGACGATCGCGCATCAGGTCAGGCAGGTCATCGACGGTCAATCCAAGAAGACTGTCGATCCTTTCACCGATCAGGCTCTTGCCGCGCGACAGCATCCGTGTAGCGGCGCGCGTGGCCCCGATCACCCGACCTGAGCCATCGAGTGATACGGCCGCTTCCGGGTCCACGTCCAGGAATTCGGGGCTGGAGGAGAATCTCAGCACCCACTCGCGACGGCTGGCCGCCATAAGGTTCGCCATTTCGACCCGCCGGGCGGCCGCCGTAACTAGGGACATGGCCAGGTTCTGGCTGCTTTTCGGGGACGGAGAGCGCAGCAGAGAAATATCCAGCACGGCGGCGAGTTGCCCGAGGCTGTCGTAGATCGGCGCTGCGGTACATGACAGCCCCGTATGCGCGTTTCCAAAGTGATCGTCCTGATGCACCGTCACCGGCTCGCCCGTGAAGATGCAAGCCCCGACACCGCAGGTACCGGCAAGGTCTTCGGACCAGTTCGAACCGAGGTAAAGACCTGCGTTGCGCAACTCGTCAACAAACAGATCATCGCCGAAGAAATCGACACAGACGCCTTTTGCGTCCGTCAGCAGCAGAACGTAGTTCTGTCCTGTGACCTGCCGAAAGAGGCTTTGCAGGCTGGATCGCGCCGCACCGATCATCCAGTCAGCCTGGTCGCGGTGTATGCGAAACTCCGTGTCCGTTACGATATGGGCCGGATCACTGCGCGTCGGGTCCATCCCGTAAAGCTCCACACACCGACGCCAGGAGGCATCCACGTAACCGTCCCGACCAGACGCATGACCGTCCAGAACTTGCGCGATCTCCTCGACATGATGACGCTCAACCATGAGACCCTCCTGACGAACACGATAACACAATCAAGAGATACCCGCACAATGGAAGACCGTTTATCAGGTTCCGGTGCATAGAACCGCGCGTGTTTATCCGACGTAGACTTCCTTTCGTGTCATGACAGCCCAGGCGACCCGCGCGGTCTTGTCGGCCAAGCTGACAGCCGCAACCCGACCCGTCTTTCGCTCAAGCAGCGCCGCCAGCCAGGGCTGGCACAATGCCACACTCTGCCAAATGTGCGCGCAAAGCGTTTCTCGGTGCGGTCCGCTGACGAACGGGCAGCTCCCGCATCTTGTGCAACAAAGCATCAGGTCACAGCCTGCTCAGTACATCATCTGCGGCAGCCACAGAACGACCGCTGGCCAGAGGACAAAGATCACTTCGGCAACAAGAAGGGCGAGCAGAAAGGGAAATACCCCTTTCGAGATCGTCTCGAGCGGACTTTTCGTCACGCCCTGCAATACGAAGAGGTTGACACCGACCGGCGGAGTGATCGCGGCCATTTCCGTAAAAAGCACCATGATGACCCCGAACCAGACCGGGTTGATGTCGAGCTCGAGAACGACAGGGAAAATCAGCGGCAGCGTGACCACCATCATCGCCGCGCCATCCATGAAGAGACCGAGCAGCAGGAACATCAAGGTGCAGACAATGAGAAACTCGGTCCGGCCCATGTCGTTTTCGATCACAAGCTCGATGAGATATTGAGGCACGCCCATGTTGGAGAATCCGTGTCCGAGAATAATGCCACCCAGAAGGACAAAAAATATCAGCGCACTGATTGTCACCCCGTCATTCAGCGCCCGGCTCAGGTTCTCGAACGTCAGCGCCCGGTAACCCGCTGCCACCACGAGCGAGCCAAGGCAGCCAAGCGCCCCGGCTTCGACCGCCGTGGCAATCCCCATATACATCGTGCCCAGAACCATTCCGAAAAGCATGATCACAGGCCAAATCCGCACCGTCAGGCGCAAGGTCGGACCAAAGCCCAGCCACGGCTCCGAAAGGCCGTCGCGCAGCAGCAGCGAGCGCAGGATGATGTAGATCATGAAAAGCAGCGCAATAACGATTCCCGGCATCACACCGGCCATGAAAAGCTGACCGATGGAAGTGTCAGTCATCACGCCGTAGATGATGAACCCCAGGCTTGGCGGTATCATCGGTCCAAGTGTGCCGCCCGCGGCGAGCGATCCAAGCGCCGGCCCGTCCGGGTAGTTGCGCTTACGCAGCTCGGGCAGGCCGATGGTACTCATGGCGGCGCAAGTGGCCGCGGTCGAGCCGCAGATCGACGCAAAAAGACCCGAGCCCGCGATATTGGCATGCAGAAGCCCGCCCGGCATCCATCCGACCACTGCTGCACTGCTATCGTAAAGCCGACGTGAAATCCCGCAGGAGGCGAGGATTGTCGCCATGAACACGAAAAGCGGAAGCGCCACGAACTCGTAGCTCGTCAGACTGTTGAAGGCGACGAAGCCTACCGATTGCAGCCCGTCCCATCCGCCACGAGCCAGGTAGAGCCAAAGCCCGCCGATCCCGAGCGCCACGCCGATCCAGACCCCGCAGAGCATGAGAATCACGAAAAGCAGCGCGACGAGGCCAGCTATATCCAACATGAGCATGGGAAAATTCTCCTTTGCAGTTCCACGGAGAGCGAGGGAGTGCGCCCATGCCACGTGCTGCCGAATTTCAATGAGGCGACGCGGCCTCGGGTTCGAACTGGTCCTTCGGCGCGACAACCATCTCGAGAAAGCGAAACAGCGAGACCGCTGCAAGCAGGGCGAAGCCGAATATGAACATCGCTTGAAACGGCCACAGCAGGATGCCCGAGACGTCGAACGTCGATTTCATGCGAAAGGCGAGGTAGATCAGGTTCTGCGAAACCCAGATCATGGCAAGCGACATGAGAAACGTCACAAGGTAGGACATGGTCATCAGGAAGCGCTGAAGAGGCTTCGGCAGGTGCCGGGTGAGGATATCCACCCGGATATGCTGCTCTCGCGCCAGAGCGCCGGCAAAGCTGAGCGAGGCAAAGACCGCTAGCAATCCTGAAACCAAATCGACCTGAAAGAGCAGCGGCGAACTGAAGACGTAACGCATGACCACGCCCAACGTGATCAGAGCGACCCAACCCAACAAGATCAGCCAGGACAGGTACTCGAAGGTTTTAGCGGCAGCGTCGAAGAAACGCCTCAGTCGGATGACAGTGGTACGCATGATCGGTCCTTGGGTCCGGCAGATTGTGGCGGCGCCCGCTAGGGTGCCGCCCGTCAGCTTTCGGCAGTCAGTTCAAATGCGACTCGCGAGCTTCGATGATCGCCTCGTAGGCCTTGGCCGAAGCCTCATCCTTGGCAATGAACTCGTCCACCGCGTTCTTGTGGATCTCCTCGAAGACTGCCTCGATGCTCTCTTCAGGCACGATGATGTTCATGCCCTTGGACTTCGCGTAGGCATAAGGGTCCTCCGCCCGACCGCTGTCGGCGTGCTTGGCGACAAAGTCCTCTTCCCATTCATCGAAAACCCGGCGCACGGTCTCTTGGTCCTCGGAACCCAGTTGGGCCCAGACCTTCTCACTCAGGCCAAGGATGTGCGGCAGGAACATAACGTCGAGCTGGAAGATATGCTCGACCACCTCGTCGAACTTCATCTCTTCCGCGGCGGTAATGCCGGTGATCGCGCCGTCGACCGTACCACGCTGCAGCCCCATGTAGATCTCGCTTTTCTGCAACGATGTCGGCACTGCGCCCAGCGAGGCGGCAATCGTGTTGGTATTCGGATCGTAGGTGCGGATCAGCATCCCCTCGAAATCTTCAACGGTTTCGATGTCGCGACTGGAATAGATGACAAGCCAACGATCGGGGTGCAGCGGATAGGCCAGCGGCACGATCCGGTGCTCTTTCGAAAAGGTTTCCAGCATCGGCTCGGTTGCCGCCAGCATGTCCTGGCGCGCCGCCTCGTCAGGGGCAAGAAATGGAAGGCCGTAAACACCAAGCCACGGATACTCCAATGCCGAAGCGCTCGTGGCGATCAAGGCACCGTCGAACATGCCTTGTTCCAACGCGCTGACATACTGCTTGGCCGAAAAGCCGGACTCGCTGCCGTAGTGCACCTGGAACTCGACCCGACCATCCGTTTCCTCGGCAATTCGGTCAAAGGCTTTCTGCATCTCGACGGAAAGTTCATGGCGCGGGGATTGAAGCGTGGCAAAGCGCACCGTCACATCCTGCGCAACGACAAGGCCGGCGGTCATCGACGACGCGGCCAACCCCATAACGATTGACGTGATGGTGCGGCGGATCGATTTCTGTCTCATGATATTCCCCTCTGTATGCAATGTGTCGGGCGGCTTGAGACGCGCAACATTCAATTGGTCGGCCTCCAGGATACACCTTGACGCTCATAGTTCCGGCCAGCATCGTCTGGCTGGTCATGTCGTGAGAAGCCCGATTGACCAAACGTTAAAAGCCACGTCATTTAAGTCCAAGATAATATAGGACCAATGTCATAAGCCGCGCTTATGAACCTGGAATCGCGAGATCAATCAGTCGGTTAAGGGCGTCGATGTCCTTTCGCTGACAACCAGCGCCGTGACACAAAGCCGGCACACTTTGCCCAGGCGGCGCTCGACCGCCTGTCCAGGACATGATTGCCTTCATTGATGAACATCGTGAGTTTGTAGCTTTGGCCGCTTGAGAGGTTTCAGGTTGGTCCGGAACTGCCAAGGTCAATCAATCCCGCGCTATGCCCATGCATAACTCAGTCTTTGGCAAAGCTCGCAACCAATTGGACTAACGTCGATATGTCAGCAGAGGTAACTCTGGTCTGTCTCACGACGGAACGCCAATAGAGCGGCGCGATCAGCAGGTCGAGGATCAGGTTACGGTCCACCGTTTCATGAACCTCGCCACGCTCGATCGCCCTGTCGATCATGATCATGGCTTGGGT
>JBKAGF010000009.1:0-104462 GCA_046290265.1 Roseovarius sp. | reverse complement strand
GTCATGCACGTCATGCACCACCACGATCCGGCCCAGCTGCGCCTTGATCTGCTCGATGATCTGCGGTGTGCCGGTTGTGACGATCGTAATGCGCGACATGTGCCCGGTATGGTCGACCTCGGCCACGGTCAGGCTGTCGATATTATAACCGCGCCCCGAGAAGAGGCCGATCACGCGGGCCAGCACACCGGGCTCGTTATCGACAATGACGGCCAGCGTGTGACGCTCTTCAGCGTCCGAGAACGTGGGCCGCAGGTTATATGCGGAATGGCTGGAAGCGCCTTTCTTGAGTTTCAGGGCAGACATGGGCGTTGGTCCTTTGAAATGATGCGAGGGCAGGGAAGGGGGCGGCTTACACCAGCACCGCCCCGCCGGCATCGATGGCATCGGCAGTGGACGCATTCTCGCCCAGCAGCATCTCGTTATGGGCTTTGCCCGACGGGATCATCGGAAAGCAGTTCTCGTGCTTCTCGACCAGGCAATCGAAAATCACCGGGCCGTCGTAGTTCAGCATCTCCATGATCGCATCGTCCAGGTCGGCGGGGTCCGAGCACTGGATGCCCTTGGCCCCGAACGCCTCGGCCAGCTTGACGAAATCGGGCAGGGCGTCGGACCACGAATGCGAATAGCGCTCGCCATGCAGCAGTTCCTGCCACTGGCGC
The DNA here is from genome assembly GCA_046290265.1 of Roseovarius sp. Taxonomy (GTDB): domain Bacteria; phylum Pseudomonadota; class Alphaproteobacteria; order Rhodobacterales; family Rhodobacteraceae; genus Roseovarius. The sequence goes on along the minus strand of JBKAGF010000009.1, from coordinate 103,800 downwards.
ACCATGCCAAGACGTTCGTTGTTCAGGATGAACTGCTTGACCGGCAGGCGGTACTGCACCGCGGTGCCCATCTCCTGCATGTTCATCAGCCAAGACGCCTCGCCCGCGACGTTGATCACCAGCGCTTCGGGGTGTGCCACCTGCACGCCGATCGACGCCGGGAAGCCATAGCCCATGGTGCCCAGACCGCCGGAGGTCATCCAACGCTTCGGATCCTCGAAGCCTAGGTATTGCGCCGCCCACATCTGGTGTTGGCCCACTTCGGTGCAGATATAGCGGTCCTGCCCCTTCGTCAGCTCTTCCAGCCGGTGCAGCGCGTGCTGCGGTTTGATCGTCTTGCCCTTCTGCGTGAACGCCAGGCAATTGATCTTCTTCCATTCCTCGATCCGGCCCCACCAGTTGCGGATGGCCTCTCGGTTGATCCTGCTGCCGCGCTCCTTCCAGACCGCAAGCAACTGCCGCAGCACTTCCTTGACATCGCCCACGATGGGAAAGTCGGTGCGGATCACCTTGTTGATCGAGGACGGGTCGATGTCGATATGCGCCCGCTGCGAACCCGGCGAGAACGCGTCCAGCCGCCCGGTGATCCGGTCGTCGAAGCGTGCGCCGATATTGATCAGCAGGTCGCAGTCATGCATCGCCATGTTGGCCTCGTAAAGGCCGTGCATCCCCAGCATCCCCAGCCAGTTCTTGCCCGAGGCAGGATAACAACCCAGGCCCATCAGCGTGGAAGTGATCGGAATGCCCGTGGCCTCGACCAGTTCGCGCAGAAGCGCCGTCGCCTCGTCGCCCGAGTTGATGACGCCGCCACCGGTATAGAAGATCGGCCGCTCGGCCTGTTCCAGCGCCTCGACCAGTTCGGTGATCGTGTCGATATCGCCCATGGTCTGCGGCTGGTAATGCGAGGTCTTGGTCTGCGCCGGCTCCAGGTACTTGGCAGACGCGAACTGCACGTCCTTGGGGATGTCGACCAGCACCGGCCCCGGACGGCCCGAGGTCGCCACGTGAAACGCCTCGTGAATCGTCTGCGCCAGCCGCTCGGTTTCCTTGACCAGCCAGTTATGCTTGGTGCAGGGGCGGGTGATGCCCACGGTGTCGGCTTCCTGGAACGCGTCCGAGCCGATCATGAACGTCGGCACCTGGCCGGTCAGCACGATAAGCGGGATCGAATCCATCAGCGCGTCGGTCAGGCCCGTGACGGCGTTGGTCGCGCCGGGCCCGGAGGTGACCAGAACGACGCCCGGCTTGCCGGTCGAGCGTGCATAGCCCTCGGCGGCGTGCACCGCGCCCTGCTCATGCCGGACAAGGATGTGCCGGATGTCATTCTGCTGAAAGATCTCGTCATAAATCGGTAGCACGGCACCGCCGGGATATCCGAATACGACGTCCACACCCTGATCCTTCAAGGCCTGAACCACCATTTTCGCTCCGGTCATCTGACGTGTCATCTTGTTGCTCCGTTCATGACATGTGTCTCTTTGCGTTACGCATAAAAAAGCCCCCGGAGGGTTCCGAGGGCGCATGGGGTACCGTTATGGTGTCCGTTACCGGCCCATGCGCCATTCACCTACGATTACGATTAGCGTTGCCATTGCGGGCGACTCCCTTAAGCGTGGCGTGACACTATGTGCGGCTTTCGGGGGCGTCAACAGGGTTCTCGCGAAAAAATGTCGCGCAAGGGGGCGGTTTCTTTGCATTTGTTGCGCGGATTGGCGCGTGAGTGCCCGTGCAGGGGCTTGTCATCCTGCTGTCGGCCACGTGTTACAGACTCATGCCATCCTTCTTTGTGCCTGAACGCCACCGCAATCCGGAGACATCGAGATGAACAAAGCCGAGCTGAACCGCCTGTCCGCCGACGACTGGGACGAGATGATGAACCCGCGCCCCGCCGAAAACGACTTTGATCGCGTTGTCGAGGCGGCGATCTCGCGCCGGGGATTCCTGGGCGGTGTGCTTGCATTCGGGTCCGGGGCCGCGGCGATGGGCACGGCGGGCACGCTTGTGTCGACCACCTCGGCAGAGGCACAGGCCGCCAGCCGTTTCGCCTTTACCCCGATCGTCATACAGACCGACAGCACCGTGCATGTCCCCGAAGGCTACCGCTGGGATGTGCTGGTCCGCTGGGGCGATCCGATCTTTCCGGACGCGCCAGAATTCGATCATGAAACCGGCGGCGAGGCGGACAGCGCCGACCGGGTGTTCGGCGAGAATACCGACGGTATGGAAAGCTTCCAGGTGGGCAATCATCAGCTTCTGGCCATTAACCACGAGTATACCAATCGCGAAGTGAACCTGCCCCATACCCAAGACGGCAGTCCCGCCGGCATCGAGGATGTGCGCAAGTTGCAGAAATTGCAGGGTGTCGCCGTGATCGAGGTTGCCGAGGAACAAGAGGGCTGGCGCGTTGTGAAGGACAGCCCCTTCAACCGTCGCATCACGCATCTCACGCCCATGGCCATTGCAGGCCCTGCGGCCGGACATGACCTGATGAAGACCGGCGCCGACCAGACCGGCACGCAAAGCCTTGGAACCTTCAACAATTGCGGCTCGGGCCAGACGCCCTGGGGCACCTATCTGACCTGCGAGGAGAATTTCAACGGCTATTTTGGTGCAAAAGGTCCGATCGACACTAACGAGGATGTCACAGCCGGGTACGACCGATACGGGATCGGCGCAGAGGGCTGGGGCTATGACTACCACAAGTGGGACGAGCGCTTTGACGTCTCCGTGAACCCCAACGAACCGCACCGCGCCGGCTGGGTGGTCGAGATCGACCCCGCCGACCCCGAAAGCACGCCGGTCAAACATACCGGGCTGGGCCGTTTCAAGCACGAGAACGCCGAGGTGGTACTGGCCGCGGACGGGCGCGTCGTGGTCTATATGGGCGACGACGAGCGGGGCGAATTCCTGTACCGCTTCGTATCGAATGGTACCTACACCTCCGGCGGCTCCACCGACGGCCTGTTGGACGACGGCACGCTTTACGCGGCGAAGTTCAACGACGACCAGACCGGCGAATGGCTGGCCTTGACGCCTGAAACCACGGGTATGCAGAGCTTGGCCGAGATCCTGATATTCGCACGCCGGGCCGGTTCGGCCGTGGGGGCAACCACGATGGACCGCCCGGAATGGATCGCGTCTAATCCGCATGCGGTCGAGGCCTATTGCTGCCTGACCAACAACAAGAACCGCGGCGTCCGGCCGAATGCCGGAGGTGACGAGACCCCGGTGAACGGCCCCAATCCGCGCGAGACCAACAATTATGGACAGATCGTCCGCTGGCGGCCCGCCAATGACGACCATGCAAGCGAGGGGTTTGCCTGGGACCTTTACGTCATGGCCGGCAACCCTGAGGTCTACAACAACACCTATGGCGGCTCAGAGAACATCTCTGCCGGCAACATGTTCAACGCCCCCGACGGAATGGTCTTCGACAGCGCCGGGCTGATCTGGATCCAGACTGATGGCGATGACAGCAACGAGGGCGAGTTCGCCGGCATGGGCAACAACCAGATGCTGGCCGGAGACCCGGTGACCGGCGAGATTGCCCGTTTCCTGACCGGTCCGAAAGGTTCTGAGGTAACAGGCCTGACCTGGTCGACGGACCGCCGCACGATGTTCGTGGGCATCCAGCATCCCGATGCGCCTTTCCCGGACGGAGAGGGCAAGCTGCCCCGCTCGTTGATCATCACTGTCCTGCGCGACGACGGCGCGCGGGTGGGGTAGGCAAGCGCGCTGTCTTCCACGCTCCGGGTGCCGCGCCGCGCCAGGGGGGTGCCCCTCACACCATGTGGCCAAGCGTGCCCATCATGTAATCGCGGTTGTAATGCAGCGACTGAACCCGCGGGTCGTTCTGTGACTGGCGCATGACCGTTTCGTAGTCGGCAAAACAGATCAGCTGAGCCTCGTTCTGGATGATGCGGATTTCAAGGTCGCGAAGATACGCGCTGCGAAACCGGTCGGCCAGTTTCTGCGAGGCGAAGTTTATGATTGTGGTGGTCCCGCCGGCGTTGTTCTGAAGGCCGTAACAGACGGCCTTCTGGCGGTCGAACGTGAAATCGGCGAACTCCATCGTGCTTTCGCCGTAGTCCTCTTGCGCATCCTGCATGGTGTCCCCCATGGCAATGAATACCTGAACGATGACATAAATTTTTCATAATGTAAGGGGTGCAGAAAAATTTTTTCTGCAGCGCGGCAAGTGGTGTCGGATCCATGCGGGAAAAGTTAGCAGAGTCCGATACTTGGTATGTAAAAACGCAGAGCTGCGCTGCAGCCCGCCGAATAGCGTAGAATGCCGCGTCCATGTGAATCGGTCTGTGCGCACGAATCTTTGCCGACCATTGCTATGCGTCCGGACGCCGTTCTTCATGCCTGAGTCGCGATCACCGCAGCTCCTGTGCGCATCTCCGGCGTGGCAGGCCGCGTCAGAAGGAAACGCTGGTGCCCTGCAGCACACCGTGTTCCAGCGCGTAGCGGGTCAGCCCCGCGGTCGAGGAAATGCCCAGCTTGCGCTTGATATTCTTGCGATGCGTTTCCACCGTCCGGACGGAGATATCCAGCGCCAGTGCCACAGCCTTGTTCGACTTGCCCTGCGCCAGTTGCAGAAGGATTGTCTGTTCGCGGTTGGTTAGTTGCGCACGTCCTTCGCCGGTCTCGGGAGCAAGCGATCCCTGCGCCCCTGTGCAAAGATATCGCTCGCCGGCCATGACGGCATCGATGGCGCGCTTGATCTCTTCCGTGGGAACGTCCTTCAGGACATAGCCGACAGCTCCGTGGCTGAGCGCGGAGTTTATGTATTCCGGGCTGTCATGCATCGACAGGATCAGGATGCGTGTGCCCGGACGCTCCTCTAGCAGGATCTCCGTCGTCGAAAGGCCACCGATTCCCGGCATGTTGAGATCGAGAAGGATCACGTCCGGGTCAAGGGCAGGGGCCTTGTCAATGATCGCCTGGCCCGAGGACAGGGTCGCCACGACCTCGATATCGTCATAGCTTTCCAGAATGGCCTCGATCCCCTCGGCGACCATCGGATGATCATCGACGATGGCGATGCGAATACGTTTGTTCATGCACTGGCCTTGCTGTCGGTGTCGGTCGACTGGCTGTTACCGGGCTGAAGCATGTGGGTCAAAGGCACATTTGCCTCGATCACCGTCCCGGACCGGGAACTGAGAACGCGCAGGGTCCCGTCAAGTTGCTCGATGCGTTCCTGCATGTTGCGCAGCCCCAGCCCCGAGGATGCAGAGACCGAGTTGCGCGATGTATCCATCCCGCGCCCATTGTCGGAAATGCGCAAGGTCGCCCCGCGTTTGTGCCCGCGCACCTCGACCGTGACGCGGCTGGCATCGGCATGACGTTCTATGTTGGTCAATGCTTCCTGTGCAACGCGGTAGAGCGCGGTCTTGGCATCGTCGTCCAGCCGGTTATGGAAGGGCACAGTGCGAAACTCGGTTTCCAGCCCCGTTCTGGCTCCGAAATCCTCGACCAGCGACTTAAGGGCCGGCCCGACACCAAGATCGTCAAGCACACCGGGACGCAGGTCGCGCGATATGCGACGCACTTCCTGGATGGCGCCGGACAGGTGCGCAATACCCCTGTCCAGCGTCGCACCGGCGCGTGTGTCGCCGGTTTCGAACCGCCGGCGCGCGCTGTCGAGCGCGTAGCGGACGCCGACCAGGATCTGGCTGATCCCGTCATGCAACTCGCGGGCGACGCGGCCACGTTCTTCTTCCTGGGCATCGAATACACGCTGCGTCAGCTTTTTCAGTTTTACGTCTGCAAGGCGGCGTTCGCGGATATTGACGAAGAGGCCGGACATGAAAACCAGAAGCAGCGCGGCCATCGTCAGCCCGCCGATATAAAGAAACGTGCGCTCTATGCGTTGTTCGACATCCGCACGCGCGGTGTTCACCGTGGCGATCACATCGTCGATGAAGACGCCCGTGCCTATGGCCCATTGCCAGTCCTGCAACCCGATCACGTAACTTACCATCTGGCCCTGCTCGCCGGTCGATGGCTTGGTCCACTGATAGCTGTGATAGCCGCTGCCGGTGCGCGCGATGCGGATCAGTTCGTCCGTGATCGGCGTGCCGACGGCATCCTTCATTCCGGCCCAGTTACGCCCGATCAGTTCGGTCCGGCGCGGGCTCACCAGGCTGTTGCCGTCATAATCGAACACGAAGAAATACCCGTCCTGCCCATAGATCATCCCCGACAGGATCCGCGTGACAGTCAGCTTGGCCCGCTCGTCATCGGGGGCGGCGCGACCATAGATGTTCAGGATCGCGGTGCGGGCGATCGAAAGGTAATTCTTCAATTCATCGCGCTTTGCCGCGATTAGCTCCTCTTCCAGCGAATGGATTTCACGTTCAGCAAGGTGGCGCGACTGCAGGGTGACCAGCACCGAGATTGTCACGACGGCCAGGATGAGCGGCAGCGTGGCCGTCAGAATGAGCTTCTGGCCGTAGTTGAGACTTGGTCGTGTCATCGATTCTCCCGACGCGAATCGTTAGTCGGATTTTTCCGCCATGCCCAGCATTTGCGGCATATCTGCAGCGCGCTTTGGGTTCTGACGCACGGTTTCATACCGTTTTCCGTGCGTTTCAATACCAGTCTGCCCGATACCTACGCATTACTCGGTATTTCCTTGGCGCTGTGTACACGATAGTGTCCCGTCACCTGCAACGGTCCGCGCTCAGGCTGCTAGGGACAGCATGTGCGCTTCATCATATTGGGAGGATTTACCTTATGGATCGTCGTTCATTTCTCAAGAACACTGCGTTGGGCGGCTCGGCTGCCGCGGCCACGTCACTGGCGGCACCTGCCTATGCGCAGGGCAATCGCACGTTGACCATGGTCACGACCTGGGGCCGCGGCCTTGCCGGCGTTCACGATGCCGCGCAATACTGCGCCGAGCAGATCACCGCGATGAGCGACGGCCAGCTGACCGTCGACCTGAAAGCTGCCGGCGAACTCGTCGGTGCGTTCGAGGTATTCGATGCCGTCACCGCCGGCCAGGCTGACATGTACCACGGTGTCGACTACTACTTCCTCGGTCAGCATCCGGCTCTGTCCTTCTTCTCGCAGATCCCCTTCGGCATGACCTTCCAGGAATATTCGAACTGGTGGTATATCGATGGCGGCGCCGAGATCGGCGACGAGCTTTATTCCATCTTCGGCCTCAAGGCGTTCCCCTGTGGCAACACCGGCCCGCAATCGGGCGGCTGGTTCGCAAAAGAGATCAATTCCCCCGCCGATTTCCAGGGCTTGCGGTTCCGCATGCCGGGCCAGGGCGGCGAAGTGCTGGGCAAGCTGGGCGCAAGCGTCCAGAACCTGCCGGGTTCGGAAGTCTACCAGGCGCTGTCCTCCGGTGCCATCGACGGTACCGAATGGATCGGCCCCTGGGCGGACGAAAAGGCCGGCTTCCAGGAGATCACCAAGACGTACTACACCGCCGGTTTCCACGAGCCCGGCCCGAACCTGAACTGCGTGATTGGCCTTGAAGTCTTTGAAAGCCTGACGCCGGCGCAGCAGGCGATCGTTTCCGGCGCGGCCCAGGCCACCAACATCTGGAGCATGTCGCAATTCATGGCGAACAACGCCGCGGCGCTGCAGCGCCTGCAGTCGGCCGGTGTGACCCTGCGCGAGTTCCCCGAAGAGGTGTGGGATGCGTTCGGTTCGGGTGCACAGGAAGTTCTGCAGCAGAACATGGGCGACGAGCTGTACAAGAAGGCCTATGACAGCTACCGCGCTTCGCTGGAAAGCTCGGCGTCCTGGATCAGCCGGTCCGAAGGCAGCTTCCGCGCACAACGCGACCGCGTTCTCGACATCTGAGCACGCTTCGAACGAAAGCTCCGCTTCCCGCGCCGCACCGGCGCGGGGGCATCTTGCATAAGGCAACTGGGTCTTGCGCAAGACGGACCGGAACGACGCGGACGCCCGACTGCCAGCCAATGCATGGGCGCGCGCACGGTCCCAGCGCACGGGACATGGGGGAATGATTCATGGGCGAAACTGAAGCGACCGGAACCGGCATCGCCTTCTTTGACGCGATCCTGTGGTTCTTCGGCGGCATCTTCGGGGCCTTCTACGATTTTTTCTACGCGGTAACCCACCCCGGCCTGTGGCTGAACTGGGCCGACAAGGAAGCCGTGATGCGGTTCGTCTACTATGGCGGATCGGTCGAATTCTTTTTCGTCGTCTTCACATTCGTCCTGATCCTGACGGCCATCGGCCTTTGGCGTAACAGTTTCATGTGGGGCTGTGTGCGCGTGATGGAAGGCTTTGCCAACATCACCGGACGCCTGTTTGCCTGGGCCGGGCTTATCATGGTTCTGCAGCAGATCGTCATCGTCTTCGTGCAGCGAATTTTCGTGCGCCCGGACATCTCGTTCGGGTTCGGCATCCCGCTGACCTACGACATCAGCTGGTGGGCCGAGGCGCTGAAACTGCATAACGCGCTGGTTGTGGCGCTGTGCGCCACCTACACTTTCGTCCAGGGCGGGCATGTGCGGGTCGACCTTGTCTATGCAGCGGTGAAATACCGTACACAGAAGGTCATCGACATGATCGGCTGCGTCATCTTCATGGCGCCCATGGCCGTGCTGATCTGGATGTATGGCTGGTACTTCATGTGGCGGCACCTGATCACGCCGAAACCATCGGCCTCGGAATCGCTTGATCGGCTGCTGATGAAGGCCCGGGCGGTCCGCTGGAACGTCGAGACGATCGGCTTCAGCCCGAACGGGTTCAACGGCTATTTCCTGTTCAAGATCCTGATGGTCGCATTCGCCGGCATGGTTTTCATACAGGCCGTCGCCTTCTTCTACCGCTCCTATCTTGAATGGAAGGAGGGGCCGGAAAGCGAAGGCAAATACCTTGACAAGGACAGCCTCGGAGAAGGCGAAGAAGCCTATGAGGGGACACACTGATGTTGTTTGGACTTGATGGCGTCGAGATCGGCCTGATCATCGTGTTCCTGTGCCTCTTCGGGGGGATCCTGTCCGGTTTCCCGGTGGCGTTCGCCATCGGCGGAGCAGGGGTCATTTCCTTTGCGATCATCGCCGGGCTGGACAGTGCCGGCCTGCTGATCCACCAGGCGATAGATACCGGCAGCGAGGCCTACCGGACCCTGCTGAGCACGGGCGTGAAGCCCGACACGGTGTCGATATTCCGATACCCCGACCTGCCGCGGGTGGGCGAACCGGTCTTCCCGCAGGGCTGGGAAACCGCGCTGGACCGCAATATCAGCTTCATCGTCAACCGCATGAACGAACGGGTGTTCGCGGGCCAGTCGATCGAGACCCTGCTGGCGGTCCTGATGTTCGTCCTGATGGGGATCACGCTGGAACGGTCCAAGGTTGCCAACGACCTTCTGACCACCATGGCGCGCGTCTTTGGCCCGTTGCCTGGCGGCCTGGCCGTTTCGGTCGTGGTCGTGGGCGCGTTCCTCGCCGCCTCGACCGGCATCGTCGGGGCGACGGTGGTGACCATGGGTCTTCTCAGCCTGCCGACCATGCTGCGAAACAACTACAGCCCCGAAATTGCCACCGGGGTCATCGCCGCCTCGGGAACGCTGGGCCAGATCATTCCGCCCTCGATCGTGATCGTGCTTCTGGGGACGCTTGCGGGCGACCTCTATTCGGTCGCACAGGAGGCGCGCGCGCAGGAGGCAGGGTGTACCGACGCGCTGACATATCTTGGCGAGCCTGCGGTCGTGTCCGTCGGCACGCTGTTCCAGGCGGCTCTGTTGCCAGGGATCCTGTTGGCGCTGCTCTATGCGCTTTACGCCTTCGGATATGCGCTGGTGAATCCCGGCAAGGCACCCGCGGTCGAACTTGGCCGCACCAATGTAGAGGTGGTCACCCGCGGCGAGGCATTCACCTGGTTCGTCGGCGTGCCTGTTGCGCTGGTGGCCGGGATGCTTGTGCTTGGGCAGATGAACGTCATCGGAAGCCAGAGCACCACCATCGACAGCTTCAGCGAACAGGGGCAATCCGCCAGCCTGCGTACCAGTGTCGGCCCGGAGTGCAAGGAATCCATGATCGACCTTCACGGGCAGGCCGCGTGGGACCGGGCCGTGGCTGAGCAGAAGTCGATAGACGAATCCGGCGGCGTGACGCAAAGCGTGCGTCTGACCGAAGAAGAACGCGCCGAGATGCTGGCCCGCAAGATCGCGAATGCGGCGCCCATCGGGACGGGCATTGCCGTGATGATGGTGATGTTCGCGCTGGTCCTGGCCTTCGCCCGCGGAGTGATGCCCTCGGAAAGCTCCAGACCGCTGATCGTAGGTGCCGTCGGGATCATTTTGGGGCTCCTGATCGATATCCTCCTGATCGGCCCGCAATGGAGTTCGGGCGCCACTTTCCTGATCATGGCGCTTCCGGTGGCGCTGGCGCTCTACGGATGTACGCATGCCGCCGCGCGTCTTGCCCAGAACGAGCTGATCCGCGTCGTGTTCCCGCCGCTCGTCCTGATCATCGCGGTACTGGGGTCGATCCTGGGCGGCATCACGAACCCGACGCCCGCCGCGGCGCTTGGTGCAGGCGGGGCCATCATGCTTGCGGCATATCGCAAGCTGAGGGATCAGGAGCGGTCGGGCAAGATCATCATCTTCGCCACCTTCGCGATCGTCCTTGCCATCATCGTCGGCATCAATTTCGACCTCAGGATCAACGTCGAGGGCGCATCTGCCGAAAGCTGGATCGCGTTCTTTGTAGCCAAGGCCGCCTATCTTTACGCGTTGTTCGGCCTGCTGTTCGCCTGCTGGGTGCTTTTCGCGGGCGGGGTGTTGTCCCCGATCGTGCGCGAGACCGCAAAGGTCACCAGCATGGTGTTCACCATCCTGATCGGCTCTCAGTTGCTGAACCTCGTGGTGATCTCGTTCGGCGGAGAACATTACATCCAGCAGTTCCTGCGGTCGTTCGACGACGAGTTCAAGGTCTTCCTGATCGTGATGCTGGTTCTGTTCGTTCTGGGTTTCGTCCTGGATTTTCTCGAGATCATTTACATCGTCATCCCGATCGTGGGGCCGGTAATCTATGGCGGTACGTTCGATCCGAAGTGGGTGACCATCATGATCGCGGTCAACCTTCAGACCTCGTTCCTGACACCGCCCTTCGGTTTCGCGCTGTTCTACCTGCGCGGGGTGGCACCGAAAGAGGTTACCACTGGCCACATCTATCGCGGGGTGGCACCTTTCGTGCTGATCCAAGTGGTCGGGTTGGCGATTCTCTGGTTCTTCCCGCATATCGTCACGATCGTGCCGGACCTTCTGGGCGGCTGATCGCCGCAAGATTTCCCGCCGGGTCCGGCTTCTGCCGGACCCTTTGATCCCAAGCGCAAAGTGGTGGATTCGATGACGCACGCCGGTGCCAGCACGCATGTGATCCTGTCGGGGTGTTCGGGGGGCGGGAAATCCACGTTGCTGGCCGCCCTTCGACGCGCCGGGTTTCACACCGTCAGTGAACCGGGCAGGCGGATCGTCGAAGAAGAACGGCAGGGTTCCGGCGCCGCACTGCCTTGGGTCGACCTAGAGGCCTTTGCGCGTCGTGCCGTCCAAATGGCCACCCGTGACCGGGCCGGTGTGGAGGGCTGCAACAGCTGGGTGTTCTTCGACCGAGGGCTGATCGACGCGGCGGTTGCACTTGAACACGCTGCCGGGATTCCGCTGGCCGACACGCTGGCGCAGACCGCGCCGTTTCACCGTGTGGTGTTCATGACCCCGCCCTGGCCTGAACTCTACCGTACCGACACCGATCGCCAACACGGGTTCGATGCGGCGGTGGAAGAATACCATCGGCTTTGCGCGGCCTATGACCGGCTTGGCTACAGGCTGGTCCATTTGCCCAAGACCGGGGTCGCGGAACGTGCCACCTTCGTGCTGGATCGCCTCGGGTAAACCACGCCATCGCTCTTTTACTCTACCGCAATCGCCGCGACACGCCCTTGTCCGTTGATGGGCGTCCGACCCGAGATTTCAAGCACGAGTTTGCGCCGGACGGTACGCGCAAAGCTGTCGCGCCCCTCCGCCGTCACCATGAAGGCGCCTGGCCCGCCTATGATCCGATTGGCGTATTCCTCTTCCAGGTTCGCACCCGCGCGACGCCCGTCCTCGGCCCGCAGGATCGGCAGGGCGTTGATGACGATGCCCGCCGCCAGGACCTCGGCGCGGGCGGCCTCGATCGACGGCCCCGAGGAATTGCGGATGCTGTCACCTGAAAAGTCGATGACGGCACGCGGCGCCGAGATGTCGTTGCCTTCGATCAGGCGCTTTGCGTCCAGCAGTGCACCGCCGATGGCATTGCTGCCATAGGCTTGCCGCGGAGGACCTGCCAGGGCATCGGCAAAGGCCTGCGCCGACGCCCCATCGTCGATCACCGTCCACGGCACAACGACGGCCGTGTTGGTGGCCCATTCCACGTAGGTGACCGCGACATTGCCATACAGGGACCCGCGGATCGCCTGAAGCACCTCGGGGTCGGTGATCGCGCTGGCATAGCCCTGACGCTGGAATGACAGTTCCATGTCATCGATCGAGCCCGAGGCATCGGCAAGCAGGACAAGCTCCAATCCCACTTCCATCCCTTCTTGAGCATGGATCGGGGTCGTGAGGGTCAGGCCGACAAGCAAAGAGGCAAGCACGCGCATTCCAGAAGTGTCCACACGGACGTGGCATTGGGCAAGCAAAGGTCGGTCACATCTACGTGTTCCGCACCAACACCCAGAAGTGCTGCCGGGATTTCGGGCGGTGTACTGCGACGGCTTTCAGGACTTTTCGCCGCGGGCGAGTGGAAGGATGGTGCGTTCGATCAGCGCCATGAGGTCGCCGAAATAGCCTATGCTGCGCGCGGGCCGCGTGGCATCCGATGTGATCGCGACGGTCAGGCCCAAGCCGGGCACGACGCAGATCACCTGCCCGCCATAGCCACGCGCGAGCGCGTAATCATCGCCCTCCGATTGGCCGAGAAACCAGCCGTAGCCATAGCGCAGCCCCGACCATGGCGAGCGGGTTACAGGCTGGAACGATTGCCTGACCCAGGATTCGCTGAGAACGCGCGTGTCGTTCCACATTCCGTCACGGCGGTACATTTCACCGAAATGGATCATGGCCGGCAGGCTGAGCGACATCTCGTTGCCACCGAGGTACCGACCTTGCGGATCGCGCGTCCAGGCTGGAATGCTGATTCCCAGCGGCGCACCAAGCCTTTCGCGTGCCTGTTCAAGCAATGTCTGGCCCGACACTTCTGCAAGGATCGCGCCCAGCACGTGAAAAGACCCAGTGGAATAGAGCATGCGAGCGCCCGGCTCGGTCTCGAACGGGCGCGAAAGGGCATTGGCGACCCAGTTGCCGCTGCTGACCCAGGCGCCGTAATTCGGCCCCGAGGTCCGCTCCAGCCCGGCTTGCATTGTCACGAGGTTCTCGACCGTTATCCCGGCCACCCGCGGATCGGCGTCCGCAGGGATCAGACCCGGAGCGAGGTCTCCGATAGTGGACTGCATCGACGGGATTTCGCCATTGTCGAGCGCGACGCCGGTCAATGCGGCGACCAGTGTCTTGGACACCGACTTGATCGGCACGGGCTCGCCGATGCCGGGGCCTCGAAACGTCTCTGCGAAGACCTCCGAGCCGTTTTGGTGGATCATGACCGCATGGCACTGATCCAGTGCGCCCGCAACATCCGACACGGCCCGCCACCCGGCCGGCTGGGCGGGTGCCGGGCTGGCCACCAACGCGGCGGTCCCGGCAAGGAAATGACGGCGGTCGATATGTGTCATGTAGCCTCTTGGCACGTTACAGCGCTCAGGTTAGGCGCTTTGCTTTGGCCGGCCAAGAGCGCCGCTGGCAATCCGTGGTCACCACACGCGATCGTGTCCGACAGCCATGGTCGGCGACGCACAATCCGGGACCGGTTTCAGTAGGTCTTTTTGCGCAACGGCTTTCCGTCCGGCAGGGCGATGTTCGCCACCTGCTCGGCGATCGGATCGTTGGACAGCGGATGTCGATGCGATTCAAACTCCGCCGGATCGCGCATCGCCTGCCACTTTCCGCCGGAATACACCTCCAGTCCCGAAAACGCGGCCTTGTAGCCCATCTTGGCGCTGCCGGGCACCCAATACCCGAGATAGACATAAGGCAGGTCTGCCTCGCGGGCGATCTCGATATGATCGAGGATGATGTAGGTGCCGAGGCTGTCGCGTTGCCGGCCGGGATCGTAGAAGGAATAGACCATGCTGACGCCATCATCGAAGACGTCGGTAAGGCATACCGCCACCAGTTCACCGCTTTCTCGGTCCGCATATTCCACGACGCGGGTGCGGATCGGCGTTTCCTCGACCATGGCCGCAAATTCGAACGTATCCATGTCGGCCATTCCGCCGTTGGCGTGTCGATCCTCCAGGTATTCCCGGAAGAGCGCGTATTGTTCCTCGGTCGCCCAGGGAGATGTGGCGCGACGGTCAAGGTGTGCGTTGCGTTTGAGCGTTCGGCGCTGGCTGCGCGATGCGCTGAATTCCGCCACGTTCACCCGCGCCGACAGACAGGCGGCGCAATCGGCGCAGGATGGCCGGTAAAGCACGTTCTGCGACCGACGGAAGCCTTGTTTGGACAGGGTGTCGTTCAGCCGTTGCGCACCGTCGCCCTGCAAGGCCGTGAACAGTTTACGTTCCATCCGGCCCTCAAGATAAGGGCAAGGCTGCGGCGCCGTCACATAGAACTGGGGCGCGATGGGAAGGGTGTGACGCATGGCAGGCTTCGAAACTTTCGGGTCAGACGATAACAACGATGTGCGGCTGCGCCAAGTGGTCAAATCCGGGCAATGCCAGCGGCAGTTCCTAGCCGCTTTCCGCGCGCCGGTTGACCGCAACCGTCCCAAGAACGTGATCCGTCGCGCCCTGGCCGCGCGGGCCCGTTAGCATCAGAAGGACGGAAGCCACCTGCACGATCGGCACCGCGCAGGAAAACGTGAATCCAAGCGAGTGCCAGAACGCCATACCCGCGTCAAAGCGCCGCCCCGCGCCGGTACGAAACTCGATCGACATGAGGCGCATGCCCCAGGTGGCGGAATGCCGGGCGAGTGTCGCGGTCCGATAAATCAGCCCGATTGTCAGAAACAGCAGCGGAAAGAAGAAAAGGCCGGTGAAGGCCGTGAAGGGCAGGATCAGAACGCAGATGACAAGCACGACAATGCTGTCCGCTACCCAGGCCAGCAGACGCTTCACCGGAACGTCGGCATAGAACTGCGGCTGCGTATCAGGGTCGGGAATATTCCAGAAAGCTTCGGTCATGGGGTCCATATATGCAGCGCCCCCGCGCCGCGAAAGGTGCGAGCGCGGGGACAGTGGCATTTCGGGGGGTTACGAACCGGCGCGGGACGGGGCATGCCGCTCGTCGTCGGTTTCGTCGTCCGTGCCGGCGTGGCTGGTGCGTTCTTCCATGAACTGGTCGAACTCCGCCTTGTCCCGGGCTGCGCGCAGGCGGTCGAGAAACGCCTCGAAACTTTGCTGCTCGTCTTCAAGCCGGCGCAGCGTTTCGTTGCGGTAGGCGTCAAAGGCGCTGTTGCCGGACGAGCCGCGCATCGGGCGGGAAAAACGTCGGTTGGCGATGCGGTTGGAAGAACAGGTCAATTTGTTGCTCCAGATCATGTAGGCAAGAAGGGCAAGACCGACAGGCCAGAAAACGATCATCGACGCGACCAGCGCCACGATCCATCCCGTCTTGCCCTTGTCGTCAAGCCATGCTTCGGCACGGCCAAGCCAGCCCTGGATGCCGTTGGAAGACGGGGTGTACGCGTAGGTGTTCATGTAGCGTCCTTTCCTAGGGAAAACATGATGTAAACTCCATTTACATTGTCAAGATGGTGAGCCGCTCCGGTCCGTGCAAGGGCCTATGTTAACTATTTTTACATATTCTCCGCGCGCCGCGCCGCCGGGGCATGGGGCAGGCGCGCCTGAACGGTCCATCCTCGGATTGACCGCCACCGGCAGGGGTGTATCACTGGCCGCATGAGTTTCGCCGCCCGAATGACACGCTGCCCGCGTCCCCATGACCCCGACCAGGGCCAAGAGGTGCGCAAGGCGCTTACCGGTCTGGCGCCCGCGCTGGCAGACCTGGTGGAAGGCACCGCTGGCTGTAGCCCCTTCCTGCAGACGCTTTGCCTCTCCGAAAAAGACTGGTTGCCGGAGGTTTTTGCAAATCCCGATGTCGCGTTCGAGGCGCTTATGGTCGAGGTCGGGAACATCCCGCCCGACCAGGCGGGTCCCGGTCTGCGTCGTGCCAAGCGGCGCGTGGCACTTCTGGTCGCTCTGGCGGATCTGGGTGGCGTCTGGACCCTGCAGGACGTCACGGGTGCGCTGACGCGGTTTGCCGAGATGGCCGTCACGCTGGCGCTGCGCAGCGCGCTCTTGCCGGAGCTGAAGCGGGGCAAGATACCCGGACATGGAGAAGAGGCGCTTCAGGATGCCGCCGGAATGGTTGTGCTGGCCATGGGCAAGATGGGGGCACATGAGCTCAACTACAGTTCGGATATCGACCTGATCTGCCTGTTCGATGAAACACGTTTCGACGCCGACGACTATCACGACGCTCGCGCGGGGTTCGTGCGCGCGACCCGGCGCATGGCTGCTACGCTGAACGACCGGACGGCTGATGGATATGTCTTTCGCACGGATCTTCGGCTGCGGCCCGACCCCAATGTCACTCCGGTTTGCATGGCAATGGGAGCGGCAGAAACCTATTACGAGAGCCTTGGACGTACATGGGAACGTGCAGCCTATATCAAGGCGCGGGCAGTGTCGGGCGACATCGCTGCCGGAAATGGCTTTCTGGAAACCCTCCGGCCCTTCGTGTGGCGCAAGCACCTTGATTTCGCGGCCATCGAGGATGCGCACAACATGCGTCTGCGGATCCGCGACCACAAGGGTCTGCACGGTCCAATCCGCCTGAATGGCCACAACATGAAACTGGGACGCGGCGGCATTCGCGAGATCGAGTTCTTTACCCAGACCCGACAGCTGATATCCGGCGGGCGGGATCCGGACCTGCGCGTGCGTGGCACGGTCGACGGCTTGGCGCGGCTGGCCGAAAAGAACTGGGTTCCGGACGAGGCCGCCGCGACATTGACGGACCATTACCGGTTCCATCGCGAGGTCGAGCACCGCCTTCAGATGCTGCGGGACGCGCAGACCCAGACATTGCCCGACCAGCCGGATGGCTGGGCGCGTCTGGCAGCCTTCTGCGATCGGGACGAGGCGGAGTTCCGCGAGGAAATGACAGAACGCCTGCAGGAGGTGCACGACCTGATAGAGGGCTTCTTTGCGCCCGAGGGCGGTGCCGACAAGCCGGTAGAGACGCCCGGGCTGGACAATGACGTCATCGCAAGGTGGCGCGGATATCCCGCCCTGCGCAGCGAGCGCGCGAATACGATCTTCGACCGGCTGCGGCCGGAACTCCTGCAACGGCTCGGGCGTGCGTCGAATCCGCAGGAGGCGCTGCTTGCCTTCGACGGTTTCCTTGCGGGGCTGCCCGCCGGTGTTCAGGTCTTCGCCCTGTTCGAGGCCAACCCGCAGCTGATCGACCTGATGGTGGATATCGCGGGCGTATCCCCGGCGCTGGCCACCTATCTGTCGCGCCATGCCGGCGTGTTCGATGCGGTCATCGCGGGCGATTTCTTTGCACCCTGGCCCGATCTGACCCATCTTTGCGGCGAGCTGGCGCGAAGGATGCAGGATGAAGAGGACTACGAGCGCAAGCTCGACATGGCGCGGCGTTGGCTGAAGGAATGGCACTTCCGGACGGGCGTCCACCTGCTGCGCGGGCTGATAGATGCAGATCAGGCTGGGGCGCAATATGCCGACCTGGCGCGCGTGATCCTTCACGGACTCTGGGACGTCGTCTGCGACCAGTTCGCGGAAAAGCATGGCCCTCCGCCGGGGCGCGGTGCGGTGGTGCTGGGCATGGGGTCGCTTGGCGCTGGCAAACTGAACGCCACGTCGGATCTTGACCTGATCGTGATCTACGATGCGACGGGCGTCGACAGTTCCGAAGGTCCGCGCCCCCTCGCCACGCGGGCGTATTATGCGCGGCTGACCCAGGCCCTGATTACGGCGCTGACCGCACCCATGGCCGAAGGCCGCCTCTACGAGGTGGACATGCGCCTGCGCCCCTCGGGAAATCAAGGACCCGTGGCCACAAGCTGGACCGCGTTCCGGACCTATCAGCAGGATGAGGCCTGGGTTTGGGAGCACCTTGCACTGACGCGTGCGCATGTATTTGCGGGCCCCGCCGACCTGGCGGAAGACGTCGAATCCTTCCGTCGCACGCTCCTGCCGCAGAAAGCCGACCGTGCGAAAGTGCTGCAAGAGGTGTCGGACATGCGTGCGCGCATCGCCGCGGCCAAGTCCCCCGGCGGGCCCTGGGACACGAAAATAGGTGCGGGCCGGTTGCAGGATATCGAGTTGCTGGCGCAGGCCGGGTGTCTTTTGGCAGGCGGGCCCGAACGCGGCGTCGAGGCCGGACTGGCCGCAGGTGTCGCCGCCGGCCTATGGGGTGACGCTGATGCGTCAACGCTGAGGAAGGCCTACACGCTATGTTGGCAGGTGACTCAGGCCGCGCGTCTTTTGGGCGACAGGCCGCTGGACGATGCAGATCTGGGTGCGGGCGCGACGGCGTTTGTCCTGCGTCAGACGGGCCGGGAGACTATGACGGCTTTGCGCAGGGACCTGGAGGCGGTCACTGCGCGCGCTGCAAAGGTGATCGACGCGGCACTGAATGGAGGGCCTGCAAATGCCTGATGCACTGGACCCGAAGGGTCTTGTCCGCGAATCCTATCGCATAGAAGGCATCACGCCCGGCGAGTGCCGGTCGATCTTTCTTGACTGGGCGCTGTCTGTGGACGACGAAGGCGATACCCGTACGCGCATTGAAGGGCTGATCGCGCGTTACGGATCTGAGCAACCGGACCACCCAATGACCGCCGTTCTGCGCGAGGGTCTTGCCGCCGCGCGTGCGCCCAAGCGGCGCGGCGGATCGCGCGGACGCGTGCGATAATCCCCGGTCGCTGGGCCGGGCGCGATCGAAATCAAGGTAAAGAACCGGATTGGCCAAAAACGCGCCTCAATCCTGAACAATATGTCTTCGAGAAAACGGGTGGGAAACGCGCCACGGAGGCAGACATGAGAAACTTTAGGGCAATTTCGGCCATCATCATCGGGCTGGCCGTTGCGGGCTGTTCCGGGCCGGACACCGCGACACGAAATTCGCCGCTGGAAATGCCCGCAGTCTCGGCGCCTGCGACTTTGCCGTCATTCGACATCCGCGACATTCGCGTCAGTGTCCCGAAGTCTCTGAAGGTATCGGAGGCCGACCGCTATTTCCCGGGTGGCGACATCGTCTGGCGAGAGGATCCGCGCGGCGACCGCCACGCCCAGGTCAAGGCGATCTTCGACGCGGGGTTGGGGCAGGGCGTGCAGTCCATCGGGCCCGGTTTGGTGCCCGCCATCCTGGATGTGGAGGTGAAGCGCTTTCATGCCCTGACCGAGAAGGCCCGGTATTCCACCGGTGGCGTTCATGCGATCCAGTTCAACATGGTTCTTCGCAACCCGGAGACCGGCCAGGCCTATGGTGCGCCGCAATTCGTCAAGGCGGACTTCAAGGCGTTCGGCGGCGAGGCTGCGATCAAGGCTGAATCGCGTGGTATCACGCAGAAATACCGGATCAAGAACCAGCTTGCACAAGTGATCGCCACCCAGTTGACCCAACCTGGCGGATACCAGGCAGCCAATCTTGGCCTGATGGGTGTTCTGGACAAACTCGGTGCTTCCAACAAAAACTGAAACGGCTTAAGGGGACGGCATGATGCCGTCTTCTCTGCCTTCCATCCGGTTAAAACCCAAGGTCCAAGCGCGCGCTGTAAGGCACGGCTTTCCATGGATCTACGACAACGAACTGGTCACAGACCGGCGCACCAAGGCAATCGCGCCCGGAACGCTGGCTGTGCTGGAAGACGCCGATCGCCAGCCGCTGGCCATCGTGGCGGTGAACCCGAAATCGCGGATCATGGCGCGCGTGCTGGATCGTAACGCAAACGCGCGCATCGATACACAATGGATCGAAGACCGGCTGACACGGGCGTTCGAGATGCGCCGTCGCTTGTTCGACGCGCCGTTCTACCGACTTGTCCATGCCGAGGCAGACGACCTGCCCGGCATTATCATCGACCGGTTCGACCACATCGCGGTGATCCAGCCAAACGCGGCCTGGGCCGAGCAGCTTCTGCCCGAGATCCTGCAGGCCCTGGTCAATGTGACGGGGGTGACCTACGTTATCAAGAACGCCTCCGGCCGGGCGCGGGGACTGGAAGGGCTGGACGACAGCACCGTGGCGCTGCTGGGAGAAATGCCGGATGGCGCAATTCCGGTGTCGATGAACGGCGCCACGTACATGGCGGACCTTGCCGGGGGGCAGAAGACCGGTCTGTTCTACGATCAGCGGCCCAACCATGCGTTTGCCGCTCGACTTGCACCGGGGCGGCGCATGCTGGACGTGTTCAGCCATGTGGGTGGTTTCTCACTCGCCGCGCTCGCGGCGGACGCCAGAGACGCGCTGGCTGTGGACGGCTCGCAACCGGCGCTTGACCTCGCGCAGGAGGGCGCGGCGCGCATGGGGATGGGGGCTCGTTTCGGCACGCGGCGCGGCGATGCTTTCGACGTCATGACGGAACTGGCTGCAGAGGGCGAACTGTTCGACGTCGTGATCTGCGACCCGCCGGCCTTTGCACCGAACAAGCAGGCATTGGAAAAAGGTTTGCGCGCTTACTCAAGGGTTGCGCGGCTGGCGGCGGCGCTGGTCGCGCCGGGGGGATACCTTGGCCTCTGCTCGTGTTCTCATGCCGCCACGCTGGACAAGTTCCGCGCGGCTTGCGTGCAGGGGATCGGGCGGGCCGGGCGCGACAGCGCCCTGATCCATACCGGGTTTGCCGGGCCGGATCATCCATTGCATCCGCAGCTGGCGGAAAGCGGATACCTCAAGGCGCTGTTCTTCAGGCTATGAAAGCGGTTCTGGATACCTGCGTAATTTATCCCACCGTCATGCGGCAGATGCTGCTGGGTGTGGCACGCGAGGGTGTCTTCACGCCGCTTTGGTCAGCGCGGATCATCGAAGAGTGGCAGCGTGCCGCGGTCAAGCTGGGTCCGCATGGCGTGGCTCAGGCCGGCGCCGAGGCGGCCATGCTGGCAGCGGATTGGCCCGATGCCGAAGTCGGCTGGCCACCCTCGCTGGAGTCCCGCCTCTGGCTGCCCGATCCGGCGGATATTCACGTCCTGGCGGCCGCCATAGCCGGCTCCGCTGATCTGATCCTGACAGTCAACGCCAAGGATTTTCCACGCAACATCCTGGCAGAAGAGGGTGTCTCGCGCGCCGACCCCGACACGTTCCTTCTGGGGGTCTTCGAGGCAGAACCGGATCTGGTGCAACATGTCGGCACGA
This sequence comes from Roseovarius sp., assembly GCA_046290265.1. GTDB lineage: Bacteria > Pseudomonadota > Alphaproteobacteria > Rhodobacterales > Rhodobacteraceae > Roseovarius. Next base: position 82,319 of record JBKAGF010000009.1, on the reverse strand, counting down.
CGGTACTTGACGAGGCGCGGCGGCTGTCGGGGGAACCATGGGACATCCGCGCATTGCTCAAAAAGGCGCGCCTGCCACGCGTTGCCAAGGCGCTGGCCCTGAACTGATCTGCCGGCACCAGGCGGATGGAACGGCACCCCATGACGAATACTGCCCTGTCGGGAACGCCCTTGTTCACCGAACCACCGTTCGACTTGCCCGCAAAGGCCCTAGCCGGGCGTCTTGGGCAGGCCTGACCAGCGTGTTTCAAGCTTCTCGATGGCTGCGATCCGGTCGGACGTGCGCGGATGGCTCATCAGCCATGCAGGCGCGGCACCGGATCCGGATTGCGTCAACGCCTCCAGCTTTTCGAACAGGGTTTTCTGCGGCGTGGTGCCGATGCCGGCCTTGGTCAGAAGGGCGGCGGCATATTCGTCGGCCTCGTACTCGTCGCCCCGCGACAGGCGGGCGGCCAGCAGAGAGGTCAGGGCGCTGGCAATCCACGCCCCGATGCCCGGAATGAACCGCGACAGGACCATTGCCAGTGCGGTGCGCAGCGCGTTTTGACCGGAGAAGTCTATCATCCGGCGCCGCGAATGCCCCAACGCCACGTGCCCCAGTTCGTGCGCGATCACGCTGGAAAGTTCCTCGGCCGACACCTCGCCTTGCAGGAACTTGCGATAGAAACCGCGGGTGATGAATATCCGCCCATCCGGCGCCGCAAGCCCGTTCACGGGGTCAATCTCGTAGACATGCACCTTGATCTTCGGCAGGTCCAGCGCGTGCGCCAGCCGTTTTATCAGAGGCGTCAGCTTCGGGTCGACCAGTTCGGAGGAACGGCTGTCCAGCTCCCGCGAGGTACGCCAGACCGAGAAACGATACATGACGAGGGCGTAAATGATCGCCAGCAGGATCGGGGTGAATTTGATCATGGATCAGATATGGGGCATGGGCCGGATCAGAGCAAGCCGCGAGGTTGACCGCACATCCCATGCTCGAATGTCGATTTGCGTGACACCGGAAAGTGATCCAAGCCCTCGGCCCATGCGTGGGGCGATACCAAAGATCGTCTGGCCGCATCGGAATTGAGGCTATCAGCCGGGTACAGGTCTGTCGGCTGACCGTGCCGCGCCGAACCCTCAGCCTGAACAGCTCGCCCCGCCCAGAACGCAGAATTTCGCACAATGCGGGTGGTTGAGCGCCACGTCGCCTTCCGCGTCTTTCAATGACGCGCCCAGGTCGAATTCCTCGTCATAAGGCAGCAGCGTACAGGCCAGCACAGTGGGGTGGTCGGCCCCCTTGCGCTTTACCACCATGCGCGACGAGGCGCACATGACGTCGTCCGGCGATTTGCCCAGAATGTCCCAACAGTCGGTGGTGATTTCGGGCACTTCAACCCGCATGTCCATTTCGGGGAAAAGAACGGTCGTTGCCGCATCATGCGCGTCGATCCTGAAATTCCTGGAATCGAACAGCGCCTGGTATGCGGCGCGCGCCTCGGCCATGTCCTCGTGCCACATACTGCGCCCGGCCACCGCCATGCGGATGCCCTCATCCCTTAGCCACTCCATCCCTTCCATCGTGCGGGCGAAGCTACCCTTGCCCCGTTCGCTGTCGTGCAGCGCTTCCGAGTGATGATCCACCGAAATGCGCAACGTCAGCTTGTCGCCGAACTCCGCTTTCAACTCGCGCAGGCCTTTCTGCACGTGTTTGCGCATCATGGGGCGCATGGCGTTGGTGAGAATCAGCACCTCGTAGCCACGCGACAGACAGGCCCGCGCCATGTCGATCACGTTTGGGTTCATGAACGGTTCCCCGCCGGTGAAACCGATTTCGGTCACCGGCCAGCGGCGATCCGCCAGTTGGTCGAGATAGGCTACTACCTCGGCCGTGGTGATGTAGACCAGCCGGTCATTTTCTGGCGAGCTTTCGATATAGCAATTGGCGCAGGTGATGTTGCACAAAGTGCCGGTGTTGAACCACAGCACCTTTGGCCGGTTCAACGCCACACGGGCGCGGGGCTGGCCCGTTGCAGTAACCTCGGGGTCGATGAATTTTCCACCGTTCGCATCAGTCGCCGCCGCATCTTTCATCCGCGTATCTTCCGAATTTCATTTGCCTTTCGCGCATAACCTGTCCTTTCTTGTCTTGAAAGTCGAGTTCGGGCAGGTGACAGCTTCGTGATCGCCGCATAGACTCTGGGCGAGTGCAGGAGAATGCCATGGTATCGCGCGTCATTCCGGTAGAGCCTTTCGACCTCGTGATTTTCGGGGGCACGGGCGATCTCGCCCGGCGAAAGATCCTGCCCGGTCTCTACCGGCGCTACCGTGCGGGCCAGATGAACGAACAAGCCCGCGTGATCGGAGCAGCGCGCGGCGAAATGGAAACCGATGGGTACCGGGAGTTCGCGCGCGAGGCGGTGATCGAGTTTGAGCCCGACGCGAACGGAGATCCAGATCAGTTGGACGGTTTTCTCGAACGGCTGGACTACGTCACCGTCGACGCCAAGGGCGATGCAGGCTGGTCCGAACTGACAGAAATGCTGCGCGAGGACCGGATCCGGGCCTTCTACTTCTCGGTTGCGCCCAGCCTGTTCGGTGACCTTGCCGACAGGTTGCACGCGTATGGCATGGATTGCCCGAATTGCCGGATCGTGGTGGAAAAGCCCTTCGGGCGGGACCTCGAAACGGCCAAGGCCCTGAACGCGACCATCGCTAAGTATTTCGACGAACAGCAGATCTACCGGATCGACCACTATCTGGGCAAGGAGACGGTGCAGAACCTGATGGCCATCCGTTTCGGCAACATGTTGTTCGAACCGCTCTGGAACAGCCAGTACGTCGATCACATCCAGATCACCGTGGCCGAGGAAGTCGGCGTCGGAGGGCGCGGCGACTACTATGACAGGTCTGGCGCGATGCGTGACATGATGCAGAACCACATTATGCAGCTGTTGTGCCTCATTGCGATGGAACCACCCGCCAAGTTCGACCCCGACGCCGTGCGGGACGAAAAGCTGAAGGTGATCCGCGCCCTGGATCCGGTGGCACCCGAAGACGCGGTGCGCGGCCAGTACGAGGGCACGAAACAGTCCGAAGGCTATCGCAACGAGGTCGGCAACCGCGACAGCATGACCGAAAGCTTCGTTGCGCTGCGTGCCACCATCAGCAACTGGCGGTGGGCCGGGACGCCGTTCTATCTGCGCACCGGCAAACGTCTGCGCGATCGCGCGAGCGAGATCGCGGTGGTGTTCAAGGACGCGCCGCATTCGATTTTCGGCGCAGGCGCGGGTCATCACCGGAACATTCTGTCGATCAAGCTGCAGCCGAACGAGGGGATTGAATTGGGCGTCACCATCAAGGAGCCGGGACCGGGCGGCATGCGGCTGGTGGATGTGCCGCTCGACATGACCTTCGCCGAGGCGCTGGGGCCGGAAGAGGCCGACTTTCCGGACGCATACGAGCGTCTCATCATGGATGTGATCCGGGGCAATCAGACCCTGTTCATGCGCGGTGACGAGGTGGAGGCTGCCTGGGCATGGATCGATCCGATCATCACGCAATGGGAGGAATCGGGCCGCGCACCGCTCAGCTATGCGACCGGCAGCTCGGGACCGGACGACGCCTTGATGCTGATGCATCGCGACGGGCGCCGTTGGCGGGAGATCCGGGCATGAGGCTGATCGAGTACACCGACGAGGAAATGCTTGCCATCAACGTGGCCAACAGGTTGGCGGGCGACCTGAACACAGCGCTTGATCACGACGATCGTGCGCTTTTCGTGGTTCCCGGCGGTACCACTCCGGGCGCAGTTTTCGACGTGCTTTGCGATGCCGACCTCGACTGGTCGCGCGTGGATATCTGCCTGAGCGACGAACGCTGGGTGCCGGAAGTTCATATTCGCTCGAACACGAAGATGCTGCGCGAGCGTCTTCTGGTGGGGCGCGCGGCCAAAGCAACTTATGTTCCGCTTTATCTCCGGGCCGAAGCGCCGGAGGCCGTAATCGAACAGCTTGAAGCCGATCTTCAACCGCGCCTGCCGATTTCAGTCCTGCTGCTGGGCATGGGGGCCGATATGCACACCGCGTCGCTTTTCCCCGGTGCCGAAGGGCTGGACACGGCGCTGAGCCGGGACGCGCCCGCACTGGTGCCGGTCCGTGCCAAGACGGTCGAGGATGTCCGCCTGAGCCTGTCCGCCCGCGTTCTGAACGCCGCGGTCGTCAAGCACATCGTCATCACCGGCGCAGACAAGCGCAAGGCGCTTGAGCGCGCGCGTACATGCCGACCGGAACAGGCACCTGTCGCCGCGATCCTTGACGAGACGGACGTGCACTGGGCGCCGTGAGGGATTTGAGTATCTTCGACAAGAAAAAACAGGGAACGCGCGGATGAACTGGACGGCTTTGAAATCCGAAACCGGCGCGACGATCTCGGAGCTTGTGGCGTCGCAAGAGCGCGCGGCACGGTTCCGGGTGATGTGGGACGGGTTGCTGTTCGACTTTGCCAAGACCTCGATGACCGACGCCGCCCGCGACGGGTTGCTGGCATTGGCCGAGACGCGCGGCGTCGCGCAGCGCCGCGAGGCGATGTTCCGCGGGGCGGCGATCAACGAGACGGAAGGTCGCGCGGTGCTGCACGTGGCCTTGCGCGCCGGTGCGGACGCCGTGATCGAGGTGGATGGCACCGACGTGATGCCGAACGTCCGGGACGGGCTGGCCCGCATGCGTGCCTTTGCCGAAGACGTGCGCGTCGGGCGTCACGGGGGACCGGGCGGAGCGATTACCGACGTGGTGAACATCGGCATCGGCGGATCGCATCTTGGCCCAGAAATGGGTACTCTGGCGCTGCGCCCCTACCATGACGGGCCGCGCTGCCACTTCGTGTCGAATGTGGACGGGGCCGACATTGCCGATTGTATCGACGGGCTGGATGCCCGGACGACGCTTGTGATCGTGGCGTCAAAGACGTTCACTACCATCGAGACCATGACCAATGCGGAAACTGCAAAGGCATGGATGCTGCGGGGCGGCGGCGATCCGGGTGTGCAATTCGCGGCGGTCTCGACGGCAGAGGACAATACTGCCGCCTTCGGAATTGCCCCGGACCGGGTCTTCGGTTTCGAGGATTGGGTCGGCGGGCGGTATTCCATGTGGGGGCCGATCGGACTGTCGCTGATGATGGCGATCGGCCCCGACCGGTTCGACGATTTTCTGGCAGGCGGCGCGGCGATGGACACCCATTTCGCGCAAGCGCCAATGGAGCGCAACATGCCGGTGATGCTGGCACTGACCGGCCTATGGCACAGCCATGTCTGCGATTATCCCACCCGCGCGGTTCTGCCCTATGACCAGCGCCTTTCGCGTCTGCCGGCCTATTTCCAGCAGCTGGAAATGGAAAGCAACGGCAAGCGCGTGACGATGAACGGTGCGTCGGTCGAAGCCGGATCGGGTCCTGTCGTCTGGGGGGAGCCGGGCACGAACGGGCAACATGCCTTTTACCAGTTGATCCACCAGGGGACACAGGTTGTGCCTTGCGAATTCATGGTGGCTGCGCGGGGCCATGAAGCGGACCTCGATCATCATCACCGGCTGCTGGTGGCAAATTGTCTCGCGCAGTCAGAGGCGTTGATGCGCGGCCGCGACGAGGCGACCGCGCGTCAGATGATGCGCGATGCGGGGTTCACCGGCGCCGAACTGGACCGGCAGGCGGCGCATCGCGTCTTTCCCGGCAACCGGCCTTCGACCACGCTGGCCTATGATAGGCTGACACCCTACAGGCTGGGCCAGATCATCGCGCTTTACGAACACAGGGTATTCGTCGAGGGCGTGATCCTCGGGATCAACTCGTTCGATCAGTGGGGGGTGGAACTGGGAAAGGTTCTTGCCAAGGAAATGGAGCCGCTTGTCGCCGGAGAGGCCGACCCGCGGGGCAAGGACCACTCGACCCTAAGCCTGTTGGACTTCATCAGAGCGGCACGCGCCTAGCCGGGTATAGTGAACCCTTCGGGTGCCAGCGTGAACCGGTCGAACTCGAACCCGGGCGAGACGGTGCAGCCGACAAGCGTATAGGTGCCCGTCGACCGTGCCCTCTGCCACACACTTGGAGGCACGATGATCTGGGGGCGCTGGCCGGCCGCGATGTCCGGTCCCAGGCATGTGTCGCGCGCGGGGCCGTCATCGGACTCCGAAATCGAAAGGATGAGGGGCGCGCCCGCATAGAAATGCCAGATTTCGGCCGCGTCCACCTTGTGCCACTGGTTCCGGTCCTGACCGCGCAACAGAAAATAGATCGCCGTACCGTGCGCACGCCCCGTATTGGACGCGCGCCAAGTCTCGCGAAAGAATCCGCCCTCGGGATGTGGGACGAGATCGAGGGCGGTGATGATTTCCTCGGCGGTCACATCATGCACGCAGGATCGAGCGTCCGGCATAGACCGCCGTGTCTCCAAGCGATTCCTCGATGCGGATCAGCTGGTTGTACTTGGCCAGCCGGTCCGACCGCGCCAGGCTGCCGGTCTTGATCTGGCCGCAATTCGTCGCGACAGCGAGATCGGCAATGGTAGCATCCTCCGTTTCGCCGGAGCGATGCGACATCACGTTGGTGTAACGGGCGCGGTGGGCCATGTCGACGGCCTGCAGGGTCTCGGTGAGGGTGCCGATCTGGTTCACCTTGACCAGCATGGAATTCGCGACCCCGCGCTTGATCCCGTCCGACAGGCGCGCGGGGTTGGTCACGAAAAGGTCGTCGCCAACCAATTGTACCTTGCCGCCGATTTGATCGGTCAGCATTTTCCAGCCGTCCCAGTCATCTTCGGACATCCCATCCTCGATCGAAATGATCGGATAGTCGTTCACCAGAGCGGCGAGGTAGGCCGCGTTCTCTTCCGGTGACAAGGACTTGTTTTCGCCTGCAAGCTCGTACCGGCCGTTCTTGAAATACTCGGTGGCGGCGCAATCAAGCGCCAGGTAGATGTCCTCACCCGGTGCATAGCCGGCTTTCTCGATCGACCGCAGGATGAAATCCAGCGCGTCGCGGGTCGAGGCGATGTTCGGGGCAAAGCCGCCCTCGTCACCGATGCCGGTGGACAGACCCGCGGCTGAAAGCTCTTTCTTCAGCGTATGGAACACCTCGGAGCCCATGCGCACCGCGTCGCGGATGTTGTCCGCGCTGACCGGCATGATCATGAACTCTTGGATATCGATGGGATTGTCGGCATGCTCGCCGCCATTGATGATGTTCATCATGGGAACGGGCAGCGTCCGGGCCGATGTGCCGCCAACGTACCGATAAAGGGGTTGCATCGAGAAATCTGCAGCGGCCTTGGCCACGGCAAGGCTGACGCCAAGAATTGCGTTGGCGCCCAACCGCCCTTTGTTGGGAGTGCCGTCGAGTTCAATCATTGCCTCGTCGATGGCCACCTGCTCGCTGCAATCAAAACCCGCGAGGGTATCGGCAATCTCGCCATTGACGGCCGCCACGGCCTCGAGCACGCCCTTGCCCATATAGCGGGACGCATCGCCATCGCGTTTCTCGACCGCCTCATGTGCGCCGGTGGAGGCCCCGGACGGTACCGCAGCACGGCCCATCGTACCGTCTTCGAGGATCACGTCCACCTCGACGGTGGGATTGCCCCGGCTGTCGAGAATTTCGCGCGCGTGAATGTCAAGGATGATGCTCATGTGTGACCCTTTGGCAGAATGACGTTGACGGTGCCATAGCAAGAACCGGCGTAAATGGGAACTGCGACGCAAGGCGGTATCTCGGCCTCGGTTCATGCCAGTGAAAGCAGGAAGCACACAGCCTTTATCCGAGCTTATCGACGCGCATCGCTGGCAGCCCGTCTTCGGAGATTGCGCAAAGTTGCGCCGTTTCTAAGACGCATGCCCAGATTGGATTTCGGTATCTGCTTTCGGATCTCGTCCGTCTTTGGGCGCGCTGGGTTCAGCACCGCGCCGACCGATCTGCGGACGATATGAATCATGTGGTCACCCGCCTTGAAATCTTTGGGTTTTGCAGCCTTACGCCAATAGACGCGACAGGCGCGCAAGTCGCCGTTCACGCAGATAGGTATAAAGCCCGGTACCTATGATAAGCGTCGCCCCCATAATCGTCAGCACATCGGGGCGCTCTGCGAAGACCACGATCCCCACGAGCAAGGAAAACAACAGTCGCGTGTATCGGAAAGGTGTGATGACCGCCGCTTCTCCCAGTCGCATTGCCTGCACGATTCCATAGTAGCCAAGCGCGCCGAACACCACGCCGCCAATAACCATTGCCCAGACCGAAGGCGCCATCGGAGAGAGCGTTTGAGGGCTGAAGACGATCACGCAAAGACCGGCCGGAATCACGGCGAGGAAGCCTTGGAACGACACCACTGTCGACGCGACATTGGGGTCGATACGGCGCGTGATGAGGTCGCGCGCGGCCACGCATGTCACCGAGATCAGAACCAGCAGGGCCGAGGGATCGAACCCGGCCAGCCCGGGGCGAATGATTAGCAGCACGCCGAAAAAGCCGAGCAGGATAGCGCTCCACCGGCGCCAGCCAACCTGTTCGCCAAGAAACAGGGCCGCGCCCATGGTGATGAACAAGGGGGTGGCCTGAAACACGGACGCCACCACGGAGAGGTCGACCTTGGACAGGGCGGTGGTAAAGGCCAACGCAGCCCCGGCCTCGCATCCCGCGCGCAGCAGGAACGGTCTGCGCCAAGCCGCGCGCGCAAAGAGGCCGTGCCCGCCCAGAAAGGCCAGCAGGGCAAAGATCAATCCGCTTCCAAGCCCGAGACAGATCAGGATCTGCCCGACCGAAATGTCCGCGGACAACTTCTTGATGAACATGTCCTCGACGGTGAACGCCGCCATGGACACGATAACCAGCACAATTCCGCGAATGTTGTCCAAGGTTGTCCCGCCAAGTGTCAAACTCATTGCGGCGATAGACGGGTTTCATTCCTGAGACAAGGTGATCCGGATACGGGCGCCGGGATCAGGTCTTGCGCAGCGGAACACCGTAAAGTTCCAGCTTGTGCCCCTTCAGCTTGTAGCCAAGCTTGGCCGCGATCTTTTCCTGCAAAAGCTCGATCTCGGGGTCGACGAATTCGATCACCTCGCCGGAGTGCATGTCGATCAGGTGATCGTGGTGGTCACGTTCGGCATCCTCGTAGCGCGCCCGCCCGTCGCCGAATTCCAGCTTGTCCAGAATTCCGGCCTCTTCGAACAGCTTGACCGTGCGATAGACCGTGGCGATCGAGATCTTGGGATCGCGGCCGCTGGCGCGGGCATACAGTTCCTCGACGTCCGGGTGATCGTCGGATTCCTCCAGAACGGCGGCAATCGTGCGCCGCTGGTCGGTCATCCGCAGGCCTTTGGCCTCGCAACGGTCGATGATGGTTTCGGTCATGCCAGCCTTCTTCAGGTGTCCGGGCGGTTGGATAACGGGTGTGCCGCGGGAAATCCAGCGTTTTGAAGCGCCCGTCAGGATACGCGCACCATGTCCGCCCAGACCGGCAGGTGATCCGAGGCAACATGCGCCGGTTTGCCTGTCCAGGTGCCAGTGTCGACAGGCTTCAGCCGTCTGCAATGCGCGATCCGGTCAAGCCGTCCCACGGGGCGCAGGGCAGGGTAGCTGGGCGGAGTATGGGCAAAACTGACACCTTGCGTTACAGCGCCCAGAACCGCCGGACTGCGCCATTCGTTGAAATCCCCCGCGAGGATCAGCGGCATCTCCGGTCGCCGGTTCACCGCGCGCATGACGGCTTTCAGCTGCAGCAGCCGGTATCGCCGGATCAGCCCAAGGTGGACGCCCACGATGCGCACCGGCCCTACCGGCGTTTCGATCTCGGCAAGGATCGCGCCACGCGGCTCGAGACCCGGCAGCTCCAGGTGTTGCGTGTCGCGCAGGTGCACGTGTCACGCATTGCGTTGCCATGCCATCCCAGCGATCCACCCGGTGCACCGAAGGGAAGAACCCGCCAGCCAGCGCGTTCCACAAGATCCCGGGGCAGGGCGGCAGGCCGCGGTGGCAATCGCTTGTCGACCTCCTGCAGGACCACAAGATCCGCGGTTAGCGCGCCTATCACCTGCAGGCTGCGATCGGGACGCCGCCGCATGTCGAGCCCGACGCATTTCTGCAAGTTGTAGGTTGCAATTCTCATCCGGGATTTGTTCATGCTACCACCAAGGCAGGAGAGTGAAAGGAACCGGCGGTATGTTCGCAGATCAGACATGGCTTGCGCGGCTTATCTGGATGGCGCTGGCCGGCGCGGTCATTTGGGCGCTTGTGAACTTCCGGTTCGAGCTTGCGTTTGTCGCCCTTGCGACGCTGGGGCTGTCCCTTGCACCGGTCATTGTCGCAAGCTGGACGCAAGTTCACGTTCCTCCGACATTCATTGCGGTTGTCGTGATCTTCGTCGCGGCGACGCTGTTCCTGGGCGAAGTTTTCAATTTTTACGAACGTTTCTGGTGGTGGGACATGGCCATGCATGGAACTTCTGCCGTGGCCTTCGGCCTGATCGGCTTCGTTTTCGTGTTCATGATGTTCCAAGGCGACAGATTCGCGGCGCCGCATCTGCAATTGAGCTTTCTCGCTTTCTGCTTCGCGACCACGATCGGCACGGTCTGGGAGATATTCGAATTCGCCATGGATCAGCTTTTTGGATTCAACATGCAGAAATCCGGCCTGATGGACACGATGGGTGATCTGATCATCGATGCGATCGGTGCGCTTGTCGGGGCCGCGACCGGTTATGGCTATCTCAAGGGGCGCGATCTGGGCTTCGGTAGCTTCATCGACGAATTCGTGCGACGCAATCCGCGATATTTCCGCAGGATGCGTCGGTCGCGCGACCGGGCAGAATAGCGTCAGGTACCGCAAAAGGTCTGCCGGACGACTTCCGACGGTTCGGGAGGTTGCGTCAGGAAGTCCGCGCCATCCTGAGCACGGTATGGGTCGGCAAGGATCGTCAGAAGGCGGTTCAGCGGCGTGAGGTCCCCTGCAACGGCCGCCTCGATCATCTGTTCCACGCGATGGTTGCGCGGGATGTAGACCGGGCTTGCGGCGCGCATCGTCGCTGTCGGATCGGTTTCACGCTCAAGCCGGCCGCGCCACGCGGACTCCCATTCATCGAAAGCGGTGGGATCGACAAATTGTGCACGCGCATCGCCATCGTTCAATGCACGGAAGGTATTGGTAAAGTCCGCCCGGTTGGCGGCCATCACGTCCAGCAGCGTGGTGATCAGCGGCTCGTCCTCTTCCGTGGCGTCCGCCAACCCGATCTTGCGTCCGAAATACAACCGCCATTTGCGGTGTATGCGTTCCGGCATCGCGTGAACGGCCTCGGTGAAGGTTTCAACCGCCTTGTCCTGATCCGGCATGAGCGGTACCAGCGCCGTCGCAAGCTGCGCCATGTTCCAGACGATGATGTTGGGTTGGTTTGCAAATGCATAGCGTCCGTGCATGTCTATCGACGAAAACACGGTGTCGGGATGGTAGGCATCCATGAAGGCGCAAGGCCCGTAATCAATCGTCTCCCCGGACAATGTCGTATTGTCCGTATTCATCACACCGTGGATAAATCCCACGGCCATCCACCGCGCGACCAGGTCGGCCTGGCGGTCGATGACGGCATTCAGAAGGTCGGCGGGCGATTGCGCAGACGGGTAATGGCGATCGACCACGTATCGATACAAGGCGTCCAGCCCGGGCAGATCACGCCGCGCCGCAAAGAACTGGAAGGTGCCCACGCGGATATGGCTCTGCGCAACCCGTGTCAGCACCGCACCGGGCAAGGCGCCTGCCTCACGATACACCGCCTCTCCGGTCAATGTCGCCGCCAGCGCCCGGCTGGTCGGAACCCCCAGCGCGTGCATTGCCTCGCTCACCACGTATTCGCGCAGCACCGGACCCAGCCACGCACGACCGTCGCCCATGCGGGAATAGGGCGTCGGCCCGGAGCCTTTCAACTGGATGTCATAGCGCGCGCCTTCGGTCGCGACCTCGCCCAGCAGGTTCGCGCGTCCATCGCCAAGTTGCGGGGAAAATCCGCCAAATTGATGTCCCGCATAGACCTGCGCAAGGGGCTCCGCCCCTTGGGGAATCTCGTTGCCGGAAAAAATCCGGGCCATTTCGGCCTCTTCTCCAGGCCGGATCCCAAGCGTCTTGGCCAGCGGACTGTTGAACGCGATCAGTTTCGGCGCTTTCACCGGAACCGGGTTCTGGCGTGTGTAAAACCGGTCAGGCAGGCCGCTGTAGGAATTGTCGAACGGGATGTGCAGGTTCATGCCCGATTACATAGGTGGATTTCACCCGAACGCTAGAGCTTGCGTGACATCAGCATGTAATTCTCGCGGGGCTCAAAGCGCAGCTTTTCGTACAGTCGCCGTGCCGACGTGTTACCGCGGTCAACCTCCAGATGTATGGCCTTCATTCCAGCTGCGGCCAGCGTCTTGGGCAATGTGATCAGGATCTCCGTGCCGATCCCGCGCCCTCGCACGCTAGGTCGAATGAAGATTTCATCGACGAACCCATCAAGGCCCCCAAATTCCACCGACCAGCCGAAACTGACGATCACGTAACCGATGGGCGCCCGCCTGGGGCCCGCAAGATAAACGCAGCCATGCGGCGACCCTTCCAGCAATGGGGCCAGGGCGGCGCGGCGCGTCGTATCGTCCTGCTCGATGCCTTCCTCCTCATGAAACGCGGCCACCTGTGGCAGCAATCGCTCCAGATCTTCCATCGTCGCCAGCGTCAGTTTCGTCATAGCCGCCCGAGCCTTTCGGTCAAAAGGGTGAAGAAACCGTCGGCATCCAGGTCACCGATGAAATGGGCGTTCGGCGTCCGGTCCGTCACGCCCCACCAGTCCGCGACAGTCATGCCCATCGTCAATTCCGACCGTGTCTCGATCTCGACATTCACATGCCGGCCGCTGAACAGATCGGGCCGCAGAAGAAAGGCAACCGTGCAGGGATCATGCAGCGGCGCACCTTCGCTGCCGTATTTCTCCCGGTCGTAACGCTCGAAGAACTCGGTCATTTCCGCCACGGCAATGCCGACCGGCGTGCCAAGCGCCCGGAAGGCGTCGTTGCGTGCACGGGTCACCAGCGCCTTGTGAGTCACGTCCAGCGGCATCACCACGATCGGTACGCCCGACGCGAACACCTCGCTGGCGGCGTGCGGATCGACATGGATGTTGAACTCCGCCGCCGGAGTAATGTTGCCCACCTCGAAATAGGCGCCCCCCATCAGCACGATCTCCCGAACGTCTTCAACGATCTTCGGTGCCTTGCGAAACGCGGTGGCAATATTGGTCAGCGGTCCGATCGGCACAAGGGTCACGGTACCTGCCGGCTCTCGCCGAAGTGTCTCGATAATGAAATCGACCGCGTGCGCGTCCTGCAGCGGCATGCCGGGTTCGGGCAGGTCCGGCCCGTCCAGCCCGGTCTTGCCATGGACATGTTCGGCGGTCACGAGGGCACGATCCAGCGGCCGGTCGCAGCCTGCGTAAATCCCCATATCGGATCGCCCGGCCAGTTCGCAGATCATCCGCGCATTCCGCGTCGTCAGGTCCAGCGGAACGTTCCCGGCAACGCAGGTAATGCCCAGCACCTCGATCTCGTCCGGACTGGCCAGCGCAAGCAGGATAGCCACGGCGTCATCCTGCCCGGGATCGGTATCTATGATGATCTTCCTCGCGCTCATGGCTGTCCCCTGTCACGACGGGTCGGACTTGTCCACTGTCCGGGCTTTTTCTTGGCGAAAATACTCCGGGGAGGAGGTCGAAACGCCGTTTCGGCCGGAGGGGCAGCGCCCCTCGATCGACGAGAGCTGGCGTTCCGCGGCCTATCCCGTCGGATCAGCGCCCCAGGTCCTTCATTCCGCGTTCGATTCCGGCCAATGTCATCGGCACCATGCGATCCTCGAAGATCTCGCGGATCATGCCGATGGAATGGGTATGGTCCCAATAGGGCTCGGGCACCGGGTTGATCCACAGATGCTCCGGCCACTGGGCCCGCGCGCGTTGCAGCCAGATGTGCCCGGCCTCGGCATTCCAGTGCTCGTTGGCGCCGCCAGGATACGCGATCTCGTAAGGCGACATGGAGGCGTCTCCGACGAAGATGCATTTGTAGTCTGCGCCAAAGGTGCGCAGGACGTCGTCGGTCGCCGTCTGGGCGTTCCAGCGGCGCCGATTGTCCTTCCAGACGCCTTCGTAAAGGCAGTTGTGGAAATAGAAATGTTCCAGGTGCTTGAATTCCGACCGTGCGGCCGAAAACAGCTCTTCGACCAGCTTGATATGTGGGTCCATCGACCCGCCGATATCGAGAAACAGCAGGACCTTGACGGCGTTGCGCCGCTCCGGCCGCGTCTTTACGTCAAGGTAGCCGTGCTCGGCCGTCGCGCGGATCGTCCCGTCGAGGTCCAGCTCGTCGTCGGCGCCATCGCGTGCCCAGCGGCGCAGGCGTTTCAGCGCCACCTTGATGTTGCGCGTTCCCAACTCGACGGTGTCGTCCAGATTGCGGAACTCGCGCTTGTCCCACACCTTGACCGCACGCCGGTGTCTGCTTTCCTTCTGCCCGATGCGCACCCCTTCGGGATTGTAGCCATAGGCGCCGAACGGCGAGGTGCCTGCCGTGCCGATCCACTTGCTCCCGCCCTGGTGACGGCCCTGCTGTTCCTTAAGCCGCTCCTTAAGCGTTTCCATCAGCTTGTCGAACCCGCCGAGAGCTTCGATTTCCGCGCGCTCTTCCTCGGTCAGGTGCTTCTCGGCCAGTTTCTCAAGCCATTCCCGAGGGATATCCACGGCCTCGAGCACGTCATCGTTGCTGATCGCCTCCAACCCGTCGAAGCTGGCGGCAAAGGCACGGTCGAACCGGTCGATCATCCGTTCGTCCTTCACCATGGAAGAACGCGCAAGATAGTAGAACCCTTCAATGTCATAAATGACCAGCCCCGCGCCCATCGCCTCGAGAAAGGTCAGATATTCGCGCAGGGATACCGGCAGACCCGCCTTCCTGAGGTTTTCGAAGAAGGGCAGGAACATCGCGAGACCTCAGAGCGACATGCGGTGAATGATCAGGGTCGCGAACAGACCGAGCAAGGCGAAGATCAGCCCATGGACGACAGCGTATTGCAGGATATCGGCGGTACTGCCCTTACGCCGCCAGGCGGTGAATGCACCCAGGGCCGTGCCCAGGATCGCCCCTAGAACTACGATCATGTCTCTTCCCGTCAGATCACTTCAAGGGACTGAGCGACGCGATTTCCCGCAGTTTGGCGCGCACCGCCCAGTCCGCGCCGAACCCGTAACGCGCCCAGCCAATGCTGTCCAGTCGAACGGTCTGCGCTTCGGACACCCGGCCCGTCAGGTCCAGCGCCTCGGCGCGCAGCAACATCAGGGTGGAAAGGAGTGCCGCGTTCTCGTGGCGTTCCGCGATGGCGAAATGCGGTGAAAGGATGGCCAGTGCCAATGTTCCATTGCCTTCGCCGATGGCAAAAGCGGCCAATTGCGAAGCGGAATAGGCCCGGTGAAGTTCGGTACCCGGGCTCTGGCTGTAATACCGCTCGGCCAGGCGGAAATGCTGGAAGGCCGTGTCCGGCGCGCTGCCCTGGGTCAGGCGTCCCATAGCGAAATGCGAAAAGGCGCGGCGATGGTCGTGCCAGCCCATGGTGTCGGCGATACGCAGCGCCTCGCTCGCCGCTTGCAGCCGCTGGGCATGGGCAGCGCCAGGGCCGAGTGCGGTCTGCACCGCCTTGACCCACGCGCGCGGGGTCGATGACACGGCCCGCGACGCGATGCTTTCGCCGGCCGGATTGAGGCGCGACAGGATTGCGGGCAGGCGCGCCGCCACCTGATCGCGGGTCATGCCGGACCGCAACTCGGGCGAGTAGTAGGTTCTCAGGATCAACATGTCGAACCCGGTCAGCACTGTGTGCACGTTGTCGTCGTTGAACACGCTGTCGGGCAGACGGTAAAGATCGTTCAGTGGCCCAAGCGCCTGGGCCAGCTCTTCGTGGAGACAGTCACGCACCTCCTGCGGCGACGCGTCGTTCGGCAGGAAAATCGCGATCTTCTCCCGCTCGACAAGGGTGCTCCAGTTGGTTTGCCGCTTGCTGCGGGCCGAGCGGTACTCAGACAGGCTGTCGATGTTCGGCACGACGAAACAGGCGGCCTTGGGCAGATGGCGCCGGATCTGCGCGCGCGGCACGGCCTCGATCGTGATGTTGGCGCTTTCGCCGCGGACGCGGGCGATGTCGATCCCCGCCTCTGTCCGAAGGCGATGCACCAGCCGGTTGAGATCCGGGATCAGGGTGGAGGTCGGTCTGCCGGTTACCCTGATCGAGATCGGCCCTTCGAAGCGCGAGAAATTCTCCAGCTTGCGTCCGGATTCCAGTTGGAAGGACAATTCGATGAAATCCCGGGCAATGTCGTGGTTCGACCGCGAAGGCGGCACAGGACGCGGCGCCGAAAAGGATTTGAGGGCGGGCAGAGCCGATGGCGATTGCGTTGCAGCCCGCGAAGGCATGTCGTTGGAGGGGCTTGGCACGCATGCGCCCAGCATCAGAAACAATGGTAGAATGACGCGGCGCATAAGCCCCCCGATGCCTGTAATGTCCCAAATGGCAGGGCGATTTTCCCGATCATGCCTGCCTGAACGCGCGGTCCCCTGCGCGCCCTGTGTCCCGTGTCGTTTATCGCTCGCGACCGTGTTCTGCTGTCTTCGATCCTAGCGGACCTGCCGATGTTTGCGCTTCACTTCGTCGCTGACAAGGACGGAAAAGGACGAAACTGTGGCCGATTCGACAACACGGCGAATCGCGATTCGAAAACGCATCTCGATGGTTTCAGACAGAGTCTTTACAGAAAATGAAGATTGTTCCGCACGCAGTGAATTGTTGCCGGAAGGACACTTATATTCCGGTGTCGTGATGCGATAATAAGCAGAAACGTCACCGTTGGCGGCGCGCCATGAAGGCAAGGCGTTCGAAAAGATGAACGTCCTGTTCATTCTTCAGAAGGGCCCCATGCAGCTTTGGCAGCGCATCGGCTCCTTCGCGCTTGAGGTCTTCGGCGCTCAGGTCCTCTGCCAAAATCAGCTTCAGCCAGTCCAAAACCTCGGAGGTCGAGGGCTTCTTCTTGAGTCCGGACTGTTCGCGAATGTCGTAGAACTGCGTCAGGGCTTCGGTCAGAAGCTTTTCCTTGATGCCCGGATGATGGACTTCGACGATCTGTTTCAAGGTTTCGGCATCCGGGAACCGTATGTAGTGAAAGAAACAGCGACGAAGGAACGCGTCGGGTAGTTCCTTTTCGTTGTTGGACGTGATGATGACGATGGGGCGCTGTTCCGCGCGCACCGTCTCGCCGGTTTCGTAGACATGGAACTCCATCCGGTCCAGCTCCTGCAGCAGGTCGTTCGGGAACTCGATATCGGCCTTGTCGATTTCGTCGATCAGCAGAACAACCTTCTCCTCGGCCTCGAATGCCTGCCACAACTTGCCCTTGCGGATGTAATTGCGCACGTCGTGCACGCGCTCTTCACCCAGCTGGCTGTCGCGCAGTCGCGAAACGGCGTCATATTCGTAAAGACCCTGCTGCGCTTTCGTTGTCGACTTGATGTTCCATTCCAGCATCCGCAGCCCCAGCCCGCTCGCGACCTGCCGCGCCAGTTCGGTCTTGCCTGTGCCCGGCTCTCCCTTGACCAGAAGCGGACGTTCCAGTGTCACGGCTGCATTCACCGCCACGGTCAGGTCATCAGTGGCGATGTAGGCGTCGGTGCCTTCAAATTTCATGGGCTTACCTTTTGTTGATTTCACCGTATGCCGAGCGGCCTGCACGGAAATATCGCCGTACCCTAGTGTCTTGGTTAATTCACATCAATGGCGGGCATTTGTGTAGTGACAATCGAACGGGGCGCGTGTAATTGCACGCCACAAGGTGGTTTTCTTTGGGGGAAGTTGGGTGATCGACGCTGACCTGAAAGAGGGAGTGGACATGAAACAGGACGTGGTTCTGTCGGAGGATTATACTCCGGCCGAGGACGAGCCGTTCATGAATGAACGGCAAGTGGAGTATTTCCGTCGCAAACTGTTGAACTGGAAAAGCGAGTTGCTGGAAGACAGCCGCGACACGATTGAAGGTCTGCAAGACAGCACGCGCGCGATCCCGGATGTGGCCGACCGCGCAAGCGAGGAAACCGACCGGGCGCTGGAGCTTCGGACACGAGACCGCCAGCGAAAGCTGGTCGCGAAAATCGACGCGGCGCTGCGCCGGATCGACGAAGGTGAATACGGCTATTGCGAGGTAACCGGCGAGCCGATCAGCCTCAAGCGGCTTGATGCCCGTCCGATTGCCACGATGAGCCTCGAGGCTCAGGAACGCCACGAACGTCGCGAAAAAGTTCACCGCGACGACTGATCGCGGACGAGACTTGGTGCATGACAAGCGCCGGGGCTTTCGCTCCGGCGCTTTTGTATTAAAGGTCAGGCATGGATATCGGCAGATTGGACAGTATCGTCGTCGGGGGCGGCATTTGCGGTTTGGCCGTGGCTATTGTCCTGCGTCGCGCGGGGGCACGGGTCAGGGTACTGGAGCAGGCGTCGGATATCGGCGAAGTCGGGGCCGGCCTGCAGATCAGCCCGAATGGATTCGTGGTGCTGGAAAAATTGCAGCTGGGAAACGCCTTGCGGGCAAAATCGGTTCGCGGTCAGGCGGTACGGCTGCGCGATTACAGGGGCGGGGACGTCGTGCGACTCGACCTCGCGCGACTGCCCTGCGGGGATTACCATTTTATCCATCGCGCCGATCTGATCCACATCCTGGACAGCGCGGCCCGCGCGATCGGGGTAGAGGTCCTGCCCAGTCACGAGGTCGCATCGGTTGCGCCGGGCAAGAAGCCCGCCGCGGTTCTGAAAGACGGCTCCAGGGTCGAAGCGGATCTTGTCGTGGGTGCGGATGGCCTGCATTCTGTCGCGCGGCAGGTGCTGAACGGCACCGTAGCACCATTTTTCACCCGGCAGGTGGCGTGGCGCGCCGTGATACCCGAAACAGGCGCTGTTCCCGAGGCGCAGGTCTTCATGGGTCCGCATCGTCACCTGGTCACCTATCCGATGCGTGGCGGGCGCTTGCGAAACCTTGTCGCCGTGCAGGAGCAGGCGCATTGGCATGACGAAAGCTGGCGGACGGAGGACAGCCCTGAAAACCTGTGTGCCGTGTTTCAGGATTTTGGGTCTGAAGCGCAGGACATGCTGCGCCGCGTGGAAAAGGTCTATCGTTGGGGGCTGTTCCGGCATCCTGTTGCCACCACATGGCACCGGGGAGGTGTGGCGTTGGCGGGCGATGCGGCGCATCCGACGCTGCCCTTCATGGCGCAGGGGGCCAACATGGCGCTGGAAGACGCATACGCGCTTGGCCGCTGCCTGCAGGAACAACCGGATCTTGCAAGTGCATTCGACGCGTATCACGCGATGCGGGCCGATCGCGTGCGCCGGGTCGTCCATGCCGCCAGCCGGAACGCGTGGAAATTCCACCTCAGCCTTCCGCCACTGCGGCTGGCTGCGCATGCCGCGATGCGTTTGGGCGGTCTGGTCGTGCCGGGCCGGATGATGGGACAGTTCGACTGGGTCTACGGATATGACGTGACGGCGTTCGACGCCTAGATATCCATTTCGACCCAGATCGGCACATGGTCCGAAGGCTTTTCGCGTCCGCGTATGTCCTTGTCGATACCGACGTCCACCAGATGGTCCGCGGCCTGAGGGCTTAGCAGGACATGGTCGATGCGGATGCCGTCATCCTTGTTCCATGCCCCCGCCTGATAATCCCAGAACGTATAATGTCCGGGGCCCGAGACCCGGGCGCGAAACGCTTCGGTGAATCCCATTGCCAGCAATTCCCGAAAAGCCGCCCGGCTTCGAGGCAGCGCCAGCGCGTCCTCTTTCCACGCTTCAGGACGCTTGGCATCTTCATCCTGCGGGATGACGTTGTAGTCTCCCGCCATCAGAAACGGCTCTTCGGTTTCCAGCAACTCTGCGGCGCGTGCTTTCTGGCGCTGCATCCATGCAATCTTGTAGTCGTATTTCGGCCCGGGCGCAGGGTTGCCATTGGGCAGATAGAGCCCGCAGATCCTCAGAGCGGACGTCTTGCCCATTACGGTTGCCTCGATCCACCGGGCATGGTCGTCCTCATCGTCGCCGCCCAAGCCGCGCGTGACGTCCTCCAGCGGCAGCTTGGACAGGATCGCGACGCCGTTGAAGCTCTTCTGTCCATGGGTTTCG
This sequence comes from Roseovarius sp., assembly GCA_046290265.1. GTDB lineage: Bacteria > Pseudomonadota > Alphaproteobacteria > Rhodobacterales > Rhodobacteraceae > Roseovarius. The sequence goes on along the minus strand of JBKAGF010000009.1, from coordinate 62,076 downwards.
ACGGAATAACCACGCTCCTCGAACATCTCGCTTGGAAAGCCTTCGTCGACGGTCTTTATTTCCTGCAGCAACGCCACGTCCGGCTGCGCCTCGTCCAGCCAGTCTGTCAGGGCGCCGATCCGGGCCTTGATCCCGTTGATGTTGAAACTGGCGATTTTCATGAAGGGCCTCCCGATTCCTTCCGATCTATCGCCCAGCCGATGGCCGGAGGCAAGCCGCGACCGACTCGGACAATCCGGTCGCCGGCCGCCTGATTCGCTCCATTTTGGAAACAATCCCGGGGATATCCACAGATTTGTTGCCCTGTGGAAAACAATTTTTTACGCGCGCTGCATAGCAGCGCGCGTAAATGCAGGGAAGGGCAGTCCAAAATCGTTAACGCGCGCAACCCCCTGTGGATAACTCGCGAACCGCGAAAAGTAGTTTGAAAATCCCGTTTTGCGTGCAACCGTTTTTCGTGTTGATCAAACCAGGAGACCACCAATGGTTGCACTACGCAAAACTCACACCGCTGTCGAAACCTTCCACGCTTCGGCAAACTTGCATGATGGCGCAGCGGTCGAAGCCTTCACTTCTTCGCTTCAGGCCAATGGCGAGATGCTGGACGGTGGGATGACCGAGATGTTCACGTCGAGCCTTGCCCCGGCTGTCGAAGCCAGCCGCATGGCCGGCGATGCCGTCGAGGCGTTCACCTCCAGCCTTGGCCCGGTTGCCGCAGCCAGTGTCGGCGAGGGCGATGCGGTCGAAGCCTTCACATCCAGCCTCGGCCCGGTACGCGCATCGCGAACGGATGACGGCGACATCGTTGGCGCATTTACCTCAAGCCTCTGAAAACCTCGCGGAACGGAATGGAAAAGTAAAGGAATATCAAAGTCATGGGATCCGTCGTCAAGCTCGATGTTCCGTTCCGCCAATCGACGCAGGAGGCGCGGTTAACCGCGCTGATCCAGCGTTTCGCAGAAGAGCGGAGGTCTGATACGGACGTATTCTGGCTCAAGGAAAATGCCGAGGTTCTGAATATCCTGACCAGCATCGGGATCGACTTGCCTGGCGAGGCCCTGGTTCCGTTCGAACCGTTCTACAGCACCCTGGAACGTCGACTGACGTTCTTTCCCCAATACTACCGTCTCCTTCTGTCGCTGGGTCTCGACCTCGAGGATCTCGGGTTGGCAGGAAGCACCGGGAGCCGCGCGGCGAACTGGGTAGCCTCCGAAGGCCTGGTCGCCTCCGAGTTGTCCGATCTGCAACGTGCCGAGGCGCGGCGGCTTTGCCTGCGCCGCGGTGTCGATCCGCTGTCGGGCGACGCGGGTCTCGACGACCGGCTGCGCGCGTTCGGAAGCCGCAGCGCGACCTTCGCGCTGCCGAACAAGAAAGCCGCGTATGAGCTGACGCACATCGTCTTCTACCTGTCCGAATACGGCCGTTGCGATCCGGCACTCCCGGAGGCGTTTATCGACAGTCTGTGCTTTGCAGGCACCATTGCATTCCTCGAAATGAACATCGACCTTCTGGCCGAAATCTGCATCGCGCTGCGTTTTGCAGGTAAGACCCCGTCACAAACATGGGAGTCGTGGCTGACCGGGCAATCCCGCCGCTTTGCCGTTGAGGCCGCACCGACCCGATGGATGTCGGACGATTACCATCCGTTCCTGATGGCGCAGTGGTTCCTGAGTACTGCGGGACTGGGCGGATTCGGAGTGGCGATGCCAGAGGGCGGCGTCCGCTTCACCGCGCCAACGCCCGAGGTTACCCCATTGCGAGAGCTGTCCGAGTGCATGTTCCGCCTCGACACGGCTCGCAGCACCGACTGGTCTGCCATGCGCCTGCAGGTCGACCCCATGTTGTCCGAAGGCGCGCGCCAGGTCGTGGAGGCGGCCGAACAGGCCGTAGATTTCGACGCCTTCTTCCACGGATTTGCACGCGCGTCCACGATGGGAGCCTCGGCATGACCATTCAAGGCCGGCAGGCGGTGCTTCTGGGCGTCACGCTTACGGTCATCTACACGCTGCTGATTACCGGCGCCGACGCCATAACGAAGTTGTTTTCCGCCAGCTATGCAGCGCCCCAGATGTTTGCCCTGTCTGGTGGGTTGGTCGCGTCATTCTGTGTTCTAGCCGGTCGCAGGTCGGCAGTCGCGTCGGTGCTCAGGACTCGCTGCCCCCGCGTCATGGTCCTGCGTGCGGCGGCGACCGTCATCGGTACATGGGCGTTCTTCTACGCTTTCAAGCTTTTGCCGTTCGCCGAGGTTTTCCTGTTCATCGCTTTGATACCGATTCTGGCGGCGATCCTGTCGCGCGTCATGCTGCAGGAACGCGCAGGCGGCCAGGTCTGGGGCGCGCTTATTCTGGGGCTTCTGGGCATGGCGGCGCTATTTCCTGCAGGTCTACACAGTCTTGGTATTGGACATCTGGTGGCATTCCTGGCCGTCGTGATGGGCGCTGTTTCGATGGTCGCCTCGCGGTATATCGGACAGCGTGATCCCGGCGGGCTCTTGTCGCAGGTTTTCTATCCCAACCTCGCGCTGATGGTCGTGATGGCCTGCGCCTTGCCGTTTGTCTTCGTTCCCATGGGCTGGGGCGACGTGGCTTGGGTCACTTACTATGCCGCCCTGCTTTTTGCCGCGCGTTGGGTTCTGGTCGCCGCGTTGAGGATCCTGCCTGCCTATGTCGTGACGCCACTGATGAACCTGCAGTTTCTTTGGATGGTCGCCATCGGTTCCGTCGCTTTTGGAGAGCACACCGGGACCGGTGTATTTCTAGGGGCCTGCATGCTGATCGCGGCCGGCGGATGGCTGATCTGGGATCAGGTCCGCGCACCCGCACCGAAACGCGTGGTCCCGGCGGAATAGGTTACATCGAGAAGGACGTTCCGCAGCCGCAGGCGCTGGTCACGTTGGGATTGTCGATGGTAAAGCGCGCGCCGATCAGTTCCTCGGTGAAATCTATCGTGGCCCCGGCTAGAAAGGGCAGGGAAATGCTGTCCACGATCACTTTCTCCCCATCGTCACCTTCAAGCACCAGATCGTCGCCCGTCGGGGCGTCCAGCTTGATGTCGTACTGAAAACCGGAGCATCCGCCGCCTTCGACAGCGATGCGCAGGGCCTGACCCTGTTCCCCGGCCCCGATTTCGGCAAGGCGTTCATAGGCGCGCTGCGTCACTTTTGGCGGCAATTGCATCTGTCGATCCTCGAGGTTTCTTTGGCGTTCTTCATGGAATATACGAACGCTGGGACAGGACGACAAGGAACAGGCGATGCATAAACCCTATGCTTCGGATCCTGCAGCCGCGCGCCCGCGGTTGTACAGGGAAGAGGAAAGCGCGTTTCGATCCTGTTATCAAAGGGATCGCGACCGCATCATCCATTCAAGCGCCTTCCGGCGGCTCAAGCACAAAACGCAAGTGTTCGTCGAGCACGAAGGCGATTATTTCCGCACGCGCCTCACGCATTCCATAGAGGTCGCCCAGGTGGCCCGTACCATTGCCGGCGCGCTGGGTCTGAATGTGGAACTGACCGAGGCCGTGGCCCTGGCACACGATCTGGGACATACTCCATTCGGACATACAGGCGAGGACGCTCTGGATGCGCTGATGGCGGATTACGGCGGGTTCGACCACAATGCGCAGGCCATTCGTATCGTCACATCGCTGGAACGGCACTATGCCGATTTCGACGGGCTTAACCTGACCTGGGACAGCCTGGAAGGCATCGCCAAGCACAATGGACCTGTCACCGGCGAGCTGCCCTATGCCCTGGCAGACTACAACGCCATGCATGATCTCGAACTGCATACCTTCGCCAGTGCCGAGGCACAGGTGGCGGCGCTGGCTGACGATGTTGCGTATAACAACCACGACCTGCATGACGGTCTACGGGCAAGGCTGTTTTCCGAGGCCGACATCGCCGAATTGCCGGTCGTGTGCGACTGCTATCGAGAAGTCGATGCAAGATACCCGGGCCTCGACCCGTACCGGCGAAGACACGAAGCACTGCGTCGGGTGTTTGGCGTCATGGTGTCTGACGTGATCGAGACCTCTCATGAAATCCTCATCGAATCTGCCCCGGCCGACGCCCAGGCTGTGCGCGATCTTGGCCGTCCGGTGATACGGTTTTCAGACCAGATGTGGACGGATCTGCAGCAGATACGGTCCTTTCTTTTCAGTCATATGTACCGCGCCCCTAAAGTCGTGGAGATGCGCCGGCGCGTCACCGGAGTGGTCGAGGAGTTGTTTCCGTTCTACATGTCGCGTCCCGAGTTCCTTCCGCAACGGTGGCGCCAGGACGTGGCGGATGCGAAGGACCAGACCGCACTGGCACGGCTGGTCAGCGATTATATCGCGGGGATGACGGACCGGTTCGCGCTGGATGCCCATGCGCGACTGCTGGGCGGCGACGCCGATACGGGCGAGAGAAAGGGGATCTGAGGCATGGCAACCGGCGGTACGGAAGGGGCGCTCGATCCGGTCATGGCGGTGGCGCTCGTGGGGGCGCTCGGGGTCGGCGCGCAATGGGTTGCCTGGCGCCTGCGAATGCCGGCCATCGTCCTGATGCTGGCCGCGGGGTTGATTGCCGGTCCGGTACTCGGCCTTTTCGAGCCTCAGCGCGATATCGGTAACTTGATGGGGCCGATGATCTCGATTGCCGTGGCTATCATTCTCTTTGAGGGCGGGCTGACACTCGATTTCCATTCCCTGCGCGGGGCAGAGCAGGGCGTGAAGCGCCTCGTCCTGCTGGGTGCTCCGGTAGGCTGGATCGGGAGCGCGCTGGCCCTGCACTTCGTGGGGGGGCTGAGCTGGGAAAGCTCGGCGGTTTTCGGCGGCATCATGATTGTCACAGGCCCTACGGTAATTGCGCCGCTCCTGCGGCAGGCACGGCTCAACCGTCGCCCGGCGCAATTGCTGCAATGGGAAGCCATCGTGAACGATCCCATCGGTGCGCTGGCCGCGGTGCTGGCTTTCGAGGTGATCGTCGTGACCGCCAGCGAAAGCAGCATTGGCCTTGCCGCGTGGCAGATCATCCGGGGCGTTGTCGTGGCCGGGGCCCTTGGCTGGGCCGGCGGCTGGGTCCTGAGCGAAGCGTTTCGCCGCGCCTATGTGCCGGAATACATGAAGGTACCGGTACTTTTCGCCATTCTGCTGGGCATCTTCGCCGTCACGGACTACATGCTGCATGAAAGCGGTCTGCTCGCGGTGACCGTCATGGGGGTGGTCATGGCAAATGCCAACCTGCCCAGCTACACCGAGCTGCGACGCTTCAAGGAACACGCGACGATCCTTCTGGTTTCGGGTGTCTTCATCCTTCTTGCCGCCAACATGGATGTCGAGACGCTCCGCCTTATCAACTGGAATGCTGCGGCGATGGTGGCGGTGGTGATCTTGCTGGTCCGCCCCGTCACCGTGCTGTTTTCTCTGGCGTTCACGAACATTCCCTTCCGCGAGCGTATGCTTGTGGGTCTCACCGGCCCCCGCGGGGTCGTGCTTGTGGCGGTCGCCGGTCTTTTCGGAGAGCGACTGGTGGCCGAAGGGATCGAGGACGCCGCCTTTCTGACACCCTTTGCGTTCGCGTTGGTGGCCGCGACTGTCGTCTTGCACGGCTTCACCCTCGCACCCCTCGCGCGCGCGCTTGGCCTTGCTGGCAAGGGGCAGCCGGGTGTCCTTTTGGCGGGCGGCTCGCAATTCGCAACGTCGCTGGCCAGTACCTTGCAGGATCTTGAGGTGCCGGTCCTGATCACGGATACCAACAGGGCGCGCCTGCGCAGCGCACGCGATGCCGGCCTGCCGGTCTTTTTCGGAGACGTTTTGTCCGAGGCGGCCGAACACAGCGCCGAGATCATGAAATATGGTGTCGTTCTCGCGCTGACCGATAACGATGCATACAACACGCTCGTCGCCACGGACCTTGCTCCGGAATTCGGTCGCGAGAACGTGTATCAATTGCGCCGGGCCAAGCAGGAAAGCAAGCGTCACGCATTGCCCGCCACGTTGGGCGGGCGGGTCGTCGCCGATGGATATGGTTATACTGAACTGGCTGGCCGGATGGTCAGAAACTGGGAGGTTCGGGCGACGAACCTGACCGCAGATTACACGATGGACGAATGGGCCGCTCAGAACGAGGACGGCATTCCGATCGCGACCCATAGCGAAGATGCCGGCCTTCGGATCCTCTCAGAGACATCGAAGGTCGAGAAGGGCGCGGAGGTCAAGTTGATCTGGCTGGGTCCGCCGCGGGATGACAAGACGCCGAAGGCACGGCCGGCAACCGACAGCGCGGATTGACGCGGCCCGCTTGGGTGATAAACCGGCGTCGAAACGAAGGAACTCCCGATGAACCTGTTTACCGCGATCCGCACCCGTGTCCTTGCCGCTCTCGACACCATGCAGTCCGAAGGACAACTGCCTGCCGGGCTGGACATGTCGAACGTCACGGTCGAGCCGCCGCGCGACCCGGCACATGGCGATATGGCCACCAATGCCGCGATGGTGCTGGCCAAGCCCGCCGGAAAGAAACCGCGCGATTTCGCCGAGACGCTGGCAGGTATTCTGGCGGCCGAGGACGGTATAGAAAGCGCCGAGGTTGCGGGGCCGGGGTTTCTCAACCTGCGCCTGTCGGACGGTCTTTGGCATGACGTCGTACGCGCTGCCCTTCAGGATGGAAGCGCTTTCGGCCGTTCTGAGATGGGCAAGGGGAAGAAGGTAAACGTCGAATATGTTTCGGCCAACCCGACGGGGCCGCTGCATGTCGGTCACACGCGGGGCGCTGTCTTCGGCGACGCGCTTGCCGGTCTGCTGGACTATGTCGGCTATGACGTCACCCGCGAATACTACATCAACGACGGCGGCGCACAGGTCGATGTTCTGGCGCGGTCGGTCTATCTACGCTACCTCGAGGCGCACGGGCAGGAAATCGCGTTCGAGGACGGCACCTATCCCGGCGACTACCTGATCGATGTCGGCGAAGCCCTGAAAGAGAAGGTGGGCGATGCCTATGTCGGGGAACCCGAGGATGTCTGGCTGGAAGCGGTGCGCGATTTCTCCACCGACGCAATGATGGAACTTATCCGCGAGGACCTGCGAGCTCTCGGTGTCCGGATGGATGTATTCTACAGCGAAAAATCCCTCTATGGCACCGGACGGATCGAGCAGGCGCTTGATGCGCTGCAGGCCAAGGGCCTGATCTACGAAGGCGTTCTGGAACCGCCCAAAGGCAAGAAACCCGAAGATTGGGAGCCGCGGGAACAGACGCTGTTCAAATCCACGGAGCATGGCGACGATGTCGATCGCCCCGTCAAGAAGTCCGATGGAAGCTGGACGTATTTCGCGCCCGACATCGCCTATCACTACGACAAGGTCGAACGCGGGTTCGACGCGCTGATCGACGTCTTCGGTGCCGACCACGGCGGCTATGTCAAGCGGATGAAGGCCGCCGTCAGCGCGCTTACCGATGGTGCCGTGACGCTCGACATCAAGCTCACACAACTGGTGAAGCTTTACAAGAATGGCGAGCCCTTCAAGATGTCCAAGCGGGCAGGGACCTTTGTCACCCTGCGCGACGTGGTCGATCAGGTCGGCGCGGACGTGACGCGTTTCGTCATGCTGACGCGCAAGAACGACGCACCGCTCGACTTCGACTTCGACAAGGTGCTTGAGCAGTCCAAGGAAAACCCGGTCTTCTATGTCCAGTACGCCCACGCGCGCATATCTTCCGTACTGCGCAAGGCGCGCGAGGCTGGCATGGATGTGGACGATGCCACGCTCGCCGGTGCCGACCTTTCGGTTCTGCAGGACGCCGCGCAGGCGGCAGTTGCCAGGAAAATCGCCGAGTGGCCGCGCCTTGTCGAAATCGCAGGCCGCACGAACGAACCGCACCGCGTCGCCTTCTACCTCTACGACCTGGCGAGTGATCTGCACAGTCTTTGGAACCGGGGCAACGAAGTGCCCGCGCTGCGTTTCCTCGATGAAACGGATATCCCCGGCTCGTTGGCGAAAATTGCCCTCGCACGGGCCGTAACCGTTGTTATTTCCGCCGGTCTTGGTATCTTGGGCGTAACTCCGGCCGAAGAGATGCGTTAAAAATCGCGCCTGCGCCGGGGAAGCGGCAGTAATCCAAGCCGGCGGCCAAGCATCGCCGGAGGCAGCGAGGCGAGCAATGGCACAGATTCATGGTGCCCCCTTAGGTGAGGGGCCGGAACGGCGGATTTCATTCCAGAAGGCGACTAACCTGACCGGAGCGGCGATTTCTCTTGCACTTGTCGTCGGCATTGGTGTGTGGGGATACAAGCTCCTCGTTCGCGATGTCAGCGGCGTCCCCGTAGTGCGCGCGGTCGAGGGCCCGATGCGCATCCAGCCCGAAAACCCCGGCGGATCGACCGCAGAACACCAGGGGCTGGCGGTCAATGATGTCGCTGCCGATGGCTCCGCGGCGCAGCCCGCCGACCGGTTGGTGCTGGCGCCCGAGCCTCTGGCGCTCAGTCTTGAGGACACGCCGCAATCCGAATTGCGGGTCGCTGCGCAGCCCGCAGCGTCCGAGGCGCAGACACAGGAAGTCACACCAAGCGCCGAGGCGCAGGATGCCGTTGAAACGGATGAGGACACGGCAACGCTGGCCGCGCTGACATCTCTGGCAGACGAGTTGTCCGAAGGCGTGGCGCCAATGACGCCGCTTGCCGACGGTACCCCTGACCAGAACGTGCAGGAGACAGCCGAGGACAACGCGGCAGCCGACCCCGATCGCGCGGATCAGCAGGTCACAGGCGGGCTTGGCCGCTCGCTGCGCCCCAAGGCGCGCCCTGCCGGTCTCAGCACTGTCGAAGATGTCGTGGCCGCAAGTGTCGCGGCGCAGTCCGAGCCCGATCTGGATCCACAAAGCATACCTGCCGGCACCCGCATGGCACAGCTCGGCGCCTTCGAAAGTGCTGCCATCGCTGAGCAGGAATGGGGCAAGCTGTCCGACCGGTTCGCCGAATACCTGGACGACAAGCAACGCGTCATCCAGAAGGCGCAGAGCGGTGGCAGAACCTTCTACCGGTTGCGGGCCATGGGGTTCGGTGATCTCAGCGACGCACGACGCTTCTGTTCGGCTCTGGTGGCAGAAAAGGCCGACTGCATCCCGGTGGTGACGCGGTGACCCCGCTTGGCGCCACGATCCTTGGTGTGGCGGGAACGCGGCTGACGCCGGACGAGGCCGCGCTGATCAGTCAGGCGCGGCCCTTTGGATTCATTCTGTTTTCCCGCAATATCGACACGCCTGACCAGGTGCGCGCCCTGTGCGACAGCCTGCGCCGCGCCGCTGGGCACGACGCACCCATCCTTGTGGATCAGGAAGGCGGGCGGGTGCAGCGCCTGCGCGGTCCGATCTGGCGCGAATGGCTTCCGCCGCTCGAGCAGGTCGAGCTTGCAGGCGAACGCGCCGAAGAGGCGATGTATGCACGCTATCGCATCATCGCCCATGAGCTTGTCGAGGTGGGGCTGGATGCCAACTGCGCGCCGCTGGTCGACCTCGCCGGGCGTCAGACCCATACCTTCCTGAAAAACCGCTGTTACGGCAGTGATGCGGCGCGTGTCGCGAAAATCGGTCGCGCCGTGGCGCAGGCACATCTTGACGGCGGCGTGTTGCCGGTGGTCAAGCACATCCCCGGCCACGGTCGCGCGCAGGTCGACAGCCATTTCGACCTCCCCGTGGTGGACACGGATATCGAGACGCTGTCCACGACCGACTTTCACCCCTTCAAGGCGCTCAACGACCTGCCGATGGGAATGACGGCGCATCTGGTGTACGAGCAGTGCGATGCACGCCCGGCGACCACTTCGCCGGAAATGATGCGAATGATCCGTGAAGAGATCGGCTTTGGCGGGTTGATCATGACCGACGATATCTCGATGAAGGCTCTGAAAGGCGATATTGGCGATCTGTCGCGCGAAGCGCGATCAGCGGGTTGTGATGTCATTCTGCATTGCAACGGAGAGTTTGCGGAAATGCAGGCAGTCGTCTCGGCGGCGGGAACTCTTGACGACGACGGTCAGCGCCGCGCCGAGGCGGCCCTTGCGGCGCGAAAGCGCCCGACAAAGGTTGACATTCCGGCGCTGGAGGCAAAGCTGTCCGAACTGCTGCACGGTTAGGGCAATGGCCGAAGACACGTTCGACGAAATGGGACAGATCGCAAGCGTGAGCGACCGGATGGCCGCCGAGGCTCTGATCGTCGACGTGGATGGCTACGAGGGGCCGCTCGACCTGCTGCTGACGCTCAGCCGCACGCAGAAGGTCGATCTGCGCAAGATCTCGGTCCTCCAGCTTGCCGAACAGTATCTTGCATTCGTCGAACGCGCCAAGGCGCTGCGGCTGGAGCTAGCGGCCGATTACCTCGTCATGGCCGCCTGGCTTGCCTTTCTCAAGTCCCGCCTTCTGTTGCCGCCGGACCCGTCCGAGGAAGGCCCATCGGGCGAGGAACTGGCCGCGCACCTGGCGTTCCAGCTGGAACGCCTGCAAGCCATGCGAGAGGCGTCGGCACGGCTCATGGCGCGCGACCAGCTTGGCCGGGACTTCTTCGCTCGCGGTATTCCCGAGGATGTCACGCGGATCCGGCGGGTCGAATACACCGCAACGCTGCTGGATCTGATGCAAGGCTACGCCCGGATCCGCACCAAGGACGAATTTCGCCCCTATGCCTTTGACCGCGAGGCGCTTTTCACCTTGGAACAGGCGCTTGAACGGATGCGCGGCCTGATCGGGTTTGCCGGCACCTGGACCGACATCGCCTCCTACCTGCCCGATGGTTTTACCGCCGATCCCGCGCGCCGGCGTTCTGCCACCGCATCAACGTTTGCGGCCGCGCTTGAACTGACAAAAGAAGGCAAGGTCGAGCTGCGCCAGTCCGAGCTTTTCGCGCCGCTGGAACTGCGGCGAAAAGGATAGAACGCCCCATGTCGGACGACACCGAACAAGACGTGCCGCAGGAAGAAAGCCTGTTCGAGGCCCCGCCCATGGCCGAACAGGAGCGCATGTGCGAGGCGATCCTCTTTGCAACCGCCGAGCCGATTTCAGCCAAGGAGATCGAGGCGCGCATGCCGCATGGCTGTGACGCCGCCGAGGCGCTGGTGCATTTGCGCAAGCGTTACGAGGGACGGGGGGTGAACCTGGTCAAGGTGGGGGATGCATGGGCCATGCGGACTTCATCCGACCTTGCCTTTCTTATGCAGAAGGAAACCGTCGAGACCCGCAAGCTCAGCCGTGCGGCGATCGAGACGCTGGCCATCATCGCCTATCACCAGCCCGTGACACGCGCCGAGATAGAGGAAATCCGGGGTGTCAGCGTCAGTCGCGGCACGGTGGACCAGCTGTTGGAAATGGAGTGGATCCGCTTCGGCCGGCGCAAGATGACGCCGGGGCGGCCCGTCACCTTTGTGGTGACGCCGCATTTCCTGGATCATTTCGGGTTGGAGAACGCCCGTGACCTGCCCGGCCTGAAAGAACTGCGCGCGGCCGGCCTGCTCGAGAATCGCCCGCCGCCGGGGGACATGCCCCAGCTGGGCGAAGGAGACGAGGACCTCCTTGAGGAGACCGAAGAGGGTCAGAGCGAACTTTTCGAGGACTGACCTTAGGAAAAATCCGATACGCGGCCCTGATTTTTCCATCTTTCCATGCTACATCCCCGTTACCGGACACACGAGGAGGGCGCGATGAACGCCAATCGCATCATTTCCATGGTCATCCGTATGGTCATGAACCGCCTGATCCGCTCGGGCGTCAACGCCGGCATCAACAAGATGTCGAAGAACACGACAAACACGTCAGACAAAAGCAAGCGACCGAACGCGCCTCAGACCGCAGAGACTCAGAAACGCATGCGCCAGTCAATGCGCGTGGCACGCAAAATCGGGCGGTTCTAGCCGGTCCTGAAATGCTTTGACAGCTTGAGGCCCTGACCCTGGTAGTTGGAGGCGATCCCGGCACCGTAGAGCTGTTCGGGAACCTGATCCATTTTTTCGTAGACCAGACGTCCGACAATCTGGCCATGTTCCAGCACGAAGGGGGCCTCGTGACACCGGACTTCCAGCACGCCGCGTGATCCTGACCCGCCCGCCGCATCGTGGCCGAAGCCGGGATCGAAGAAGCCGGCATAGTGCACGCGAAATTCGCCGACCATTGCCAGATAGGGCGCCATTTCAGCGGCATAGGCGGGGGGGATGTGCACGGCCTCCCGGCTCACCAGGATGTAGAATGCGCCGGGGTCCAGAATGATTCGGCCATTGTCGCTGTGCACCTCTTCCCAATAGTCCGCCGCGTCATAACCCGCGATGTTATCGAGATCGACGACGCCGGTATGCGGCTTGGCGCGGTAGCCGACCAATGTACCGCCGACAGGTTTCAGGTCGACGGAAAACCCCAGGCCGTCGCTGATCACGGGGGGACCGTCGACCAGCGCACTTTCGGAATGCAGCGCGCTCAGGGCTGCGTCTGTCAAAACCGCCTGGCCTTCACGAAAACGGATCTGGTTCAGCCGCATCCCAGGGCGCACCAGGACGGAAAAGGACCGTGGGCAAATCTCGGCGTAAAGCGGACCGGAATATCCTGCAGGAATGCGGTCGAATTCTTCGCCGCCGTCGATGATCGCACGGGTCAGAAGGTCCAGCCGGCCGGTCGACGACTTGGCATTGGCCACCGCATGTACGGATGCTGGAAGGTCGAGATGTTCCATCAGCGGAACGACGTAGACACAGCCCTTCTCCAGAACCGCGCCGTCCGACAGGTCGATCCGGTGCATCTCGAACTCTTTCAGGCGGTCCTCGACCCTTGTGCCGGCCCCGGCAAGGAATGAGGCTCTCACACGGTATGCGGTGTTCCCCAGCCGCAAGTCCAGCGACGCGGGTTGGATCTGCTCCGGCTGCACCGGCGGCTGTGCGGTCAGACGGCCATCCTGGATCATCGCCTCGAGTTGCTGGCTGGCCAGAACGCCTGTCATTCCTGCCTCCCTGTGCAGCCTGTCGAAAGGCGCGCATTTCCGCCCCGAAGTGCGAAGAAAAGGCCTGTGGTACGCGAGAAATTGGTCGGGCTAGCAGGACTCGAACCTGCGACCTTCCGTCCCCCAGACGGACGCGCTACCAGGCTGCGCCATAGCCCGACGTCTGGCCGTTCATACTGGTTTTCGCGCCGAGAACAAGGGGGAATTTCCAATTTCACGCCCTAGGTTCCGGCGGCGGATCCACCGGCGGAGCGCAGGCGCGACAGCAGGCTTTCAAGCTCGGGCACCAACTCAGGCGGTATCGAATTCGGCAGCTTGGAAATTCGCGACAGAACGCCCGGATCGGCGGCAAGATCGTCGCCGGGGTCGGCCGGAACATCGACGTTCTGCGGTCGCATCGGCGGCGGCGCTGCTTCTGCGTCGTCCGAGGGGGCAGCTTCGCCTGCCTGAACCGCAGGCGGGACCCCGGAGGCATCTCGCCGCTGCAGGAAACTGGGCAACGGTGGCGTCTCTTCCCCGGTGTCGGCCGGTGGTGTCTCGGCTTGTGTTTCGCTGTCCGGATCGGGTTTGTGGCGGCTGAAGGTCAGTGCGGTTTCTTCGGCTGACGAGGCCTCGGCAGGCGGCTCTTCACGCTGGGTATCCGATGATGCACCAAGTGTCTCCGCAGCTGCAACAGGGTCCGGCACCGGACCTTCGCTCGATGCCAAAGGCAACGTTTCAGGCTCGGCCTGTGGCGTTTGCGGTGTGGGGTCCGGCACGGGACCTATGGACGGGGCTGGGCTTGCGGGATCCGACGCAGGCGTCGCGGGGGCGTCAGTGCTGGCGAAATCAGGCTCCGGCGGGGCGCCTGTTTGCGGCACCTCCTCCACATGGTCTATCGTCACGTCATCAGCGGCGTCGCCCAGCGGCTGGGAAAAGGCCGAGACATGCCCAACACCCTGTTCGCGCAGCATCTTCTGCACGCCCTTTATGGTCATTCCGTCGTCGTGCAGCAGTTTCTTTATGCCGCCCAGAAGCTTCATGTCGGCAGGACGATAGTATCGGCGCCCGCCTGCGCGCTTCACCGGTTTTACCTGGCTGAACTTGCTTTCCCAGAAACGCAGCACATGCGCCGGAGTTTCAAGCCAGTCGGCAACCTCGCTGATCGTGCGGAACGCGTCGGCGGATTTGGCCATCGCCGGCCCCTCAGGCCTTGTTTCCCGCCGCAACCCGGTCCTTCATCAGGTGCGAGGGGCGGAATGTCAGAACGCGCCGGGGGTTGATCGGCACTTCCTCGCCGGTCTTCGGATTGCGGCCCACGCGCGCGGACTTGTCCCGTACCGAGAAGGTCCCGAAAGAAGAGATCTTGACCTGCTCGCCGCGCACCAGCGCATCGGACATATATTCCAGAACGCTCTCGACCAACTGGGCCGAATCGTTGCGCGACAGACCCACTTCGCGGAACACGGCCTCGCTCAGGTCCATCCTTGTCAGCGTCTTGTTGGTCATCGCTTCCCCTCTTCCTTTTGCCAAGAACATTAGGGGGGAAGAATTTTCCGAGTCAATGTCAATGACTTGGACGGCACAGTTTAAGCGGAAAAATCGCGCTTTGTTCCGGACACTACCAGCGCAGAACCACCGCGCCCCACGCCAGCCCGCCGCCGATCGCCTCGGATACGATCACATCGCCACGCTTGATCTTGCCTTCGGCGACACCCACCGACAGCGCCAGCGGAATGGAGGCCGCCGACGTATTGCCGTGATCCTGTACCGTGACGACAACCCGATCCATCGGGATGGCCAGCTTTTTCGCGGTGCCCTGGATGATGCGGATATTGGCCTGGTGCGGCACGATCCAGTCAACGTCATCATCCGTGAGGCTGGCCTTCGACAACGCGGCTTCGGCCGTCGAGGTCAGCTTTTCCACGGCCTGACGGAAAAGAAGGTTGCCCTGCATCTTCAGCTTGCCGGATGTGCCGGTCGAGGAGACGCCCCCATCGACATAGAGCATGTCGAGATAGCGCCCGTCGGAATTGAGGTCGGTTGACAGGATGCCACGATCTTCGGGCGTGCCTGCGCCGTCCTCTGCACTCAGCACCACCGCTCCGGCGCCGTCACCGAAGAGAACGCAGGTCGACCGGTCGGTCCAGTCCATGATGCGGCTGAACGTTTCCGCGCCAATCACCAGCAGGCGCTTGGCCTGGCCTGAAACAATCAGCGCATTGGCATTGGCCAGCGCATAGATGAATCCCGCGCACACGGCCTGAACGTCGAAGCCAAAACCATGGTAAATGCCCAGATCCTTCTGGATCATGGTTGCGACCGACGGAAATGTCAGGTCCGGGGTCGAGGTGGCCACCAGAATGCCGTCGATATCCTCCGGTCCGACGCCCGCATCCGCCATGGCCGCGCGGGCGGCGTTTGCGCCCAGGCCAGACGTCGTCTCGTGCTCGGCGGCGAAATGGCGGCGCTCGATGCCCGAGCGGGTCCTGATCCATTCATCCGACGTGTCGAGAAAGGTTTCAAAATGTGAATTCGGCACCACACGTTCGGGAAGGTAGTGGCCGACACCGTCTACAACGGCGCGAATCGTCATTCCAGGTCACCGTTACTGTCGACTTCGTCGGGCGCATCCTGTTCAAGCATGGTCGCAGATGCAACCCGTGCCGCCAGTTTTTCGGTAAAGCCCGTGTCGGCCAACTCGAAAGCCAGCTTTACGGCCGCCGAGACCCCGGTGGCGTCGGCAGAGCCGTGAGATTTCACGACAGTCCCGTTCAGGCCGAGGAACACGCCGCCATTGGCACGGCTGGGATCGATGCGTTTGCCCATCCGGCGCAGCGATGTCAGCGCCAGCACCGAGGCCAGGCGGGACAAGGGCGTGTGCGCGAACGCCTCCTTCAGCAATTCGCGAATCAACTTCGCCGTGCCTTCGCCGGTCTTCAGGGCGACATTGCCGGTAAATCCATCGGTCACGATCACGTCGCAGACGGTGCCTGGCAGGTCCCGCCCCTCGACAAAGCCCACGAACTCGAAATCGCCGTTGCGCGCATTGCCTTCGATCAGGTCATAGGCCTCTTTCAGCTCGGCCCGGCCTTTGTGTTCTTCCGTGCCGACATTCAACAGCCCGACGCGAGGACGTTCCAGGCCGAATCCATTGCGGGCATAGGACGTACCCATCAGCGCGTATTGCATCAGGTCCTTGGCATCCGCCCGGATGTCCGCGCCGCCGTCCAGCATGATGTTGTGACGCTGCGGGTTTTGCGAGGGCCACAAGACGGCGATGGCGGGCCGGTAGATTCCCGGCAATTTGCGCAGGCGGATAACCGACATCAGCATCAGCGCGCCGGTATTTCCGCAGGATACGCAAACGCTGGCCTCGCCATTGCGCACCGATTCCAGCGCGGACCACATCGAGGTGTCCTTGCCTTGACGCAGCGCCTGGCTGGGCTTGTCCTGCATCTCGACGACATCGCCGGCGTTCCTGATCTCGCACCGTCCGGCAAGGTGCTTGCGTTTCGCGACCAGCGGCGTCAGGACATCCTCGGGCCCGTGCAGGATGAAACCGATCCTGTCGTTCTTCTTTGCAGACACGGAAATCCCGGCAACGACGGTTGCCGGGCCCAGATCGCCACCCATGGCGTCTACGGAAATAAGGATGCGCCTGCTGCTCTTGCCGGTCTTGTCGGCCGATGCCGTCATTGGACGCGTCCCTTTGCCGCCACTCAGGCTGCGTCTTCGTCCAGATCGACCTCGTCATCCAGCGCGACGACTTCGCGGTCTGCGTAGTGACCGCAGGCAACGCACACGTGGTGCGGACGTTTCAGTTCGCCGCAGTTCGGGCATTCGTTGGGGTTTGCACCCTCAAGCGAGTCGTGCGCCCGGCGATTGTTGCGGCGCGATTTCGATACCTTGTTCTGTTGGACGGCCATGTCACAACCTCAATTCTTGTGGGCCTTTCGGCCCGGTTTCATACGCTGACGCGGCTCTTATTCCGTCGAGAGCCCGGCGTGCAACCCTAAATCCGGTGAGAGCGCGAAAATACTAGGAAATTGCCCACTGTCCAGCGATTCTTTCGTGGTCTCAATCGCTGTCTTTCAACTGGTCCTTCAGCTTGGCGAGGGCCGCGAAGGGCTTTGCCTCCGCGTCGGTCATCGGCGCCACGCCGGGTGGCGCGTACCGGGCGGTCTCGAGCGGCGTGTCGGTGCTGCGCGGGTAGGGCGGCAAGGCCAGGGCGATGGCCTCCTGCATCAGAACGGTCACGTCGATCTTCTCGGGCAAGGGGTCAATCGTTTCGTCCTCGGGCATCTCGACCTCTTCCGCGTCGGGGTCGACGCCGGGCCAGTCCTTGCGAAACTTTCGGACGACGTCTTCGTCGATGCGCGTCGTCACCGGTTCCAGGGTCACGACACAGGACTGCACGACGGTCGCGCCGATCCGCGCATCCAGTCGCCAGTTGCCGCCATCTTCCGGCGTCAGCACCCCTTCGAAGCGGGCCTTCCTGATCGCCGGGATATCAAGCGCCTCGGCCATCTGCGCCAAGGCGGGCGCGTCCGGTTCTACCCGGAATGGATGCGGCCGGTTCATGGACATCTGTGCCAGATGCAGCACGGTCGGATTTTCTGTGTTTCCGGTCATGGCCTGCGACCTATCCTTTCTTGAACCCTACCGCTACCTTGATGTATCGGATAAATGGTCATTTGGGACCCGTTCAAGAGGCGAAGAGGGATGGCATGAGAATCTGGTTTGCCAAAATAGGGGGCATGGTGTGCCTCGCGGCCGCACTCGCGGCCTGTACGCCGACCTATCGCAACCACGGCTACATGCCACTACAGGAAGACCTGCAGAACCTGACCGTGGGCGTCGACACCCGCGAGACCGTGAATGATGTCGTCGGACCGCCGTCTTCGGCTGGCATGCTCAGCGGTGGCGATTACTACTACGTCCGAAGCCGTGTGAAAGAGGTGGGCATGTATCGCCCCGAGGTCATCGAACGCCAGGTTCTCGCGATCAGCTTTGCACCCAACGACACGATCGCGAATATCGAGACATTCTCGCTTGCCGACGGGAACATCGTTCCGCTGACGCGCCGCGTGACAGACTCGTCCGTGGTCGGAAGCGGATTCCTGAGACAGCTTCTCGGAAACTTCGGCAACGTCGACCCGGGCGAATTCTTCTAGACGGGGCGTCATTCGCCTGTCACATGCTTCATGCTAAGCGGTGCGCACATATATAGCGTGCAAGCCACCGCCATTGGATGAGGCCGACATGTTGAGCAAGGGACGCTACCGGACACGGATCGCGGATTGCGCAGACGATATCGAGGCCGCGCAACGTTTGAGACATCTCGCGTTCAAGGGCGCATCCGCCGAAGACGGTCTGGACCGGGACGAGTTCGACGAAATCTGCACGCACATCCTGGTCGAGGACGCCCGCGACAACAGGCTGATATGCTGTTTCCGGATGTTGTGCCTGAACGGCGGGGGCGAGATCGAGCGCAGCTATTCCGCGCAGTATTACGAATTGTCCGCCTTGCGGGCCTTCTCCGGCCCTATGGTCGAAATGGGCCGCTTTTGCATCCATCCCGATGCGCGGGATCCCGATATCCTTCGCGTGGCATGGGGCGCGATGACGCGTTACGTGGATGAGAATGGCGTCGAGATGCTGTTCGGATGCTCGTCATTCAAGGGCACGGACGCGGACGACTACCTTGACGCCTTCGCAATGCTGAAGGACCGCCACTTGGCTCCGCGGCGCTGGCTGCCGCGGGTCAAGGCGCCTTCGGTCTTCCGGTTCGCCCAGGCGCTGCGCCGGCGCAAACCTGACGCAAAGCTTGCCATGCTGCGGATGCCGCCGCTTCTGCGGACCTATCTGGTAATGGGCGGGTGGGTCAGCGACCATGCCGTCGTCGATCGCCAGATGAACACGTTGCACGTTTTCACCGGGCTCGAGATCAACGCGATCCCTGCGTCGCGCAAGCGGCTTCTGCGCACCGTCGCGCAGTAACGCAGGGCGGCTTGACGAAGTTCTGCGCGCGCGATAGCGGATGCGCCATGGCGCGCGCACCTCTTCTGCAACTTTCGGACATTTCCCTGACCTTCGGCGGCGAGCCGGTCTTTGACGACCTGTCGCTGGTGGTGCAACCCGGCGACCGCGTGGCGCTTGTCGGGCGCAACGGATCGGGCAAATCGACCCTGATGAAGGTGATCGCCGGCCTCGTCGAACCCGACCGCGGCACACGCGTTCTGCATCCCGACTCGTCGGTCGGTTACATGGAGCAGGACCCGGACATGGCCGGCTTCGACACGCTCGGTGCCTTTGCCGCAGACGGTCTGGACGAGGCCGAGCATTACCGCGTCGAGATGGCCGCCGAGGGACTGAAATTCGACCCCGATCGTCCGGTCGCCACCGCGTCGGGCGGCGAACGGCGGCGTGCGGCGCTTGCGAAGCTGATGGCGCAAGCACCGGATCTCATGCTGCTCGACGAGCCCACGAACCATCTCGACATCGAGGCGATCGCTTGGCTGGAACAACAGCTAAGGGAAACCCGCGCCGGATATATCCTGATTTCCCACGACCGCGCCTTTCTGCGCGCGCTGACCCGCGCGACCCTGTGGATCGACCGCGGCATGACCCGGCGGCAGGAAAAGGGGTTCGAGGATTTCGAAGCCTGGCGGGACAAGGTCTGGGAGGAAGAGGACCAGGCCCGACACAAGCTGAACCGCAAGATTGCGGAAGAGGCCCGCTGGGCCGTCGAAGGCATCAGTGCAAGGCGCAAGCGAAATCAGGGCAGGGTGCGCGCGTTGCAGGCATTGCGGGCCGAGCGAGCCTCGCAGATCCGGCGCCAGGGCACTGCGGCCATGGCACTTGCCAGCGGCCCACAGACCGGCCGCAAGGTGATCGAGGCCATCGGAATCTCGAAACACTTCGCCGATGCACCCGTCGTCAGCGATTTTTCCCTCACGGTCCAGCGCAAGGACCGGATCGCTTTCATCGGCCCCAACGGCGTTGGAAAGACGACGCTGCTGAAAATGTTGATGAAGACGCTGGAACCGGACGCGGGCGAAGTGCGTCACGGCACCAACATCTTGCCTGTGGTATTCGACCAGGCCAGGGCGCAACTGGACCCGGACATGAGCCTGTGGGACAACCTGACAAGCGACCCGGACATGCGCGTCTCAGGGCAGGCGGACCAGATCATGGTGCGAGGCAGCCCGCGGCATGTCGTGGGGTATCTCAAGGATTTCCTGTTCGACGAACGGCAGGTGCGCGCGCCGGTCAGGTCGCTGTCAGGCGGCGAAAAGGCTCGGCTGCTGCTGGCCAAGCTGTTGGCGCGGGAAAGCAACCTTCTGGTGCTCGACGAACCGACGAACGATCTTGATATCGAAACGCTCGACCTCTTGCAGGAATTGCTCGACGATTACGACGGCACGGTTCTGCTGGTCAGCCACGATCGCGATTTCCTTGATCGCGTGGCCACCACCACCGTCGCCCTCGAAGGCCGCGGACGCCACACGGTCTATGCAGGGGGGTGGACGGACCACGTTACACAGCGCGGAACCGTTGCCAATCCCGCGACCGTGAAAAAGGCCACCCGACCGGGGTCCGCGCCGGCCATCGCGCCCGCAACCGCGCCCAAGGCGCGCAAGCCCAAGCTCAGCTTCAAGGATCAGCATCGGCTCGACACGCTGCCCGCCGAAATTGCACGGCTCGAGGCCGAAATATCCAAACTGGAAGACCTGCTCGCCGATCCGGGGCTCTATACGCGGGAACCGGTGAAATTCGCCAAGGCGACCGAAGGGCTCGGGGTACGGCAGACCGCGCTGGCCAAGGCCGAGGAAGAATGGCTGATACTGGCGGAAAGAGCGGAAGAGGCAGGCTAGAGCCGGCTCGTCACCGCGGCCCCGTCACTCGTTGACCGACTTGCTTCCGAGGGTCATGTCGCGCTGTTCTATCCATTGATTCAACGTCGTCGCCAACTGGTCGGCGTTGCGCGTATCGATGGCCTGACGCAATGATTGCAGCGCGTTGGCCATTTCGATCTCGGACAGGTGCTTTTCCTGCGCACGCAAAATCTTCGGATGCGGTGTCGTCAGCATGTCGGACCCGATAAGAAGCTCTTCGTGCAATTTCTCGCCGGGGCGCAGCCCGGTCACCTCGATGCCGATATCGCCGCCGGGATTCGCCGCGTCCCGGACGGTGTGCCCGGCATTCTCGATCATGCGGCGCGCCAGTTCGTAGATCGGCACCGGCTTGCCCATGTCCAGAACGAAAACATCACCGCCACGCGCGAACGACCCGGTCAGAAGGACCAGCCGGACGGCCTCGGGGATGGTCATGAAATACCGCGTCACGTCCGTATGTGTCAGCGACACGGGCCCGCCGCGCGCGATCTGCTCCTGGAACAGCGGGATGACGGATCCCGAAGAACCCAGCACATTTCCGAATCGTACCATCGAGAACCGCGTCGTCGTCGACCGCGTTGCCAGGTCCTGGACCGCCAGTTCGGCAAATCTCTTCGACGCGCCCATCACCGAGGACGGGCGTACGGCCTTGTCGGTCGATATCAGGATGAAGCGTCCCACACCCACCCTCAGGGCCGCGCTGGCCACCGTCCGGGTGCCGAACACGTTGTTCCGGATACCTTCCAGCGCATTTTCCTCGACCATCGAAACATGCTTGTAGGCCGCAGCGTGCAGCACGATGTCGATCTCGTGCGAGCGCAGGACATCGGTAACGAGGTTTTCTTCGGTGACACTGCCCAGAACGGGTATCACATTGGCCTCGGGCATGATGGCGCTCAGTTCCCTGTGCGTATCGAACAGCGCCAGTTCACTGTGATCGAGCAGAACCAGTTTTCCCGGCTGGCAGGTCAGAAGCTGCCGGGCCAGTTCCGATCCAATCGACCCGCCGGCACCGGTGATCAGGATGTTGCGGTTTCGATATGTATCGAAAACGCCCGGCAGATCGTCATCGAAGCCGGCGCGCCCGAGAAGGGTATTCACGTCGACCGGCTTCGTCTCGGACAGGCTCGAGGCCGAACTGGCCACCAGATCCGCGAAGGACGGCATCGCATGCACCTCGCAAGGGGTGCCCGCAAGGCGCTTGATGATGCTGGATTGCACCGCCCGGTTCGCGCTCGGCATCGCCAGGACCACGCGTTTGACGTGGTAGCGGCGTATGAGGTCTTCCAGATTTCCGGGGGAATACGTTTTCAGACCCGCGATGGTGATCCCCTGAAGCCTGAGGTCATCATCGACAAAGGCCACCGGCTCCACCGCGTCATCGACCGTAAGCGCCGTGGCAAGCTGCTGGCCGGTCTGTCCAGCCCCGTAGATGATGATCGGCAACCGTGCATTGCCGCGCCGGTAAATCGACAAAAGCATTTGCCGCATGACCAGCCGAGACGAGATCGACAGGATCAGGAACAGCATTCCCATGACGACATAAAGCGGCGCAGGGAATACGGACCCCAGCAGCGCGACCGAACTGAGCGCGCAGGCGCCCGTCATGATTGCCGCGACAAAGGCAGATTCCACGACGCCCTGCATCTGGTAGGCATTCAGCTTTATCTTGTGAAGGCCCAGCAGCACGATCAGCGCCACGCCGACGGTCGTCGCGATCGCAATGCTCAGCAGAAACGCCTCTATATGCGTTCCGATCACGTGCGGGTCCAGCACGAGAAAGGCCGCGATCATATGCGAAAGGACAATCAACGCACCGTCCGTCACGAGAAGAATCCGGCGTTTCTGGTGACGGGAGAGCGAGATCGCCAACTTGTAAAGCATCAAGCTTTGCCTTGTGTAGCCGATGGACGCGGACAAACCGAAAAATCATGCGTCATGAAACAACTTACCGCGTAACCACTTTAACAGCCCTAAATAGGCCGAAACTCCGAAAGGTCACAAGAAAGATTCTGCTGCGTATGCAAAATCGACCGGACCATATCGGCAAGCTAACATGCCTAGGTAATGGTTTTATCTCAGTTTTTTCCAGAAGCGAAAACCCGCCGAACGGTCTTCAGGATCAGAACCGTATCATAGCACAGGCTACGGTTGCGCGCCCAGATCAGGTCGATCTTCGCCTTGGCGGGAACGCATTGCCGCAGATATATGGAGTCCGTCTCTGATTGCGAGTGACATCGCGACAGAAGCGTCTCTTCGTGACGGTGATAGATCAGCGTCGCCAGCCCCGTCACACCGGGCCGGTTTTTCAGCACTTCTGCATAGGTGTCGGGACACAGGCGGACAAAACGGGGCAGGGGCGGGCGCGGCCCGACAAAACTCATGTCGCCGCGCAGGATGTTCCACAATTGCGGCAGCTCATCCAGTCGCTTACGTCGCAGGACGCGCCCGATCGGGGTAATGCGGCTTTGCTTGTACGCACCCGAAACCGAAGCATCCCGCGCGGTGTTGGTCATCGTGCGGAACTTCCACAGCGTAAAGCTCTGCCCCGGCGCCTTCATGCGTTTCGACGGGTATAGCAGGGGCCGTCCGTCGCTCACGAGAACGGCAAGGGCCACGACGAGCGTGGGCACGAACAGGATCGCGACAAGGATCAGGGCCAGGACTATGTCCATCAGGCGCTTTCCGGGCGTCATGACTGGTCTTCCAGTCTGCGCAGTTCGTCCCACAGCGCTTTTGGATCCGAGGCTGGTCGAACTTCCGGCAGCAGCGTCCGCATTCGTGTCACGTCCAGCGTCGCGTCCTGTATCCCCGTGACGGGGGCTGGCCGCCAGATCACCGCCTTGCCGGCAGCCACTGCAAGGTCTTCCATCGATACTGGGTCGGCGGCCGCGATGTTTATTGCAGGGGGCATCAGGTCAGCATCCAATTCGGAAAGCCCGCGGAAAACCCGCAGCAGATCGGTTGCACCGATATAGCTGCGGCGCGGGCCATGTCCATCCGCGAACCGGTCCAGCGTGACGTCGCCATGTGACAAGAGCGCCGGCGCAAGGCTGTCCGCGCCCACCACGTTGGCCAGCCGCAATACGCAATGCCGGTACGTGTCGCGGGCGGCCCGAACGGCAGCCTCCATGTCGATCTTGGCTTTCCCATAGGCGGTACTTGCTGCAGTTTCCGTCGTCTCGGACATCTGCGCCCCCGGGCCGTAAACAGCCGCTGACGAAAGGTGGAACACCCGTTCTGCGCCGCAGGCGCGGGCCGTCCTCCTCGTGGTCTCGACCAGTGCCGCATTCTCCGCCAGCGCGTTGTCAGATCCCGATGTCACGCCCCATAGCGCAATGATCACATCGCAGTTCGGCAGATGGCCCAGGGGCATGTCCGGCGACCACTGCAGATCACGACCGGGCTTGCGGGACTGGAATATGAACCGGGGCGTCTGCGGCCCGGACAATTTCCGAGCGGCGAACAGCAACCGCCCCAGTCGTCCTCCGGATCCCGTTACAAGTATGCGCATGCTTTCCGCCAGCGTGGCAGCAATCATGCCAGATTGCCGACTTTTTCCGTTACCCCATTGTCTAGCATCACGCGCATGGGATAGGAAACCCAAGCATGCCCGCGGGGGGGATAAGATACGTGAACAAGAATCTCAGGCTCATCTTTCTGGTTGCCGGTGCAATGATGCTGTCGGCGTGTGCGTTGCCGCGCGGGGCGGCCGTGCAATCGGAAATCCTGAAAGAACAGCGATCTGACAACCCGTCGTTCCAGCTTGTCGAAGTCACGCGCGCGCTCACACCGCTTCTGGTGAAATGGCCGCGCAGTGGGCAGCATGGGCACTATCATTGGTTCGGTGCAGACCAGGGACCTGATTCGTCTGCGATCCAGACCGGTGACATCGTCAACATCGTGGTCTGGGACAGCGAAGAAAACTCGCTTCTGACCGGTCCCGACGGGACGGCTGCAGAAATTCCGCCACAGGCGGTCTCGTCTACGGGGCGCGTGTTTCTGCCCTATGTCGGCGAAGTGTCGGTGCGCGGTCTGACCGAATCCTCGGCCCGGGTCCGTCTGCAGGCACAGTTCGAACAGATCCAGCCCTCGGCGCAGGTCCAGCTTTCGGTGACGCCGGGGCGCAACAACTCCGTCGACATGGTCAGCGGGGTCGGATCGCCCGGCCGGTATCCGCTGGAAAATCGTAACACCAAGCTCCTCAGCGTCATCGCGCAAAGCGGCGGCGTGCGCGACTCGCTTCGCAACCCGCTGATCCGGCTGCAGCGCGCCGGGCGGACCTACGAAACGCGCGTCTCTTCGGTTCTCGAAAATGCCAATCGCAATATCCGGGTGGTGGGCGGTGACCAGATCGTCATCGTCGAGGACGATCGCAGCTACACCTCGCTGGGCGCCACGGGTTCCCAGGAGGTCATCTATTTCGAGAAGGAACAGATGACCGTGATGGAGGCCCTGTCTTCGACCGGCGGTCTGAACGCCGGAACCGCCAATCCGAAGGGCGTGCTGGTTCTGCGCGACTACCAGCCGAAGGACCTCAAGCCCGGGCTGGCCGGCCCCAACAAACAGCAGGTGGTGTTCAGCTTCGACCTGACGACGGCCGATGGCCTGTTTTCCGCAAGACAGTTCTACATTCAGCCCGACGACACGCTTTACGCCACCGAGTCCCCGATCAACTCCGCCCGTACGATCATCGGCCTGTTCGGGACGATCATCGGCGTCAGCAGTTCGGTGAACAACGTCACCAACTGATCATATCAGCGCCAGTCGTTCGGCGCGCTCGGGGTCCGGGAACGGTCGGAACAGGCCGCAATCAGCCGCGTCGATCATGTCGTGCATGCGCATGTAGAGGGTTTCAGCCTCGTCTCCCTGCTCCCCGACCCAGCGAAAGGCCTGGTCGAGCTGTGCGAGGTTCGCCACCTCGATTTGCAGGATGAAGTCGCGATAGCGATCCGCTGCCAGATTGAGCTTGCGCCGTGACAGGGACCATCCGCCGATGGCGCCGGCCCGCTGCAGGTGCCCAAGCCAGTTTTCCAGCGCAGCCGCAAACGAAAGCGCCTGCGCATCCTTCTTCAGGTCGATCTGACAGAGATAGGTATTCATGGCAGGCCGTTTCAGGGTGAACAACCCCGCTGTCATGACAGTCAAACCTTGAGATCCGGTTAGCGCGCCGCGTCAGAGTGCGGCGAAAATATTCTCGATTTCCGGCTCTTCGCGGCGCGGTTCCGTTTTCGGCACCAGCCGTGGGCCCTTTGGCACGGCTGGTCGCGCCGGCGGCGCCGCAGCTTGCATCAGCGGCTTCAGCGACGTGGTCAGAACGCTCTTCGGTTGAACGCGCGTGCTGGCATGGTTGCTTGGCGTCACGCGGCGGGGGATGACCGTCTGGTCATTACGCAGCCGGGGTGTACTGCGCCGCCAGACCAGCGCGACCCGGTTCAGTTCGGACCGCTTCAGGCAGGAGTAACTCAGCAGAACCGCGCAACCCATCGTCAGGTCGCGCCAGAACGGTTCGATCAGCATCGTGTCGGAAAGGATCAGGTTCTGCGCTGCGCTGCTGGCAAAGACGAAGATCGCCAGCATCAACGAGGTGAGCCGTAGGAAAAGTCCGAGCATGAAGGCCGCAGTGATCGAGAACAGCAGTACCGTTCCGAACAGATCGGCGGTCTGTTGTGCAACGACCGACACGAACAGCGCCTCGGGCCAGACGCCGTTGATCAGACCCAGCGCGATGGCCATGAAATACGAACCGATCACGATCCGGATCAGGTTCAGGCCGGTATAGTCGATCGCGCGTTGTTGTCGGTGCATGCAGACGTGATTCCCACCCCGGGGGAAGAGGGAGCCCGGGATCCCACTCATCTGCATGCACGCGAATTACGGCGAAATTGGTTCAAAACTTCGCGAATTGCACGACGGCACGGCGCGACCGGTCACTCCGCCTCGGATTGTTCCACGGTCGCGTCGTCAGGCAGGTCCTCGTCTCCGGCCTCGGCGATCCAGGCAACGCTCACCACCTGTTCACCCTTGCTGGTATTGAACACCTTCACGCCGCCGGCACTGCGTGACCGGAAGGAAATACCCTCGACGGGCACGCGAATGGATTGCCCGCGCGAGGTTGCCAGCATGATCTGGTCCTCAAGCTGCACCGGGAACGAGGCGACGAGAGTGGCTTTCGCCTTGCTGGACCATGCCGTAACGCCTTGTCCTCCGCGTCCGCGGGTCGGATAATCGTGGCTCGAACTCAGCTTGCCGCTGCCCTGGTCCGTGATGGTCAGGATCAGGTTCTCCGCCGCCTTCATCTCTTCGAACCGCTCGGGCGGAAGAGGCATGTCGGCGTTTCCTTCCTCGTCGCCCGCACCTTCGTCGTCGGCACCGGCCAGTTGGCGGCGCATTTTCAGGTAGGCCGCGCGCTCATCCGGTGATGCCTCGAAATGCCGGATGATCGACATCGACACGACCTCATCGCCGTTCTGCAGCCTGATCCCCCGAACACCAGTGGAATCGCGCCCCTTGAAGACCCGCACATCGGTTGTCCGAAACCGGATCGCGCGGCCCGAGTCGGTGATCAGCATCACATCGTCCTCTTCCGAGCAGATGCGGACGTTCACCAGCCGCGTCGCTTCGTCGGGCAGCTTCATCGCGATCTTGCCGTTGGACTTCACATTCGTGAAATCGCTCAGCGCATTGCGGCGCACGTCACCCGCCGAAGTGGCAAAGAAGATCTGAAGGTCGGCCCATTCCTCCTCCGGGACGTCCACGGGCATGATCGCCGCGATGCTGACACCGGTGGGAATCGGCAGGATGTTGACGATTGCCTTGCCTTTCGACGTCCGCCCGCCAAGCGGCAGGCGCCAGGTCTTCAACTTGTAGACCATCCCGTCGGTCGTGAAGAACAGAAGCTGCGTATGCGTGTTGGCGACAAACAGCGTGGTGACGACATCCTCTTCCTTGGTCTGCATGCCGCTCAGGCCCTTGCCGCCACGTTTCTGGGCACGGAAGTCCGCCAGCGCGGTACGCTTGATATAACCGCCCGAGGTGACCGTCACGACCATGTCCTCGCGCTCGATCAGGTCCTCGTCCTCCATGTCGCCGGACCAGTCGACGATTTCGGTGCGGCGCGGGACCGCGAACTGGTCCTTCACCTCCTGCAGCTCGTCCGAGATGATCTGCATGATCCGCTCGCGGCTTGCGAGAATTGCGAGGTATTCCTTGATCTTGCCGGCCAGCTCCTGCAACTCGTCGGTCACTTCCTTGACGCCCAGTTGGGTCAGGCGCTGCAGGCGCAGTTCCAGTATGGCGCGGGCCTGCGTTTCGCTGAGGTTGTAGGTGCCATCGTCGTTGGCCTTGTGCGTCGGGTCATCGATCAGCGCGATGTATTCCAGGATATCGCCCGCGGGCCAACGGCGCGTCATCAGTTTCTCGCGAGCCTCGGCGGCGTCTGCGGAGGCGCGGATGGTGGCAACCACCTCGTCCACATTGCTGACTGCCACGGCAAGGCCGCACAGGATGTGGCTGCGTTCGCGCGCCTTGCGCAGGTCATATGCGGTGCGCCGCGCCACCACGTCCTCGCGGAACGAGATGAAGGCGCTCAGGAATCCGTAGAGGGTCAGCTGTTCCGGCCGGCCACCGTTGAGGGCCAGCATGTTGCAGCCGAAATGGGTTTGCATCGGGGTAAAGCGGAAAAGCTGGTTCAGCACCACCTCGGCGGTGGCGTCACGCTTCAGTTCGACCACCACGCGCACGCCGTGACGGTCGGATTCGTCCTGCACATGGGTGATGCCCTCTATGCGTTTCTCGCGCACGGTCTCGGCGATCTTCTCGATCATCGCGGCCTTGTTCACCTGATAGGGAATCTCTTCGATAACAATCGCGTAGCGGTCTTTCCTGATCTCCTCGATCCGCGTCTTGGCCCGCACGATGACGCTGCCGCGCCCTTCGATATAGGCCTTCCGCGCACCGGAGCGGCCCAGCATGATGCCGCCGGTGGGAAAGTCCGGGCCGGGGATGTATTCGATCAGCTGTTCGGAGCTCAGGTCGGGGTTCTCGATCAGCGCCAGCGTGGCGTCCACGACCTCGCCCAGGTTGTGGGGCGGGATGTTGGTGGCCATGCCGACGGCGATGCCGCCGGCACCGTTGACCAGCATGTTGGGGAACCGCGCGGGCAGGACGGTGGGCTCGCGGTCCTTGCCGTCGTAATTGTCCTGGAAATCGACGGTTTCCTTCTCGATATCCGCCAGCAGCGCGCCTGCGGGCTTGTCCATGCGGACCTCGGTATAGCGCATGGCGGCGGGGTTGTCGCCGTCCATGGAGCCGAAGTTGCCTTGCCCGTCAAGTAGCGGTAAAGACATGGAAAAATCCTGCGCCATCCGCACGAGAGCATCATAAATCGCAGAGTCGCCGTGGGGGTGGTATTTACCCATGACGTCGCCCACGGGGCGGGCGGATTTGCGGTAGGATTTGTCGTGGGTGTTGCCGGTCTCGTGCATGGCATAAAGGATACGCCGGTGCACCGGTTTAAGCCCGTCGCGCAGGTCCGGAATGGCCCGGCTGACGATCACCGACATGGCGTAATCCAGGTAGGACGTCTTCATCTCGTCGATGATCGACACTGAAGGCCCATCGTAAACAGGGCGTTCAGGTGGCATTTCGTCTTCGTTTTCAGGGGTTTCCGGCGTGTCGTTCACGTGCTGTCCCGTCCTGTCTCAACTGTCCCATATCTTGTTGCGGAAACTATATCAGAGGCAGGATATGGGGTGCAATGGCCAGCGCCCCCAAGTGCTGGCAGCCGGTCGGGCAGGGTGATAACACATTGTTTTTGTTGAAAAGTAATAATTTCGGCGCAGAATGAATCTTATAACAACAAGAGTGGTGCCGAGATGGATACTGAAATGGAGCTTACCGAGACCGAACTGATGCTCAAGGGTTACGGGCTGACGACCGCTGAATTCTATTATCACATGCCGGATTATGCGCATGTTATCAATACCTTCGTCTGGCAGGACTATGATCTTGCCCCGGACCATCCCAAGCTGTTCAAGTTCATCGAGTTCTGGCAGGACGAGATCGAGGGGCCGCTGCATTCGGTGCAGTTCATCCACCGCAAGATGATCAGTCCCGGCGAATGGCGGCAGGTCACGGGCGAATTCTACTTGAATTGAGCGCGGTCGGTTAACCGGTCGGCGCAACAGGCCGAAATCGCGGGGGTGACATGCGTACACCCCCCGTGCACCCCCGGTACACCGGGCGGTGCCTCTGCCGGGCGTTAACCAATGGGCGGTCAGGGTGGCGGGCGATGCCGCTGTCACCAGGAACGAGGCCCGACCATGCGCCGTACCGCCCCCTCGCAGTCCCCCCGCGCCGCCATGTTGCAGGAGCTGCGCGAACTTCAAGAGGTGCTGACCGAGCACTGGCTGGACCACTCGCTGCCCGACGATTGGGAAGGGCTGGAAAGCCGCGAGCCGATCCCGCGCCCCAAGACGCGGGTGACGATCCGGCTGGACAGCGACATGGTCAAATGGTTCCGCCGCCTGGGCCCCGGTTACGGCGCGCGCATGAACCGGGTGCTGCGGCTCTATTGGCTGGCGCTGATCGAGGGGCGGGTCGTCGCGCATTGGGACGAAAAGCCGGCGGGTCCGAAATTTGCCCAGTACCTGAACCGGCAGATGGAGATCCTGCGGGAGCAGCGCGCCCGGCGCAAGAACGAGGACGCGGACGATGACGAGGAAGATGAGGACGACACCCCTTTCCCCGCGATCAAGATCGATTTCGGCGACGACGCTGAGTGACGCGCGCCGCCTGCGCCCCGGATCAGTAGGGCGGGCAGCTTGACGGCGGCGGGGGCAAATCCGGCAGGGCGCAGCCGCAATGGGATTTCAGCAAGGTGAAGTGTTTGCTGCGCAGGCCCATCCGCTGAAGCTGGCGATGGAGACGGCCCAGGCGCGGTCGGGCGCCGCTGAAAACCTCGTCGCTCATCACCATCCGGCCTGCGAAATGCGTGTCCATGGCGCCGCTGTCGGTGTCCGCCCCCTGCAGGTCGCCCAGGGCGACGGCCTGGCGGGTGCGACAGTCGACCACCACATAGGTCAGCGCCTGGTGCGCGGCGCCGGGATCGTATTGCGAAAACATCACCGTGGTTCCGTCCGGGCCGTCGACGCCTTCCAGCACGGCGACCTGTCCGTTGGCGGTTTCGCAGACGGGCGGCGGCGGTGAGCAGGCCAGGGCAGGGGCGGCAGCCATCAGCGCGGACAGGCTGGCGACAAGGGTGGATCGGCATATGGCGGATCGGGACATGGCGGACCTCCGGAACGCGAAGAGCGCGCAAGATGTCTTGCGCGCCCATGGGTCGCGCCGGCCCGGGGCGGGGTTCAATCCCGTCCTGCGTCCCGCCCGGAGACCGCCGGAGCGATCAGGGGATGATGCGCGTGTATTTCGTGCCTTCGAGCGAGGCGCCCACCAGCGCGCCGGCCTGTCCGAAGATGACCGCCAGAACCGGGGTGCTGGCCGTGGTGGTGTCGGCGCGCAGGTTCTCGCCCTTGTCCGAAAACACGTATTCGATATCCGCGCCGGCGACCCAGCCCGAGGCGCGGCGGAACCCGGCCAGAGAATCCTGGGTCATGAAAAACAGAACATGGGCAAATTGCTGCGCCCCGATCTGCAAGCCGACGCTGCCCTTGGTGGCCGAGTAATAATCCACCGTGGCCCCGCCCACGCGCAACGCGCCGCGGCCATAGCCGCCGCCGACGATGAAGCCGCCCTCGGTGATCAGGGGCATGATCAGCTGGCCCACCGACTTGGCCGCGATATCGCGGGTCTGGGGATAGGTGGTGAAAAGGTAATTGAGCGTGGCGTCGCAGCGGGCATCGATCTTCTGCGAGCCAGCGCTGCCCACACCGTTGCCGCAGGCGGCCAGTAGGGGGGACGCGGCCAGTGCGCCGAGCGTGAAGCTTCGCCGGGAAAGGTTTTTCATGATATTGCCTGTTCGTTGCCTGATCTGTGGCCGGTCTTTTGATTTTTGCCGGTCTCGACGCATACTATAGGGGTGATCCGCGGCGCTGTCACCACAGTTTGTGGTCCCGGGGGTCATAGGCGGGAAGTCGCGCGGGGCTCAGCCCTGCAGCATCCGGGCCGCGGCGGGGGCGAAATAGGTGAGAATACCGTCACATCCCGCGCGCTTGAAGGCCATCAGGCTTTCGATCATGGCGCGGTCGTGGTCGATCCAGCCGTTCTGCGCGGCGGCCTGTATCATCGCATATTCGCCCGACACCGGGTAGGCGTAGGTGGGCGCGCCGAATGCGTCCTTCACCCGGCGGCAGATATCCAGATAGGGCATGCCGGGCTTGACCATGACCATGTCGGCGCCCTCGGTCAGGTCGCGGGCGACGCAGCGCAGCGCCTCGTCGGAATTGGCGGGGTCCATCTGGTAGGTCTTCTTGTCGCCCTTGAGCGCGCCCGAGGCGCCGACCGCGTCGCGGAACGGGCCGTAGAAGGCCGAGGCGTATTTGGCGGCATAGCTGAGCAGAAGCGTGTTGCGGTGGCCTGCGGATTCCAGCGCCGCGCGGATCGCGCCGATGCGGCCGTCCATCATGTCCGACGGGCCGATGATGTCGACGCCCGCCTCGGCCTGGCTGAGCGCCTGCTTCACCAGCGCCTCGACGGTGTCGTCGTTGACGATCTCGTCGCCGACGACAAAACCGTCATGGCCGGTGTCGGAATAGGGGTCGAGCGCCACGTCGGTCATGATGGCGATGTCGGGGACCGCGTCCTTGATGGCGCGGGTGGCGCGGTTGCTGAGGTTGTCGGGATTCCACGCCTCGGCGCAATCGGCGGTGCGGTTCCCGGCCGAGGTGTAGGGAAAGAGACAGATCGCCGGAATGCCCAGGGACCGCGCCTCGTGCGCGGCCTCGACCACCCGGTCGACGCTGCGCCGGACAACGCCGGGCATCGAGGGCACCGGCTCTTCCTCTCCGGTGCCGTCGCGGACGAACACGGGCCAGATCAGATCGGCCGGGGACAGCGTGTTCTGCGCCACCAGCGACCGGATTGCCGGGGTGGCGCGGGTGCGCCGCAGGCGCGTCGCGGGATAGGGGGCTTGGGCCGGGCGCATCGTGCGATCCTTTTTCTTCGACGCGCCCTGAGTGGCATGGAAATTCCGCCATCTCAAGGGTAGGAATTGCTGCAAAGCGGCGCTAATAGAGGCCGGCGGGGCGTTCCAGGATGCGCAAGAACAGCACAAGGCATGGGCAGTGGACCTGATCGAGACCATATTCGAGCTGATCGACATGCGCAGCTTCAGCAACCTGTGGTTCTGGATCGTGCTGGCCGTGCTGTGGTCGTCGACCAGCCACTGGGTGCTGGGGGTGCCGTGGGACATGGTGCAGCGCGCCAGGTCGGGCGACGAGCAGGGCGTCGTCGACCTGCATGACATGGTGCGGATCAACTGCAACCGGATCCTGTACATCGCGCGCGAGACAGGGCTGCTGCTGGCCGGCTTCATCTGCTTCTTGCTGACATCGCTGGCGCTGCTGGGCTTCGTGCATGGCAACGAGTTCAGCCAGGCGGTGTTCCTGCTGGCCTTTCCGATGACGCTGGTGGGGCTTTTGTCGATACGGACCTGTCACAGGATCACGCGTCTCGGCCTGATGGGCGATGCGCTTTACCGGCAGATGCACCGCCACCGGGTCGGCACGCAGGTCGTGGGGGTCCTGTCGATCCTGGTGACGGCGATGTGGGGGATGCTCATGAACCTCAGCACCGGCGTTCTGGGCGGGTAGGCGGCAGGCATGTCCGGCATTTCCCGCATCAGCGTCGGCGGCGCGCCAGAAGGGTTCGACGCCCGGCTTGTGCTTGACGAACTGGCCCGCGCGGGCGGTCCGGTGATCCATGTCGCGCGCGACGACAAGCGGATGGCGGCGATGGAGGAGGCGCTGCGCTTTTTCGCGCCGGATATGCCGGTGATCCGCTTTCCCGGCTGGGATTGCCTGCCTTATGACCGGGTGTCGCCCAATGCCGACATTTCCGCCACGCGCATGGCGACGCTGGCGGGGCTGGTGCATGGCGGGCCGTCGCAATTCGTGCTGCTGACCACGCTGAATGCCGCAACGCAGCGCGTGCCGGCGCGCGAGGTTCTGCGCGAGGCGGCGTTCTCGGCGCAGGTGGATTACCAGATCGACGAGGAGGCGCTGAAATCCTTCCTCGTGCGGATGGGTTTCACGCAGGCGCCCACGGTGATGGAGCCGGGCGATTACGCCGTGCGCGGGGGCATCATCGACATCTACCCGCCGGGCGAGAGCGGGCCGGTGCGGCTGGACCTCTTCGGCGATGTGCTGGACGGCGTGCGGCGGTTCGATCCGGCAACGCAGCGCACCACCGAAAAGCTCGACAGGATCGAGCTGGCGCCGGTGAGCGAGGTCATTCTGGACGAGGCCGCCATCACGCGCTTTCGGCAGAATTACCGCATCGAGTTCGGCGCGGGGGGCAGTGACGACCCGCTTTACGAGGCCGTCAGCGCGGGGCGCAAGCAGGCGGGGATGGAGCATTGGCTGCCGCTGTTCCACGAGCGGCTGGAGACGCTGTTCGACTATATCCCCGGCGCGCCGGTCAGCCTTGACGATCAGGTCGAGGCGGCGCGCGAGGCGCGGTGGGTGTCGATTGCCGACCAGTATGATGCCCGCAAGCACGCCATGACCCAGAAGGGCCGCGAGGACAGCGTCTACAAGCCCATCGCGCCCGATCTGCTGTATCTGGACAACGACGCCTGGGGGGCTGCCCTGGGCGACCGCCGCGTGCTGGCCCTGTCGCCGCTGCCACAGGCGCCGGGGCCGGGGGTGATCGACGCGGGCGGGCGCATCGGGCGCAACTTCGCGCCCGAGCGGCAACAGGAAAAGATCAACCTTTTCAGCGTCCTGAAGGACCATATTGACGCGCGGATTGCCGAGGGGCCGGTGCTGGTCGCCTCCTATTCCGAGGGCGCGCGGGAACGTCTGGAAGGGTTGCTGGAGGATGAGGGCCTGCTGGGTGCCGTCACGGTGAAGAACGCCGGGTCCATCGGCAAGCGCGGGCTGCATCTGGCGGTCTGGGGGCTGGAGCACGGCTTTACCGCGCCGGGCCTGACGGTGATCGCCGAGCAGGATATCCTGGGCGACCGCCTGATCCGGTCCCCCAAGAAACGCCGGCGGGCCGAGAATTTCCTGACCGAGGCGCAAAGCCTGTCACCCGGTGACCTGGTGGTGCATGTCGATCACGGGATCGGGCGCTATCAGGGGCTGGAAGTGGTCACGGCGGCGGGCGCGGCGCATGAATGCCTGCTGCTGGAATATGCCGAACAATCAAAGCTTTACCTGCCGGTCGAGAATATCGAACTGCTGAGCCGCTATGGCCATGAAGAGGGCCTTTTGGACCGGCTGGGCGGCGGCGCGTGGCAGGCGAAGAAGGCCAAGCTGAAGGAACGCATCCGCGAGATGGCCGACCGCCTGATCCGGATCGCCGCCGAGCGGGCATTGCGCAAGGCCCCGGTGCTGGAACCCGAGCATCACGCGTGGGAGGCGTTCTCGGCCCGGTTCCCGTATCAGGAAACCGACGACCAGCTGAGCGCCATCGAGGACGTGATGGCGGACCTTGAAACCGGCACGCCGATGGACCGGCTGATCTGCGGCGATGTCGGCTTTGGCAAGACCGAGGTGGCGATGCGCGCGGCCTTCGTTGCGGCCATGTCCGGGATGCAGGTGGCGGTGATCGCGCCGACGACATTGCTGGCGCGGCAGCATTACCAGAGCTTTGCCGAGCGGTTTCGCGGCTTTCCGGTGTCGGTGGCGCCCCTGTCGCGCTTCGTGCCGGCGAGCCAGGCCACGAGGACCCGCGCGGGGCTGGCCGATGGCACGGTGGATATCGTGGTGGGCACGCATGCATTGCTGGCCAAGAACATCCGGTTCAAGAACCTTGGCCTGCTGGTGATCGACGAGGAGCAGCGGTTCGGCGTGACCCACAAGGAGCGGCTGAAATCGCTGCGCTCGGAAGTGCATGTGCTGACGCTGACGGCGACGCCGATCCCCCGCACCCTGCAACTGAGCCTTTCGGGCGTGCGCGACCTTTCCATCATCGGCACGCCACCGGTCGACCGGCTGTCGATCCGCACCTATGTCAGCTAGTTCGACACCGTGACGATCCGCGAGGCGCTGTTGCGCGAGCATTACCGGGGCGGGCAGAGCTTTTACGTGGTGCCGCGCATCAGCGACATCCCCGAGATCGAGGCGTTTCTGCGCGATCAGGTGCCGGAGGTCAGCTTTGTCGTGGCGCATGGCCAGATGGCGGCCAAGGAACTCGACGAGCGGATGAACGCCTTCTACGACGGCAAGTACGACGTGCTGCTGGCGACGACAATCGTGGAATCGGGTCTCGATATTCCTACCGCCAACACCATGGTCGTGCACCGCGCCGACATGTTCGGGCTGTCGCAGCTCTACCAGATCCGGGGGCGCGTGGGGCGGGCCAAGACGCGGGCCTATGCGTATCTGACCACCAAGCCCCGGATGCGCCTGACGCCGGCGGCCGAAAAGCGGTTGCGGGTGCTGGGCAGTCTGGATCAGCTGGGGGCGGGGTTCACGCTGGCCAGCCAGGATCTGGACATTCGCGGGGCGGGGAACCTGCTGGGCGAGGAACAGTCCGGGCAGATGCGCGACGTGGGCTACGAGCTTTACCAGTCGATGCTGGAAGAGGCGATTGCCAAGATCAAGTCGGGGCAGCTGGAGGGCCTGTCGGAGGCAGACGAGCAATGGGCGCCGCAGATCAACCTCGGCGTGCCGGTGCTGATCCCCGAGGAGTATGTGCCCGACCTGGACGTTCGCCTGGGATTGTACCGTCGTCTCAGTGGCTTGGCGACCAAGGTTGAACTGGAAGGCTTCGCCGCCGAGCTGATCGACCGCTTCGGCAAGCTGCCGCGCGAGGTGAATACGCTGATGCTGGTGGTGCGGATCAAGGCGATGTGCAAGCGCGCCGGGATCGCCAAGCTGGATGGCGGGCCGAGGGGCGCAACGATCCAGTTCCACAATGACAAGTTTTCCAACCCGCAGGGGCTGGTCGATTTCATCAAGGACCAGAAGGGGCTGGCCAAGGTCAAGGACAACAAGATCGTGGTCAAGCGCAGCTGGAAATCCGATGCCGACAAGATCAAGGGGGCGTTTGCGATAGCGCGGGATCTGGCCGAGAAGGTGAAAGAAGGCAAGAAGGGGTGAGGAGCCGTGCGATTGCCAGACCGCGGGCTGGCGATCCGACATGTGTTCAATGCACTTTATGGCAACCGTATCCGCAAAACTTTAGATCGAAGCGCCAACTTCATCCAATCGCCAGCCCGTTCGGGCGGTCTGGCGATCGCGCGGCGGCCTGCGGCCTTGATTCCGCGCGCGGCGCTCACTGCGACCGTTTCAACTCCGCCACCAGCTTGTGGTAATGCGCCTTGGTCAGCTCGTCGGTGTCGGTATAGGGCTTCGAGGCCAGGAAGCTGCGCTCGAACAGGGTGTCATAGGTCAGGCGGGGTCCCAGCGCGTGCTTGCCGGCGCCGTCCTCGCCCAGCCCCTCGCCATGGTGCCGCGCCACCGACAGCGCGTTCTGCATCCAGTTGAGGCAGTTGATCGCGGTGAACGGATCGTTGACGCCGGGCGAGAGCGCGCGGGCCAGGACCTCGACCAGTTCGTCGACGAGGAAGAGCACGTTCTGGTGCTCGGTCTTGCTGGTGCCGAGGGCGTAGCAGTCGCGCAGCTCCGCGATGTCGTCGTCCGACAGCGCCTCGTGTGACCAGACCGACATCACCGGCGTGAAGGAGCTGACGAAATCGCCCGGCTGCTGTTCGATCCGCAGGAGCCAGTCGTCGCGGTCGGTCAGCTTTTCGACCTGCTGGTAGTTCAGCGTGCGGATATAGCCGGCGGCGTTCAGGGTGATCCGGTAGTCCGGGTCGCGGTCGGGATAGGTGACCTCGCGGCGCTTGTCGCGGGCGTCCTCGGCGTCGATGATGGCCTTGATCTCGGACTCCAGCCGCTGGCCCAGGCCGGCGGTGATGTTGCCCACGTTGATCGTCTCGGGGACGTGGTGGACGAAATAGATCATGGTGAAGACCGCGATGATGCAGCCCAGCATCGCCAGCAGCATGGAATATTGCGGCACGAAGGCCTCGATCTGGTCCGTCTCGGACGGGTCCTGCACGGCGCGCAGGATCAGCAGGGCATAGACGAAGGTGGCGATCAGGATGCCGAGGCTGATCTGGTTGCCCCGGTTGCGCATGAAATTCCCAATGAGGCGCGGGCCGTAATTGCCGGCGGCGAAGGACACCGCGACGATGGTCATGGAAAACATCACGCCGGTGACGCCGATCACGGACGTGGCGATGGTCGAGAGCGTGCTGCGCGCGCCCTCGACCTGGGTATCGATCAGTGTTTCGGGGAACGCGAATGGCAGGAATTCGGTGTTGTGATCCACCCATTCCGACGCATGCGCCAGAACGATCGCGAACAACACCATATTTGCCGGAATGAACCAGTAGCTGGCGCGAACGTCCTGCGCCAGTTTGAGCAAGAGTGCCCGTTTGTTCATTCAATACTTCCCCAGAGGTCAGACCCCGGGACTTGCGTCAGCCGAGACCGATGAACGACAGGATGGCAACAACGATGACGATAAGGCCGACGATATAGATGATGTTATTCATGGGTCTTCTTCTCCGGTTTGCCAAGGCGGGCACAATTGGTGTGCCCGTTGTGGCGTGCAGGGGGGTAACTGCACCCGGAACATGAAAGTTCCCGCAAACGTGATCAAAGCGTGAGGATGGTCGATCCGGTCGTCTCGCGTGCCTCGAGCGCGCGATGCGCCTCGGCGATGTCCTCCAGCTTCCAGGTCTGGCCGATATTCACCTTCACCTCGCCCGACTGGACCTTGGAAAACAGGTGTCTGGCCATGTCCTGGCAGCGCTCGTGATCGGCGAGGAAGGTGAAGAGCGTCGTGCGCGTCAGCTTGAGCGAGCCTTTCTGCGCGAGCGTCAGCAGGCTGACAGGTTCGACCGGGCCCGAGGCGTTGCCGAAGGACATCATCATGCCAAGCGGTTTCAGGCAGTCGAGCGAGCGGTCGAACGTGTCCTTGCCGACGCCGTCCATCACCACGTCGACGCCCTTGTCCCCGGTCAGCTTGGCGACCTCGGCCACGAAATCCTCGGTGCGGTAGTTGATGCAGGCGCTGGCGCCGTTCTCGACCGCCATCTTGCATTTCTCGTCCGTGCCGGCGGTGCCGATCAGGGTGATCCCCTCGGAGCGCGCCCATTGGCAGGCCAGAAGGCCCACGCCACCGGCGGCGGCGTGGAACAGCACGGTGTCGCCCTTTTTCAGGGGCCAGACCCGGTGAAAGAGATATTCCACCGTCATGCCCTGAAGCATGATCGAGGCGGCGTCCTCGAACGGGATGTCGTCGGGCAGCGGGCAGACCTGTGCGGCAGGCATGACGCGGGCCTCGGAATAGGCGCCGGGCGGCACCGCGGCATAGGCCGCATGCTGGCCGACCGAAAGATGCGTGACGCCTTCGCCCACGGCCTCGATGATGCCCGAAGCCTCCATCCCCAGGGCATGGGGCAGTTCCAGCGGGTAAAGCCCGGTGCGCTGGTAGACGTCGATGAAATTGAGACCGCAGGCGACATGGGCGATGCGCACCTCTCCGGGGCCGGGTTCGCCGACCGCGCGGTCGACAAGCTTCAGCTCCTCGGGGCCGCCGGGCTGTTCGATGATGATGGTGCGTGCCATTGGTGATGTCTCCCTTCGATATGCGGGTGCGCGGGGCCGTGCGAGACGCGCCGCGCGTGGTGGGCTTGCGGGCCATGTGCCCGAGATGCGGTCAGGTGGCGGTATCGTTTCCGGCCTGCGGACCCGCGCTGTCCTGCGTTTCCTGGAATTTCTTCACCCGGCTCAGCAGGTGCGCGCGCGCCGCCATATTGGCGCGGCGCACCCGCATCGAGGTCAGGAACGCCTCTTCGGCGGATTGCGAAGTGGCGCCGAGGATGCCGACGATTTCCGAGATCACGCCGTCGTCGCCCGAGGCGTCGACATACTTGATGACCTTCAGCGCCAGTTCGTCGGCCAGATCCTCGGTCACGCCCATGGGCCCGTTACCTCGTGGTCTCGGTCAGGCGGCGTTTGACGTAATCGCTGACGGTGCCGATCATGGTCTCCATGTGCGGCTCCTCGAAGAAATGCCCCGAGCCCTCGATCTGTTCGTGGGTGATGGTGATGCCCTGCTGTTCGTGCAGCTTGCCCACCAGCGCGTCGGTATCGGCGGGCGGCGCGACGCGGTCGGCGCTGCCGTTGATGATCAAGCCCGAGGACGGGCAGGGCGCCAGGAACGAGAAATCGTACATGTTGGCGGGCGGCGAGACCGAGACGAAGCCGGTGATCTCGGGGCGGCGCATCAGCAGCTGCATCCCGATCCACGCACCGAAGGAAAAGCCCGCGACCCAGCAATGTTTCGAGTTGGCGTTCATCGATTGCAGGTAGTCGAGCGCCGAGGCGGCATCGGAAAGCTCGCCCACGCCCTGGTCATACTCGCCCTGGCTGCGGCCCACGCCGCGGAAATTGAAGCGCAGGACAGTGAAGCCCATCTTGTGGAACGCGTAGTGCAGGTTGTAGACCACCTTGTTGTTCATCGTGCCCCCGAACTGCGGATGCGGGTGCAGGATGATGGCGATGGGCGCGTCGCGCTCGCGTTGCGGGTGGTAGCGGCCTTCCAGGCGGCCCTCGGGGCCGGGAAAGATGACCTCGGGCATGCGTGTCCCCTTGAATTTCGGTGTCGGTCAATTCTTGACGGAATTGATCAAGCACCTTAGAACTGTTCTAAACAACCGAATGGATTCTGCGGCTTCAAGCGAGATAGGGGGTTGATTGGTCAAGGTCAATCATTTCCCCGTCAGGCAAACCGCTGAAGCGCCGGTATTTCGCGGGGGGAAGAATGAAACTCAGCACCAAGGGGCGCTACGCGATGGTCGCGCTGGTCGATATCGCGCTGCAGCAGAAGGAGGGGCTGGTGACGCTGAGCGACATCTCGGCCCGTCAGAGCATCTCGCTGCCCTACCTGGAGCAGCTCTTCGTCAAGTTGCGCCGTGCCGAACTGGTGAGTTCGGTGCGCGGGCCGGGCGGGGGCTACAAGCTGGCGCGGCCCGCGTCCGAGATCCGGGCGGTGGATATCCTGGCCGCGGTGGACGAGACCATCGATGCGATGCACAAGGGCGCGGGGGCGTCGGGTGCCACGAGCGGCTCGCGGGCGCAGAGCATGACCAACCGGCTGTGGGAGGGTCTGAGCGCGCAGGTCTATGTCTTCCTGCACCAGACCCGGCTGAGCGACGTGGTGGGCAATTCGCTGGCGCCTTGTCCCGCCGTGCCGTCGCTTTTCGCCGTGGTGGACGAGGAATGAGGACGCCTGCGGCGACAGGTCTTGCGCCGCCTTCGGCGTCGCGGCGGGCGGGGGCTCTGCCCCCGACGTCGAACCTGTGGGTTCGCCGCTCCCCCCGGGATATTTATGGCCAGAAGAAAGGGCGGGCGGTTTGAGCCGGGTCTACCTCGACTACAACGCGACCGCGCCTTTGCGGGCCGAGGCGCGGGAGGCGATGGTCGCGGCGATGGATATCGTCGGCAACCCCTCCTCGGTGCATGGCGAGGGGCGTGCCGCCAAGGCGCTGGTGGAGCGGGCGCGGGGGCAGGTGGCCGCCGCCGTGGGCTGCACGCCGCAGGAGGTGGTGTTCACCTCGGGCGCGACCGAGGCGGCGGGGGTTCTGGCGGGGTTTGACTGTGTCGAGGTGGCGCAGACCGCGCATGACGCGCTTTGGGCGCATCACAGGCCGGGGGCCGGCGCGCGAAAGGTGCGCGCGATGGGGCTGGCCAATTCCGAGACCGGGGTGGTGACGCAGCCCGGGGCCGGCGAAGACCTGCTGCTTCTCGATATCACGCAGGCGGTGGGCCGCCTTCCGTTTTCGTTCGCCTGGTCCGGTGCGGA
Source organism: Roseovarius sp. (assembly GCA_046290265.1). Classification (GTDB taxonomy): domain Bacteria; phylum Pseudomonadota; class Alphaproteobacteria; order Rhodobacterales; family Rhodobacteraceae; genus Roseovarius. The sequence goes on along the minus strand of JBKAGF010000009.1, from coordinate 20,237 downwards.
CATGGCCGTGATGTCGGCGCACAAGCTGGGCGGGCCCAAGGGCGTGGGTGCGCTGATCGTGAAACAGGGCGTGGACATTCCGGCGCTGAGCCTTGGCGGCGGGCAGGAGATGGGCCGCCGGTCGGGGACCGAGAACATCATCGGCATCGCCGGCTTCGGCGCCGCGGCGGAGGCCGCGCAGCGCGAACTGGAGGCCGGGACGTGGGACAGGGTGAAAAAACTTAGAAGGATTCTAGAAAACGCTATTGAGGAATCTGCCCCAGTGACTATTTTTGTCGGGAAATCCGATGAAAGGCTGCCGAACACGTCCTGCTTCATCACGCCCGGCTGGAAGGGCGAGACGCAGGTGATGGCGATGGACCTTGCGGGGTTCGCCATTTCGGCCGGTTCGGCCTGTTCCAGCGGCAAGGTCAAGGCAAGCCGCGTGCTGGCGGCGATGGGGTTCGACGAGGTGGAGGCGCAGAGCGCCGTCCGGGTCTCGCTGGGTCCCGACACGAGCGAAGACGACGTTGTGGCCTTTGCGCAAGCCTGGGCCAGGCAACATGAAAAATTCCGCGCCCGCGCGGCGTGAGCGATAACCGAGGAGGTGGCCCAATGGCGGCACTGGACGAAACCCAAGTCAAGGAAGGCGTCGACAAGGAAACGGTCGATGCGGTGCGCGACATCAGCACGTATAAATACGGCTGGGAAACCGACATCGAGATGGAATACGCGCCCAAGGGGCTGACGCCGGAGATCGTCAAGCTGATCTCGGAGAAGAACGGCGAGCCGGAGTGGATGACCGAGTGGCGCCTGCAGGCTTACGAGCGCTGGTTGCAGAAGAAAGAGCCGGACTGGGCGATGGTCGATTATCCCGAGATCGACTTTCAGAACCAGTATTACTATGCCCGGCCCAAGAGCATGGAGGTCAAGCCCAAGTCGCTGGACGAGGTCGACCCCAAGCTGCTGGAAACCTACGAGAAACTGGGTATTCCGCTGAAGGAACAGATGATCCTGGCCGGGGTCGAAGGGGCCGAGGAGGCACCTGCCGAGGGCCGCAAGGTGGCCGTGGACGCGGTGTTCGATTCTGTGTCCGTCGGCACGACCTTCCAGAAGGAGCTGGAGAAGGCCGGCGTGATCTTCTGCTCGATCTCGGAGGCCATTCGCGAGCATCCCGAACTGGTGAAGAAATATCTCGGGTCCGTGGTGCCCGTCAGCGACAACTTCTATGCCACGCTCAACTCGGCGGTCTTTTCGGACGGGTCCTTCGTCTACGTGCCGCCGGGCGTGCGCTGCCCGATGGAGCTGAGCACGTATTTCCGCATCAACGCCGAGAATACCGGCCAGTTCGAGCGGACGCTGATCATCGCCGACAAGGGCTCTTACGTCAGCTATCTCGAAGGCTGCACCGCGCCGCAGCGCGACACCAGCCAGCTGCACGCGGCGGTGGTCGAGATCGTCGTCGAGGAAGACGCCGAGGTGAAGTATTCCACGGTGCAGAACTGGTTCCCAGGCGATGAAGAGGGCAAGGGCGGCATCTACAACTTCGTCACCAAGCGCGCCGATTGCCGGGGCGACCGGGCCAAGGTGATGTGGACGCAGGTGGAAACCGGCTCGGCCGTGACGTGGAAATATCCCAGCTGCATCCTGCGCGGCAATGAAAGCCAGGGCGAGTTCTATTCCATCGCCATCACCAACAACTGGCAGCAGGCCGATACCGGCACCAAGATGATCCACCTTGGCAAGAACACCAAGAGCCGGATCGTGTCCAAAGGCATCAGCGCGGGGCATGCGCAGAACACCTATCGCGGACTTGTCTCGATGCACCCCAAGGCCAAGGACAGCCGCAACTACACCCAGTGCGACAGCCTGCTCATTGGCTCGGAATGCGGCGCGCACACGGTGCCTTATATCGAGGTCAAGAACAACTCGTCCCGGGTGGAACACGAGGCGACCACGTCGAAGGTTGACGACGACCAGCTCTTCTATTGTCGCCAGCGCGGCATGGACGAGGAAGAGGCCGTGGCGCTGGTGGTGAACGGCTTCTGCAAGGACGTGCTTCAGGCACTGCCGATGGAGTTCGCCATGGAGGCGCAGCAACTGGTGGCGATCTCGCTGGAAGGCAGCGTGGGATGACCGAAGGGTGCCGGACACCCCAGGCGACCCGGAGCCGGCTGCCGAGGCTTGGCCATTCGGGGCGCCTGCGGTCCGGCACCCGGACCTTTACCATGCTGCTGCTTGGCCATTTCCTGGTGTTCGTCCTGGCGATGAGCCATGACGAGATCGCGCTGCAGGCGGTCGAAAGCGGCTGGATCCGGCCCGGTCAGGCAGAACTGGCCGAACTTGGCATGGGGCTGGTCCTGTTCATGATCTGGGGGTGGCTGAGCGTGCGCGTGGCAGGACTTTTGCAGGAGGCGCGCGCGGCCTCGGACGGCAAGGCGAAACGATAGAATGATCGACACGACGACGCAAAACATCGAAGGGCGCAAGATCGTTGCCGGCAGCGGCGCCATGCCGGGCGCCGCGATCATGGTCGGAAGGACGGTGGGCTGATGTTCAGCGGGTTCGATCGGGACGACGCGATGCTGCGTGACATCCACCATCCCGGGCACACGGGCGGGGTTCGCGAAGGGGTGTGGACGTTCGCAGCCCTGTGCCTGGCCGGTATGGTCACGTTCTCCGCTGTCGAGATCGCCTGGCTGCCACTCTATTGGAAGATCTTCCTGACGCTTTTCGTGGCGACTGTCAGCGGGATCGCGGTTGGCGTCTGGATACGAGGCCTGCAAACCTCGGCGAAGCGGAAGGCGCAGGACGCGTATCGCGCCATGCGCGAAGCGGAAACGCAAAAGGGCATCGACCAGATGCTTCGGGCCCAGTCGAAAATTCCAAAGGTGAGAAAATGATCATCACAACCACGCAAAGCATCGAAGGGCGCAAGATCATCGACTACCGCGGTATCGTGGTGGGCGAGGCGATCATGGGGGCGAATGTCTTTCGCGATTTCTTCGCACAGGTGACGGATATCGTCGGCGGCCGCTCGGGCGCCTACGAGACCAAGTTGCAGGATGCCCGCGACACCGCCATGCGCGAGCTGGAGGAGCGGGCCAAGGCCTTGGGGGCGACGGCAGTTGTCGGCGTTGATCTGGACTACGAGGTGGTTGCGGATTCCATGCTGATGGTTTCGGCCAGCGGGACGGCGGTGGTGCTGGACTGACATGACCCCGACCGCCACCATATCGCGGCCCGAGCTGACGCTGCCGGAGGCCGAGGCGGAGGTGCTGCGTGCGGCCTACGCGGGTGCCGACGTAATCCTGGAGTACGGGTCGGGCGGGTCGACCGTGATGGCGGGCGAGATGCCGGGCAAGCGCGTCTTCTCGGTGGAAAGCGACAAGGACTGGGCGCTGATGATGCGCCGCTGGTTCGACGAGAACGCGCCCGCCAAAGGCACCGAGGTGGACGTGATCTGGTCCGACATAGGGCCGACGAAGGAATGGGGCTACCCGACCGACGCGGAGCAGTACATGCGCTATCCGCGCTATCCGCTGGAGGTCTGGGACCTGCCCGAGTTCCGCCAGCCCGACGTGGTGCTGGTGGATGGGCGGTTCCGGACCGGCTGCGTCCTGGCCACGGCGCTGCGCACCGAGCGGCCCGTGCAGCTGTTCGTCGACGACTACAAGCGGCGCAGGCAGTACCACGTGGTCGAGAATTTCATTGGTGCCCCGCAGATGACGGGGCGCTTGGCGGGGTTCGAGGTTCAGCCGCTGACCCTGCCGCGCACCGAGCTGTTGAACGTGATCGAGATGATGCTGCGCCCCTGAGGGGACAGCGAGAGGAAAAAGGAGAGAAAGATGTTGGAGATCAAAGGCCTGAAGGTCGATCTTGAAGACGAGGACAAGACCATCCTGAAAGGCGTCGACCTGACCGTCGAGGCGGGCAAGGTGCACGCGATCATGGGGCCGAACGGCTCTGGCAAGTCGACGCTGAGCTATGTTCTGTCGGGGCGTGACGGCTATGAGGTCACGGGCGGGACGGCCACGCTGGAAGGTCGGGACATCCTGGACATGGAGCCTGAAGAGCGCGCCGCGGCGGGGCTGTTCCTGGCGTTCCAGTACCCGGTCGAGATTCCCGGCGTGGGCAACATGACCTTCATGCGCACCGCGCTGAATGCGCAGCGCAAGGCGCGGGGCGAGGACGAGATCAGCGCGGCGGATTTCCTGAAGCTGGTGCGCGAGAAGGCCGCCACGCTGGAGATGAGCAACGACATGCTGAAGCGGCCCGTGAACGTGGGCTTCTCGGGCGGTGAGAAGAAGCGCAACGAGATCCTGCAAATGGCTGTTCTTGAACCGAAAATGTGCATCCTCGACGAGACGGATTCCGGCCTCGACGTGGACGCGATGAAGCTGGTGTCGCAGGGCGTGAACGCGCTGCGCGACGCGGGCCGCGGGTTCCTGGTGATCACCCACTACCAGCGCCTTCTGGACCACATCAAACCCGACGTGGTTCACATCATGGCCGATGGCCGCATCATCAAGACCGGCGGCCCGGAACTGGCGCTCGAGGTCGAGGAAAACGGGTATGCCGACATCAAGGCGGAGGTGGCGTAAATGGCCTTGCCCCAAGCGAAACAGGACGCCACCGAGGCGCGCCTTGCCGCGCTGAGCCTGCCCGAGGCGTCGGGCTGGACGAAAGCGCCGCGCGAGGATGCGCTGGCGCGGCTGCGGGCCGCGGGCCTGCCGCACGCACGGGATGAGTACTGGAAGTTCACCCGTCCCGACACGCTGGTCGCCGCCGAGGCGCCGAAGGCCGCCGTGTTCGACAGCGACGAGACCGAGATGTTCGACGATGTCGAGCGGCTGAAGATCGTCTTCCGCGACGGTGTGTTCGACGCGGATGCCAGCGACGACCTGAGCCTGGAAGGTGTGAAGATCGACCGCCTGGCCGAGGCCGGGAAGGCCGATATCCACTGGGCCAAGGACCTTTACGGCGCGCTGGAAACCAATGGCCAGACGCCGGTGGCACGGCCTTTGGCGACGCTCAACACCGCGGCCGCCACCGATGGCGTGCTGATTCACGTCACGGGCAAGGCGTCGAAGCCGATCAACCTGATTTATCACCACGAATCAGAGAGTTCCGACGCGATCCTGCACCACGTGATCAAGCTGGACGCGGGCGCCGAACTGACCGTGCTGGAAAACGGCCCCGCCGCCGCGCGGTTCGACAAGGTGATCGAGGTCGATGTGGCCGACACCGCCGCGTTCCACCATGTCCGCACCCAGGGCCGCGACCACGAGCGCCGGGCCGTCACGCATGTCTTTGCGCGGCTGGGACGGGAAAGCGCGTTCAAATCCTTCACCATGACCGCCAATGGCGTGCTGACGCGCAATGAATGCGTGATCGAGCTGACCGGCGACGATGCCATCGCGCATGTTGCGGGGGCCTGCGTGGGCGACGGTGATTTTCACCATGACGACACCGTCTTCATCACCCATGATGCCGAGAATTGCGAAAGCCGGCAGGTGTTCAAGAAGGTCCTGCGCAACGGCGCCACCGGCGTCTTTCAGGGCAAGATCCTGGTGAAGGAAGGCGCGCAGAAGACCGACGGCTACCAGATCAGCCAGTCGCTGCTTCTGGATGGGGACAGCCAGTTCCTGGCCAAGCCGGAGCTTGAGATCTATGCCGACGACGTGGCGTGCTCGCACGGTTCGACCTCGGGCGCGATCGACGAAGAGGCGCTGTTTTACCTGCGCGCGCGCGGCGTGCCCAGGCCCATCGCGACCGACCTTCTGACGCTGGCCTTTTTGGCCGAGGCGGTGGAAGAGATCGAGGACGAGGGCCTGCGCGACGGGATCGTCGAACGCCTTGAAGGCTGGCTGGTGCGGCGGCGCGGCTGATGCCGGTCACCACCGATATCGTGGCCGCCTATCGCGGCCCGCGCACGGTGTTCCGTCGCCTGCTGGCGATGGGCGCGAATGAAGGGCGCGCGCTGGCCATCCTGATGGCCGGCTGCGCGATCTTCTTCATTTCGGAATGGCCGCGCCTGGCGCGCGAGGCGCATCTGGCCGAAGAGGAACTGAACCCGCTTCTGGGCGGGTCGCTGCTGGCGTGGATCTTCATCGCGCCGCTGATCTTTTATGCCATCGGCACGCTGAGCGGGTTCGTCCTGCGGGGTTTCGGCACGGCCGCGTCCGGATATGCCGGGCGGCTGGCGCTGTTCTGGGCCTGGCTGGTGGCCAGCCCGGTCAAGCTGCTTCACGGGCTGGTTGCCGGGTTCGTCGGACCCGGTGCGGGCCTGACCGCCGTGGGGGCGATCTGGCTGGTGGTGTTCCTGTGGGTCTGGTTCTCGGACCTGCGCGAGGCGGTACAGGTGCCGAAATGACTGCAAGCGTGCTGAAACCGCTTTTTCTGACCACGATCAGACAGCCGCGCGACGGGGCGGCGCGGATGTTGTCGCTACGGCTGCCCGCGCAGGCGCTGTGGATCGCGCTGTCCCTGATCTCGGTCGTGACCTCCGCCGTGGTGGCCGCGCTGGTTCAGGCGGCGCCCATGCCGCCGGGCGAACTTGGCCGGCTGGTCGAGGCGTCGCCGGTCTACAGTTCACCGCTGATCTTTGCCGCGATGCAATGGGGCAGGGCGGTCCTGTCGGTCTTCATGCTGTTCTGGGTCGGCCGGGCCCTTGGCGGGCGGGGCGAACTGCCGGATGTTCTGGCGGTGGTGACGTTGTTGCAGGCGGTCAGTTTCGTTCTGGTGGCGAGTTTCACGATACTGGGCATGATCATCCCGTTCCTGTCCTCGCTGGGTCTGCTGGTTTTCTTCGTGTGGTGGATCTGGGCCGTGTCCAACGCGCTGGACGTGGCGCATGAATTCGACAGCCCGCTGAAGGCGTTCGGCGTGATGGTCATCTCGGTCTTCGGCGTGCTGATCGGCCTGTCGATCCTGATGGGCGTCATCGGCGGCGTGGGCGCTGGACTGACAGGAGCAATCTGACATGTACGATATCGAAGAGATCCGTCGCGACTTTCCGATCCTTGCGCGCGAGGTGAACGGCAAGCCGCTGGTCTATCTGGACAACGGCGCCAGCGCGCAGAAGCCGCAGGTGGTGATCGACGCGATCACCACGGCCTACAGCCACGAATACGCCAACGTGCATCGCGGGCTGCATTTCCTTTCGAACCTCGCGACCGAGAAGTACGAAGGCGTACGCGGCATCATCGCGCGGTTCCTGGGCGTGGCCGACGAGGACCAGATCGTTCTGAATTCCGGCACCACCGAGGGGATCAACATGGTCGCCTATGGCTGGGCCATGCCCCGGATGCAGGCAGGCGACGAGATCGTGCTTTCGGTGATGGAGCATCACGCCAACATCGTGCCCTGGCATTTCCTGCGCGAACGCCAGGGGGTGGCGCTGAAATGGGTCGACACGGACAGTATCGGCGCATTGGACCCGCAGAAGGTGATCGATGCCATCGGCCCCAGGACCAAGCTGGTGGCGATCACGCATCTGTCGAACGTGCTGGGCACAAAGGTCGATATCAAGACGATCACCGACGCGGCCCATGCCAGGGGCGTGCCGGTGCTGGTCGACGGCAGCCAGGCGGCGGTGCACATGCCGGTCAACCTCGACGAGCTGGGCGTGGATTTCTATGCCATCACCGGCCACAAGCTCTATGGTCCCTCCGGCTCTGGCGCGATCTTCGTGCGCAAAGAGCGGCTGGCCGAGATGCGTCCCTTCATGGGTGGCGGCGACATGATCCGCGAGGTCAGCAAGGACGCGGTCAGCTATGCCGACCCGCCGATGAAGTTCGAGGCCGGCACCCCCGGCATCGTCCAGACCATCGGGCTGGGCGTGGCGCTGGAATACATGATGGGGCTTGGGATGGAAAACATCGCCGCCTACGAGAACCGGCTGCGGGATTATGCCGTCGATCGGCTGGGCGGGCTGAACTGGCTGCAGGTGCAGGGGCAGACGCCGGACAAGGGCGCCATCTTTTCCTTCACGCTGGACGGTGCGGCGCATGCGCATGACATCTCGACCATCCTTGACAAGAAGGGCGTCGCGGTGCGGGCGGGACATCACTGTGCCGGCCCGTTGATGGACCATATTGGTCTGACCGCCACCTGCCGCGCGTCATTCGGTCTCTACAATACCGAGGCCGAGGTGGACGCGCTCATCGATGCCTTGGAACTGGCGCACGAGCTTTTCGCCTGAGGGCCGCGGCCGGCAAGGGCCGGTCACCGGCGTCCCGCGCCTGGCTTGGCTCTGTTCCGCCGAGCGTGACCGCCAGCCGCGGCGTAAAATGCATTGGCGGTCCACGGAAACGCCGCTTTCGCTTTGGACCTGTTGAAAAAATCTGAACCGATCGACCTCCTGGCGCGACCCATGGCCGGACACCAAGGAGATCAGAATGTTCACGTTTCGCAGCACAGTTTTCATCGCCCTCGCAGGGGCCGTTCTTGCCGGATGCACGCAGACCGCCGACACCCCGTCGCGCGCGCAGATCACCGCAGATCCGGTCATGACCAAGTATGACAGCCCCGGTCCGGACGGCGGCGGCGGCTGCCCCGGCGGCGGCCAGCAGACGGCTGGAGCGTCGGGCACGCCCTGCCTGCCTTATGACGATCCGCAGCGGACGCCGCAAACACCGCGCGTTCCCGGCCAGCCGCAATCGGGTGGTGGCGGCAATTCCGGTGGGGGCCAGCAGGGCGGACGCCCCTGACAGCCGGCCCCGGCCCGACCGTTGGTTGGGCCGGGGCGCCGCATGCCCGCGCATCAAGGCGGGTATTCTCCCCTCATTCCGGCATCGCGCACGGCCTCGTGTCGCGGCGGGCGAACGGGGGGCCACTCTCTTGTTGCGCCCGCCCGGAGGACAAGCTAGAAGCGGCGCAAATTGGTCCCGTAGCTCAGCTGGATAGAGTGCTTGCCTCCGAAGCAAGAGGTCACAGGTTCGAATCCTGTCGGGACCGCCATTTCACATAAAAGCAACAAGCCACGGATCTGCGTCGCCAGAAATTCGCGGGGGCGAGGCGCGGCGCTGTGTCGTTTTCCTTGTCCGTTCCGACCGGACCCGGCACTCAGGGCTGCCGAAAACCCACACGCCATTTGCGGTGCATTCCTGGCGCGTCGGTCTGAACGCAGACGGCCCGCCTTCGGAAGGCGGGCCGTTGCAATCATCGGGAATGCGGTCAGAGCAGGAAGTCGCTGGCCTGAAGGTCCGTCATTCCGGTCAGTTCGATCTCGAAATCGGCCACGCCGTCGCCATCGACATCCGCCTGCAGGATCGTGTTGCCGCCTTCGTCGCCATAGCGCAGTTCGCCTGCTGTCATCGAGAACGCGGCCGTCCCGACGAAGTCGAACGCATTGTTGCCGCCGAGCGTGGTATCTGCATCGATACGGCCCAGTTCGATCCGGTCCACACCGCTGACGAAATCGGTGATCACGTCACGGTTGCCCATGCCGGTCCCGGAATCCGCGATGTTGAAATAGATGAACCGGTCGGTATCCGTCGATCCGCCGGTCAGCGTGTCGGCGCCCTGGTTGCCGTACAGCGCATCGGCACCGATGCCGCCTTCCAGCTGGTCGTCGCCGATGCGGCCATAGATCCGGTCGCTGCGCAGATCGCCGAGCAGAAGGTCATCGCCGCTGCCACCGATCAGAACGTCGGCATTGCGTCCACCGAAGAAGGTGCTGCCATCGGCATTGATGACCACACCCGTGTCAAAGATCCGCGGACCGGAATAGGACACCGACGCGCCATCGACGCCCAGCACACCTTGCCCGAGATCGGCCATGTTGCCCGAAAGGGTGATATCGGTCATGACCACATCGCCGCCGTTGCTGAAGACGCCGCCGCCGCCCTGTTCCATCGCCGCGTCGCCGAAGGCGCTGTTGTTGCTGATGTTGGTGCCGTCCACGATCAGGGTGCCGGTGGCCGAATTCCACAGCCCGCCGCCCTCGGCGGTGGCCGTGTTGCCGGTCACGGCGCCCAAGCTCACCGTCACTGTCGCGTCAGCCGTCACGTGCAGGCCGCCGCCATTGCCCGGTGCCGGCCCGGTGCTGTTATCCGTCAGCTGGACACGTGTCAGATCGACCGTGCCGGTGATCACCTCGATCCCGCCACCGGCGCGGCTGGCGTCGTTGTCCGAAATCTCGGTGTTGCTGACCGTGACAGCCCCCGCGGTGCTGAAGATGCCACCGCCCGAACCCGAGGCCCCCGTGGCGGAGTTTTCGCTGATCGTCGTCCGTGCCACGTCCAGGGTGCCGCCGTTGTTGAACACGCCGCCGCCGCCATTGTCGGCCGCCGCACCCGCAGCGACGTTCCCGCTGATGGTGCTGTCGGTGACCGTCAGGGTGGAGCCGGCATTGTTCCACAATCCGCCGCCTTCGGAGCTGGCGAAGTTGTTCGTGACCATTGTGTTGTCGATCAGGACCGTCGTGCCATTCGTGCCGGTCACATGCAGTGCGCCGCCGTTGCCGGGCGCATCGCCGGTCCGGTTGTTGGTCATGGTGCTGCCGGTGATCGCAAGGTCGCCGTCGATGATCTCGACCCCGCCGCCCGCGCGCGACGCGCTGCCGCCCGAGATCTGGGTGTCCTCGACGGACACGCTTCCGGCCACCGAAAACAGGTTGCCGCCCGAACCCGCAGCGCCGTCGGCATCGTTGCGCGTCAGGCGCGCGTCGCTGATGACCATCGTGCCGCCATTGTTGAAGATCCCGCCGCCGCCATTGTCGGCCGCATCGCCGGACGCGGTGTTCAGGCTGACATTGGTGCCGGTGACGGTCATCGTGCCGGTCGCGCTGTTCCACAATCCGCCCCCTTCGGAGCTGGCGGTGTTGTTCAGGAACGTGCCGCCGATCACCTCGACACTCGCTGCACCCGTCACATGCAGACCACCGCCATTGCCGGGGGCAGGCCCGGTGGCGTTTCCGTTCACGCCACTGGCCATGATCGTCACGGTGGCATCGCCCACCTCGATCCCGCCGCCGGCCCGGCTGGCGGTGCCGTTCTCAATCATGGTCCAGCGGATGTTCGCATCCCCGGACGCCGCAAAGATGTTGCCACCGGACCCCGCCGCACCGGTCGCGTCGTTGTCGCTGACGGTAGAGCGCGCGATTTCCAGCGAACCGGTGGAATATACACCGCCGCCGCCCTGATCGGCCGCGTCGCCGGTTGCCGTGTTGCCCGTCACGGTGGCGTTCAGCAGCCGCACGAAGGCCGCGTCGCCGACATTCACGCCCGCGCCGCTTTCCGCCACGCCGCCGGTAATGGTGACGCTGTCGATGGTGGTCCGTCCCGCCGTCGCCTCGAACACGCCGGACAGGCCATTGCCCGACACCGTGATGTCGGACACGCCGTCATCGTCGATGTCGCCGTCGATCACGTTGTACCCCGACGCGTTCAGCGAAAGCGCCCCCTGGGTCAGGGTGATCGTGCCGCTGAGACCTTCCGCGAATTCAATCCTGTCGCCGCCTGCGGTGTCGTCCATCATGGCGATGGCTTCGCGCAGGGTCAGTTCGGTGCCTGACGGATCCACGTCAGCCAATGTGGTTACTGTAAAAGTCGCCATTCTTTAAGTCCTCACTGTTGGGTTTGATCTTGTTTCGGGCACGACCGATACAGATGCCAAATGCGCCTGCGCCACCTTCCCGACCATTGAGATACGTAACGGGGCGGGAAAGGTTTCAGCCAAGGCGCCATGAATTTACGCCGCATGGCAGCGTTGCCGGTCCGGTCCTTGCCCCGGCGCGGCTGCCCTCGCGGACAGGCCTTGCACCCGCTTCGATGCAAGTCATTGAAAGCGTGTCATATTGGCCAGTGTCGGGCAGCGCAGCGCGTCATCAGGCCCGGGCCTTCGCAAGCGCGAAACCCGGCCGGGCAAAATCTGCCTGCCTAGTCAGGGCGTGTCGCTTGCCCTGGCCGAGGGCCGCAGCCGCAACAGCCAGACGTAGACCAGGGTCAGCACCAGGAACAGCAGGCTGAACGGGCTGGTCAGAAAGATCGTCGGATCCCCCTTGGACACGATCAGCGAGCGGCGCAGGAACTCTTCCAGGTAGGGGCCGAGGATCACCCCCATCAGCATCGGAACCACCGGATAGTCGAACCGGCGCAGCGCAAAGGCGAAGACGCGATACCAGGGATCCACATCTGGACCCAGGCGAGGCCAGTGCGGCCATCGAAACAAGCGCGATGAAGGCATAAAGAACGCCGCGATTGATCCGCGCCAGCCGCAGGTAGAACGGGCCGAAGATCAGGACCGACACCATGACGAAACCCGAGGCCACGAAGAGCGCCGCGAACATCGGCGCGATGGTGGCCGTGTGATCGACCAGAAGGCCGGGGCCGGGCACCAGGCCGTGAATCAGCAGCACGCCGAAAATGATCGCCGTGACCGCGTCACCGGGAATGCCCATCGTGAGCAGGGGGATGATCGCGCCGCCGCACATGGCATTGTTGGCCGATTCCGATGCCGCCAGCCCCTCGTGCGAGCCCTGTCCGAAGGCGTCGGGATGCTTGGCGGTGCGCTTGGCCTCGGCATAGGCGATGAAGGACGCCATGGCGGCCCCGCCACCGGGCAGCATCCCGATCAGCACCCCGATGACCGAGCTTTTCACGTAAAGGAACGCGCCGATCTCTCGGATGATGCGGAAATCGGGGATGAAATCGCGGTGCCGCAGGCGCGGCAATTCGGCCACCGCCACGCCCATGGCGTTGCGTGCGGGGGTGGCCGCCTGCACCAGAAGCTCGCAAATGGCAAAGAGGCCGATCACGGCGGGCAGCAGGCCGATCCCTTCGACAAGGTGATAGCTGCCGAAATCGAAGCGCCCCTTGGGCACCATCGGGTCGATCCCGACGGTCGAGATCATCAGGCCCAGCGTCATCGCGATGGTCGCCCGCCAGAGCGACCCGCGCGACACGATGGTCACGGTCACGACCGCCAGCAGCACCAGCGAGAATTTCTCGGGCGTGCGGAAGAGCAGCGCCAGCTGGCTGATCGGCTGGGCCAGCAGCATCAAAACCAGCGCCCCGATCATGCCCCCGACCGACGAGGCGAACGCATCAAGGCTGAGCGCCTGCGCGCCATGCCCCTTTTTCATCAATGCGTGGCCGTCGATGCTGGTGATCGCGCCCGATGGCGCGCCGGGGATGTTCAGCGTGATCCCGGTGATCGACCCGGCATAGATCCCTGCCATGTAGATGCCCATGACCATGATCAGCGCATTGGCCACCTCCATCCCGAAGGTGAAGGGCAGCAGCAGCGCGATGGCCAGCGTCGCCGTCAGGCCGGGAATGGCGCCGAACACCAGCCCCAGAAGAAACCCGCCCACCAGGTAGGCGAAGGGCCAGGGCGTGAACAGCGTCGAAAAGCCGCTTGCAAGGTCCAGCATGATCTAAAGGTTCCAGACGGGCAGGGTCAGTTCAAAGAGCCAGACGAAGAACGCCCAGCCGAACAGCGTGACAGCCAGCGCCGTGACGGCCGACAGGATCAGCGCATGCAGGGGCCGGCCGCTGTCCTCGTAGTTGAAGTAAAGCGCGACCGCGAAGGTGTAGCATCCCGCGGCGGTGAAATATCCGACACGTTCCAGCCCATAGGCGAAAATCGCGGTCGCCGCGATCACGATCAGCGGGCCCAGTACGGTCACGGCGGGCACGGTATCCGACCGGACGGCCGGCGCGGCCGCGGCCCGTCCGCGCCGCAATTCACCGATCAGAATGCGCAGCGCGCCCACATACATGATCCCGCTCAGAACGATGGGCAGGAACGATGCGCCGGGTTCCACCCCGTTTTCAAAGGGCATCCCCAGCTTGAAGATCTGGCTGGCATAGACGGATGTCAGCACCAGCAGCACCAGTGCGAAAAGCGCCTGTCCGTTCGGGCGGTAGGTTCCAGTCATGCGAGCGGGGCATCCCTTGCGCGGTGAACATGGCGGGGCGCAGGTGGTCCCGGCGCCCCGCCCGTGATCCTATTTCTCCAGGATACCCTGCTCGACCAGATTGTCGATAAGGGCAAAGGCCTTTTGCTGCGAGGCCTTGACATAGGCCGTGGTTTCCTCGCCGTTCATGTAGACCGCGCCCATCGCCGTTTCCTCGGCCTTGGCCTGGAATTCGGGCATCTCGAATACCGCGGCAAAGCCCTTTTCAAGCACGTCCTTCTGCGCCGCGTCGATCCCCTTGGGGGCCGCGATCAGGCGGAAGCTGCCCCAGACCACGTCATAGCCCAGTTCGGTCATCGTCGGCACGTCGGGCAGGAATTCGCTGCGTTCGGTGCCCATGACGCCCAGCACGCGGGCCTGGCCCGACTGCACCGCATCATAGACCGCCGATGCGCTCAGCGATGCCGCGTCGGTCTCGCCCGACAAAAGCGCCTCGCGCTGAGGACCCGAGCCGTCGGGGTAGGGGACGTGGTTCACCTCGATCCCTGTCGCGTCGGCCAGGTCAGCGCGGGCAGGTGCCATACGCCGCCACTTCCGACATTCGAGATCGACAGGCTGCCGGGCGCCTCCTTGGCGGCCGCGACGAAATCTTCCAGCGTCTCGTAGGGCGAGTCCGCGCTGACCGCCAGCACCGTGGGGTGCACCGTGACCGAGCCGAGATATTCCAGCTGTTCGGTGTCGTAGCCCGGCACGAGGTCATAATACGGGACGGTGATGACGCTGTCCCAGGTCAGCGACCCGATGGTATAGCCGTCGGGCCGCGCCTTCATCAGGCGCAGGGTGCCAACGCCGCTTTGCGCGCCGGTGATGTTCTGGGTGTTGATGCCCACGCCCAGCGACTGCTCGGCAAAGTTCATGAAGGTCCGCATGACGGTATCCGTGCCACCGCCGGCGCTCCATGGCATGATATGCGTAAGGTCCTTGCTGGGATAGTCCTGCGCCACGGCGCCGCCAAGCGGCATCGCGAGGGCCAGTGCCGCCAGCGCGGCTGTTCTGCGAGTGAATTTGAGCATCCTTGATCTCCCTGTTTGGTTATCGTTCATGCCCCGGCGCGGCGCCGGGATACACCCCGGTCATCCCATCCAGCGACGGACGGGCGCCTTGGCTTCTTCCAGTGGCTGGCAGACGACGTCGACCAGCGTCGGTCCGTCATGCGCGATGGCCTCGCGCAGGACGGTTTCCAGTTTCGCGGGGTCCTCGACCCGCCACGACTTCACCCCATAGGCTGCGGCCACGGCGGCCTGATCGACCCGGTTGAAATCCACATTGTAGTACCGCGCGCCGCAATCGTCATGCTGGCTGGCCTTGATCCAGCCGAAATTGGCGTTGGAGAACACGATATAGGTGATCGGCGCACGGCAGCGCGTCACGGTTTCCAGTTCGCCGCAGGTAAACCCGAACGACCCGTCGCCCATCAGCCCCACGACCTTGGAGGTGGGCCGGCCGAACCACGCGCCCAGCGAGGCCGAGAGGGCATAGCCCAGGGCGCCATGCGCCCGGTTGGTGATGAAATGGCGGCCCGGTTTCGGCAGTTGGTAATAGGACGAGAAATAGGGGCAGGACGTGCCGGGGTCCGACACGACTGTCGCATCCTCGGGCAGCACGTTCTGCAATGTCGCGATCACGCGCTCGGGCTTGATCGGCGCCTCGTCGGACCGGGCCAGCGCGCGGAACTTGTCGAACTTGCGCTTGTGAATGTCGGCAATCGCCGCGGCGCCGCCGAATGTGTCGGTGCCCTGGCCCCGGCGGTCCAGCTCGGCGTTCATCGCGGCAAGGGTCATGCGCAGGTCACCCACGACGCCAACCTCCGTGGGCAGGACGGCCCCGATGACCATCGGATCGACATCGCAATGCACGACGCGCGTACCGGGCTTGGGGGCCTCCCACCGCGACGTTGTGGTGGACCCGGCGCGGCAGCCCATGAAAACGACCAGATCGGCATTGGCCATCGCTTCCCAGGTCTCGTCGGTTCCGCCGTTGCTGCCCACCACGCCCAGGCAGTTGGGATGCGTCTCGGCCAGGCTCCCCTGGCCGGAGATCGACGTGGCCACGGCGATGTCGAGCCGCGTCGCAAGGCGGTCCAGCTCTTCCATCCCGCCCGAGATCACCACGCCGCCGCCGCAGACGATCAGCGGCGACTTGGCCGACAGGATCGCGTCCAGCGCCGCCTCGACCGCGCCCTGTTCGGGGCCGGTGCGATAGGCCGGGTAGCTGGCCAGTTGCGGATCGGCCCAGACATCGTCGACCGGGACATCGTCATATTGAATGTCGTAGGGCAGCCCCAGATGTGCCGCGCCGGAACGCCCGGTGGTCATCGCGCGGAACGCCTGGCGCACCATGCGCGGGATGTGAT
Source organism: Roseovarius sp. (assembly GCA_046290265.1). Lineage (GTDB taxonomy): Bacteria > Pseudomonadota > Alphaproteobacteria > Rhodobacterales > Rhodobacteraceae > Roseovarius. Next base: position 3,978 of record JBKAGF010000009.1, on the reverse strand, counting down.
CGGCGCGCTTGATCACGGTATTCCACTTGGTCAGCGGGCGCATCAGCGCCTCCTGGTCCACCTCGGTCAGCGGATAGCGGCCATAGCTGGCCACCGACACGTCCGTGGTGATCCCCAGCACGGCATAGGAACTTTCGCTGGCCTCGATCAGGCCGGGCAGGATGTAGGTGGCACCGCCGCCCGACGGCCCTTCGCAGACGCCCACGCGCCCCGTGACCCGCGAATAGGCGTCGGCCATGTAGGTCGCGCTGCGCTCGTCGCGGGTCAGGACGTGTTCGATCGGATGGTCGAGCTGAAGCATCGCGTCGTAGAAGGGCAGCGTCGTATCTCCGCACAGCCCGAAGATATGGCGAACGCCATGTGCCTCCAGGCTCCGTACCATCGCCTGCGCGCCTGTCATCGAATTGCTCATGCCGTCTCCCTGCCACGCATACTGATGTCTGCAAAACTGTATACAGCACCATATTCAGAAATGTGTGCAAATCAATTGCTTTTTTCCGGCCAGAGTCTAACCTGAGGAAAACGGCCCGGAAGTTCCGATGTTAAGGGTGGATGAATGACGGAAGATGCAGGCGCGGTCGATCGGGCCTATCGCAGACTCAAGGAAATGGCGGCCAGCTTCGAGTTCAAGCCGGACGAGCGCCTGAACGAAAGCGCGATCTCCGTTCAGCTGGCGATCAGCCGCACGCCCCTGCGCGAGGCGCTGAACCGCCTGACCGCGGAAGGCTTCCTGACGTTTCGTCGGGGGCAGGGCTTTCACTGCCGGTCGCTCAACCCGGCCGAGATGCTGGACCTCTACGAGGCCCGCTCCGCGATCGAGTCCGAGGCCGCCCGCCTTGCCGCCCGCCGTGCCGACAAGGACGGCGTTGCCCAGCTGCGCGACTTTCTCAGGCAGTCCGAAACCCGCTATACCGGTGGCGTGTCGCCGGTGGAACTGGTCCGCCTGGACGAGGAATTTCACCGCAGGCTGGCGCTCTTGTCGCGCAACGCCGAACTGGTGCGCCTGCTCGACAATGCCGCCGCGCGCATTCACTACATCCGCGTCATCGACCTGCAGCTTCTTGGAGAAAGGGACGGCACCCAGACCATCACCACCGATCCGCATGCCCGCATTCTCGAGGCGGTCGCGGCCGGCGACGAGGATGGCGCGGCGCAGGAGATGCGCGGTCACATCACCCGGCGGCTCGAGGAGGTGACGAACAACGTGCGGCTCGCCTTCTCCCGGCTCTACGCTCCCTGACGCCTGTCCCGATCGGGCGGCATCACCGGCCGCTGCACGGTCAGGCCTGCCGGCACAGCACCCTTGTCTTCAGCGAGGGCAGGGTCAGCACGCCGCCGCCCGCCTCATCCCGGTCCCAGTCAACGGCCGTGCAGGCCAGCGCCCGCCGCTCGATCTCCTCGAGGCTGTCAAACACCAGCGTGGCATCGGCAAATGCGTCGACCCCCTCCTGGAAGCGCAGCGTGAATGCGGGGGCGCTCACCGTCCAGCCATCGTTTTCGCGCGCCGCCGCGCCGTGCGTCAACCGGGCATAGGTCTGCGCCGCGTCTGCGGGATCGGGCGCGGTTACGGTCATGGCGGTCAGGCCGCAGAACCCGTTGGGATGGGTCAGCCATTCCTCGCGCCAGACCAGTCCCGGCGTCAGGTGCTGGCAGAAATAGACGCGACCGGCGGGGAACTCGGCCGACGTCATGCGCACATTGTGAAACCGCGCCATCTGGTCGGCGCCATCGATGGTGACGGGGCGTTCCAGCAATATCGGTTCGCGCGGGGCGAACCCGGCCTGGTCGAGCCGGTCGAATGTCGCCTGCGCGTCGTCGGAGCGGAACACCAGCCCGCTCAGCCCGATGGGGCTGTTGAGCACGTCCTCGCGCTGCTTGCCTGTCGTGGGAACGCCGACCAGTTCCAGATAGGCGTCCTTCGTCATCATCAGGTGGTTGATCGACCCGAGCGAGTGATACCCGCGCGGCGTCTGATAAAAGCCGAGCGTCTCGAAGAGGCCCCATGCGGCATCCATTTCAAGCCCGGTATTGATGACGAGATGATCGAGTTCCATGCCGGCTCTTCCCCTGACGTGCCAGAGTAGTGGCCGACGTGATCCCGATTGTCCAACCGATTGTCGGCCGCGTCCCCCGGGACGTCCGGCGCGGGACAGGACAGGGGTTGGGCAGGACAAGTCTTCCGGTCATTCTAATGTTATGATAACTCTGGGGCGAGAGTTTTCGGGAGGATAAAGTAAATGTCGGAAGATATTGGAAAAAGTCTCTTTCGCGTGGCCATCGTGTCGGACACGCATGTGAACGAGAAAGAGGATTTCTCGGCCTCACCCTATCCCGCCAATGCCGAGGCCAACCCGCGCGCGCGGCATGTCTTCTCTCAGGTCAACCAGATCGACCCGGCCCTGACGATTCATCTGGGCGACATGGTCAACCCGGTGCCCGAACTGCCCGGCTACGCGCCCGCGGCAGAGAATTTCCACGCCATCGCCGCCGATCTCGGGTCTCCCGTCCATCTTGTCCCCGGCAACCACGATATCGGCGACAAGCCGGTCAAATGGATGCCCGCCGGAATGGTCAATGCCGAGTTCATCGCGCTTTACCGCAAGCATTTCGGCAAGGATCACTATGCCGTCACGCATGAAGGCGTCCATTTCATCGTCGTCAACGCGCCGCTGATGAATTCGGGCGACCCGGCCGAGGCCGAACAGGCGGCATGGCTCGAGGATTACCTTGCGCGCCACGCGGGCGAGCGCATGTTCGTCTTCAGCCATTACCCGCCCTATGTCAGCGACCCGGACGAACCCGGCAGCTATGACAACATCGAGGAACCGGCGCGCGGCTGGTTCCTCGACCTCATCCGCCGCCACAGGCCCGAGGCGCTGTTTGCCGCCCATGTGCACAATTTCTGGTATGACCGCATCGGAGAGACGGACTATTACGTCACGCCCTCGACCTGCTTCGTCCGGCACGACTATTCCGAGATGTACCGCATCGACGGCGGCGACCAGAAAGGCCGCAACGATGCCGCAAAGTTGGGCTTCCTGACGCTGGACGTGCGTGAAAACGGGCATGTGGCGCAGTATCACCGAAGCTACGGCGCGACGCTGCCGGCGGGGGCGGGGGCCGCGCCGCCCGTCGCGCCGCGTCCCCATGTGAAGACCGGTGCCCTGCCGCATGTCTTCGTCGACATGCGCCACGCCTGGGCCGAGGAACTGGCCGTCGCCCCCTCGGGCGCGGTGGACGAATTCCGCCGCAAGCGGGCGCGCAACGACTATCCGCTGATGGCGATGTGGGAAATGGGCATCGGCGGCCTGCGCGTGCCGGTGCAGGATCTCTGCGACCCGCGCATCCGCCGCCGGATGGAACTGATGGCGCGTCTCGGCCACCGCTTCCAGGTCTATCTCTACGGCATGCCCGACGCCGCCGAACGGACGGCGCTGACCGAGCATGCCGCCCTGGTCGACCGGCTGGAACTGGTGCTCAACTGGGAAGAGATCGGCGATCTCGCCGCGGACATCGCCGCGCTCAGATCCGACACCGGCCTGCGCCTCATCCTGTCGCGGGTCAATCGCAAGGACGGGGCGAAACATACCGGGTCACGCTTCAACCATCTGATAAGCCACGGGTTCACCCTGGTGGAATGCGACGAGCTGCAGGCCTTCATCGCAACGCATCCCGGCCTCGTAGATGGCGTGCAGTTCACCATCCCGCGCAGCATGTGCCCCTGGACGACCGCCCGCCGCCTTGCCGAATTCGCCGGGCAGACCGGCACCGCGCCCGTGCTTTACGTCAAGTCCACCGAGGCCAGTCCGGCCGAACCCTTCGAGGACGAGGTCGCCAATGCCCGCCGCTTCGCCGCGGCGGCGATGGCCGGGATCGGCTTCGGCGTCGACGTGGTGCTCGACACGCTGGACGATGCCGACCGGGGCTATTTCACCCGCACCGGCCTCGTCGACCGCCGCTTCAACCCGCGCCTTGCGG